>NZ_CP088245.1:3671785-4277500 GCF_021117275.1 Metabacillus sp. B2-18
GAACAATAAGGTTCTCAGAAACGAATAAGCGGGTTTATTTGTGATTTCGGGTAATTTATCGGCGGTTCCTGAAGATTTATCTTCGATTACGGACCGTTTATCCTCGATTCTGAGAATTTATCTTCGATTACGGACCGTTTATCTTCGATTCTGAGAATTTATCTTCGATTCCGGACCGTTTATCTTCAATTCTGAGAATTTATCTTCGATTACGGACCGTTTATCTTCGATTCTGAGAATTTATCTTCGATTCCGGACCGTTTATCCTCGATTCTCAGAATTTATCTTCGATTACGGACCGTTTATCTTCGATTAGACAATTTTCAACAAAAACCTACCCAATCACTAAGCCTATTCAAGTGAAGCACAAAAAACGAATCACCAAATCGGTGATTCGTTTTTATTTTACCCTCTTAATGTTGCTCCAGTTTTCTCTTCTACAGCACTTAATACTTTTTCGTGCGCCTTTGATACGTCTTCATCTGTTAACGTACGTTCAGGATCGAAGTAACGTAATGAGAATGCCACTGATTTTTTCCCTTCTTCAAGACGATCGCCTTCATAAAGGTCAAAAACAGCCACATCTCTCAGCATTTTTCCTCCAGCTTCTTTAATTACCTTTTCAATATCACCAACAATAACATCTTTGTTTACAACAAGTGCAATGTCTCTAGTGATAGAAGGATAGCGAGGAATGACTTCAAAACGAGTTTCTTCTACATCTGCTGTTAAAAGATCAACTAATGAAAGTTCAAACACATATGTTTCTGTAAGATCTAGTTCCTTTTGAACAGTTGGATGCACTTGACCGACGAAACCAACACGCTTTTCTCCAAGGAATATTTCGGCAGTACGTCCTGGATGCATGCCTTCTCGTTTAGATTGTTTATATTCAATCACATCTGATAAGCCTAATAAATCAACAAGACCATCAATTATTCCTTTTACAACATAAAAATCAACAGGCTTTTTCTCACCCTGCCATGAGTGTGAGTGCCATAGGCCAGTAACAGCTCCTGATAAACGTTCTTTTTCAAGCGGCTGAACATCTTTTCCTTGTGAAAGGAATACTGATCCAATTTCATATAGTGCCACTTGATCAATTTGTCGAGCCAAATTGTATCGTAACGCATCTAAAAGATGTGGAAGAAGACTTAGACGTAATACGCTTCTTTCCTCACTCATTGGTAGAGCAAGCTTAGTTAGTTCAGATGCTTCAAGAGCATATTTAGGTGCCTTTTCTTCACTAGTTAGTGAATAAGTAATGGCTTGATATAATCCTGTACCCTCTAGATAACGGCGAACTTTGCGACGTTTTTCCTGGTAATCAGTTAATTTACCTGGAATCGCTTGACCAACAGGTAATGTTGTTGGGATATTATCATAACCATAAAGTCTTGCTACTTCTTCTACTAGATCTTCTTCAATTGTTAGATCACCACGACGAGTAGGTACAGTTACAATGATTGTAGAGTTATCTAGTTCCACCCCAAATTGAAGTCGTTCAAAAATACTCTTCATTTCTTCCGCTGAAATGTTCATACCAAGCACTCTGTTTACTTTTTCAACTGTTGTTTTTACAACAGCAGGTTCAAAAGTTGTAGATCTAACCTCTACTGCTCCTTCTAGCACTTCTCCACCAGCATATAAAGAAATTAATTGTGCCGCACGCTCCGCAGCTGCAGGAACACGATTAGGGTCAACTCCTTTTTCATATCGTGCACTTGCTTCACTTCTTAATCCATGATCTTTTGAAGCTGTGCGAATACGTTGGCCATTAAACAAAGCAGACTCTAAAAGAATTGTTTTTGTATCAGATTGTACTTCTGAATTCGCTCCACCCATTACTCCAGCTAATGCAACAGGCTCTGTACCATTTGTGATCACTAAATGTTCTGAAGTTAGTGTTCGTTCTTGATCATCAAGTGTAACAATTTTCTCTCCGTCTTTTGCACGACGAACCAAGATTTCCTTAGATCCTAAACGGTCATAGTCAAAAGCATGAAGAGGCTGGCCGTATTCTAATAGTACGAAGTTTGTAATATCAACTACATTATTATGAGGGCGAATTCCAGCTGCCATTAAACGTGATTGCATCCATAACGGAGAAGGAGCAATCGTGACATTTTTCATTACTTTTGCGATATATAAAGGATTATCGTCAGTTGCTTCTACATTGACTTGAACATAATTTGAAGCTGTCTCTGATGAGCTTTCATAAGAAATTTCCGGATACTTCACTTCACGATTTAATATCGCTGCAACTTCGTGTGCTACCCCTAACATGCTAAGGGCATCAGCACGATTTGGTGTTAATCCTAACTCAAGTACAGCATCATCAAGGTTTAATTGTTCTAAAGCATCTTTTCCAACTTCTGCATCATTAGGGAAAACAAAAATCCCTTCAGAATATTCCTTCGCTACGAGCTTGCTTTCGATCCCTAGCTCTTGTAATGAACAAATCATTCCGTTTGACGCTTCTCCACGAAGCTTGGCTTTTTTGATTTTAAAGTTACCAGGTAAAACAGCACCTACTGTTGCAACTGCAACCTTTTGTCCTTTATCAACATTTTTAGCTCCACAAATGATTTGGACAACTTCACCGTTTCCTAAATCCACTTGACATTTATTTAGTTTATCCGCATCAGGATGTTGTTCTTTTTCTACGACATGACCAACAACAACACCCTTCATGCCTTCATTTAAAACCTCTACACCTTCAACCTCAATACCACTGCGTGTGATTTTTTCTGCTAATTCATCTGGTGTAATGCCCGATAAATCAACATAATCTGCTAACCATTTATATGAAACATACATGTTTTAAGCCTCCTATTTACGCTCGTTTAAATTGTTTTAAGAATCGTACATCATCTGTATAGAAATGACGGATATCATCGATACCGTACTTTAACATGGCGATACGTTCTCCACCGATCCCGAATGCAAAGCCAGTATATTTTTCAGGATCAAAGCCAGCCATCTTTAATACATTCGGATGTACCATTCCAGCTCCTAGCATTTCAATCCATCCTGTTTTCTTACAAACGTTACAGCCTTTTCCTCCACATAAGAAACAAGATACATCTACTTCAACAGATGGCTCTGTAAATGGGAAAAAGCTAGGGCGCAGACGTATTTCACGCTCTTCACCAAACATTTTCTTCGCAAACACTTCAAGTGTACCTTTTAAATCACTCATACTAATGTTTTCATCAATAACAAGTCCTTCAATTTGTGTAAATTGATGAGAGTGTGTAGCATCATCGTTATCACGTCGAAACACTTTACCTGGACAAATAATTTTAACTGGTCCCTTGCCCTCATGCTTTTGCATTGTTCTTGCTTGAACCGGTGAGGTATGTGTACGTAAAAGAAGTTCTTCTGTTATATAGAAAGAATCCTGCATATCACGAGCTGGATGACCTTTTGGCAGGTTTAGAGCTTCAAAGTTATAATAATCAGTTTCAACCTCTGGACCCTCGGCAATTTGATAGCCCATTCCAAGGAAAAGATCTTCAATCTCTTCAATAACAGCAGTGATTGGGTGATGATTTCCGACTCTTACAGGACGACCTGGTAACGTCACATCAATCGTCTCTGTTGCTAGCTTTTGCTCAACAGCAAGCTGTTCTAAATGCTCCTGCTTACTAGAAATAGACGTAGCAATTGCTTCTCTTACTTCATTTGCTAACGCCCCCATTACTGGACGTTCTTCAGCTGAAAGCTTACCCATTCCACGTAACACTTCTGTAATTGGACCTTTTTTCCCTAAATAAGCGACACGAATGTCATTTAAAGCTTTTAAATCCTGCGCTTGTTCTACTTTTTCAAGCGCTTCTTGTTGAAGCTGTTTTAATTGCTCCTGCATGTTGTTTCCTCCTTTATTTAAAAAGCGTATTAGCAGCTTTTTTTGCAAAATAAAAAACTCGCCCCATAAAAGGGACGAGTTGAATTCGCGTTACCACCCTTGTTAGTCATACTCCTATATCTAAGTACAACTCACTTCATTTCCATAACGGTAAAAACCGGAACACCTTTACGTTTTAGAGGTCGGATGTGGGGGTCAGTTAAAAACAAAACCTTCACTACCTACCAAAACCCTTGAACGGTCCTAGTGTCAACTCGAGAGATGAATTCATTTACTTCAATCTAAAAAATGCTTTCAGTCGAGGCATTTTCTCCCTGGGTAGACGAACTGTAAAGTACTAGTCTCTGTCATCGTTTTTTAAGCTTATGTAATTTCTATCTTATTATAATCAAACTCTTTTGTTACCGCAACCTGCCTAGCCACGTAAATGATAAAGTAATATTCCTGTTGCAATGGCCACGTTCAACGATTCTGCCCCTCCATATATAGGTATATACAGATTTTTAGATGTTTTTTGTAATAATTTATCGTTTACTCCACTACCTTCATTACCAACTATCAGACAGAATTTCTCTGCCGGAGCAACTTCTTTATAACTTTGCCCATTTTGCAACGAAGTACCATAAGTAGGAATTTCCTTTTCCGTGTAAACATCGATCCATTCTTCTAAATTACCTTTTGCAATTGGAAGATGAAAGAGTGAACCTTGACTTGAACGGATAACCTTTGAATTATAATGATCAACAGTTCCTTCACCTAATATTATCCCATCAACTCCTGCCGCGTCAGCAGTACGTATGATTGTACCTAAGTTTCCTGGATCTTGAACACTGTCTATTAATAAAATTTTATTCCATGATTGTGGAGAGTGCTCTCGTTGGAATTCACATATAGCAGCTAGTCCTTGTGGTGCTTCTGTATCACTTATTGCTTTCATAACATCCTTTGTAACAAGTGTTATGTTTAAATTATCGACATTTAAATGAGGTGGAAGCGACATATCTTCCGAAACAATTAATAACCTAATCATTTCTTTGGTTTTTAAAGCCTCTTCAACTAGATGTAGCCCTTCAATCAGAAATGTACCGGTTGCCTCACGTTCTTTTTTTGTATGTAATTTTTTCCATTGCTTTACTCTTGGATTTTTGACTGATTCTATTCGATCCACTTTCATACTCCTTTTATAACAATTCCATTTTCTCTTTCCAATCATACATAATTCTAACCTAATTAACAAATTCTAAAATTAAATGCGGAGAAGCCTTGATACTTTACATAAGTTTTACTCATCAAGGAACGAAGCTAGAAATAATTAAAGCTAAAAAGAAGGAGTGTGCTACATTGAATTTAAATCTACGCCATGCAGTTATCTCAAATGTTTCAGGAAATTCGCAAGATCAATTACAAGACACGATTGTTGATGCTATACAAAGCGGTGAAGAAAAAATGCTACCAGGCTTAGGTGTTCTTTTCGAAGTGATTTGGCAAAATGCTAATAATGAAGATAAAAAAGAAATGTTAACAATGTTAGAGCAAGGTCTAAACAAGAACGTTCAATAAAAAAATGCTGGGGAGATCTCCCCAGCATTTCTTATTTTTAATCAAATGTAATTTTGTTTACTGTGTCACGATCTAATTTCTTTACAACTTCAGTAATTAATTTCACGGCATTTTCATAGTCATCACGATGAAGCATTGCTGCATGTGAGTGAATGTAGCGAGTAGCGATTGTAATAGATAACGCAGGTACCCCGTTTGCCGAGATATGAATCGCACCTGAATCAGTACCGCCACCGGCAATCGCATCAAATTGATATGGAATACTCAATTCATCGGCTGTATCTGTTACTAAATCACGCAAGCCTTTATGAGATACCATTGAAGCATCATAAAGAATAATTTGTGGACCTTCACCCATTTTACTTGCCGCTTCCTTATCTGATATACCCGGAGTATCTCCAGCAATACCTACGTCAACACCGAAAGCAATATCAGGCTCAATCATGTTAGCAGAAGTTCTTGCTCCACGTAAACCAACCTCTTCTTGAACAGTCCCAACACCATATACTACGTTTGGATGATCCGTTCCTTTTAAATTCTTCAATACATCGATTGCAATCGCACAGCCAATTCGGTTGTCCCAAGCTTTCGCAAGAAGAAACTTCTCGTTTTTCATCACTGTAAATTCAAAATAAGGAACAACCTGGTCACCTGGTTTCACACCAAATTCTAAAGCTTCCTCACGACTTGTTGCACCAATATCAATAAACATATCTTTAATCTCGACCGGTTTTTTACGAGCCTCAGGAGGTAGGATATGTGGAGGCTTAGAGCCGATAATTCCAGTTACGTCACCTTTACTTGTCACAATCGTCACACGTTGTGCAAGCATTACCTGTGACCACCAACCTCCAACTGTTTGAAAACGAAGAAAGCCTTTGTCATCAATTTGTGTCACCATAAAGCCTACTTCATCTAAGTGGCCCGCAATCATAATCTTAGGTCCGTTTTCTTGTCCAACCTTTTTAGCAATTAAGCTTCCTAAATGATCTGTTGTCACTTCATCAGAATATTGAGTTATGTATTTTTTCATTACATCACGAACTTCACGCTCGTTTCCAGGTATGCCTTTTGCATCTGTTAAATCTTTTAGCATTGTTAACGTTTCATCTAGCTTTGTCATTATGTTGCCTCCTTCTATTAACAATCATATTCATTATACAACAAGTATTTAGTCGAAAGAAAATAGCACGGTTTAATAACCTTGCTCCTGTCTTTGGTGATTCACTTCATTTTTTGAAATATATGCTTCTTCCACTTGCTTTGATGAAAAACCTAACAATTTTCCAAGCAATAAATATTCTTCAAACATATCTTTATAGGTTGCGTGAGATTGATCTTTTTTAAAAGCTTGAATTGTTTCATATACCTTTAAAAATTGTTCTGTAATCGTTCGATCCGCTTGTACCTCATTTAAATCTAACAACGTATTTACTTTCATCTCTAATCCCAATGACAGGATAAAATGGATGCCATCTACATATTCTTCTAATATAACGGAAGTTGATGCAGGTGGCTTTAAACTCCAAAATTTAAAGCATCTTGTTTCATTAGCTAACTCTCCGACTTCAACTAATAATGCTAATACTTTTCGCTCAATTAAATTTTCATTTTGTAGTTGGTGTTGAGCTTCTATTTTGCTGTCTAATTCTTGCTGCATGTTAAATAGTATTGAAAAGTTCATGAACTTATCCCCCATTAAAAAATATCTTCAAAAAAATTATAACAAATTGAGAAAAACTTGAAACCTTTTCTACCTTTATTCGTATATAAGGAAAATTACCCTGAGGAGGGGTTAGCAAATGATTGTGATAATTTTACGATTACTTTTAATCGTTATCATCCTATTTCTGCTTTATTCAGGTTTTAAATATTTATTTAACCCGAAACGAAAGCTTGAATTAGCTCATGAACAAAAGCAATTTTATTTTTTAGATGATAAAGAAAATGTAAGAAAAAACTTCCTTCTCACCTATAAGGGCGCATTATTTGAAGGAGAAAAATATCTAGGGACAACAACTAACGCTTTCGAGGTCGTGTCAGTATTTATATGGACAAAATCAACTAGCAGCTTACAAGGGCTAACATTGGATGATTTTAATACTATTGAGGAAGAAGTAAAAAAACGTTATCCATTTTCTAAAGTTGATTGGAAAAGCCCTATTAAGGAATTGTTAATTAAGAAACGTGAAAATTGATACAATACAAAAAAGCTTGAGATGATTTTTCTCAAGCTTTTATGCTTTTTCCTTCACAAAAAAATCGCTCCATTTAATAAAGGCCTGTTTTTCTCTAAAAAAATAAATTAATGCTAGTAACATCATAACAATGCCAGCGATTAATAATGGTGATAGGGTTTGAATTGAAGCACCTAAACAAGTAAAACAAAGAGTTGACGGAATATGTGTTAAAAACGATACCTTCGTATAACGACGAAATGTTTTTGTTTTGTCTAAAATACATAAAGAAATCAGAGAAAAGTTAACAAAAGGAATAACTCTTAAAATGATAATTTGCATAACTGATAAGTTTGTATAAGCTCCCAACCATTTCTCTTTCATCTTAACAAATCGATTAATAAAAATCGGAAAGAGTTTGGAGAAAAAATAAAATGTAATACTAGCACATGTTAGTCCAATGACAGAATACAACGATCCAGGAAGTGTACCAAATAAGATCCCACCTGCTAAACATACTACCGCTACAGGAATAAGAAGAAACTGCCTAATAATATGAAACAAAATAAAGACCACGGGCGCAAAAAATCCAGTTGTTTCAATAGCTGTTAATACAGTGGAGGTTGCGAGTTGAATCTTCATCACCACTTTCATGTTTGCCATTCTAGAGGTTTGTAGTGTTTGTTTCCATTTTACGAGAAGGTGTATGAGTTTATGCTAATCGAACAGATAAATAAACAAAAAGACCGATATGTACCAAAGTTAAAATAGGCAGCCCATATTTAAATGAAGAATGCTTTGTTTTGTGTCGGAAAGTCCTCATAGCTAAATAGCTACCTAAAGCTCCTCCAATAGCAGCAACAAGCCAAAGCGTTGACTCCTTAATCCTCCATTCTCCTTTTTTAGCTCGATTCTTATCCATGCCCATTATCGTAAAACCAATAAGATTTAGTAATAAATAAAAACCAATTAGATAGGTCATGTTTTTCTCCTTTGTTTTTATATAAATAGTAGCCCATTCTATGAAAAAAGAGCTAACTCATTTAAGAGTCAGCTCTTTCGCGTTCAATTATTTGTTAAGCTGTGCTTTAGCAGCATCTGCTAATTGAGCAAATGCTTTTTCATCAGCAATTGCTAAGTCAGCAAGCATTTTGCGGTTTACTTCGATACCAGCAAGCTTTAATCCGTACATTAAACGGCTGTAAGAAAGACCATTTACACGAGCAGCTGCATTGATACGAGTGATCCATAACTTACGGAAATCGCGTTTCTTTTGACGACGATCACGGTAAGCATACATCCATGATTTCATTACTTGTTGGTTTGCAACTTTGTATAATCTATGTTTAGAACCGAAATAACCTTTAGCTAATTTTAATACTTTTTTACGACGTTTACGTGAAACGATACCGCCTTTTACTCTTGGCATGTAAATTCCCTCCTATATTACGATGGTCCGATTATTTAAGATTGTCTAATAAATGACGAATACGTTTGAAATCGCCTTTGCTTACTACAGTTGATTTACGTAATTTACGTTTAGCTTTTGTAGATTTGTTAGCGAATAAGTGACTTGTGTAAGCATGTGAACGTTTAAGTTTACCAGAGCCTGTTCTTTTGAAACGCTTAGCAGCTCCACGGTGAGTTTTCATTTTTGGCATAAGGTATTCCTCCTTAAGGGATTATTGCTTTTCATTTTTCGGTGCTAAAACTAGGAACATGCTACGACCATCCATTTTTGGATGTGATTCAATCGTACTTAAATCAGCACATTCTGCAGAGAAACGATCAAGCACCTTTTGACCGATTCCTTTATGAGTGATTGCACGGCCTTTAAAGCGGATAGAAGCTTTTACTTTATCGCCTTTTTCTAGGAATTTACGTGCATTTCGAAGCTTAGTGTTAAAATCATGTTCATCGATTGTTGGGCTCAAGCGAACCTCTTTAAGATTAATAATCTTTTGATTTTTACGTGCTTCTTTTTCTTTCTTTTGCTGTTCGAAACGAAATTTACCGTAATCCATGATGCGGCATACAGGAGGCTTCGCATTAGGAGCTACTAAAACTAAATCTAGATTAGCTCTTGTTGCAATTTCTAAAGCCTCTTGGCGAGATTTAATTCCAAGCTGATCTCCGTTGGCACCGATTAGACGAACCTCACGTGCGCGAATTCCGTCATTTACCATCATATCTTTGCTAATAATTAGCCACCTCCAAGGTTTTTTAAAAACTGAATAGTGATTTTTAAATCCGGTTTTGTAGGTCACGGTTCTTTTATTTTTCAGGAAAAATAAAAAAGCGTGGACGCAAAACACCCACACTACGATTGTTATCATCTATCATCGCAACCTGCCAACTACAAACGGATGTGTCAATCAGGTGAGAAGCGGGTGCTTCTACTTGTATATATAAAAGACTATTCAATTACCTTGAAAATTATAACACCATTACTAGTTTGTTGCAAGTAAGTACTGTATGTTTTTTAACAACATAAGTTATTCTAACAGAACGATTTCATTCATGCAATAACTTTTTTAATTAGTTAATGTATGAAAAAACAGTAGGGCCTAATGCCTCTACTGTTTTTTACATTATGATCTTTTTACTTCTTGCTTAATCTGTTCTAAGAATTGTTCGAATGGAACAGTTTCCGATTTTTGTTCACCATATTTACGAACGTTAACAGCTTTCTCAGTAATCTCGTTATCACCAATTACAAGCATATACGGTATTTTTTGGATTTGAGATTCACGGATTTTATACCCTAATTTTTCATCACGAGCGTCCAGCTCTACACGAAGTCCAGCTTCTTGAAGTTGCTCTTGAACTTGCTTAGCATAATCAAGATGAACAGCTGGTGATACTGGAATGACTTGAACCTGAACAGGTGCAAGCCATGTTGGAAATGCTCCTTTGTATTCTTCAATTAAGAAGGCAACAAAACGTTCCATTGTTGAAACAACACCACGGTGAATAACAACAGGTCGATGTTGTTTTCCATCTTCACCAACGTATGTTAAATCAAAGCGCTCAGGAAGTAAGAAGTCTAATTGAACAGTTGAAAGAGTTTCATCTTTGCCTAGAGCTGTTCTTACTTGTACATCAAGCTTCGGGCCATAGAATGCCGCTTCTCCCTCTGCTTCATAATAATCATGACCTAATTCATCCATTGCACCTTTTAACATGCTTTGTGCTTTTTCCCACATGTTATCATCGTCAAAATACTTTTCTTTATCTTCCGGATCACGATAAGATAATCGGAATGAATATTTATCAATTCCAAAGTCTTTGTAAACAGCTTCAACTAAACGTACAACACGAATGAATTCATCTTTAATTTGATCAGGTCGTACAAAGATATGAGCATCATTCAACGTCATTCCACGAACACGCTGTAAACCAGTTAGTGCTCCTGACATTTCATAACGATGCATTAATCCAAGCTCAGCAATACGAATTGGTAGTTCGCGGTAGCTGTGAATGTCATTTTTATAAATCATCATATGGTGTGGACAGTTCATTGGGCGAAGAACTAAATCTTCATTATCCATCTCCATTTTAGGAAACATGTCCTCTTGATAGTGCTCCCAGTGTCCAGATGTCTTGTAAAGCTCAACACTTCCTAAAGCAGGTGTGTACACGTGCTGATAGCCTAAGCGCTCTTCTTTATCAACAATGTAGCGCTCAACAATACGACGAATTGTTGCACCTTTTGGTAACCAAAGCGGTAAACCTTGTCCAACTTTTTGAGAAGAAGTAAATAATCCAAGCTCTTTACCTAATTTACGGTGGTCACGCTCTTTTGCTTCCTCTAATAAACGAAGATGTTCATCTAAGTCAGCTTTTTTAAAGAAAGCTGTTCCATAGATTCGTTGCAACATTTTGTTATTGCTGTCCCCACGCCAGTATGCTCCAGCAACACTTAATAATTTAAATTCTTTAATTTTACCTGTTGAAGGAAGGTGTATTCCACGGCATAGGTCAAAAAATTCACCTTGCTCGTAAAATGAAACTGCCTCTCCTTCAGGAATTGCTTCAAGTAACTCAAGCTTTAAAGGATCTTGAATTTCTTCATAACGGCGTTTTGCTTCATCACGGCTTACTTCTACACGTACAATGTCAAGGTTCTCATTTACAATCTTTTTCATTTCCTTTTCAATTGCCGGTAGATCCTCAGGAGTAATGGCTTGTTCCATATCAATGTCATAATAAAAACCATTTTCAATAACTGGTCCAATTCCCAGTTTTACTGACTGATCTTTATACAAACGCTTAATAGCCTGCGCCATTAAATGGGCAGTCGAATGTCTCATAATCTCTAATGCTTCAGCACTATCTTGTGTAACAATTTCAATTGCACCATCTTCTTCAATTGGTGTACGTAAGTCGACCAATTGACCATCAATTTTCCCTGCAAGTGACTTCTTTCTTAAACCAGGGCTAATGGATGCCGCAATGTCTTCTGTTGTGGTACCTTTTGCAAACTCCTTTACAGCTCCGTCTGGAAACGCAATTTTTATAACGTCTGACATCCTTGTTCACCTCATATAATGATATAAATTTTTTAAAATAGGCTCGTTTAAAATTGCCTAAAAATAAATAAAACCCGTCCCTAAAAAAGGGACGAGTTAGATAACTTATCAATGGACCGTGGTTCCACCCTTGTTCCCAATATCTATCCAAAAACATACATAAACAAATAGACATGGCTTAAAATCGATAACGGGAGACCGTCAGCTACTAATTAGATGCATACAGCATCCTTTCACAACTGAAGTTTAAAGGTGGTAAGTACGTTAATCGTGTTAGGAAGGTTTCAGCAACTCCTTCCCTCTCTGGGAACCGTAAAAACAAACTCGTGTCCTTATCAATACAGATAATTTTTCAATTACCTCGTATTATAAAATGTTTCATCTTTAAAATCAAGAATGGATTTCAATTAAATATATGTAGAGAACCTTAAAAATTTTCCAGTGGATATATTGTCACCCGTTCCTCAAAAATATTTTGAATGGTCTGAACCATACCTTCAAATGAGTTATTTGTATAAAGCATAAGCCAATCGGGTGCAATTGATACAAGTGGTGCCAACAATTGCTTATCAATATACATCGGATGTTGATAAACGAAATCATTATCAATATATTTTTTTAGTTGATGTTCAGTCATTAATTGTTTGTCCTGGTCATAAACCAAACATTCTTGATCAAATACAATTTGAAGCTTAGACAGCTTACTTTCCTTTTTTGCCAAGTAATCTCTTAAACTTTGAACAAAACTTTGATATTCTTGTTCCATTTTATATTCTTCAATCGCAATTTCAACATATTCTCTTAAACTATCTATATATTTGTGAAGACGAAATTTTTGAAAAGATGAAAATGAAAAATATAAGTCAGGACGAAGAAATTGTTCAAGTGCATCACTAATCATTTGCTCTCTGGAAGATATCTCTTGAACCCTTGGAATTTCTTCCCTTTGGCCTTCCATAATAGATTGTGCAATATGTATAATCTGTTGCTGTTCCTCTTCCTCACTAAAATAATAATTTTCTTTTATCATTTTTAACATAATAAGATGCTCTTTATGGTTGATAATAAATTGAATTAAACCTGGTATAACTAGTTGTTTTACTGTAGTATCCCATGATTTTGGATTGAGTTTTATGGACTGATTATTAACCAATTGAAGTTCTGAATGAAATTTATCGTGAATCGAATGAAAGATCGAATAGATTGCTCTTGCCTCTTTCGGAGACCCAAATAATATCTCGAGCATGTTTGTCCCCCCTATTTGCAGCACCTCGATTCATATATATGGGGGGAACATATATTTTAGAAGTAAAGAATTAGTTGGATTATACAAAAGAAAAGAGATTGATCATCTCAATCTCTTTTCTACCACCACTTAGCCTCTGCGATTTCGACCGATTAGTTCTACTGGTGTTGTCATATGTTTGATTCGTTCCATGATTCTTGCAGCTTTAACAGGTTCTTCTTCACCACGTTGAGAGTATGCAAGGTGATGTTGAAGTTCTTTTAAACCAAAGTTGGATGAGATAAAAGTAGGGAGATTTTCAAGCATGCGATATTGTAAAATTGTTCCTAATATCTCATCTCTCATCCAGCTTGATACTGATTCTGCCCCTAAATCATCGAGCATAAGAACAGGAATTTTCTTTACCGCATCAAGTTTTTCATCCAATGATGAATTTTGAAATGACCCTTTTAGTTCTCTCATAAATTCCGGGACATAAACAAGCATAGATGATACTTTATGTGAAGCAAGTTCATTTGCGATTGCACCTAAAATATAGGTCTTACCGACTCCGAAAGAGCCATATAAATATAAACCTTTTGTACGTTGTCCACTGTTGTATGCTTCCACAAAATCTTGAGCCATCCCGATCACTTTTAATCTGCTTGTTTCCTCTACATCAACATCAATTTTATCAAATTGAGCCTCGAGGATATCCTTTGGAATATACATGCTTTTAATAAGAGCCTCGTGTTTCTTTCGTTCATCGTATGCTTCCTTCGTTGGGCATTTTGTATATTGAAGGTCAATAATACGCCCTTGAATCACTAAGTGAGGGTGATAACCTTCTAAAATATTTTTACACTGTGATAGTGAAGGACAGCTTTTGCAATTTTTGCTTTGATTGACAAATTCATAAAGCTTAACCAGACTTCTATTAATCATACCTTCTTCTATTTCAGTTGAATGTTTCGTTATAAAAGCTTGTACATCCGGATTGTTTAACACTTCTTTCTTCAAATCATTATAGCGATTATTAAAGTCTGGTCTATTTTTTAATTTTTTAAAGGAATTGCTTAAATGTTCCATGTTTTCTCCCTCCTCTCATTATGTCTCGTTGTTTTTATTATCCTTATATTTTTTAATCCGATCAAATAATTTCTTTTTCTCTAACTCAAATTGTTCAATATCCACGCTTGAAGCTTTATCATCATGTTTTTCTTTCTGTTTTAATTCCTGCTGATCTTTATGGTCACTATTTGTTTCTTCACTTAACCATGCCGGTAGCATTTCTTTACGAATAGGTGCTTTCTTATTATTCTCCGTTTTCTTCTTTGTTGTCTTTTCTTCTGCCCATTGTTGATATTGACGGTGCTCTTGTTTAGCTAAATCCATAGCATCTTTTACAGTCTTCACTTGTTTCCTTGTCCAATGGCTCGCAATTTTTTGAACATAAGCCCTCGTAAGCTTCATATCTGTCTTTAACATAACATAATAAATTAATACATTCACAACTCCAGGCTCGAGCCTTTGTTGAAGCATCACTTCTTCAATAATTTGCAAATCACCAACAGAAGGAGTAACTCCACCGGAAACATCCATTAAAAATTGTTTTGGCGATATTCTTTCTAGTTGAAAGATTAGCTCTTCTTCCTTTGTTAATTGCTTTTGCTCTTTTTTACCTCGCAATAATGGTGGCTGTACTTTATCCACTAAGCCAGGTAACTCATCTCCATGCTGAAATTGGTACCAATCACGAGCAGATTTTCTAAGTAATTCAATATCAATGTTTTCGTCCTGGTCAATACTTGCCATTACAACATTTTTCATATCAATAGCATTAATGCCGTATAGGTATGAGAGCTTCTTTATTACATCCTTAACAATAGAAGTTATAGATTTATGAGGGATGAGAGCATCAGAAAGTCCTGCGAAGAATAAATCAAAATCAAAAGCAGAATCTGAAATTTCTAATTTAGACCTAGTTTCTGTACTAACAAACTCTCGTTTTTTTTCAAGCGATAAATCTTTTATCGTTTCTTCATTCATTCTCCCAGCCATTTCAGCGGAACGAACAGAGTCAAAAACATCATTAAACGACTTTGTAATGTCCTTCATTCCTTCACTCTTTTGTTCATCTGAGAAAAAATGTTTTAACTGTAAAAATTTATTTTTGCCAACTCGATTATAAAGATAAACATTTAATACCCCGTCTTGAAAAAACTCTGTCGGTCTTACTGGTGCTTGTAGCTCGTAAACATATTTCTTCACACCGTCTTCTTCGGTTACAAAAGTTTTTAATAAGCCAAGTCCTTCTAATTTAAGACGTTCTTGATAAATGTCACGCAAGTTACTTTGCATAATCGTCATTAAACTATGATGCGTTGTTTCTTGGCTCCACATGCGATTTTGCTCCAACTCTCCCCAAAGAGTCATAAATAAACTGAAACATTTTGACCCAATTAATGGTTGATAAAGCAATGTTATTATTTTTCTATCCAAGTCTTGTAGAATTGAGTTGCTTTTTACTGAGTAACGGTCAATAGCAAGCAATTCCTTCCAATGCTGTTCCATCCCCTTCAACCTTTCATTACAATATATTAAACGTGAAAAGTTCCTACACTGAAAAAAGAGCTTGAAGAACACCTCTTCAAAAGCTCTTTCGATTCTATCTTACTTTCTTAATCAAATCGGTTAACTCTTCAATAAACACATTAATATCCTTAAATTGACGATAAACGGATGCAAACCTCACATATGCTACCTCATCAATTCTCGCAAGCCTGTCCATGACCATTTCACCTACAAATTCACTGTTAACTTCAGAGACACCTTGATTTCTCAGTTCCTTCTCAATATCATGAACAACATCCTCAAGCTTTTGCAGGGGAACCGGTCTTTTTTCACACGCTTTAATAAGACCTCTTAAAATTTTCTCACGACTAAACTCTTCTCTAGTCCCTTCCTTTTTCACGACAATTAATGGGAATTCCTCAACCTTTTCAAATGTAGTAAACCGATATTGACATTCTTCACATTCACGTCGGCGTCGAATTGATTTTCCCTCATCTACAGGTCGTGAGTCTAATACTCTTGTCCCATTATGCTGACACGAAGGACATTTCATATGACCAGCTCCAATCAAACGTCAAAATTTTAAGTTGTTGACATTTCATCACTCAATTTTAAATTTATTTTCGCGTTTTCCCAGTTCCAACAAACGATTCTTTTTGGTCGAGCTTTTTGTAAAGTTCAGTAATTAATTTCTTACTGTATCCAAAATCAGTCGGGAGGACCGTTGTTGTAGTCGCTGTAAAATCAACTGCTGTCTCAAAAGGACGCACAGAAATAACCGTTACAATAAGAAAAGCTTTTCTTGGACGATCAACGTTTACGCTCATTTCTCCACGTTCTTCTGAAACAGATGTAACAGTCATTCCTGGTGTTTGTTCAATTAATTCTTTTACAGATTGTAATGCTTTTTTATTTGTTGTTTTATAATAATGACTTTTCAAATCGGGATTATGGTGATTTTCCCTTGTTTCTTGATGGGTACTAAAAATATCTTTTAATTTATTCACAAAACTCATTGTCATATTCCCCTTTTTCCATATTAATTTTCACTTTATGTATCGAAATTTATTCTACTACTATCATACTGAAATTTGCCGATAATAAAAAGAGGTGCAGATCAATTAATCCGCACCTCTTTACGTTTTAAAGAGCTTTTGCTTGAGCTTGCTTTACTTGTACCGGTCCCATACCTCTAGGGATCTCAATGTTTTCACGAGTTTGTGCTCCTAAAGATTCTGCAATATGATCTGCAGCAATGTTAGGATTTAAATCACCGCAAGTGTAAACATCGATACTAGCATAACCATGCTCTGGAAAGCTGTGAATTGTCAAATGTGATTCAGAGATAATAACCACACCACTTACTCCTTGAGGAGCAAATTTGTGAAAAGCAACCTCTCTAATTTCCGCGCCTGATTTTAATGCTGCATTTACAAATGTTTTTTCAATGTAATCCATGTCATTTAACTTATCAAAATCGCAACCCCATAGTTCAGAGATTACGTGTCTACCCATTGTTTCCATATTCATGGATCCCCCTTTAACTATTTTTTATACATGAATTCTTCGCTTAATGGTATGTGTAACTACCACGGGGGAAAGTTAGTCCAGAGAGGTCCTAACCCTTTAAGTAGCCATAACACCTTGGCTTTGATAAGAAGTTCACGAAAAATAGTATACTTTGTTTGTATTTGTTTTGCAACACACTTTTGAAAAAAATTAGTTAAAGGGTTAATCAAATATTCGGTCACACATTTATTACTTTAACCGCCGGGAACTTTATTATCCAAAATATTTTTTATACCTCTAATAAATGAGTCATACTATTTGCTACTAGTTTTGTTAAATCGGCAACACGGCATGAATAACCCCATTCATTATCATACCAAGCTAAAACTTTTATTTTATGATTTTCCATTACCATTGTTGATAAACCGTCAATGATAGCTGAATGTGGATTTGTATTGTAGTCAATTGATACTAACGGCTCAGTCGTGAAGTCTAGAATCCCTTTTAAAGAGCCCCTTGAAGCAAATTGGAAAGCTCGATTAACTTCCTCTACAGTAACAGGCTTTTCTACATCAACTACAAGGTCAACTAATGAAACATTTGGTGTTGGGACTCGTAAAGCCATACCATGTAACTTGCCTTTCATGTTTGGGAGAACAAGCTCTAGTGCCTTTGCTGCACCAGTTGTTGTCGGGATAATGGATTGCCCACAAGCTCTAGCCCTTCTCAAATCCTTATGCGGGTTGTCAATGTTTTTCTGGTCATTTGTATAAGCATGTACGGTTGTCATTAAACCATTTTTTATATAGAAAGATTCATCTATCACCTTAATGACCGGAGCAAGACAATTTGTTGTACACGACGCATTCGAAATAATTTTATGTTGATTTGCATCAAACTTATTTTCGTTAACTCCCATCACAATCGTAATATCTTCATTTTTACCAGGTGCAGTTAAGATCACCTTTTTTGCTCCCGCTTTAACATGGAGCATTGCCTTTTCCCTGCTATTAAACTTCCCTGTTGCCTCAATAACAATATCAATCCCTAAAACATCCCAAGGAAGCTTCTCAGGGTCACGTTCATTTATTAATAACACCTTTTGACCATTTACAAGTAAATGATCTTCATGGGCAATTACTTCCCCCTGAAATTTCCCGTGAGTTGTATCATATTTTATTAAATGAGCAAGAGTATCAGCTGGATAACTTGCATTGATCGCCATAATATTAATATCTTCCATCATTGCATACCTAAAAACCATTCTCCCAATTCGACCAAACCCATTTATTGCAATATTGGCTCTCATCATCGTTTCCCCTCTCTATTATATGTTATACTTTTAAATTATTTTATATAATTAGTATAACACATTGATCCGAAAAGTGTGTTATTAAAATTTTCACTTTCATAAAACAGACTTTTGATGAGAATAGAGAAATAAAAAAAAGAGACTATAAAAGTCTCTTGGTTAAATTAGTTTCTTTAAGATTTCATGTAACTGCTTTTCTGTCTGCTCAATCGTGCCATTATTGTCAATAATTTCATCTGAAAGATCTTTTTTCATGTGTAATGGAAGCTGTGACTCGATTCTCATTTTAGCTTCTTTCTCTGTATATCCATTTCTCTCCATAAGACGTTTAAGCTGTGTTTTTTCATCCACATACACAAGGATGGTTTTGTCAACCATATGAGTTAATTTACTTTCAAAAAGCAATGGTATATCAAGAACGACTGCCTTTGAATTTTTAGCTTTTTCTTCTTCAACTCCGTTTAGCATTTCTTTTCTAACTGCGGGATGTACTATTTTGTTTAATTGTTCTCTTTTTGAATGGTCACCAAAAATAATGGCACCAAGCTTTTCTCGATTTATGGTTTTATCTTGATGCAGTATTTCATCACCAAAAACAGAAAGTATTTGTTGATAAGCTGGCTTTCCAAGTTCAACCACTTCCCTAGAAATCTGGTCTGCATCAACAACGCGAATTCCTAGGTTTTTCAACATATTTGAAACTGTACTTTTACCACTTGCAATTCCACCAGTTAGACCGATAACAACTGTCACTATGATAAGCCTCCATTGTCTAAAGTTTCCATATCCCTATCATAATGAGAATAATACCCGGGAGGCAAGAAAATTTGTCCATCCACGCAAATTTAGAGAAAATATGTCCTGATTTAATCCCAATAGATACAAATAACGAGCTCATACACGCTACTAGTAAACTCATTACAATAGGAGAATAACCTAATAACGCAGCGCCAATACCCGCTCCAAAGGCATCGAGTGATAATGCCAGCCCGAGTAACAATGCTTCAACACCTGTAATCGTACCAGATTTATCAATATCTGCCGTCATAGGTTTTCTAAGTATATTAATGACAATTCCAAATGTTTTGATTTCAAAGTTAATTAACATTTTTTCCGTTTCTTCTTCAACTGAAGTTTCTTCTTTTGCAGGACGGAAAAATTGGTATAAGACCCATGCCCCAATAAGCATTAAAATAAAGCCACCAAGCTTTTCTGTTATATAAACCGGAAAAACTCTTGTTAAAAGTTCACCAAGAAACATTGCCCCAAGCATCGTGGCCGCTGAACAACATGCGATAATAAAAATCGACTTAAAAGGGATCCTCATTTTTCTCATTCCATACGTAAATCCAACCGAAAAGCTATCCAAACTAACTGCGAACGCTAATAACAAGAGTGATGTATATTGAAACATACTGCCTAGCCCCTTCCTTCTAGTTGCTAACATAGTGTATGATGAACGCCCAGAGAATGTTAAAGAAGGTCGCTTTATTTTTTGAGTATGGATTACCTTATGATTTATATTGATTCTTTATAAACAAAAAAGGCAAAAAACATATTTATGTCTTTTGCCTTTTTTCTTCGACCTATTTTTGACATTGCTCACAATAATGAGTTCCTCGTCCGCCTACGACTGTTTTTGTTAATGTTTTTCCACATTTTTTACATGGCTCATTTGTTCTGCCATAAACGTATAATTGAAGCTGAAACATACCGATTTCACCTTGTGTATTTACATATGAGCGAACAGTACTGCCTCCTTGAGCAACTGCTTCTTCAAGGGTTTTAATGATTTGCTCATGTAAAATCTTATATTCCGCTTTTGTTAATTTACTGGCTATACGATCTGGTTTAATACTTGATCTAAAAAGAGCTTCATCTACATATATATTGCCAAGTCCCACAACAACTGATTGATCTAACAAAGCCGTCTTAATTTTCCGTTCAGTTTTTGCCAGACGACCTCGAAGATATTCCACCGTGAATTCTTTAGAAAATGGCTCAGGCCCTAGTTGGGAAAGAGGGAGTGTACTTTCTTCTTCTCCCTTCTTAAATAAATGCATAGTCCCGAACTTTCGAACATCCCGATATCTTAATTCCGTATGATCTGTAAACGTAAAAATAACATGTGTATGATGATCAAATTCCTCCTGTGGTTGATATAAACCATATCTTCCTTCCATTCGCAAATGAGAAACAAGAACAAAATCATCAAGTATAAATTTTAAGAATTTGCCTCTGCGCTGAACATCATGAATTGTTTGACCAATGATTGCATCTCTAAATTGTTCAGGCTCTTCTGGCTTTTTAATGATTTTCGGCCAATGAATATTGACTCCGTTAATCGTTTTCCCTTTCACTAACTGAAGCAATGTTCGTCGTACCGTTTCAACCTCTGGTAATTCAGGCATTGTAATTTGTTCACATCCTTTTCACATTAGTGCTTGGCTTATCACCAAGTTCTAATGAAAAGTAAAGGGGCCAATCAAGCCCCCTACAGTTTTCTATGCTTATTTTGCATCATACCAGGAATCTCCATAAGAATAGTCCACCTTTAATGGCACTTTTAACTCAACCGCATTTTCCATTACTTCTGGAACAATTTTTTCTAAAATTGACACTTCTTCTCTAGGAGCTTCAAAAATCAATTCATCATGCACCTGTAATAACAGCTTTGTTTGCAGCTTTTCTTGCTTTAATCTTGCAGCCATATCAATCATCGCTTTTTTGATAATATCGGCTGCGCTTCCTTGAATTGGAGTGTTCATAGCTGTTCGTTCAGCAAAGCTGCGAAGATTAAAGTTTCTGCTCGTGATTTCAGGAATATACCTTCTTCGATGAAGCAATGTTTTAACATAACCCTTCTCTCTTGCATCAGCTACAATATCATCCATATAGTCCTGTACTCCAACAAAGGATTCTAAATAACGCTTGATAAATTCACCGGCTTCTTTACGAGTAATCCCCAAACTTTGAGAAAGACCAAAATCACTGATTCCGTATACGATGCCAAAATTAACAGCCTTGGCTTGTCTTCTCATATTTGAAGTCACTTCATCTTCTTCAACATGAAACACATCCATAGCTGTTTTCGTATGAATGTCTAAATCATTCTGGAAGGCTTCTACTAAATTTTGATCATTTGCGATATGAGCTAATACCCTTAATTCAATTTGTGAATAGTCAGCTGCAAAAATGACCCAATCTTTATGAGAAGGTACAAAAGCTTGACGAATCTTACGTCCTTCTTCTAATCGAATCGGTATGTTTTGTAGGTTAGGATCGATTGAGCTAAGTCTTCCTGTTGTTGTTAGCACCTGGTTAAAACGAGTATGAATTTTATGCGTGTCTTTATGAACAACTTTTAATAACCCTTCAATATAGGTTGATTGTAATTTACCTAACTGACGATAATGAAGGATATCCTTTACGATTTCATGTTTATCTTCAAGCTTTTCTAATACATCCGCTGAAGTTGAATAACCTGTTTTCGTCTTTTTCACAACTGGCAGCTGAAGCTTCTCAAATAAAATAACACCAAGCTGCTTTGGAGAATTAATATTAAATGATTCACCAGCATGCTCATAAATATTTTTTTCAAGAGCGTTTAATTGTTCTGCTAAATGTTCACCCATGTCTTTCAAACGGTCCACATCAACAGCTATTCCCTCAGCTTCCATTTGTGCAAGAATAAGAGATAAAGGTAATTCTAAGTCATACAATAAAGATGATTGATCATTTTGTTCGAGTTGTTCAATTAACTTTTCTTTTAAATCAAAGATCGCTAAGCTCTTACGAACAAGGTGCTCACTAAGAGTCTCTTCACCAGGAATAGAACGTTTTGCTCCTTTTCCATAAACAACCTCATCAGCTTGTACAATCGATATGCCATGTGATTTAGCTACACTAGCTACGTCATCAAATGTTGCCGAAGGATTCAATAAATATGCCGCAATTAAAATATCAAAGTCAATTCCTTTTAAAGAGATTCCTTTCCAACTTAAGCCAACCGTTGTTTTTTTACCATCATAAACTGTTTTACGTTTGGTTTCGTCTGCAGCCCATTCCTTAAATAAATCAGAATTAAGAGCAAGTTCAGCTGATATATAATAATGACCATTTTTATTTATAATTGAAACGCCACTTATGTCAGCTTGGTGATAACTATCCTCTAGTATTTCTACATACAGTGCTGCTTCATCTGTCAGTATATCTGAGGTAAGCTCTGTTACGTTTTCAAAGCTGATATCCTCGTATACTTCTTCCTCAGCTACATCTTCACCCATTTTTTCTAATAAAGAATTAAAGCCTAGTTCCTTAAAGATTTCCTTTACTTTACTAGCATCGAATCCTTCATATCGTACTTCATCCAATGTGATTGCTAAGGGTGCTTCACAATCAATCGTTGCAAGCTTTTTACTCATTAAAGCCTGCTCACGATTTTCTTCAAGCTTTTCCTTTAATTTTTTCCCACTTACTTTTTCAATTGAATCTAATACACTCTCTAATGTTTTAAACTCACTTAACAGTTTTATTGCTGTTTTTTCTCCCACTCCCGGTACACCAGGAATATTATCAGACGTATCTCCCATAAGACCTTTCATATCAATAATTTGCTCAGGAGTTAATCCATACTTTTCCATCACAAAGTCAGGAGTGTAAGAATCCACATCTGTTATCCCTTTTTTTGTAATATCAACTGTTATCTTATCTGTAACCAATTGAGTTAAATCTTTGTCCCCTGATATTACCTTAACTTCATAGCCATCCTGTTCAGCCTGTTTGGAAAGAGTACCGATAATATCATCTGCTTCATAGTTTTCCAGTTCATATCTTGAGATTTGATAAGCATCTAATAGTTCTCGAATAAATGGAAATTGCTCTGAGAGCTCAGGTGGGGTTTTTTGTCTTCCACCTTTGTATTCTTGGAATGTTTTATGTCTAAATGTTGTTTTACCAGCATCAAAAGCCACAAGCATATGAGACGGCTTCTCATCTTCTAGTATTTTCATTAAAATCATGGTAAATCCATAAATTGCGTTCGTATGTATACCTTTGTCATTATTTAATAATGGCAGGGCAAAGAAAGCTCTATAGGCAATACTATTCCCATCAATTAATACTATTTTTTTCGTCAACTTTTACAGCCTCCTGT
The DNA here is from genome assembly GCF_021117275.1 of Metabacillus sp. B2-18. Taxonomy (NCBI): domain Bacteria; kingdom Bacillati; phylum Bacillota; class Bacilli; order Caryophanales; family Bacillaceae; genus Metabacillus; species Metabacillus sp. B2-18. The sequence goes on from NZ_CP088245.1 coordinate 3,695,701, forward strand.
ATTCATTGTTGAACAAGCTCTTGTTCAACATTTTATGTCTAAAGCTCTCTTTTACTGGTCTATTGATTTCTAATTCAGACACTCTCTTTTTGCAGGAGGTCCTGGAGCACTCTTTTACTTGTACATGTACCTAAATTAGCAATAAACCAAAAAAAGACCCCTTATTTCCCTCTATTTTATCATGTCTTTAAATAGAAAGGAAAATCAGGGGTACTGTATGAATTGTTATCGTTTACTGGACTCCTTTTAGCAAGGAAGCATAAGGAGAATTAAATGGAATAATAATAACAGTCTCTTCATCTATCGTCTGTTTATACAATTGTAATGTTCGATACATTTCATAGAAGCTTGGATCCTTAGAATAAGCAGTGTTATACATTTTCGCTGCGTCTCTTTCCCCCTCACTTCGAATCACATCAGCATCTGCCTGTGCCTTTGCTAGCATCTCTTTAACTTCTCGATCGGTATCTGCAATAATTCGATTCTTTTCAGCGTCACCTTTAGACAAATATCCTTGTGCAGTTGATTCACGCTCAGAAATCATACGTGTGAATACAGACTGTTCATTTTCAGCCGGTAAATCTGTTCTTTTCATTCTCACATCTGCTACAACGATCCCATAGTTCCCCTGTTCTAATAAATTATTAACAATTTCAGTTACTTTATCATTTAAGCTTCCTCTTGATGACTTTTCATCATTAATAATTTCGTCATAGTTTAATTGACCTAATTCAGAGCGAACGGTTGAGAAAACATATTCGGCCATCTTTGTTTCTGCGTTCACAATTGATCTTGCATTTGAAATCATTTTTTTAGGATCACTTATTCGCCAAACGGTATAATTATCAATGATTAACCGCTTTTTATCCTTTGTATTAATTTCTGCCTCTTCAACATCATAAGTCATCTGATATTTAGGTAGTGTTGTAACTGACTGAATAAATGGTATTTTAAAATTTAATCCTGGTTCTTCTATAATTTTTACAACTTCACCAAATTGACGAACAACCTTATATTCATTTTCCTTAACAATAAAAAGATTGGTAAATATTAAGACAAGTAAGATAATTAAGACAAGAAGAATAATGCCCCCACGTAAATACCCCTTAAATGAAAAGGCAGGTTTCTTCTCCTCCATGTTCACGATATTATCATTGGCCATTTGTAACACTTCCTTCCTGTTCTGCTGGTACGACAGGCTTTGAAGCCGGATCCTTAATTGGCAAGTATTTCATCGTGTTCCCATTGTCTTCCATAATATAAATCTCAGCATTCGGGAGAACCTGATCGATTGTTTCTAATACTAAACGCTTTTGTGTAATATCTTTATTATTAACATATTCGTTATAAATGGCATTAAATTGAGCAACATCCCCACGTGCCTCTTCTATGCGGGCTGCTTTATCACCAGCTGCAGAGGACATAATCGCATCCTTTTCCCCTTGTGCTTCTTCTGTTCGTTGATTTCTGTATTTATTCGCCTCATTTTTACGTGTATTCATCGTTTCACGAGCATCGGTAACTGCTGTAAAAGCTTTCCTAACCTCTTCGTTTGGTAAATCTACATCCTGTAATTTTACGGCTAAAATGGTAATTCCAATGTCATATCCATCAACAAGATTTGTTAGTAATTCCTGAACTTGCTTCTCAATTTCAACTTTTCCAGATGTTAAAGCGTCATCAATTGTTGAACTTCCAATAATACTTCTTAAACTCGCCGATGTTGCATCCTCTAACATCTCCCGTGGATTTTCAGCATTAAATAAATATTTACCCGGCTCGGTAATTTTCCACTGAACGACCATATCTGCTAAAACGATATTCTCATCACCCGTAATCATTTTTGTTTCTTTTGGAAAATCTTTCACTTCACCATCCTCAGATTCCTCATAACCAAACTGTAAACTGAAAGTTTCTTTAGATAGAACTTCAACTGATTGGATTGGCTATGGCATCTTAAAATGTAATCCTGGTTCACTAATTCCTTCTTCTACCTCTCCAAGAGTGATCATCACGGCTTGTTCTGACTCATCTACGGTATACCATGAAGTAAAAGCAACAATTCCTAAGACCACAATTAACAACGCAAATCCGAAGATCGTGAGTACTCGTTTTATACTTAACATCCAACCCCTGCCTTTCTTATTCGGTACATTTAGTATGTACTGCTTTATTTTCTTGTTAAGTTATATACGAATCATCATTAAAAAGGTTTCATATTTCCCTTTTAATAGCTTCCCACTATTAGTATTAATTAGAAAATAAATTTATGAAGAGTTGAATTTATGAGGATTTATTATGACAACAAAAAAGGGACGTGAGTTTATTTGGTAAACTCACGTCCAAAAGATTGGCTCCTTGGATGAAGGGGTTTTCACTTAGTATATTACCAACATTTTATTAAGTAATAATAAACCTAGTGTAAATTAATTGTAAATAATGTCGAAATTAACAGATAGAAAGGTTTTATGGTCACTACGTTATGAAGTTTCATCAAATTTTCTATTCAGCTTAACTGTAAACGTAGTACCTTTTCCAACTTCACTTTCCACACTAATTTGACCTTTATGAGCTTCCACCAAATGTTTTACAATTGCCAAACCTAAGCCTGTTCCACCCGAGTTTCTACTTCTCGCCCTGTCAACACGATAGAAACGCTCAAAAATACGTGCGATTTCCTCCGTTTTAATGCCAATCCCTGTGTCTGAAACAGTAACGATTGCATAATCAGGATATTTATCCACTTTTGCATGCACATAGCCACCTTGTGGAGTATATGTTAGAGCATTACTAATTAAATTAATAAAAATTTGCTTTAATCGATAAATGTCGCCTTCAATATAAGTAAGACCTTCAGGTAAAGAGACAGAAAGCTCTACCTCTTTTTCTCTTGCTTTATTTTCTAACATTACGATAATATCATCCAAGATCTCTCGTAAATCACATGTTTGGATTGATAATTCAAATCCTTGCTGTTCAATTTTCGATAAATCAAGCAAATCTTGAATTAAAGATTGTAAACGGTCGCTTTCCTTTAGAATAATGGAAAGGAAGTATTCGGCTGTTTGCTTATCACTAAGTGCTCCGTCCAGTAATGTTTCACTAAATCCTTTAATCGATGTGATTGGTGTTTTTAATTCATGTGATACATTCGCAACAAAATCCTTACGCATCTGTTCGAGTTTTTTAAGTTCAGTAATGTCATGAAATACAAGGACAATTCCTTTCCATTCATCATTTGTTCCAATAATAGGTGCCCCATACACTTCAAAATGCTTACGTTCAATCTTCAAGGGAAGATGAAGCTGCTTTCTGACTTTTACCTCAGTCATAAAAATCTCTTCCACAATTTCAATAATTTCTTTATGAGTAAACGCGTCATAATATAATTGATAAAGAAACTTAGCTGAGTCAACCTCAAATAATTCTTTATATGCCCTGTTGACTAAGTTAATATAACCTCTACCATCAATCAAAATTAGCCCGCTTCCCATATTTTCAATTAACGTTTGCAAACGATCTTGCTGCATTTCCTGTGCCCTTGTCATATCTTGAAGGTTTCTGGCAAGTATATTAATTGACTGACTCAGTATTCCTGTTTCGTCTAAATGATCTTCATATGTACGTGCTTTATAATTTCCCTTTGCAAGTTCCATAGATACTTTAATTGCAGACTCAATCGGTCTAGTAAATTGGGCTGTAATTCTTACTCCAATTAATAATATAATGATGAATGCGATTCCGAGACTAGCTACTAGAATACCCCACATTTGTTGATTTACTTTAGTTAAAGAGCTCACAGACGCGCTAACGAGCACAATCCCTTCATAAGCAGCTTTTTCCTTTATAGGCAATCCATAATAAGCAAGCCCATGAACTTGGTCACTATAATAATAGCCCTTAGTTTGTCCCCTCATGATTGGAAGTACGTTATTCTTCAATGAATTCATATCCAGATCTTGTGTTAGGTCACCAGCATCAAACAAAATGGTATTATCTTCATCTATAATCGTAATATGTGATTTATAATCCTTCCCTAAGTCAGAAAGTAATTCTGAGATTTGAGAGTTTGATAAATCCTCACGAGATATTATCGTTAAGATTGAGTGTGCTTCTCTTTGTAACTCTTCTTTAAACGTGTTCAAATAGTAGCTATTAAAAATTTGCCCTAGCAATAACCCTAAGCCAACCAGTACTGCAATGATTAATGTAATAAGGGCAAACAAAAAGCGTGAACGAAATCTATTCATTCAGCTTTGGCTCCTCAAGCTTGTACCCCAACCCTCTTATTGTTTTAATATATAATGGTTTTTTTGTATTTCTTTCTATCTTTTCTCGTAAGTGACTAATATGAACATCCACAATTCTAGTATCACCAGCAAAATCATAATTCCAAACCGCGCTGAGCAGCTGATCTCTTGTAAGAACTCTTCCCTTATGTTTAGCTAAATACACTAGTAATTCAAATTCTTTTGGAGTTAAATCCAAACGCTCTTTTCCATAATAAGCCTCGTAGTGATCAGGTAACACTCGTAAATCGCCAATCAGTACTTGATTTTCATCCTCAATTTCTTGCACCTCAGGTTCAGGCTGCGACTGACTGCGTCTCAATATGGCCTTTATTCTTGCTACAACCTCTCTAGGGCTAAAAGGCTTTGTCATATAATCGTCTGCACCTAATTCTAAGCCTAATACTTTATCAAATTCATCGTCTTTTGCCGTAAGCATAAGAATTGGCACCATGATTTTCCTTTGTCGAAGCTGTTTACACACTTCAATTCCATCCATTTTCGGAAGCATTAAATCAAGCACAAGTAAATCAGGCTCTTCTTTTATACAAAGATTCAGACCTTCTTCTCCATCCATAGCTGTTGAGACTGTATAGCCTGCTTGTTCCAAATTATACTTTAACAAGGTTGAAATTGATTGTTCATCATCTACTACTAATACTCTCTTACTCATATAGGCCTCCAGAGATCAAATTTCCCTTCAATTGAACCAATCTATTTTATTCGTTTTTTCTCTATGTATGTTAGTTCTATTCTAGCGAATAGTAGGGAAAAAGGGCAACTATTGTTTAAAATAATGTTTATGTTTAAAATTAATTTCCACAAAAAAACTGGCTCTAAGTAGAGTCAGTTAGTAATCAGCACATTTTAGTTAGAAATTTTCTAGTGCCTTGCCTTCCATTGGAGTCATTTTATGAGGAGGGCATACTGTAATTTTTCCTTCTAGAACGGTTTTTTCTTCACTATTCACAGCATGAATATCTACAACAATTTTGTTATCTGAAGTATGGACTTCTCCTACCTCAAACAAAAATTGGACAACATCATAATGGTATAACGGTTGAAGGAATGAAATTTCTTGGTTTACAATGTGGCTTCCTGGACCAGGTAAATATTTCGATACAGCTGCTGTAATGATTCCAGTTAGCATGATTGTTGGTACAATCGGCTTTTCATAAGGAGTTTGTGAGGCATAGTCATGCTGAATATAAAGCGGGTTGGCATCATTGGTTAATCCTAAATAAAGAAGTAAATCTTTATCTTCAATTTTTTCTGTTAGAGTTAATTTTTCTCCAACCGATATTTCTTCGATATGTCTACCAATCTTTCTCTTTTTGCCAAGAAGCATTTTAACACCCCTTTTTCTAAATTAGTGAACCTAATTTACAACACTGCAATTACTATTAGGTTATTTCTTAGTAAAAAAGAAAATTGAGGAAATCCTCAACTTTCTTTTTATTTTAAACACTTTCTTAAGATAATACTTTCATAACGTTTCTAACAGAATCAGCAGATTTTTCAAGAGCTGCTCTTTCTTCTTCGGTGAGTTCAAGTTCAATAATTTGTTCAAGACCATTTCCACCTAGTACAGTTGGAACACCTAGGTAGATTCCATCAAAGCCATATTCTCCTTCAAGATAGACAATAGATGGAAGAACTCGTCGTTGATCTTTTAAAATGGCCTCTACCATTTCCACCAGTGAAGCTGCAGGTGCATAGTATGCACTGCCGTTGCCTAGTAGATTAACGATTTCACCGCCACCCTTACGTGTTCTTTCAACAATTGCATCTAATCTGTCTTTAGACATTAATGTTTCGAGAGGAATACCACCCGCATAAGAATAGCGTACTAATGGTACCATATCATCACCATGTCCACCTAAAACAAACCCTGTTACATCCTTCACAGAAAGGTTAAGCTCTTGTGCAACAAACGTACGGAAACGAGCTGTATCTAACACTCCTGATTGTCCAATCACACGATGCTTAGGAAATCCCGACTCTTTAAAAACTGTATAAGTCATTGCATCTACAGGATTGGTTAACACAATAATCGTGCATTCAGGAGAATACTTAACAATTTCTTTTGTTACAGCCTTCATTATGCCTGCATTTGTTGTAACAAGATCGTCACGACTCATACCTGGCTTCCTAGCAATACCTGCTGTAATGACGACAATATCAGAACCTGCTGTGTCTTCATAATTAGATGTTCCGATTATGTTTGCGTCGAAGCCTTGTACCGGACTAGCTTCAAGCATATCAAGAGCTTTCCCTTTTGTTGGGTTTTCCATTTGAGGAATATCAACTAATACTACATCTGCAAGTTCTTTTTGCCCTAATAAAAACGCTGTAGTGGCTCCAGTGAAGCCCCCACCAATTACGGAAACTTTTTTACGCTTAATAGCCATATGTAAACATCTCCTTAAATATTGTATAAATTAGGAAAGAGGGCAAAGCGCATAAATGAAGTACATTTATGCGCAAAGCCCCTCTTAGATTTATATTCGACTTTTAATGGTCAATTCTTGCAGAGTATCTAGATACCCTAATTACTGTGTTTTTTAACAGAGCATTTTAGGTTTCAAATTAACCCATGTTTTTGATTAATTCGTCACCGAACTCAGAGCATTTAACTTCAGTTGCACCTTCCATTAAACGAGCAAAGTCATAAGTTACAACTTTTGAAGCAATAGTTTTCTCTACTGATTTCATTACTAATTCAGCAGCTTCAGTCCATCCTAAGTGCTCAAGCATAAGAACACCAGAAAGAAGAACAGAAGAAGGATTAACCTTATCAAGACCTGCATATTTAGGAGCAGTACCGTGTGTTGCTTCGAAAATTGCATGTCCTGTTTCATAGTTAATGTTTGCTCCTGGAGCAATACCGATACCACCAACTTGTGCAGCAAGTGCATCAGAGATATAGTCACCATTTAAGTTCATTGTTGCAACAACATCGAACTCACGTGGACGAGTTAGAATTTGTTGTAAGAAGATATCTGCAATAGAATCTTTTACAATGATTTTACCTGCTGCTTCAGCATCAGCTTGTGCTTTGTTTGCAGCATCTTTACCTTCGTTTTCAACGATGCGGTCGTATTCAGCCCATGTAAATACTTTATCACCGAATTCTTTCTCAGCTAGTTCATAACCCCAGTTTTTGAAAGCACCTTCAGTAAATTTCATAATGTTACCTTTGTGAACAAGTGTTACTGATTTACGGCCATGTTCAATTGCATAGTTAATAGCAGCTCTCACTAAGCGGCTAGTACCTTCTTGTGATACAGGCTTAATTCCGATACCAGATGTTTCTGGGAAGCGGATTTTATTAACACCCATTTCATTTTGTAAAAAGCTGATAAGCTTTTTAACTTCATCTGAACCATTTGCATATTCAATACCAGCATAAATATCTTCTGTATTTTCACGGAAGATAACCATATCTGTATCTTCTGGACGTTTAACTGGAGAAGGTACACCTTGGAAATAGCGCACTGGACGTAAGCAAGTGAATAAATCTAATTCTTGACGAAGTGCAACGTTTAGAGAACGAATTCCTCCACCGATTGGTGTTGTTAGAGGTCCTTTGATTGCAATTAGATATTCACGAATCACATCAAGTGTTTCTGCTGGTAACCATTCACCTGTTTGATTGAAAGCCTTTTCACCAGCTAATACTTCTTTCCAAACGATTTGTTTTTCTCCGTTGTATGCTTTTTCTACAGCTGCTTCTAGAACACGTGATGCAGACGCCCAGATATCAGGACCAATTCCATCTCCTTCAATGAATGGGATTACTGGGTTGTTTGGTACGTTTAATACTCCATTAGTTGTTGTAATTTTTTCACCTTGTGTCAAGAAAATTACCTCCCGGGTTATGTAATTGATTTTTCAAATCTATTTTACCAATAGATTCTCTTCTCTTAAAGTGTTGTTACTTTTGTTTTTATAAAATTTATTAAATTTATATTATTCAGGCCTTTTATAAAAGCCTTTATATTGAAAGCGTAGAAAACGATTCCACACAGTAATCCTCCCATAGAGGGAGGACAATGTGGAATTGCCTCTTCACTATTCTATATCACTATAAAATTATCCTCTTTGGTCTAAAGGGATATAAGCTTGTTTTTCTGGTCCAACATACTCTGCACGTGGACGAATTAGTCGGTTATTTTCATATTGCTCTAGAATATGAGCTAACCATCCCGATACACGACTTACAGCAAAGATTGGTGTGAATAAATCATGATCAATGCCTAAGCTATGGTAAACAGATGCTGAATAGAAATCAACATTTGGCGGAAGTGGTTTTTGAGAAGTAACTAATTCTTCAACTTTTGTTGACATCTCATACCATTTTGGTTCACCTGTGATTTTTGTTAGCTTTTCAGACATCTTCTTTAAGTGCTTCGCTCTTGGGTCACCTTGACGGTATACACGATGTCCGAAGCCCATTATTTTTTCTTTATTTGCTAACTTCTCATTAATATAACTTTCAGCATTTTCTACTTCATCGATTTCTGAAAGCATCTTCATTACTGCTTCATTAGCTCCACCGTGTAATGGACCTTTTAGAGCACCAATAGCAGCTGTAACACCAGAATAAACATCAGATAATGTCGCAACACATACACGTGCTGTAAAAGTAGATGCATTTAATTCATGGTCTGCGTGTAAAACAAGTGCTTTATTAAATGCTTCCACAGCAATTTCATCTGGCTCATTTCCTGATAATGTGTATAAGAAATTTGCAGCCATTGATAAGTCTGTTCTAGGCTCAACTGGCTCTAAACCTTTACGAATACGAGCAAAAGAAGTAACAACAATCGGAAGCTGTGCTTGTAGACGGATGGCTTTTCTGTAGTTAGCCTCTGTATCCATCACATCTGCTTCTTCATCAAACAAGCCAAGTAAAGATACAGCAGTACGTAGAGCAGCCATTGGGTGAACTTTATTGATAGGGTATGATTTGAAGTGTTCAATAACTTGCTGTGGAATCTTTGCATTTTCCGCAAGTTGTTTCTTAATTTCATTTAATTGTTCTGCATTCGGAAGTTTTCTGTGCCATAATAAATAAACCACTTCCTCAAAGCTTGCGTTTTCTGCTAAATCATCAATGTTATAGCCCGCATATGTTAATGTATCATCAATAATCGAGCTTACAGATGAAGTAGTTGCAACGATACCTTCAAGACCTTTTGTTGCTGTCATATAAATCCCTCTCCTTTACCTTTTTTCCCCATTTGTTTCATCTTAAAAGTTTAAATGATATAAGTAGTAGAAATCCTACTTGACTCAGTCATAAACTGTTCCATATGTAAGGAAATAAGCTTTTGTCAAAGTAGATATTTCACTTATGTTTCGTAGATCACGAATCATGAATTTATAGTATTATTTTAAACTTTTAGACGATTGAGCGCTTGCTCACATGCAAGCAAAGAAAAAGAAAATGCTTACATTTTTTATTATTTTGATAAAGCATCACTCCGTATAAATCGAACGTGACATATACTATCAGATAATCTTATTTAAATAATAGATAGTATACCTATCTCATTTCAAAAAGAGATGAGATAAGGTTGCCTTATCATGTAGGCATTATTTTAGAACATATCCCTATTATAAACAATTATCAGACTTTTGTGAATGAAAACAACTTTATTACTTAAAAATTTGTTAGAAAAATTTTATTTTAGGGATTCTTTCATTAAAACTGCCTTACTAATATAACCATAACATATATTTGTTATATTAGTGTATAATTCCTCTAAATTAATTGGCTTTTTACAGTATTATATAATTAAGAACTAAATAGTTTTACAATTTGCATGGCTAGATACGCTATTCCTGCTCCTATTAAAGGTCCTACAGCCACACCATTGAATAACGAAACTGCTAGAATTGTGCCAAAAACAAGAGCTGTTGTAATATGAGGATCTTCCGCTAACAACGTTAGCCCGTTTTTAGCAATTAATGCGACAGCTATCCCTGCTCCTAAAGCAATCCAAGCATAAGAAGATTTTAAAGCATCAATCAGCTGTTTAAATCCAATTTCTCCTGTTGCTATTGGTACTAAGACAGCAATTGTAATAACTGTAACTCCCCAGTTAATTCCCTTTGCCCCAATAGTTGGCAATAACTTCGATTCTAATCCAATCAATTTAATGACTAGCAAGCATCCAACAGCTATTAACAATGATTGATTTTTCGCTAAAAATCCAACTCCTAATAAGATTAATAAAAAGAGTACCGGTTGACTAAACACTGAGTAAAACCTCCAAAAAGTAGTAATATGGTTAAATTAATTACATATATAAAACCATGACTATACATCGAAACTCAAAAGATTAATTCAAATAGTATAAACAAGCTTAATATGTAATAAACATGCTATATAGCCTTATTCAAAGATTGGAAAAGCCCATAGGAATTGAAAAATGGGGAGGAATTTATTAAGTGAATATGAATTATTTATATAGCATGTTAAGATTTTTACTTATTATAGCTGTTACATGTTTAGGAATATCAATATGTTATTATTTATCTACTTTGACCTATCCATTTTTAATTGCAATCTTAATTGCTATGATTATTAATCCTCTTGTAAATGGGTTGGAACGGATCCTCAGGATTCCTAGAGGATTTTCAGTGATTATCTCAATTATTTTACTGATTTGTTTAATTGCAGGTATTCTCATTCTTTTAGTAGCAGAAATTGTAACAGGCACCACCTATTTGGCGAGAGTTCTCCCTGGACATTTAGAGTTGTTAGCTGTTTACATCGAAACGTTTTTTGTCACAAAAATCATGCCACTATATAACCAACTAACATACCTTTTTAACAGTCTTGAATCAAATCAACAACAATCCATTATCTCAAACATTCAAAATATTGGTGAATCAGTTGCATCTAGTGTTGGAAATTTCATCAAAGGCTTTTTGGAAAATATTCCAGTTATCATTAGTTGGCTCCCAAATGCCGCAACTGTCATAATCTTTTCTTTACTTGCAACTTTTTTCATTAGTAAAGATTGGTATAAGTTCAAATCTGCTGTTTCTGGTTTACTACCACAGAGAGCAAAATCAAGTGGAAGGACTATTACTAATGAGTTAAAGAAAGCATTGATAGGTTTTGTTCGTGCACAAGCAACCCTAATTTCCATTACCACCGCCATTGTTTTAATAGGACTTTTGATTTTACGGGTTGATTATGCTATTACAATCGCTTTATTAATCGGTTTAGTTGATATTCTCCCATATTTAGGTACGGGTTTAGTGTTCATTCCATGGATTATTTATTTATCGTTTAGTGGTGGAATACCGCTTGCAATTGGACTAGGAGTATTATACCTTTTCGTCTTAATACAGCGTCAAATAATGGAACCAAAAGTACTTTCCTCCAATATCGGACTTGACCCACTTGCTACCCTCGTTTCACTTTTTATAGGTTATAAACTAATTGGCTTTTTAGGACTGATAGCTGGGCCAGTTGCATTAGTCGTATTAAAAACATTTAAAAGTGCGGGCCTTTATGAGGACCTATGGAAATTCATCATAGGAAATAATAGATAATAGTAAAACGAACGGGGCTGATACTAAGATCAGCCCCACAATTTCTTTGATCAACTTCTACCTTATGATCGTTATCTGATTTTTATCAATCATTTTTCGAATAGTTGTTAATAAAATCGGTTTAAACTTATTTCTGCTATATGGAAATAACAATAAAAACCCTACTGTATCTGTTATAAACCCAGGAGTTAATAACAAAACTCCACCAATCAAGATACAAAGCCCGTCAATAATGGCCATTCCAGGAATTTGTCCAAATTGCATTTCTTGCTGAGCTTTTCTTAACGTTTCCAATCCTTGTTTCTTTGCAAGCCAAGCTCCTACAACACCCGTTAAAATAATAAGTAATACAGTTGGAATGGGGCCAATTGTATTTCCCGATAATATTAGAATTCCGATTTCTAGAGCAGGTATAACAATAATGAGAAACATCAATAATCGCATGTATTCACCTCTTAAACTCTACTAATAAAACGATGTCCTTTTTTAAATCTCTATACTCTCTCTATTCTATTCCAAAGATGCAAAAAAAAGAAGGGATTACTCCCTTCCTCTTAATGACAATTATAGTACACTCGCATGTCCTTGGTAAATAACTCCTCGAACAGCGTCTACTGTAATATCTTGACCATCTTTTAACAATGTTGTTGCGTTTTCTACACCTACAATAACAGGAATACCAAGACTTAATCCCACAACAGCAGCATGACTTGTTAAGCCACCTTCTTCTGTTACAAGAGCAGATGCTTTCTCAAGAGCATCCATCATATCACGGTCAGTTCCTTGTGCAACAAGAATAGCACCTTGTGTCATTTTTTCTTGTGCATCCTTTGCAGTGCTTGCCACTACAACCTTACCAAAAGCTGATTTACGTCCGATGCCTTGTCCCTTTGCAATAACATCTCCAATAACATGGACTTTCATAAGGTTTGTTGTGCCTGCTTCACCAACAGGTACACCCGCTGTAATCACAATAAGATCACCATGTGTTACAAGTCCGCTATTAATTGCTTCTAATACAGAACGATCTAGCATTTCATCTGTTGTTGTTGAGTGATTTCCACTTCTTGGGTAAACACCCCATACTAAAGCTAACTTACGAGAATATGAATCAGAAACTGTTACAGCAATAATTGGTGCTTTAGGACGATATTTTGAAATCATTCTTGCAGTGTGTCCACTTTCAGTTGGAGTAACAATTGCTGATACACCTAAATTTAGAGCTGTATAAGCTGTAGATTGGCCAATCGCATCTGTGATTGTTGTGCCAACCTGAGCACTGCGCTTCGATAAAATTTGCTTATAATCTAAAGCTTGCTCTGCTCTTGAAGCAATATTGTGCATTGTTTTAACCGCTTCCACTGGATAAGTACCGGCAGCAGTCTCACCAGAAAGCATAATCGCATCCGTACCGTCAAAAATAGCATTGGCTACGTCACTTGCTTCCGCTCTAGTCGGTCTTGGGTTACGTTGCATACTATCAAGCATTTGAGTAGCTGTAATAACAGGCTTTCCTAGAGCATTACATTTACGAATTAATTCTTTTTGAACTAATGGAACTTCCTCTGCAGGAATCTCAACACCCAAATCTCCACGAGCAACCATTAAACCGTCTGACACTTCAAGAATCTCATCGATGTTATCTACACCTTCTTGATTCTCAATTTTAGGGATAATTTGAATATGGCCTGCATTATGCTCTTCAAGCAGCTCGCGAATTTCTAGTACGTCTGAAGCACGACGAACGAAAGAAGCAGCTATAAAGTCAACATCCTGTTCAATACCAAAAACAATATCTTTAGCATCTTTTTCAGTAATACCTGGAAGTTTCACACTAACTCCTGGTACGTTAACACCTTTTTTATTTTTTAATGTACCAGTATTTTTAATTAATGTTTTAATCTCACCTTTTGATTGGTCAAGACCGATTACTTCCAACTCAATTAGACCATCATCTAGTAAAATTGTTGACCCAATATGTACATCATCAATAAGTCCTTCATATGTAACAGAGAACTTTTCTGTTGTACCAACTACTTCTGTCATTGACACAATAATTTCTTTTCCTGCCTCAAGCTCAATAGCACCATTTTCCATTGTGTTTGTGCGAATTTCAGGGCCTTTAGTATCTAGAAGAATAGCTACAGTTTTGTTTAGTTTGGCAGAAGCCTCTCTAATATTTTTAATTCTTGCACCATGCTCATCAAAATCACCGTGTGAAAAATTCAAACGGGCTACATTCATTCCAGCCTGCATTAATTCTGATAATTTATCAATTGATTCACTCGCAGGACCAATTGTACATACAATTTTCGTTTTGCGCATTTCGTTTCCTCCTACCATTTAGAAGGGTAAAGGTTTCACTTATCCCATGTTAGATTCGTTTCTTCCTTTACCCATTTTTGTATGGTTCTATTGTTTTATTTTTTCTTTGCAGCTTTGTAAAATAATATGGTAACGATACCAACTAGTATTTATATAGATAATTCTTTAGATAATCGGTACATATTATCATCAATCGTATGTGGTTGATCTAGTATTTCAAGAATATCATGGTGAACAAGTTCGTTCTTTTGTATACCAACACAACGTCCACCTTTTCCTTCTAATAATAATTCAACAGCATACGCGCCAAGTCTACTCGCTAATACACGATCAAAAGCAGTTGGAGAACCGCCACGCTGAACATGACCTAGTACAGAAACACGTGTCTCAAATGAAGTAGCTTCTTCAATTTGCTTAGCAAATTCAACTCCACTGCCTACACCTTCTGCAACTACAATAATACTATGCTTCTTTCCTCTCTCATGACCACGTTTTAAGCGGGCAACAACATTGTCCATGTCATAGTCAGCTTCCGGTATTAAGATTGTTTCAGCTCCTCCAGCCAAACCAGACCAAAGAGCAATATCACCAGCATGTCTTCCCATTACTTCAATAACATATGTACGTTCGTGTGATGTAGCTGTATCACGAATTTTATCAATTGCATCTATAACTGTATTAAGTGCTGTATCAAATCCAATAGTAAAATCTGTACCAGGGATGTCATTATCAATAGTTCCAGGAACACCTACACATGGAAAACCATGTTCAGTTAGTTTTTTCGCTCCCATGTAAGAACCATCTCCCCCAATAACAACTAGGCCTTCAATCCCATGTTTCTTTAACTGTTCAATCCCTTTTTTCTGACCTTCTATTGTTTTAAATTCAGGACATCTAGCAGAATATAATTTCGTACCTCCGCGGTGAATAATATCTCCTACAGAGCCAAGTTCTAATTTTTCTATTCTTCCTTCAATTAAACCTGTATATCCATGGTAGATTCCATAAACCTCTACATCATGATAGATCGCTTTACGTACAACTGCCCTAACAGCAGCATTCATACCAGGGGAATCTCCACCACTGGTTAAGACGCCAATTTTTTTCAAAACTTTCACCCCACTATAGATAAGTAGCAATACTAAATTACTTCCAAAATAACATGATTATAATGTCAATACAACAAAGAGTCAACTTTTGTCGAATAACCTTTTTATGAGCCTTTTTCATTATACAATAAATTATCTGCTGTGTTTAATGAATTATGTAATTTTGCAAAAT
Organism: Metabacillus sp. B2-18; assembly: GCF_021117275.1. Lineage (NCBI taxonomy): Bacteria > Bacillati > Bacillota > Bacilli > Caryophanales > Bacillaceae > Metabacillus > Metabacillus sp. B2-18. The sequence continues at coordinate 3,711,171 of NZ_CP088245.1, forward strand.
TATTGTCCTACTTTGCCAAAAAAGTATAATCTGTAAATAAAATAGAATGAATTGTTTTTTCTTTCACATCCGCAAAAGAAAACGTGGACCGGTCGGCCACACGTTTTTCTATTTTACCCCAAGTAGATCGTTTGCAAACGATACTTGACCTATTCTTTTATATTTTTCATAACGATGCTGAATTAATTCTTCCCCTGTCATACTTGAGAGAGTTTTTAAAGAGCTTGCGATTACCTCAGTAATATTGATTGCTTGCTGAGCTACATCCTTATGTGCTCCACCTTTTACTTCTGTGATAATTTCATCAACAACACCAAGTTGCTTTAAATCTGGGGCAGTTATTTTCATTGTTTCTGCAGCTTTCTTTGCTAATCCTGAGTCTTTCCAAAGTAATGCTGCTGCACCTTCAGGAGAAATAACAGAGTAGGTAGAGTTCTCCAGCATATGAATATAATTTCCTACACCTAATGCTAGTGCTCCACCACTACCACCTTCTCCAATAACGATACAAATAACTGGTACAGATAAACCAGCCATTTCGAACAAGTTTTTAGCAATTGCTTCACTTTGTCCTCTTTCTTCAGCTGCTTTTCCTGGATAAGCTCCTTTTGTATCTATAAAACATATAATCGGACGATTGAATTTATCTGCTTGTTTCATCAACCGTAATGCTTTACGATAGCCTTCAGGATGTGGCATACCAAAATTTCTTCGAATATTTTCTTTTGTATCTTTACCACGCTGGTGACCAATTACAGTTACTGGTACATCTCTGAACTTAGCTATACCACTAACAATGGCATCATCATCACCATAATATCGGTCACCATGACATTCTAAGAAATTAGTAAAAATTTGTTCGATATAATCTAGAGTTGTAGGGCGACTAGGATGCCTTGCAATTTGAACTCGATCCCAAGGCTTTATATTTGTATAAATTTCATTTTCAAGCTTTTCTAATCTTGCTTCTAATTTTTCAATTTCAGATGATAAATCAACATCAGATTGAGCAGTAAAATCTTTCAGTTCTTTAATTTTAGCTCTAAGCTCGGTAACTGGCTTTTCAAACTCCATTTCACCTACCATGTTATTTCACCTCCTGTTTGATGAATATCAAGTATGCTCCCAAGAGTTTCCTTTAATTCTTGGCGATTAATAACATTGTCTAATTGCCCGTGCTTCAGTAAAAATTCTGCTGTTTGGAAGTCTTCAGGAAGCTCTTCTCTAATCGTTTGTTCAATAATTCTTCTACCAGCAAACCCAATTAAAGCACCTGGCTCAGCAAAATTATAGTCACCTAGTGATGCAAAGCTTGCCGAAACTCCTCCAGTTGTTGGATGTGTCATAACAGAAATGATCAACCCACCATTATCACTAAAAAGCTTAAGGGCAGAACTTGTTTTAGCCATTTGCATAAGACTTAAAACACCCTCTTGCATCCTAGCCCCGCCGGAAGCAGTAAAAATAATAATCGGTAATCCTTTTTCATTCGCATTTTCTATTGCTCGGGTAATTTTTTCTCCTACAACAGAACCCATACTTCCCATTCTAAAACTAGCGTCCATGATAGCCACAGCTGTTCTAAAGCCGTTTATCAGACCTTCTCCTGTTACTACAGCTTCATTTTGTTTAGTTTTTTGACGATCTTTTTCAAGTTTTTCCTCATAATCAGGGAAGTTTAGAGGATTTTCAGATATCATGTTTTGATCATATTCAAGGAAGCTATTTTCATCAAATAAACTCTCAATTCGCTCTCTAGCGTTCATTTGATGATGATATCCACAATTCATACAAACTTTTAGATTTTTATTAAGTTCTTTCGTATACATGATTTTTTTACAATTCGGGCATTTTATGACAATCCCTTCCGGAACATCTTGCTTAGCTTGCTCAGAAGGAATTGAGGCATATTTCTTTTTCTTTGGTTTTGGCTTAGTAAATAAATCTTTTAACAAAACGGTACCTCCCCTTTTTCAAAGGCACTGTTATAATTGGCCGAAGATTTCCTATTTAGCTCATATCCATTTATAGCCAAAAATAACAACGCGCTTAAACATAGCCTTTATTAAAGCTGCTTCTATTTAAATCAGATAATGATTACATAATCTAGTATTCACTTTAAGAAACTATTTTCTAAAAAAGTGTCAGTTATATTAACTGTAACGATTGCTGGACAAACATGTTGTAGAAAGTTGTCAATATCTATTCGACATTTTCTTTAAGGGATACCGCTTCATATTGAATAAACACTTCTAAATGATCCTTTTTTATTAAAGCATCAAGCAACATGGCTAAATGTTTTTTTGAAGAACTATGCGATTGATCACCTTTATATACAAAGCTGACATATTCATTTAAAACATTCCAAATTCGATATAAGAGAAAATTGTTTGCTAATTTAACAAGCTCAGTCATTAATTCAAATCTTGTTATCTCTGTATCCTGAACTTTACTAGATAATTCTTCTAATTGTTCATTTATGTCACTTTGTAAGATTAGCTGCAGGGCATTTTTTTCTAATAGCTCGTTCATTTTAATAACATCCTTTATTGCTTTTGTATCATCAAGAATAAAGGTACCCAGCAGTTCAATTAAATTATGTTCTCTAAAATCCTTTAAAAAAGTTCCTTCGCCTCTTCTCGTTTCAATCATCCCTAATAATTCAAGGGCTCTTAACGCTTCACGAACAGAAGATCTTCCAACTTTTAAATTCTCAGCCAGCTCTCTTTCTGAAGGAATTTTATCTCCATAAGAAAGCTGTTTTTCTGCAATAATTGCGCGAATATGGCGAAGGATTTCAATATAAACTTTTGAATGCGGAGTTGTCAAAGAAGAATCACTCACTTTAATCAATGATGGCTAATTGCCTCGTTTTCTCAGCAACTTCCTCCGGATCGACTTTTATTCTTGCCACACCGGTTTCCATTGCTGCCTTAGCTACTGCTGAAGCAACAGCTGGTGCCACTCTTGGATCAAATGGTGCCGGAATCACATAATCTGAACTTAAATCCTTTTCAGAAACAAGTGCTGCGATTGCCTCAACTGCCGCAATTTTCATTTTCTCATTAATATGTGTAGCACGTACATCTAACGCACCTCTAAAAATCCCTGGGAAGGCCAATACATTGTTTACTTGGTTTGGAAAATCAGATCGGCCTGTTCCAATAACCATCGCCCCAGCTTCTTTAGCCTCATTTGGCATAATTTCTGGAACAGGGTTAGCCATAGCAAAAATAATTGGGTTCTCATTCATTGATTGAACCATTTCTTTAGACAAGGCCCCTTCAACCGAAACTCCAATAAATACATCGGCACCTTTAATAACATCGGCCAAACTACCTTCCAGCTGATCTCTATTTGTATATTTAGCTACCTCAGATTTCACGTTATTCATACCGTGTGAACGATTTTCAAAGATTGCACCTTTCGTGTCACACATAATAATATCTCTTACACCATAGCTATATAAAAGTTTAATGATTGCAATACCCGCTGCACCTGCACCGTTAGCTACAACCCGGATATTAGACATACTTTTTCCAACTAATTTAAGAGCATTAACAAGCCCTGCTACAGTTACAATTGCAGTACCATGTTGGTCATCGTGAAAAATAGGGATATTCGTTTCCTTTTTTAAACGTTCTTCAATAACAAAACAATTAGGAGCAGCTATGTCTTCTAAGTTTACTCCACCAAACGTTGGTTCAAGCAACTTAACTGTATTAACAATTTCATCAATATCTGTTGTGTTTAAACAAATTGGAAATGCATCCACTCCAGCAAAACTTTTGAAAAGAACAGCTTTTCCTTCCATAACCGGTAATGCTGCTTCAGGACCAATATTTCCTAACCCGAGCACAGCCGTACCATCAGAAACTACTGCAACCATATTACCTTTCATCGTATAATCATAGACTTTGCTTTTATCATCATAAATATCTTTACAAGGTTCAGCTACACCAGGTGAATAAGCAAGGCTTAAATCATAAGCATTTTTTACTGGAATCTTTGACTTTGATTCTAATTTCCCTTTGTTAACACGATGAATATGTAAGGCTTCTTCTCTCAATGACATCATGAACACTCCCCATGTAAAGTACTAGAACAAGTACCCTATTGTAAGAATCTAATTGTTTGGTTACCAGTTCAGCTGTATCTATTTTTACACTGCCTATCATTCTTCAAAAAGTGGTCAGACCACTTTAAATCATTATTAAATGATAACATAATTCATTTGATTGTAAAGCATCGTTTAGCATAAACATCCTCATTTACGAAAATAGCCTTACAATGAAAGGCTACTCCTGTTTTAGTACAACATTATTTTGCCCAAGTAAATTCATTAAATCTGTTAAACACTCTTCTGTAGCTGAAACTGAGAACTCTTCAGGTAATTGAATAGTCCTCTTATCATGCTCATAATACAGGTAGACAGGGATACTCCCGTTAAAACGACTTAGTATCTTCTTTACATCTAGCAACTTTTGTTGATCTGAGAACTGCTTCTCAATTTTCACAAAGAGCTTTGCATGTTTAGAAACGGCTGGTAAGTGTTCTAGTTCTTTTATTTGCTGAACAATAAACTGAAGTTTATCCTGTCTTCTTTCAACTTTTCCCTCTAGATAGAAAATCATCCCGTCCCTCACCTTTTCACCAAACTTTGAATAAGTTTGAGGGAAAAGAACAGCGTCAATATCTCCTGTTTCATCTCCAAGTAGTAAAAAAGCCATAACCTCACCTTTTTTGGTACGTATTGTTCGTACATTTGCTACTAAAGCCCCAATTGAAACCTTTCGATCTACATTTGAAGATAAATCATCAATAGTAACAGCACGGACCCCTTGAAGGTTTGAACGATACATTTCAACAGGATGAATGGAAAAGTATAAACCTAGAGATTCTTTTTCAAATCTAAGTTTTTCTTCAATTTTAAATGGCTCTACTTCAATATACTTTGGCTTTAGATTAAATTCTTCTTCCAAAAAGAGATCAAATTGACTTTCATCTGATGGAGTCATTAGCTCCGCATGCTCAATGGCAACATCAAGGCTTGCAAGCAAAGTTGCACGATCAATAGTAAACTCATCCATTGCACCTGCAAAAATAAGTTGCTCCATTGTTTTTCTAGTCACAATTTTCATTGATACCCTTATACAAAAATCAAATAAGTCAGTAAAAGGTTTTTTCTTTCTTGCATGAAAGATTTCCTTAATAGCCGCTATTCCTACATTTTTTATAGATGTTAAATTATAGCGAATACTTGCACCTTCTACTAAAAATGCAAACTCACTTTTGTTTACAGAAGGTGGCAGCACCGCGAAACCTTTACGCTTCGCCTCTCGAACATATTGAGCAACTTTATCTTCATTTCCACTTACACTTGTTAATAAAGCTGTTAAAAAATGGAGAGGGTAATTTGCTTTTAAAAAGGCTAATTGGTAAGCAATCATACTATATGCAACTGCATGACTTCGGTTAAATCCATAGTTGGCAAACTTAACAATTAAATCATAAATTGAGTTTGCCACTTGTTGACTATAACCGTTTCTAGTACAGCCCGAGACAAAATGTTCCCTCTCTTGATCTAGTATATCTTTCTTTTTCTTCCCAACGGCTCTTCTTAATAAGTCTGCTTCCCCTAGAGTAAATCCTGCAATAGTAGAAGCCAATTCCATTATTTGCTCCTGATAAACTATAACACCATAGGTATTCTGCAAAATCGGTTCCAGTGAGGGGTGTAAATATGTTGTGCTTTTTCTTTTATGTTTTCTGTCAATAAAGAGTGGAATATTTTCCATCGGACCAGGTCTGTATAATGCATTTACAGCAACAATATCCTCAAGACTGCTAGGTTTAAGACGTTTTAAAACACTTCTCATCCCTTCGGATTCAAGCTGAAAAACTCCTGTTGTATCTCCCTGGGATAAAAGATCAAATGTTTTTTCGTCTTGATAGGATATGTTCGTCAAATCAACTCGTTTTCCTTCAACACGTTGTATAGATTTCATAATATTCTCGATTAAAGAAAGATTTCTTAAGCCTAAAAAATCCATTTTTAAAAGCCCGAGATCTTCTAAGTAATCCATAGAGTACTGTGTTAAGTACACATCCTGTTGCCCTTCTTGAATTGGGACAATATTTGTTAAAGGTTGATCACTTAAAACAACACCTGCTGCATGTGTAGAAGTATGCCTTGGGAGGCCTTCTAGTTTTAAAGCTGTTTCATAGATTTTTTTATTTCGTTCATTTTCAGTAATTAATTTCTGTAGTGCCTGAGATTCTTTAAATGCTTCTTGAAGGGTGATTCCCGGTCGAGATGGGATCAGCTTCGATAAGACATCTGTTTCCTTAGGTGAAGCTCCCATTACTCTCCCCACATCACGAATAGCTGCTTTGGCTGCTAACGTTCCAAAGGTAATAATTTGAGCAACATGTAATTTGCCATATTTGTTTGCTACATAAGCTATTACTTCATCACGTCTTGTATCTGGAAAGTCAATATCAATATCAGGCATCGTAATACGCTCTGGATTTAAAAACCTTTCAAAAAGTAATCTATGTTTAATTGGATCTACATCCGTAATTCGCAGCACATATGAAACAAGAGAGCCAGCAGCAGAACCTCGCCCTGGACCTGTTAATATGCCATGCTCATGAGCGTATTTCATAAAGTCCCATACAATTAAAAAATAATCACTAAAATTCATTCTTTTTATTACATCTAACTCATAGCTTAGTCTTTGTAAATAGATAGAGTCAGGGTTTTCAAATCTTGTATTTAATCCTTTGAAACAAAGCTCCTCAAGATATTCATCAGCATTTTGGTTTTTGGGAGCAGGGTATTTTGGTAGATGAGTAACACCCAGATTAAGATTCACTTTACAACGAGCAGCTATCTTTAATGTATTTTCTAATGCATCAGGGAACTCCTCGAATAAAGATACCATTTCAGCTGCAGGCTTTAAGTAATTTTCATGTGTTCCTTTTTGGTCAACATGAAAATCAGAAAGCTTTTCACCACGTTTTAATGCAATTAGGCATTGCTGAGCAAGGTAATCTTCCTTTTCGATATAGCTAACATTATTCGTTGCCACCATAGGAATATTCACTTCACTACTAATATTCAGTAAATATTTATGTAGGGACTCATCTTCTAAGGATACTCTCTGAGTTCCTAAGTATATTGAGTTTTCACCAAATAAAGTTTGATATTTTTTTAATAAAACAATTGCTTGATCAAACTGTTCTTTTTCAAAGCTTTCCATGAACATTTGTCCTGGGATAATGGCTATTAATCCAGAATGATAGCTTTTTAACCATCGATCTGGAAGCCCTTCAGGTGATTTTGTTTGAAGAGCACTGCTTATCTTTAATAAATTCTGATACCCCTCGTTATTTTCAGCTAGTAGTACAGCTGTCATGTCGGTCTCATGTTGTTCATCTATGATTGTAACTGTCATACCTAAAATAGGCTTTATTCCATTTTCCTGACATAGCTTATAAAAAGCTACAGCCCCATACATCACATGAAAATCAGTCAACGCTATTGCATTAAATTTACATTCTTTCGCCTTATTAACTAATTTATCTAATCTTGCTGCACTTGAGAGCAAGCTGTATGCACTTTTCACTTGAAGGTGAACAAACGGCATATATTCCCCTCCTTTCTACATTCGTTTTAGATTTTTATTCAAGGATCATTTATATATCCTTCATTATATTCCCGAGGTTATATAGTTACAAATAAGAGCGTTCCGTGTTATAAGACCATTTCTACAAAAATATTTTCTTTCATACTTAAAATAGGTCGTCCATATATATAGAGTAGGGGGTTGATAGTCATGGACAAAGAAGCCTTTATGCCGGCTTTTATTCATAGTTACTTTATAGCACTAGGAGTACTTTTAGGTGGCACGCTAATCGGTGCCATTGGTGCATTTTTAGCAGGAGAACCACCATTAACCAAAATGTTTGAATTTTCTAATAGGCTAAAAATTTGGGCTCTTGTTGCAGCGATAGGTGGTACGTTTGATGCTTTTTACAGCTTTGAGCGAGGAATTTTTCAAGGTGAAACACGAGATATTGTTAAACAAGTATTGTTAATTGTATCAGCTATGGGTGGAGCTCAAACAGGTTGGTTACTTATCACTTGGTTAACGCAGGAGCATCTTTCATGAGAATCCCGCCGCACTATCAGCAACCTTCATGGCAACGTTTTTTTGCAGGTGCAGCAATAGGGGCAGTTATTAGTTGGGGTGTTTTTCTTTTTATTTTTGGAGTTATTCAAGAAGAACATAGTACAATTATAAATAAACAAAAGCAAACCATTCAAGATTTAGAGAATGACAAGAAAATCTATCAAGAAGAGTATACAAAATTAAATAAAAAAGCTCAAGAAAAGCTGACTGTTCAAGAGATTAAGATTAAATTAACGAACGGTGACCGCTATCTTTTTAAGGACTTTAGGATAACGAATATTGAAAACAGTGTAAAGGAAGATTTAAAAGACGTAATGGCCAAGGATATTGAGAGTATCGTTTCTAACCATCTATTAATAGAACGAATCATTGAAAATAAGCCATTAAAGTTTGATGGAAAAGAATACAAGCTTGAAATGACAAAATTCATGTTAACCACCACACTATATATTGAAGTTAAAATATCATTTGTAGACTAACAATACTCCAAGAGAATTTGAAATATTTTTAATTTTTATTAAAAATCAATCGCAAAACCTTCCCTTTTCCGATAAAATAGAAATAGGAAAAACAAGGAAAAAAACATCCACTAAAAACAAGCTGGTTTGCTCTCTTACAAACTGGCTTTAACCTCCCCATCCACTCTTCATAGAACATACATTCCAACAATTATGACAATTGATTCCTTGTTTAACCAACTCACTTTATAACGATTTATCGGTTGTACCACTACTTAACGGAGGGATGGATATGTATATTTTAAGTTCAAAACAAGTTGTCCAGGAAAAGATTAACCATATCAAAAAAGGGTTCTCAGCATATGTAGAAACAGCTGAGCTTGCAAACATTATCAAAAAAGAATGTCAGATTTTACAATTGGATGTGTATGAGGATGCTACAGAGCTAGGTTATTGGTTTATTCCGAACAAAGAAAGGTAACCGCTTTCACACTCTCTTCATCAATGTAAAACTCCATTATCAAAGCGGCGTTTTCTAAAGATCCTCATCACATGTTCTTTTCAAACCACTAAAAGTAATCCATAACTGTATTGTAAGCAAACTAACCTCTACACTATCATCCTTCTGGATCGTAAATTTTAAGGTAAGGAACTATGTCATCTTATGACTACCGACTAGGGTTAGAAAAGGGTTCGGCAGTTATTACCGAACCCTTTCTTATTTCTTAAGATCATTCATCCTGACATAGCACTTCTAGATCATGTAAAACCTGTTTCGCTTCTTCCCAGCTATATACAGAAGCTCCAGATGCGAGTGGATGTCCGCCACCATTATATTTTTTAGCTAATTTATTTATCACAAGTTTTTTTGCTCTAAGTCTAACACGAATCTGATTTTCTTCTTCCACAAAGAACACCCATGCTTTCACACCTTCAATATTACCTAAAATTCCAACAAGCTGAGAAGCTTCTGAAGGGGTCACATCAAATTTCTTTAATATATCTTTTGTTATACTCATTGATGCAGAACCTGACGATGTTAACGTAAAGTTTTGAAGAACATATCCACTAAGTTTAGCGACGTTTCTCTTTGTTTTGTAAAGTTCGTCGTAAATTGGTGTAGGGTTAATTCCTTTTGAGATTAATGCACTAGCATACTGAAAAGTTTTCTCCGTTGTACTCGGGAATAGAAACCTTCCTGTATCACCCACAATCCCAGTATAAAGAAGTTCTGCCGCTTTTTCAGATAATTTAAAGCCGTGATCTTTACCTTCTAAGTACAGTTCATAAATCATTTCACTTGTAGCACTTGCTTCAGTTTCCACCCACAAAAGATCTCCGTATTGATCCTCATTTGGATGGTGATCGATTTTAATCAATTTTTTACCTGTTTTATAACGTTGATCACTGATGCGGGCTTGGTTTGCTGTATCACATACAATAACAAGTGCTTCTTGGTATATCTCGTCTGAAATATGATCCATTTTATATAGAAACTCAAGCGATTGCTCAGATTCTCCTACAACATAGATTTTCTTATTTGGGTATGTAGCTTTTATCATTTCAGCCAAACCGCATTGAGAGCCATAGGCATCCGGATCTGGACGAACATGGCGATGAATGATAATTGTGTCATTTTGGCTAATTTCATCAAGTATTTGTTGTTTCATTTTGGTCTCCTTTTCTCTCTATATAGTTTATTAAATCATAAATACAAATTTTAAAAAAGAATGAATCTTCAGGATTTTCATTTCATCGTATTTAGTTAAAGACATGTTAAACTAAACATGCTATCTTTTATTATAGGTTGTTTAAGAAGATATTTCTTCTTTTTTACCTTACTAGATGCAAGAGTAGAAAAAATACTCATCTCAGTAGTGGAGGTTTTTATATGCCAGTTTTAGTTGTACTTATTATTTTTTCACTAGCTTTCTATTTGTACTATAGGGTCAAAGCATACCGATCAAATAAGCAAGCGGAGAAAAGTTGGATATCTGCGAAAGCTAGCATTGCATTAGGTCTGTTTGTTGCATTTTTTGGGCTTAATCAATTATTTATGTTTCGCTCAACCTTATCATTTGTTGTGGGAATTATTTTTCTGTTAATCGGTTTTGGCAGTGCTTGGGCAGGATACCGAGCTTACAAGCATTATCTTCCATATGTTCTAAAAGAAATAAAAGAGCAACAGTAACGAATCTCTCGAAAAAAATAGGGTTAACTGTTTTATAAAAACAGCTAACCCTATTTTTTCCTTGTTTTATCTCTCAATCAATTGAACCATCATCATCGCTTTTCCTACGACTATACCGTCGCTATATGCTTCTATATCAATTTTTCCAAACTTACGACCAACCTCTAATATTTTCGGGTGAATTTCAAGCACTGATTCCATTTGAACAGGTTTAATAAAGTATATTGTGATATTTTCAACAACAATGTCACCTTTTTTCTGTGCTCTTAGATAACGATTAACGGACTCTGTAACAAGTGTCGTAAAAACCCCATAAGAAATGGTGCCAAGGTGATTTGTCATTTGCGGAGTTACTTCACATCGAAAAATACTACTGCGTTTTGATTCATCATCAATAGTTATAAATTGATTTGTCACGATGTCATCAAGTTTTTCACCAATTTGTGGTTGACGTTGGATCATTTGAAGAGCTTTGAGAACATCTTGACGACTAATAATCCCTTGCAATCTATTCTGCTGGTCTACTACCGGCAAAATTTCGATCCCTTCCCAAACCATCATTTGTGCTGCTGATGCGACAGAAGTTTTACCAATTACTGTAATCGGACTTTTAGTCATTATTTTTTCGATTATGGTTGAATGGTCGTTCCCCATAATATCTTTAGAGGTAACAATTCCTTGCACTTTTAAGTTCTGATCTATCACTGGAAACCGACCATGCCCGGTTTCATAGTTATGTTGATACCAAGTTGCCACCGTATCAGACGTTGATAAACAGATTGTTTTATCAATCGGTGTAAGAATATCCTCCACCTGTACGATTTCTTTCTTAATTAACTGATCATAAATTGCTCGATTGATCATGGCACCAACCGTAAAAGTATCATAGCTTGTTGAAATAATTGGCAGCTCCAGCTCATCAGCTAATTTTTTCACGCTATCTTCTGTATCAAAACCACCTGTTATCAATACTGCTGCACCAGCTTCAAGCGCATATTGATGGGCAGTTGTACGATTCCCGACTATAAGTAAGTTCCCTGCACCTGTATATCGCATCATGGCATCAAGTTTCATCGCACCAATGACAAATTTATTTAATGTTTTATGTAAACCTGCCCGTCCACCTAAAACTTGCCCTTCAACAATATTAACAACCTCAGCATATGTTAATTTCTCAAAGTTCTCTTTCTTCTTTGTTTCAATTCTAATCGTTCCAACACGTTCTATCGTACTAACATATCCTTTGTTCTCTGCTTCTTTAATTGCACGATATGCTGTTCCTTCGCTAACATTTATATCCTTCGCAATTTGTCTGACAGAAATTTTTTCACCAACTGGCAGTGAAGTTATATACTGCAAAATTTGCTCGTGCTTTGTAGCCAAGCCGCATCACCCTTTTTATATTAGTGCATTTATCTAATAAGACCGCACAAATACGGTTTAAAAAACAAACTAATCCACTTTTATTATAAGGGTGAAGAAGGCTTATATCAACGCAGTGTTTGTCTTTGTCTCTTTTTCTGAATTTGCTTATATGATTTTAACTGCTTTGCTTGAACCTGTTGCTTTGGTCGGTACAAATAATGAGCAAAGTTTCCACCAATAACAAAAATCGCTAAGCACAACCAGCTCATAGCAAATACAGTTTGCGTTTGATTGCCCGAAAGTGAGATATGTTGAAGTCCAAAATAGAGCATCATTAATGCTATTAATGCGTACATTAGGTTTTTCATCTTGATTCATCCTTTCTATAAAAGCTTTGTTTCATTTTATGCATGTACACATAAAAAAAGAAGCAATGAATGAGATTCTTTGCTTCTTCTGATAGCATACTATCATTTTGCGCTATTTTTACTATTTTATTTCTAACACAGTAACCCCAATAAATTGTCCGTTTCATTACGCTCCAGACAATCGCTTTCCGCGGGGAGGAAGCTGAGCCTCCTCGGCTTTGCCTGCGGGGTCTCAGCCTTTCCTCTACCTCCCGCAGGAGTCATTTTCTTCCTCTTCATTCCACTAAGTTTATAAAAACAGGTTTAAAAGCAACACGTATAAACTTGGCTTGTGGTTTTCAACTCTAAACATTCTGTAAATCTTTTTTCCACATTATATGAACTATCCTATTAAAGCTCGTATTTTTCTCCCACTTTTAATGGCAGGCCAATGCCTTCTGGTAAGGATTGAGCGAATTTTTCTGGATCCTGCTTAATTGCTGGAAAAGTATCATAATGGATAGGAACGACTTTCTTTGCGTTTAGCCAAAGAGCTGCATCCTTTGCGTCTTCAGGACCCATTGTTAGATTATCTCCGATTGGTAAAAATGCAAGGTCTATTGAATTTCGTTCTCCAATCATTTTCATATCAGTAAAGAGTGCAGTATCACCTGCATGATAGATTGTTTTGCCTTCAGATGTTAATAAAATACCTGATGGCATACCAGTATAAATAATGGTACCATCCGGCTCTTGATAGCTTGACCCGTGAAAAGCCTGTGTTAGTTTTACTCTGCCAAAATCAAAATCATATGCTCCCCCAATATTCATTGGGTGAATATCAATTCCATTTTTCCCTATGTAAACCGCCAGCTCGTATGGGGCGATAACTAAAGCATTATTTTTCTTGGCAATTTCTATTGTGTCCCCAACATGATCATTATGACCGTGTGTAAGAATAATAACATCTGCTTCAACTGAATCAGCTGTCAAATCTGTTAATTCATTGCCAGTAATAAATGGATCTATAATGATTTTTTTATTGTGTGCTGCTACTTGTACAACTGCATGGCCGTGATATGAAACTTCCATTTTATTCAACTCCTTATATGTTAAATGGTTAAATGAATAAGATAGTCCACTAAAACTTTACCCATTTTTATTTCTAGCTAAACGTTTACATGAAAAACCTAGCTTTCACTAAGTTTTTCATGTGGTGTTATACTCGTGAATCCATTAATGAAGTAGCATCCTTAAAAAATAGTCCATGTGCCTCGGCAACTGCTTTATACGTTACAAATCCCTTCAACGTATTCAATCCTTTCAACAGCGCAGAATCTTCTAAACAAGCTTTTTGGTAACCTTTGGTTGCAATTATATTTGCATAGGGTACAGTGACATTTGTTAATGCCAATGTGGATGTTCTTGGAACTGCCCCTGGCATATTAGCTACAGCATAATGTAGAACACCATGTTTTTCATATGTTGGATTGTCATGGGTCGTTAACCTGTCAATTGTCTCAAAAATGCCGCCTTGATCAATGGCAATATCAACAATCACAGAGCCCTTACCCATTGCCTTTACATCCTCAGCAAAAACAAGATTTGGTGCTTTTGCCCCAGGAATTAACACAGCCCCAATAACTAGGTCTGCTCGTTGAACTGATTCTGATATTGTGAGGGGGCTAGACATGATTGTTGATACGTCTTTTCCAAATAAATCATCAAGCTGCCTTAGCCGGTCCGAGTTTGTATCAAGTATCGTAACCTCTGCCCCTAATCCACATGCAATTTTGGCGGCATTTGTACCAGCTACACCACCGCCTATAATTGTCACACGTCCTCTTTGTGTACCGGGGACTCCAGCTAGCAAAATTCCTTTACCACCTTTTGGCTTTTCTAATAGTTGAGCACCGATTTGCGAGGCCATTCTGCCGGCAACTTCACTCATTGGTGTTAATAGAGGAAGTGACCCATTTGAAAGCTGTACAGTTTCGTATGCAATCGATGTTACCTTTTGATTAATCAAAGCTTTTGTAAGCTCTGGTTCAGCCGCAAGATGTAAATAAGTAAATAAAATCAGATCATCACGAAAATAGGAAAATTCCTCTTTTAACGGCTCTTTCACTTTCATTACCATGTCCATTGACCAAGCCTCAGCAGCTGTTTTCACAATCGTTGCACCAGCATCTTTGTATTGCTCATCTGTAAAGCCGGATCCTAACCCTGCATTCGTTTCAATACAAACTTCATGTCCAGATTTTATTAACTGATTTGCTCCGGCTGGCGTCATCGCTACACGGTTTTCATTATTTTTCAATTCAGCTGGAATGCCGATTTTCATAAGTATTCACCCTTTAATTTGCGTTCTTATCAGTATGACCATATTTCATCATATGATGACGCAATAAGACAGGTTAGTGAATTTTTTATAAGAACAGATATTTTCTTGTTTTCAGACATGAAACCGGTGTATTACGTTTGCTCCACCAGTAACTTCAATAATGGAGCCTGTGATCATGTCCGAATTTTCATCACATATAAAAGCAACAGTTCTTGCAATATCTTCTCCTGTACCGGAACGGCCAATTGGTGTTTTCGATTCAACATCACTCATTATTCTAGACTGCTCAATCGTTGCTTCTTTCATTTCTCCGACAATGTTTCCTGGGCAGATCATATTAGCGGTGATCCCATGTTCTGCTTCTTCAATGCTTATTGATTTCGTTAGTGATACAAGACCTACCTTTGCAGCACTGAAAGCAGAGCGATGAAGCCAACCCGGAGAGGATTCGGCTCCTTGAAAACCATATGTAATAATTCTTCCATATCTTTGCTGCCTCATGATCGGAATAATCTTTTTGAACAAATGAAAGACTGAACTTAAATTTCCTTCTATCATTTGATACCATTCTTCGTCTGTATAATCAGCAAGCTTCTTTCTTTCAAATATGTATGGACCAGCATTATTTATCAAACAATCTATTCTACCGAACCGTTCAATCGTTAAATCAATCATGTTTGTGAGATCTTCTTTTTTCGTAACATCACCTTGAACAAAAAGAATACGATCTGATAGATGTGAATAGGTATTTTTGAGGTTTTCTACTGCTTCTATGTCTTTTCGATAATTAATTGTTACTGAATACCCGCGTTGTAAAAACTCTTCAGTGACCTTTTTTCCTAACCCTTTAGATCCTGCAGTAATAAGGGCATGTCTCACGATATCTTCCTCCCCATTTAACTTGTCCTTAAAAGGATATCAATCATTAATACGCTTTATCTAAAGGAATATTCCTTTGTAAAACTGTTTATTTTTTATAATTGGAATGGATTACTTCGATATTATCACAATAACTGATAGATCTATCCATTACTACTTCTATTGTGCTGATAAATGAGAGATTTTACAATTATCTTGTTTTGAAAAGGATTTGAGGAAAATTAGTAGGGTTTTTGAGGATTAAAAAAGCTGACTCATCTTAAGCCAGCATGACATACTTTTAATCTTTTCTTATTGCTCGAAAATGTTCTTGTAAAAAGTTTGGATCATATTGCTGTTCGACAACCCCACTTGAATAAGAATCAGTTAATTGTTGCATTGTTTCTTGTTCGCCAAGGTGGTCGTAGTAATACGTTTGTCTCGTAACTCTTCTTTCTTTCACAGTTTTCAGCTCCTTATTTTCAAATGCTCGCGATTAGTTTATCTGAAAATAAGGAGCTTATACTGTTAATTACTGTTTTTTATTTTTTAGGAAATTGTTTTAGCTTAACGTTTTCTTTGCCTTTTCCAGTGCTTGTTTGACCATTTCAAAGCCAGTCCCACCAGCGCTCATACGTTTTCTTACTGCTTCGTAAGGATTGATCATTTCATATAAGTCTTCTTCAAATAAAGAGGAGGCTTTTTTATATTCTTCAAAAGGCAGATCCTTTAAATAAATTCCTGATTGAATGCATTGATAAACCAAAGTCCCAACAACTTCATGTGCGTCTCTAAATGGCATACCTTTTGTTGATAAATAATCTGCAAGTTCAGTAGCATTAGAGAAATCTTCTGATGTTGCTTTTTCCATCTTCTCTTTGTTTACTTTCAATGTATCAATCATACCGATAAAGATTTGAAGACTTCCTTCAATCGTTTTTACGGTATCAAACATTCCTTCTTTATCTTCTTGAAGGTCTTTGTTATAAGCAAGTGGAAGTCCTTTTAAAATAGTTAAAAGTGACATTAAGTTTCCATACACTCGACCTGTTTTCCCTCTAATTAGCTCAGCCATATCAGGATTTTTCTTTTGTGGCATAATACTGCTTCCTGTTGCGTAAGTGTCATCAAGTTCAATAAATTGAAATTCTTGCGAACACCAGAAAATAATTTCTTCACAGAAGCGTGATAAATGCATCATTAGCAATGAACTGTTGCTAAGAAATTCAATAATAAAGTCGCGGTCGCTTACCCCATCCAAGCTATTTTCATAGATGCCATCGAAATTCAGCTTTTCAGCAGTATATGCACGGTCAATCGGAAAGGTAGTTCCAGCAAGTGCAGCACTGCCAAGCGGCGAAATATTTATTCTTTTTAGTGATTCAGTAAATCTCTGTTTATCACGGTCAAGCATCCAAAAATAGGCCATTAAATGATGGGCAAATGAGATTGGTTGTGCACGTTGAAGATGAGTGTACCCAGGTAAAATTGTTTCAACATGTTCCTCAGCTTTGCCAATTAGCGATTGTTGCAAGCCCTCAATTAATTCAACAACCATTGCAACATGTTTACGCAAATAAAGATGCATGTCAGTGGCTACTTGATCGTTACGGCTTCTTCCTGTATGTAATTTCCCTCCAACAGGACCAATCTCATCAATTAATAGTTTTTCGATATTTAGATGAATATCTTCATAGTTTACAGAAAAAGTTAGTTCATTCTTTTTCGCTTTTTCTAACAGTGAAGTTAAACCTTTTGTGATTTGGTTTGCTTCGTCTTGAGTAATAATTCCGCACTTACCAAGCATTTCAACATGTGCGAGACTACCTGTGATGTCTTCCTCAACTAATTCCTGATCAAAATGGATGGATGCGCCGAACTCATCCACCCATTGTTCAGGGGTTTTTTGGAAGCGACCACCCCAAAGTTTTTTCATACTTCCACCTTCTTGTTGTTTTTCACCATGCTGTTTACTTTTGTTGGAAGTCCAAATAATTCGATAAAGCCAATTGCTGCATTGTGATCAAATGCATCATCTTTCGTATATGTTGCAAGTTTCTCATCATATAGAGAGTACTCAGATTTTCTTCCTTCAACAATCGCATGACCCTTGAATAATTTCACTCTTACAGTACCTGTTACATATGTTTGTGTTTCTTTTAAGAAAGCGTGTAAAGCAGATTTTAATGGTGAGAACCATAAGCCGTTATAAATAAGTTCTGCAAGCTTTTGTTCAATCACTGGTTTGAAATGAGCAACCTCTTTCACTAATGTTAAATCTTCTAACTCTTTATGAGCCTTAATTAGTGTCATTGCACCAGGACATTCGTAAACTTCACGAGATTTAATACCAACAAGACGATTTTCTACATGATCGATACGACCTACACCATGCTTACCAGCAATTTGATTTAATTCAAGAATTAATTCATGTAATGGATAAGCTTTATCATTAATCTTCACTGGTACACCTTGCTCAAATTGAATTTCGATCATTTCCGGTTGATCTGGTGTTTTTTCAATTGGTGTTGTTAAATCATATGCACCTTCAGGAGGAGCAGCCCATGGGTCTTCTAAAATACCGCACTCGTTACTTCTTCCCCAAAGATTTTGGTCAATTGAATATGGGCTATCTAAATTAATAGGAATCGGAATACCATGTTTAGACGCATATTCGATCTCCTCTTCACGAGACCATCCCCACTCCCTTACTGGAGCAAGAACTTCAAGATCAGGATTTAATGCTTTAATTGAAACTTCAAAACGTACTTGGTCATTTCCTTTTCCAGTACAGCCGTGTGCAATTGCAACCGCGTTTTCCTTTTCTGCAATTTCAACTAACTTCTTAGCAATTAATGGACGAGATAAAGCAGAAACTAACGGATATTTTCCTTCATAAAGTGTATGTGCTTGTAAAGCAACTAGCGCAAAATCTTTTGCGAATTCTTCTTTAGCGTCAATCATATATGATTCAACAGCACCTACTTGAAGAGCTTTTTGTTGTACAAATGCTGTATCTTTTCCTTCACCTACATCAAGGCAAACCGCAACAACAGCGTAACCTTGTTCTTGTAACCATTTAACTGCAACAGAGGTATCTAATCCTCCGGAATATGCTAAAACAACCTTTTTCATCTAATTGTTCCTCCTCAGTTGTATAAAAATTAATATATGTTTATAAAAATACATTTATTGTATAGATAACACTTTACCAACTGTTTCCCTGTTTCGTCAATAGAAAAATGTATATTTTCTTAATTCTTTGTATAAAAATAAATTTTTCTGTATTGCTCAAGTTAATATATACGGTTCATTTAAAAATGTTACGTACTTATAGATGATTTGATTCCACTATTGTAAAATAAGGAAAGATCATGAATGGAAGAAGGAGAAAAATTGAGCGAACACTTTACCTATGATCCTAGACTTAAAATAATGATTCCAACCCTGGATAAACCATGGACAACATATAGTATGCAAACTCAAAACCTCATATTAACAGAGTGGGAAAAAATCCGTGGTCATATTCCTGACAAAATTATAGAGGTAGAAAAAGAAATAAATAGGAAGCAGGAGCTACTTAACCATGAGGAAGATTTTGATACATCTTGTGAATTAAACGGGGAAATTGCGGAGCTTGCTTCTATCATAAATGATTTGTGGATATGGTTTAGAGCAACCCAACATGTGTCACCAGTTAAAACGCATAGCTAAAACAAAAGAAGGCTAATTCTAGCCTTCTTTAACTATTTCATATTAAGTCCTTCTTAACCTCTCTAACTACATGACCTAGTTCAGGAAGGATCAACTTCTCCATTGCCAGCTTAACAGCACCAGATGAACCTGGCATAGAAAAGATCGCAGTATTCATTGCTACTCCAGCTACAGCTCTACTTAAAATGGCGGCAGAGCCAATATCATCCCGGTAGCTAAGCATACGAAAGATCTCACCGAAGCCTGGTATTTCTTTTTCAATTAACGATTCAACTGCTTCAATCGTCACATCTCTTTTCGCTATCCCAGTACCCCCATTTGTTAAGACAACATCAATCTCTCTTGTTTCACACCCTTTTAAAACAGAACTGCGAATCAATGTTTTTTCATCACGGACGATTTCATAATCAACTATGATGTGGCCAT
Source organism: Metabacillus sp. B2-18 (assembly GCF_021117275.1). Classification (NCBI taxonomy): domain Bacteria; kingdom Bacillati; phylum Bacillota; class Bacilli; order Caryophanales; family Bacillaceae; genus Metabacillus; species Metabacillus sp. B2-18. Next base: position 3,731,072 of record NZ_CP088245.1, read on the forward strand.
TCTCCTCTAATAATTTCTTTATTAACTGACCACTTTTGTCAGTTCCTTTATCTCTTGTGTCACTAATTGTTACAACCTTGCACCTTATATGATCAGGAGCGTGTAACTTATGTTCTTCAGTACTCATGATACCCTCCTGCTACTGACTAGTTTTTTCAGAAATAAGTCTATATTGATAATAATTATTTGCAAATTCCGTTATCTGCCGTGTAAATTGATAATTTCCAGCAGCACCAATCATCATACTAACAAGTGGAATCCCTGCGACCAATTTTCTCTTAAATAAAGATAAGACAGAAAGCTTCGCAATTTGAGCAAGAATATACTTTATGCTATTTTGGTCAGCCATATCCTCGTTACCTTCATAAAAATAATTCATCCCATTATCCGATTGGAGTTCTTTCTTTAATTTAATCCATTGTTCGTATTGTAAATGTTTTGGCATTAAAGCGGCATGATACACTTTTAACGAAGTCATCATTTCATATGGATTATTTATCTCATAACCATAACACATAGAAATCATTTGAATGGCTCTTAGATTCATAACTGCCTGCAATGGAATATCAGCACTTGTGAGAAGCATTCCTCCTGTACCAGTGATACCTCCTTGAAAAAAGGAATAAAGCCGGTGTTTAGAACTCTGTAAATCAGCTAAGTAATGAAGCTGATCGATCGAAAGGAAATGTAAATCACTGATCTGCTGAATACGATTGTTCAATGCTCTTGCAGACAACAGTATTTGACTTTTCGCATCTTTCTGTATAAATGAATTTTGAATAACAGAGTGCAGGTTAAAAAGACTCGTATCCACTTTTTCATAAAACACCTTCTGCATTCGCTCAGGTATGTCATCAAGTTTCCGAGTAAGCCACCTGTCAAACGTTCTTTGAAAATCTGTACGACCATCATTTTGAAGGTCAATTTCCCATGTTTTAATTTCCTCTAATATAGCTTTCTCACGACTCAATTCATTCATCCTCATGATCTCCTTACTCTAAGCAAAGTAGGTATTATTTGGTGAACTTGTTATTTTTATCATAACATAAAAGCCCAGAATCAGAATAATAACAAAGGAACTGATTTTGTATAGATCGTTGCATTTGAAAATTGTGAAAAGACATCAAATTTGAAGTTTTTGTTACATCTATTTTCTTTCGACAAGAAAAGCATGTAACGAAATATAACAATCTTATAGAATGATGTTGTACTCTAACATATGATTAACACAATCAAAATAAAGAAGGAGTGTTGAAGATGAAACATTTCGTGTTTACGATTGATTCAGATGAAATTATTATCAAAGCCAATGGAATGATTGATGCAGTCTCAAAGGTAAAACAATTGATCATAGACAGTGGAAATGATAAAAAAGAATTGAAGTTTGTAGGTGTTAAGTATTAATGATTTTATATAATTCCTGTAAAAATAATTCTAAACAATACCCCGGTATGCTGGTTAAATAAACACTTTAACCCAGCATACCATTTTTAATCTTCATAGAAAAAGACAACCATTTATGGTTGCCAGCTTGTAGAGAAAGTGGGTGTTTTTCTCTACAGGCTTTTTTATTTTCTAAAAATGTTTTTATAAATAGTAATAATTTTCTTAAGCCAACCAAAAGAAAAAGCTTCTCACACACCTAGCTTAACTTAGCTAGGTGTGTGGCAATCTTTTTCATATTCTGGCAAGCAGCGGTGAGAAGCACCTGCTCACTTGCATTCCTTAATCCCCGTAACCGGCAGTAGCGAAGCCCATGCAATTCTTTTGAATCTGCAAAGCTTCGCTCTACCTTTTCTTTTCTAAATTTATATAGTTCTTTCCCAGATGGGGAAAGGCGATTTAATCTAACTTGATCTTTATGATCTTCCCAAACATGTCGAGTTACTACTTTTTGGTTGTTTTTCGACCTTGTACACTGTGAGAGTAGAGGACATGTTGCACATTTCTTGGGATCAGATTTATATTCTCGATATCCCTCTCTTGTAGTTGTTCGATAAGTTAACTCATCCTTATTTGGACAAATATATAGATCATTCTCTCTATCATATGTAAATTTCCATTTAGGAAACAAACCTTTGGTTGGTTTAAATCTTCTATGAGCAATTACTCCAAATATGTTTCTATCCGATAATCCCTTACAAACAGCACTAGTTAGATATCCTGAATCCAAAGCTGAAGCTTCTACTTTAAAACCAAATCGCTCGATTTGACGGTCAAGTCTTGATAAATAAGGAACAGAATCATGGACATTACCTGGTGTAACATACGCATCAGTTATAATATTGAATTTAAAGTCTGTCGTTCGATGATCTAGGTAACAGAACATTTCCTGTTTGTTATCTCTAGACATAAATCCACTTTCAGGATCTGTTGAACTTACACGTATTTCCTTAGTTTCCTTCACCTCCTCTCTTTCTTTCAGAGCTTTTTTCCATGTTCTTTACGATCTTGTTCAATAGCTTTATTTAAGTCTTCAATATAATCTCTAGTCTCAACCTCAACCGTTTCTCTAGTGAATTTGTGTTTATTCGCATTAGCTTTTAAATGAGTAGAATCTGTAAAGAGAACTCTTCCTCCTACCATACGATGTTCCATTGCCTGAAAGACAATCTCATCAAAGATTTCTTGGAATATATTTGTTTCTTTATAACGAGTTCTACGATTCCAACTTATTGTAGAATGATGAGGAACTCGATCAGATAATTTCAATCCTAAAAACCATCTATAAGCAATATTCATTTTAATTTCTTCTTCTAATTGTCTCTCAGAGCGAATTCCATATAAATAGCCAACAAACATCATTTTAAAAAGAACTAAAGGATCAATTGAAGGGCGTCCATTATCCTCACAATAATAAGGTTTTACCTTTTCAAGAATGAATGAAAAATCTATATATTTATCTATTTTTCGAAGCAGATGATTTTCAGGAACAAGGTCATCTATTACTATAAATTCAACTTCATTTTGTGTGTTTTCTCTTGTATTGAACATAAATATCACCATCCCCAATTTGTTATATATATTATACCAAATTAACGCGGTGAAAAGTAAAAGTAATCAGACAAAATAATAGGCTGCCGAGGTTTCTCGACAGCCTGACAACCATTTATGGTTGCCTTTAAGAAACATGATTATTTTGCCATTCTTACTACATCTCTTGCTATCATTACTTCTTCATTTGTAGGAATTACTAATACTTTTACTGGTGAATGTGGATAGCTAAGGTATGCCTCTTCTCCACGAACCTTATTAAGTGCAGGATCCCAATAAATCCCCATAAATTCAAGACCTTTTAATACACGTGCACGAATTTCTGTACTATTTTCACCAATACCGGCTGTGAAAATAATTGCATCAACACCTGACATTCTTGCAGCATAAGAACCAATATATTTATGAATACGACTAGCAAACACTTCTAATGCTGTTTCTGCTCTCTCGTTGCCTTCTTTAGCAGCTGATTCGATATCACGTAAATCACTTGAAAGACCAGAAATCCCTAAAATACCGCTTTTCTTATTTAAGATATCCAGCACTTCATCAGCTGTCTTTTCTGTTTTCTCCATAATAAATGGTATTAAAGCCGGATCAATATTCCCTGAACGTGTACCCATTGCTACACCTGCTAGTGGTGTGAAGCCCATAGATGTATCAATAGAGCGACCGCCTTCAATTGCAGCAATACTTGCTCCATTACCTAAGTGACATGAAATTAAGCGTAAATGCTCTACAGGTCTTCCTAAGATTTCTGCTGCACGCTCTGATACATATTTATGGGAAGTTCCATGGAAACCATATTTACGAATTCCATATTTTTCGTAATATTCATAAGGCAGGCTATATAAGAAAGATTGTTCTGGCATGGTTTGGTGAAATGCTGTGTCAAATACTGCAACAGCCTCAACATTTGGAAGAACTTCTTTGAAAGCCTTGATTCCTACAACATTGGCTGGATTGTGAAGTGGTGCCAAATCAGAAAGCTCTTCAATCTTAGCAAGTGTTTCATCTGTAATTAAAACAGAGTCATTAAATACTTCTCCACCATGTACAACACGATGTCCAATTCCATCTATTTCATCTAAAGATTGAATAATCCCTAAACCTGTAAGCTTAGATAATAAAATTTTAACAGCTACAGCATGGTCTGGAATATCTGATACTTCTGTTTGTTTTTCATCATTTACAGTAATGCTGAAAACCGAATCGTTAATCCCAATTCTTTCAACTAATCCTTTTGTTAATACTTTCTCACTTGGCATATCAAAAAGTTGAAATTTTAGAGATGAACTACCTGCATTGATTGCAATAATTTTTGCCATTTAGTAACTCTCCTTTTTTGTTTATACAAGCTGCCGTTAACAAAAACTCTTCATATGTAAAACGATCAGCAAGACATCTTTCATTTAATCGTTAGTCTATATTGAAAAAATCATTTCACAGAGATTCATCATAATCTTTACTTTCTTATTCTCTACAAAATGCTACCGATTATTATCTGCCTTTTCCATTTAAACACTGACATTTCGACATTTCAAGAACTTGATAAAATTGCAATCGGTTACACCTAAAATTCGTATAATTCAAATAATTCAACTTATGGATTAGGTGCAGTAGATAATGAATTTACACTTGTTTTTATAAAAAATCTCTTATCAAATTGTACTGAATCATAAAACAAAAAAGAGACTCTTTTTGAGCCTCTTTCTTATTTTTCATTACTTGTTTTCACTAAACCATTTATCAATTTGCTTCATAATGGAGTTCATTGCCTCTTTATTTGAAAATTTCGGAAGCTCAGCTAGTATTGCTTGTTTTGGCTGGGTAGCTTTTTCTCCTTTTTTCTGAAGAATTAAAATACTTTTTCCGTGTCTTTCATCTTTAAAGAGTGATAATGGTAATTTAATAAATCCTTGTATAATTGCGGCTTTCCGTAGATACTCATTTAGCTTTGGTGCTTCTTTTGTTTCAAATAAAGAATTAGGAACAACAAAAAATAAATATCCATCTTCCTTAATATGCTTGATACTCTGTTCCATAAAAAGGTGATGTGAATAAGAATGACCTTCATCAGCTTTTAATTCATATTTTGCTGCTTCCAGATCATTAGGATAATACCCCACTGGAAGATCGCAAACAACAAGATCAACCAACTGGATCTATAAACAATCGCTCTAAGCTATCTTGATTAAAAAATTGAACAGGATGCTCCTGAAGATTTGCGCTTATATAAGCTAATCTTATAAGCAAATCATCAACTTCAACCCCGTGACTATCCACTTCTTCGATCGTTAAATAATTTAGGATTGTTGTAAGTAAATTCCCCGTTCCTACTGCCGGATCTAGAATTGATAGTTTGTTTTGTTTTCCCACAAATTTACTAACAAGATATCCCAAGAACAAGCCAATTGTATCTGGTGTCATTTGATGATTAGGGTGTGCACCATCTTTTAATCCTTTTAAGATTGCTAATTGAAAAGCTTTTCGCAACTCTTCTCTATCATACGAACCTAACGTTACAGATTCATATTTTCTTTTTAAGCTTTTAGAAGTTATCTCACTTAAATCCTCTTGTAAGATAGATTGTTGGAATAAGTTTTCTCCTGTTTCAGCTAACGCCTCTATGTATGTAATATTACACTCCTGAGCGAGTAAATCTGCTGTTTCATTTATTACTGCAAACAAATTTTCAATCTTTGATATTGTTTTCATACATTTACTCCTCCTAGCACTTTCCTCTTTCCATTCTAGACATTGTTTTTCGTTTAGTCAAAGTAATCGTACTAGAATCAGTAAATAGAAAAAGGACCGACATATTGTCAGTCCCACATGATTAAACTTATTGTGCCGCTTTAGCTGCTTCAATTGCCGCTTCATAATTTGGATGATTCGTTGCTTCACTAACATATTCCACATATGTTACTTTATCATTTGAATCTACAACAAATACTGATCTTGCTAATAAACGTAATTCCTTAATTAATACACCATAAGCTTCACCAAAAGAAGCATCACGGTGATCAGATAATGTTTTTACATTTTCAAGACCATTCGATGCACACCATCTTTTTTGTGCAAATGGTAAATCCATGCTAACTGTTAACACTTCAACATTTTCAAGCTTTGATGCATCTTCGTTAAAACGGCGGGTTTGTGCATCACAAACTCCTGTATCAATAGAAGGAACTACTGAAATAATACGTACTTTCCCTTTTGAATCAGCTAGTGAAACTGGTGATAAATCATTTGCTAGTACAGTAAAATCTGGTGCTTGATCACCAGCATTAACTTCATTTCCTAGTAATGTAACTGGGTTATTTTTGAACGTAATAGATGCCATACCGAACTCCTCCTTTTAATTATGTACAGAGTAAATATAGCCTAGCTTTCCAAAATTATCAATAATTATGTTTGTAAAGTTCAGTTAACTTTACCTTCCGAAAAAATAACTGCCTAATAGTAGGCAGTTAAATGTCTAGATCTTGTTTTTGATTTTGACTTGATTGATTGCTATTAATATCTTCTAAAGGATCATTCTTTTGGTCATTACTCTTATCCTTTTTAAATATACCTTGAATTTTTTCAACCGCTTGAGGTGCAGCCTCCAAAATTTTCTCGTATAAGTGGGTGCTCTCGTCTAAATGAAGCATTTTCACTCCATTTGAAGAAACGATTAAGAATGCGATAGGAGTGATTGAAACTCCACCACCACTTCCGCCGCCAAATGGAAGTTTTGGTGTTTTTTGACCTTGACCATCACCTTCTTCTTTGCTAGCTGAATTAAATTCACTACCTCCAGCTGCAAAACCAAAGCCAACCTTTGAAACAGTTAAAATTACACTTCCATCGGGTGTTTCAACAGGATCTCCTACAATGGTATTTACATCAATCATTTGTTTTAAATTTTCCATTGCAGTCTTCATTAACCCTTGAATTGGATGATCACTCATTATGTAGCCTCCTTTAGAAATTATAACCGGTCATGCTCATCTCATCGAGAAGGGGTCATAGCCATCTTAGTTCATGCTAATTTGCAAAAAATGAAAATGGTTTGGTCTTAAGTTTAGGGCGACCACCTTTCCAATATTTGATAAGCTGAATACCTGCCAACATAGCTTGCCCGATTCGAAATTGAATCATACATTGTAATTTTGTTCTTGAACAATAAACATTAAATTCAGGTGTAATTGAAATAATAGGTGTTGTATGCAACTGCATATATTGACTAACGATTCCAACCACTCCACCTTTTATCGACCATACTAATCCTGTCAGCATTCCTGTATGGGCAGCATCTCCAATTCCGATTTGTGAATGCCACTCAAATTCTTTCACTTTTACTTTCTTTAAAAACCGTCGTACTATTTTATGTAATCCCACTACATGCTGCAGAATTTCTTTTACATCATGTATCGCTTTTACTTCCTCTTCAGGTGTAATCTTTTCTTTTCCCTTTTTCACCTTTTTGTTTGAATTCTCATCACCAAGCTTCTGCTCTTGCTTAACAATTACATTAGCTTCATCATCAACCTTTATTAAGGGAATGGATATCGTATAACGAATTATGCCAAGCCATGCCCGAAACTTTATTTTTATATGATCATCATCTCCGACGTGAAGTAAATCAATGATAACTGTTAGTCTTGTCAGCAAAATAAGAGAAAAAAGGAATAATAATATCAATATAATGACTATGATCCAAACCATTATGTCACACCCTTTCATTTTGCATTATCACCTCTTAAAAATTAAAATAAACCTGCTATTTTATATAACAGGTTAAAAAATAAGCTTGGTGTTAAACAACTATAAGAGAGATGAAGACTAAAACTGTTAGGATTACGAAGAGAAATGGTCTTCATAAGGGCGATAAAGAACAAAATTGCTGGGAATTCGAAGACTCTTTTCACCTCAAGCCAAAATAAAAAGCCTGTTGATTAAACAACAGACTCTTCTTTGATTGATTTTGAAAATACTTTTTCATGAATAACTAGGGTGTCAGCAAAAATATCATGTAAAGCTTGTTTTTTTGGAGTAAATGCTGCAATCACATAACCAACCCAAATCATTTTTGAAATATACCTTCCAATTAACTCTCTGAATAAGATTGTACCCCAATTTAAATTTTCTTCTCCCTTAGTAGAAACTACTTTTAATCCAAAAACCATTTTTCCTAAGGTTTGCTTCAACAGTTTTGTCATGATCACAAAATATGCAAAAAATGTAATGGCAGTAATAATTGAAACAACTGAAAAGATATATGAATCATTTGTATCTATGCCTATTAATTGTAACAGGGGGTAAACAAGGATACGATTAATACTACCAATAACAATCAGGTCTATTAAATATGCCCAAAAACGAATCCAGAAGCCTGCTAGTAGATTTGTATAGTCTACAACTGTTTCTTTTTCTACAGGTTGATCCTTTTCAGGATGATCTAACCCCTCATATGTAGCGCCCACATACAGCCCTCCTTATTCAGAATATAAATACATTAGCCTTGGTGAGTTTGTATTTGATAGAAGCTGATAAAGATTTGACAGTTCAATGTCTTCCTTAAATACTTTGCCAGCAGTCATTGTTAGAAAGCTTTCAAAACCTAAAGCTGTACCGTATTGAATCACTTGCGCATCCTCTATTTTTAAATCCTTTTTCATTGCTTCAACTGTATCGTCAAAATAACCTAATTCATCAATTAAGTTAATTTCCTTCGCTTGTCTTCCATCATAAACTCGACCATCTGCAACCTTTCGTACCTGATCTTCTGACAATGGTCGTCCTTCTGTGATAACATCTACAAATCCCGAATAAGCATTATCGACCATTGATTGTAGAATGTTTCTTTCATCCTCTGTCATTTCACGGGTTGGTGAAAAAATATCTTTGTATGGTCCGCTCTTAATCGTTTCAAACTTCACACCATACTTTTCAGCCAATCCTCCATAGTTTATAGACTGCATAATTACACCTAAAGAACCAGTTAACGTATCGGGTGCAGCAAAGATTTTATCTCCTGCTGTAGAAATATAATATCCTCCTGATGCTGCTTGTGTTCCCATCGATACATATAATGGTTTTTTGCTAGCTTCTTTTAACTCAAGAAGTTTTTTATGTATTTCTGCACTTTCCACAACTCCGCCACCAGGAGAATTTACCCTTAAAATGACTCCTTTTATCGTGTTATCCTCACCCGCAGCCTCTATCATATCTAAAAACGTTTGATGTTGATATCCCGCTGTACTAAAGAACGAGGTAACATCTTCGCCTGTGTCTTGGATCACTCCATTTACATTTAACACAAGAATTTTACTAAATTCTGAACCCTCATCAATGACTTCCTCGGAAAACTCTGAACCAGTAGAGAATGCTTCTGTGAACATCTCACTTTGATTTAAGAACATCATTGTTGAGCTGATAATAATGGAGAATACAAATAAAACAGCTGCAATTGCTAAAGCTCCCCAGCGCTTACCATTCATTGTTCTTACCTCCTCTATTTTTTTGCTTATATTATGATTTATCTAGCATGTTGAAACATTTTTCTTATGTAAAAGTGGTAAACTAAACAACATAAAGTATTGTACCATTTTCAAGGAAAAATGTGGAGATTTACATATCTAAGGAGGAATCATTGTGACAGATCGTCGTAATATTTACTTTTTCTACAAAAAAGAGGAACATACACTTGAAAAAATTAACACGTTAATTGAAGCTGCTAAAAATAGTGATTTTATAGTTGTAAATGATTATAAAAAGGCAAACATCATTGTCAGTATCGGAGGAGATGGTGCTTTCCTTCAAGCTGCACGAAAAACAAATTTCAGATCAGATTGTTTGTATGTTGGCATCGGCGTTGATGATACATTAAGTCTATACTGTGATTTTCATTTAGATGATATCGAGAAAATGATAGAAGCAATAAATGAATCACAAATTGAAGTAAGACGATATCCTGTTTTAGAAGTGAAAATTGATAATTCAACAACGTTTAAATGCTTAAACGAATGTTCCATTCGTTCAGGCATCATTAAAACATTTGTTATTGATGTTTTTATTGATAATCTCCATTTTGAAACATTCCGAGGAGATGGCATGTTGATTTCTACACCAACGGGAAGCACTGGATATACCAAGTCTGTAAACGGAGCAGTCGTTGATCCTATGCTACCATGTATACAAGTGAGTGAATTAGCTTCATTAAACAATAACCTTTACCGTACTCTAGGCTCTTCCTTTATTCTTAGCGATAAAAGAAAATTAAAGCTTAAGGTTGTACAAGATGGTAACGACTATCCTGTTATTGGTATGGATAATGAAGCATTAAGTATTCGCCATGTCCAGGAATTAGAGTTCGGTTTAAGTGAACAACCAATTAAAACGGTTAAACTTAAAGATAATTCTTTTTGGGAAAAAGTGCAGAGAACCTTTTTATAATACAGTTAATTAACCGGGGAAGAATACCTTCCTCGGTTTATGTTATTTGCAACGCATTCTTCTTATAAACAACTTCATTATCTACTACGGTCATCATGACATTGGTACTTAAGAGTTTATCAGGTTCAATTGTAAAAATATCTTGATCCAAAATTGTAAAATCTGCCGTATATCCTTTTCTAATCATGCCTCTATCGCGTTCATGATGAATAGCGTATGCACTGCCTTTTGTAAAAAGCTCAACAGCTTCGTACATAGATAATTTTTCTTCTGGCAGATAACTTTTTCCTGTTTCCTCATAATCGCTTGTTCTTGTGACAGCAGCATGAATTCCTAATAAGGGATCAACCGGCTCAATTGGTGCATCTGATCCTCCCGCACAGTGAATTCCTTCATTTAAAAGTGTTTTCCAAGCATAGCAGGATTCTAAATGCTCTTCCCCAATTCGGTCAATAACCCATGGGAAATCACTAGTTACAAAACGAGGCTGAATATCTAAAATAATGGGCAAATTCTTAGCTTTTTCAATTAAATCTTTTCTTAGAATTTGAGCATGAATAAGACGATCATGTTGTCCCTTCAAAGGTGGATTGTTTTTAATAATATCAATTGTCCATTGAAATGCTAGGTCACCAATTACATGAACTGCAACTTCCATCTTATATTGTCTCGCCTTTTGGACCAATCCCTCTAACTCTTTCTTTGTGTGAATAGCAACCCCTGATGTTTCTGGTTCATCTTTATATGGAAAACTAAGTAGCGCTGTTCTTCCACCAAGTGCACCATCAGCAAAGATTTTCATAGCACCAAATTCACCAAACTCTCCAATCTCTCTCTTTTTCTGTTGAAATTCATCAACGATAAGATGATGAACAAGTAAATGACTTCGAAATTTTAAGCCATTGTTTAATACTCTTTGAAAAGCTTCTAATGTATTTTCCAAACTTCCATAATAAGAGAGATCTTCGGTATGAGCTCCTACCAGCCCTTTTTGATAGCAATCTTTAATAGATGTTTGAAGAGCAAACTCTAGTTCTTCTACTGTCGGGGACGGAGCGATATTAAGCACAAGCTCCTGTGCTTGATCTAACAAATATCCAGTTGGGTTACGCTCCTGATCTCTGACAATAACCCCACCTGCTGGATCCTCTGATTCTTTCGAAATATTTGCAAGTTCCAATGCTTTTGAATTGGCTATAATAGCATGCCGACATATACGTCTTAACATAACAGGATGATCTGGCGATACCTCATCTAAGTCTGAGCGATGAAGTATTCTTTGATCTTCCAATTGATTTTCGTTCCAACCCTCTCCAATAATCCAACTTCCCTTTTTTACTTCAGTTGCTCTTTTTTTTATACTTTGAATAATCTCACTGGAGTTAGTTGTTTTTGAAAAATCCAATCTTAGCAGCTTTTCTCCATGAGCAATTAAATGAAGATGGCTATCAACCAGCCCTGGAATCATTGTATGACCTTGTAGGTTCTGTTTCTCTATAATTTCATCAGAGTACTGAGTAGTAAGTGTTTCATAGCTACCTACGTCTACGATTCGTCCATTTTTTGTAAAAACAGCATCAACTTTACCTTTTTCCTGTTCTAACGTGTAGATGTTTCCACCAAACCATAACGTTCCCATATTATTCCTCCACCAAAAAGAGTCATTTACTGAATGGTACCACATTTCAACTTCCATAAAAAATAACCAGGAAGTAATTCCATCCTGGTTATTTTTGGACGATAGTATAGAAAAGTGTAAAGCTTTCACCATTGAGACTTAGCAATAAGCCATGTTTTTTTATACTATGCCTGTTTAAGCTTTAATTCACGTTCTCTTAATACTACGCGTCGAATTTTTCCTGAAGTTGTTTTTGGTAAATCTTCAATAAATTCGATTTCTCTAGGATACTTATAAGGAGCTGTTAAATCTTTCACGTGCTGCTGAAGGGTCGATATAATCTCTGGTTCATTGGCTAATGAAGGATTTCTTAACACAACAAATGCTTTTACAACATTTCCTCTTACCTCGTCAGGACTTGCAACAACAGCACATTCTTTCACATATGGATGTTTCACGAGAGCGTCTTCTACCTCGAAAGGTCCAATGGTATATCCTGAACTAATAATAATATCATCACTTCTACCTTCGAACCAGAAATATCCATCTTTATCCATTCGGGCACGGTCACCAGTTACATAATAATCACCTCTGAACTGCATAGCTGTTCGTTCAAAATCCTTATAATATTCTTTAAATAAAGCTGGTGTGTCTCGGTGAACCGCAATGTCTCCGACTTCCCCTACAGCACAAACTTCACTTTCATCATTAATAATCTTCACATCATTACCTGGTGTTGGTTTCCCCATTGAACCAGGCTTAATTTCCATTCCTTTTAGGACACCAACAAGTAAAGTGTTCTCTGTTTGTCCATAACCATCGCGTACTTTAACATTAAAATATTTTTGGAATGTTTCAATAACCTCTCTATTTAAAGGCTCTCCAGCAGATACAGCACTATGTAAGTTTGTAAGTGAATATTGATCTAGTTTTTCAACCTTTGCCATTAAACGATATTCAGTTGGTGTACAGCATAAAACATTTACACTGTAATCGTCTAAAAGCTTTAAGTATTTTTCTGGATCAAACTTCCCGTGGTAGATCAATCCCGTTGCCCCGGAACCTAATACAGATAAAAACGGACTCCAAACCCACTTTTGCCAACCAGGACCTGCAGTTGCCCAAACAACGTCATTTTCATCAATGCTTAGCCAGTTTTTTGCGGCTGTTCTTAAATGAGCAAAAGCCCACCCATGTGTATGGACAACCCCTTTAGGGTTACCTGTTGTACCAGAAGTGTAAGATATAAATGCCATACTATCTGACTTTGTTTGGACTGGTTCCATTGAGGTACTTTGCGAACATATCAATTCTTCTAACGAAGTCCAATCTTGTTTATTTCCCTCTACAACAAATTTTTTTAGGGTATGATATTCCTTTATCTCTTTAAATTCATCTGTATAAAGCCCATAGCTTATAACGGCCTTTACATCTCCATGTGTAATTCGGTATTGTAAATCTTTTGTTTTCAGCATTTCGGAGCTAGGAATAACAACTAACCCAGCCTTTAACGCTCCCAGATATACAGCATAGGCATCTATCACTCTAGGAATCACTACTAAAACTGTTTGTCCAGGCTTTAACCCCTGCTCTATTAAAGCGTTTCCAATCTGATTTACTCGATTTATTAATGAAAGGTAGGTAATTTCCTCTTTCTCACCTTGTTCGTTTTCCCATTTTAATGCAACTTTTGTGGAGTCTCCAGCATATTTCTCTATTTCTTCAACTAGATTATAAATTGGTGGTGCAAGAAGTTCTTCTCTTACCATATTTTCCCCTCCTTCATTTATACTTCATATTATACCTAATCGTCCAAAGTTTTTAAATGTTAATGAAACTTCATTATGACAGAATAAATGCGGAAATCCGACATGAAAAACTAGAAAAAAATGAAAAACAGACCCCAATAAGGCCTGTTAGAAATTTATCTTAGCTTTGCTCATTTGCTTGTTTAGCATTTTTGGGTTCATTTCTTCTTTTTCTTTGCTGTTTTCGGCTTTTTTGAAGTTTTTGTCGTTGTTCTCTTTCACCATCATATTCTTCTGCTATTTCTTCTCGATCATCTCTAGTCAAATGGAACACCCCTTTTTTCACATTGAAAAGAGTGGGGTTTCCCCCACCCTTCGTAGCCATTATTTATTTAATTATTGTTGGTAAGAACCGCTCATTTGTTGTTGAGCAAAAGAAACTAAACGTTTAGTGATTTCACCACCAACTGAACCGTTAGCGCGTGAAGTTGTTTCTGGTCCTAAGTTAACACCAAATTCAGAAGCGATTTCATACTTCATTTGATCGATAGCTTGTGCAGCACCAGGTACAACTAGTTGGTTTGAGCTATTAGATCCACTGTTTTGTGCCATGTGTATCACCTCCTTGTGAGTATAGAATGTGTAAATACACATGGCTTCATTCATTATTTCAGTTGGTAATTCTTCACAAATAAGTGAAGTTTACAACACTAAAACTATAGTCTAAATTTTAAAATAAAGATTCAAAATCAGCTTCTTTCTCTTTTGCAATAGTTAATACTTCTATGTTAGAAACGGCTTCATCTACAAGTTCATCAAAATCAACGAAGCTTTCAAATCTAGATACTTTTTCTACCTTAGGTCTTGTTTTAGGATTTGCTGGAGTGAAAATTGTACAACAATCCTCATATGGACGGATAGAGATATCATGTGTTCCAATTTCTTTTGCAATTGAAATGATTTCTGTCTTATCCATTGTAATCAATGGTCTTAAAATAGGTGTATTTGTTACATCGTTGATCGCAACCATGCTTTCCAATGTTTGACTAGCCACTTGTCCAAGACTTTCTCCAGTAATTAACGCCAAGCCCTGTTGTTTTTCGCGAAGCTTGTCAGCTATTTTTAGCATCATTCTTCTTGTTGACGTCATTGTATAATTTTCTGGTACCTGCTCTTGAATTTTTTCTTGAATCTTTGTAAACGGCACAATATGTAAAGTAATTTTCCCCCCAAAGGAAGTTAGCTCTCTTGTTAAATCAATTACTTTTTGTTTAGCACGGTCACTCGTGTATGGGGGACTGAAGAAGTGAATAACCTCAAGCTCAACCCCTCTTTTTAATGAAAGAAAACCAGCAACTGGACTATCTATACCTCCTGATAGCAAAAGGACCGCTTTTCCACCAGATCCAACTGGTAACCCCCCTGCTCCTTTATAGTCAAAACATGTTATATAGGTTGCTTCAGATCGTACTTCAACGCGAACATTAATCATTGGATTTTTAACATCAACGGTTAAGTCATTTGTATTAACTAAAATATGACTTCCTACTTGATAATTTAACTCATTAGTATCAAGAGGAAATTGCTTATCTGCCCGCTTAGCCGTTACTTTAAAAGTATCATTAGGCTGGTATAGACTTTCGATCGCTTTTAATGCCATTTCCTTAATATGTGATATCTCACTTTTACATTTAATTGCTAAACTAAATGATTGAATTCCGAATATAAGTTTAAGCTTTTCAACTATTTCCTCGTGTTTTTCTCCATTTAAATGCAGATAGAGTCGATCTCTTGTTGCTTCATATGTTAAGTTTGGAAAATCCATTAAAACTTCTCTAATATTTCTTTTTAATCGATCAACAAACTTTCTTCGATTTCTCCCTTTAGTAGATATTTCCCCAAAACGAATTAATATGTGATCAAATTCCATATATCCTACCTCATTACCTTGGTTAATTTTTCCTTACCTTTTAATAGCACTTTAATAAACGGTTCGATGATTTCTTCATTATCATCTAACGATAAACTGACTCTTATTGCAGATTTGGCAATACTGTCATGTTTTCCCATTACTAAAAGAGCCTTGCTCATCTTTTTATCTCTTGAAGAACATGCAGATGTAGTTGAAACATAAATATTGTTTTCTCCAAGAAAATGAATGAGTACTTCAGCTTTTAAGCCTGGTACTGAGAAATTTAGTATATGTGGTGCAGAATGATTTCGTGGAGTATTTATCTCAACACCATCTATTTTTGATAATTCAAGCATAAGTTTATCTCGTGTAATTTTTACTTGTTTTAGTTGTTTTCCTGCTTTTTCTGTTGACAGCCTTAGAGCCTTTGCCAAAGCTACATTTCCAGCAAGACTTTCCGTTCCAGATCTAACATTGAGTTCTTGTGCACCACCAGAAAAAAGTGGAGCAAGTTCTACACCTTTGCGTACAAATAAAACACCTGTTCCATTCAAGCTATGAAATTTATGTCCTGAGATTGTACATAAATCAATTTTAGCTTTATTAAAATCAAGTGGGACCTTTGTTATTCCTTGAACATGATCAACATGAAAAAGCGCATTTGAATATTCTTTTATCATATGACCAATTTCTTCAATTGGCTGAATGGTGCCAATTTCATTATGAACATGCATAATAGAAACCAAAATGGTATCTTTTCTTAACGCCTTCTTAACATCTTCGGAAGAAACTCTACCATTCTGATCAACAGGAAGGTATGTCACGTTAAAGTTATGTACCTCCTCTAGTTGTTTAAATGATTCCAACACTGACGGATGCTCGATAGCAGATGTTATAAGATGTTTTCCTTTATGATTAGTAGAAAAAGCTGCTCCTTTTATAGCAAGATTGTTTCCTTCTGTACCACCCGAAGTAAAAATTATCTCTTCCGGTAAAACTCCTAGCAGTCCGGCAACCTGTTGTCTGGATTGACTTAACAATCTTTCTGCTTCACTACCAAGCTTATGAATGGAAGAAGGATTTGCAAAGTAATCTTTGGCAACTTTCATATAAGTTGCCAAAACTTCATCATATGGTTTTGTTGTGGCACTGTTGTCTAAATACAACATTTTGCTTCCTCCAAATTGCTATGTTTATATGTTAATTTTATAAATGAGTTGAATTCATAATAAATGATTCAAGCAATTAGTTTTATCAATGTGTAATCATAACATATTGAGACTGCAAAGAAAAACAATTCAACAATTACGTAATCGTTCGCATTTCCTAAATAAAAAAATGATAGGAAGAACTAAGTTCCACTATTTCGAAACTTGGTTCCTCTTATCATTTTACTTATAGGATATTGTTTTATCTTGTTCATCTATTAGTTCCCGAATTTTTTCGAAGGAACCAGGTTCTACTTGCTCTAGTGCTGCAGCTGCAACGTTTAAAGCCTCATTGTAATCATTATGTCTAAACAATTCTTCAGCCTGCTTAAATTTTGTCGCAAGTTGCTGATTACGGCTTCGATATCTGTTTCCATACTGGATGATTTGCTCTACTAGGTATACCTCTTCAATGAGATCGTCCCCAGTTTCTTTTAAAGACTTAACTGATTGAATAGCCTCTGATAGTAACTCATTAACAATCACCATATTAAGTGGGATTTCATCCAATTTCGTTGTTACCTTTAGAACGTCCCGTTTAGCCTTTTCTATTAATTCAAGAAACTCAACAGGCAGACCAGGTACATTACTTTGTTGTACCGATCTTGTTGTATCAAGAAGCAGTCTTTTTAATTGATTTAAGCTATCTCTTGCTTGAAGCTCATCACTTCTAAGAGTTTGAAGCATTTCACGGTATTGATTATGTTCTTCTAATAACTGCTTTATTTGTTTATCAATGTCTTCAAGATCTTCTTTTACGATGGAATGAGCCACTTGGTCATTTAATAAGTTCTGTTGAATATGTGCAAATTTCTTCTCAACCTGTAATATCTGCTTTTCAATTAGCTTTTGTTTATCTAATTCAGTCGTTGAAAGTTGATAACTCTGTTTAACAAGCTCTGTTTCTTCAACAGTAGCTTCTTTTTGTTCTGATAGTTCAACTAATTGATCATGTATTTGATCTTTCACTTTTTTAACAAACTGATTAGCCTCAACTTCTTTTTCTAATAAATCATATAAGTTATCAATAGATTCCTGAATGAATTGCAAGCCATCCTGTACATCATCAAGATCAGCTTCTTCTAGTTTCTTTTTGAACTTTTCTAGCTGATTGTTTATCTTCTCAATTTCTAAATCTAATTGAATATGCTCTAAATAGTAGCCTGATGCTACCATTTCCTTGTATCCTTCTTTTAGTTCATTTACTAAGTTTGGAATTGTCACTGAGCATTCCGTCAATAATTTAGGAAGTTCATTCATTTTTTCTTGTAGAACATCAAGGTCCATTTTTAGCTTAACTAACACTTCTCTAGCTACTAAATAATTTCCCTGTTCAGTTTCAGTATCAAATTGTTTAAGTGAATCTGTTATTTCAGTTAAGGCGTCATCTAATTTACGATGTGCTTTACCAAACTGATGACTATGAGCTAATAAGGTCTTTTTAACTCGTTTATACTGGTCTTTTACTTCTTCACCTTCAACTGTATTTTTCTCTTCACTCGTAACAAGCTCATTAATTTCTTCAATAATCTTATCGATATTTTCATTTACAGTTAAAAGGACAGTGTCAATATGTTGTAAAACACCTTGTGACTTTTTAAATCGATATTTATCAGCGAAATCCTCGGCATCAAAAAGTAACTCTTCTACTTCAGGAAGTTGAGTTGTAATAATCTCATCCCACTCAGCTCTCCATTGTTCAAACAATTCTTCTGCTTGTCCAACCATTTTCAACTCTTTTACTTTCGATAACTCATCGATAATTGAGCGATTCATAATTTCAATCTTACGTGCCTCTAGACGATCAACCTCTTTATATATTTTTCTTCTAAACATGTATCCCGCACCAAATACAATACATATCAGAAGGACAATTCCAATTAAAACTTCCATAGTTGGCCCCCTCGTACTACACAAAATCCTCATGACAGGGAAGAGTTCCCGGATGATGTACATCTTTCAACATCATGCTGATAAGCGTTATTAAGTATCTATTTATTTTTTCGTATGTTGAATATGTTTATTGTTGTTAATTAGTATTGTTCTCTTTAGAGTCTCCTTTTTTAACATACAATTAACAAGCTATTAAAAATCCTTAAAAAATCATATATATTCTAAGACTTTGTTAATGTTAATTCAATGTATTTATGATACCATGTAAACGACATTTTTTGACCACAAATTTTAAATTTTTTACATTATTTGTCCAGTTATGATGAAAGGGCATCTATATCTTTAATAAACAGGCTGAAACGTGTAACTTGATGACAAGATAAATTTTATGGTTACAGCAAAAGGGGGAGAAAATATGCCGCTAAAGAAGGATGGACATGTTCACACACCATTTTGTCCACATGGATCAACTGATGAACTGGAGTTATATATTAAACAGGCTATAAAAGAGGGGTTTAACTGCCTGACATTTACTGAACACGCTCCACTTCCAAAAGGCTTTAAAGATCCAACACCACAAGAAGATAGTGCCATGAAACTAGAAGAACTTGGCGATTATTTTGAAAGTATCCTTTTATTAAAAGAAAGATATCAAACTTCAATTACCATTAATGTTGGTTTGGAAATTGACTATATAAGAGATTATGAAAAAGAAACTACTAATTTTTTAAATGAGTATGGAAAATACTTAGATGATAGTATTTTATCTGTTCACTTTTTAAAGATAAAAGATCAATATTATTGTATGGATTTTGATGATAAAACCTTTAATGAAATGATTGTCGAAACAGGTTCATTAAAAGTACTACATGAAACCTATTACAATGAAGTTCTTCACTCAATTAATAGTGATTTAGGAAACTATAAACCAAAAAGAATTGGCCACATAACGCTTGTAAACAAATTCCAAAAACTGTTCCCTGTTACCTTCTCAAATGAAAAATGGATACTTGATATTTTAACTTTAATTAAAGAAAAAAACATGGAAATAGATTATAATGTAGCAGGATTAAGAAAAGAATATTGTGGTGAAATCTACCCTAATGATGAAATTGCAAAAATTGCAATAAAACAAGAAATCCCTCTCATCTATGGGTCAGATGCCCACAGCGCTAGGGATGTTGGAAAGAACTATAAATATTTTGAGCAGTTATCGAATAGCAAGTAGATTACGATCTTGTGAGAACTTGTCTACTAACAAAGAATTTAGCCATAATTTCAACTCTTTATAATACTGATGCACAAAGTATGCTTCGTGAGGTTGAATATGAAGGACTTCACTCATGTATTGTGGCTGTAAATACGGCATATGCAATAAACTTCTTAGTTGGATGATTAAATGCGGGATAAATCCCTTACGAAAATGTCCTTCCTCGATCCCTTGTTCTAATAGTGACTTAATGTAATATTTTTCTTTGGTTAAATAGGTTGTCATCACCTCACGATTTAAAACAGAGTCTACTGTCACTTCACGATACACTAATCGAGAAAGTTGACGGTTTTCATGCTGATAATGCAATAAATCTAAAATCATTTTACTAAGCACATCATGGGTGTTTCCATATTGTATATGTGAGTAATTTTCTTCAATGATTTTAAGATAACCTTCATAATAATGTGATACAAGATATTCAAGAAGTCCACCTTTTCCTTTAAAATAATATGAAATGTGGGCAACATTCACATTGGCTCTATTGGCTATCTCTCTTACAGAGGTACCTGTAAATCCCTTAGAGTTAAATAAGTAAATGGCAGCATCAAGTATCTTTTGTTTTGTATCACGGGAGTTTGTTTGAGTCATAGTCATTACACCTCCTATTCATATATAATATCTTCAATCATTTAGTATCAAACTCCTTTATGATTCGCTCGACAAAGTTCTTCATCATAAGGGAAATTTATCAAAAGGTAGGTAATTTAGATGTTTCATGTCGAAAAATACAATGGTAAAAAGTCAGATCAATATTCATTGGTCATAAATCAATTAAAAGCTTTACTAGAGGGGGAAGAAGATCGAATTGCTAATTTAGCAAACGCTTCGGCTCTTTTAAATCAATTTTTAGATAACATAAATTGGGTTGGATTTTACTTAATGAAGGAAGGTCAACTTGTATTAGGGCCTTTCCAAGGATTACCTGCATGCGTTCGAATTCCTGTAGGAAAAGGTGTTTGTGGTACAGCTGCAGCTAATAAAAAAACAGAGCGAATTGCAGATGTTCATCAGTTCCCGGGACACATTGCATGTGATGCAGCGTCTAATTCAGAGATTGTTGTTCCTCTGCTCGTTGACGGTGAAGTAATTGGCGTGTTGGATATTGACAGCCCAATAAAAGATCGATTCAATGAAGAAGACCAAGTGTTTTTAGAAAACTTTGTAGATGTTTTGGTTCAATATATGTAAAAAAGGTGAGCTACTTAGCTCACCTTTTTTAATGAATATCATCCTCAACGATTACTTGATTTTTCCCTAATTTTTTAGCAACATATAACGCCTTATCAGCGCGGCTGAATAACTGATTATAATTACGTTCATTTTCAGCAATCCAATAGGATACTCCACAAGATATTGTCACTGAGGGATTTGTATTTTCCGCTACCTTTTTTACAATCCTTTCGGCAATGGCGGTTCCTGCTTCAAGGTCAACTTGTGGCAGATAAACAGCTAATTCCTCGCCACCCCATCTTGCTCCAATATCATGTTCTCTACTATTACTTTTAATAATATTAGCAACCTGAACCAAAACTTCGTCTCCAACTTGATGACCGAATGTATCATTAACTCCCTTAAAATTGTCGATATCAATTAATAAAAATGTTCCTTGACGATCAGCTTTCATTGAGTTCTCTATACAAGTGTTCATGTAATTACGTGAGTACAATTGTGTTAATTGGTCAGTTTTAACTAACGTTTCTAGCTCTTCTCGTAATAAGGAATTAGATAGTGCCAATGTAGAATGATGTATTAACGATTGAAGAAGTTTAAACATATCAAATGAAAAATGATAAGAATTTTTGTGAAGGACAATTGCACAGCCTCGAAGAGTATCACTCTGTACCATTGGTACAGCCATAACTGATGCAAAGGAGCCATCCGGCAGGTATGTTGTGATATCACCTAAAAACAGCCCTTCTAGATTTTTCTCAAGTTTTCCTTTTATATAATCGATATAAACATGCACTTCATTCGTATTAAAAAATTTAGTACTACCTGGAAAAATTTGAAATTCATTTTGATGATTTTGATAGAAAAAGCCCACCTCATCAGCTTCAAAAGATTCCATGATTCTTGATGTCATATATGTCATCGTATCTGCCAGTCGTAAGTTTTTATTTAAACGATGGGACGTTTCATTTATAAGCTGTAAATCCTTAATTAATCTCTTTGATTGATCGTATAATTGTGCATTTTCCATCGCAGTACCAGCAGCATTTGCAAGCATAATGATAAAGTTTTTATCTTGATCAGCCAGGTTTATCCCGTGATTAACGACCACTTGTAATACACCATATACCCCTTGCTTACCTTTTAATGGAGTATATAAAATCGTTTGATTTATCTTCTCATCAAATGAAAACTGTATTTTTCCTGTTACAAAGGCTTCCATAGCCATTTCATTTCCATCTTGATGATCAAAACCGAGATCTTTAATTGGTAAATTCAAGTTATTTTCATTATCGTGTGATAAAAACAAATAGAAAATAAACTCAGTATACATTTCTTGTAAGGTTGTAATTAATTCCACTAAAACATCATCTTTATTCATAAAAGCATGAAATTGCTCTGTTAAATGAAATAATCTTTCATACTTCTGCTCATTTTCGGTAACCTGTATTAATTCCATACAATGGGCATAGAAGGATGTACATGTTTTTGCTAATTCATTCATAACTGCTGGTGAGTACTCATTTTCAAAGCCCTTTAATTGAAGGATCCCCTTTAGTCTATCTTTTCGAAAAATTGGGAGTAGAACTTGATCATCATAGTAATAGGCTTCACCATCTTTGAGAATGAACGTATTAAATGGGGTATCATCAACTGGTGAAGACTGTGTGTAAAACTCGTCACTACTATTATAGAAATAAAAAACAGCATGACGAATTGAAAGCTCACTTTTAACAGTTTCAGAAAGCTTTTCCACAATATCAGATAATGAACGTTTATTATGATGTTTGCTAATAAAATCAAAAAAAGCGCATTTAGTAGCAGTTATCACGAATTGTTCTCCCATAAAATCACCCACACTAAAAGTTACAAATTTAAACTAAGTCAAATTACTCATACATTATATCATAAATCAATTCTATAGATAGTAGAGTAAATATTTTTATTTCCAATTGAAATGAAATGAACTTAGTTTATACTTTACTAATGATTATTTCAAAAAATTATATATTTATGTAAAGGTTCTTGACTTTATACATAGAAAAACATATAATGTTCGTTGTGTATAAAATATGCAGCCTATTGATGGTGCAATGGTGAATTCATTTTATTCCCCTTTTTATTTTAAGGAGGTGTATCGAGTAACTCTATGCTGCTGGAGCGAGGATACATGAAAATAAAATGTGCATGATTGTTAGTCAGTCTGGTTTTTATTTTATGCAAAATAAAAACATAAAGGAGGAGTTAGCATGGCTCGTTATACAGGCTCAAGCTGGAAACTCTCTCGTCGTTTAGGTATTTCATTAAGTGGTACAGGTAAAGAATTAGAAAAGCGTCCATATGCTCCAGGACAACACGGTCCAGGACAACGCAAAAAAATCTCTGAGTACGGATTACAATTACAAGAGAAGCAAAAGCTTCGTCATATGTATGGTGTAAATGAGCGCCAATTCCGTAACTTATTTGATAAAGCTGGTAAAATGGCTGGTAAACATGGTGAGAACTTCATGATTCTTCTTGATTCTCGTCTTGATAACGTAGTATACCGTTTAGGTTTAGCTCGTACTCGCCGTCAAGCTCGTCAATTAGTTAACCACGGTCATATCATGGTTGATGGCGGACGTGTTGATATCCCATCATACCAATTAAAACCTGGTCAAACGATCACTTTACGTGAAAAATCTCGCAACCTTGACATCGTTAAGGAAGCAATCGAAGTAAGCAACTTCGTACCTGACTACCTAACTTTCGACGCAGATAAATTAGAAGGTACTTTCACTCGCTTACCTGAGCGTTCTGAATTACCTGCTGAAATTAACGAAGCTCTTATCGTTGAGTTCTACTCTCGTTAATAGTTTTGAAAAAACCTATACCAATTGGTATAGGTTTTTTATATTGATCAAATAAACATTTGAAAGAAAAAAGAGAACAAATCCTTAGATTCATTCTCTTCTCGCTTTACCTGGTATAACGAATAAGGAAGTATTTCTTTTTCCCTCTGCGAATAACAGTAAACTTCCCGTCAATTTTATCTTCATCTGAAATAACTTTCGTTAAATCTTGAACACGTTCACCATTGATATAGATTGCACCATTCGATAGATCTTCACGAGCTTGGCGCTTCGATGGAGAAATTTTCGCTTCTATAAGCAAATCAATTAATCCTATTTCCTCTGAAGAAATTTCTGTTGATGGAACATCTTTAAAACCTTCTAAGATCTCTTGACTTGTTAATTCTTTGATTTCACCACTAAATAAAGCCTGTGAAATCTTGATTGCTTGTTTTAAAGAATCTTCACCATGCACCATTTTTGTCACTTCTTCGGCAAGAGCCTTTTGAGCCGCACGTTTTTCTGGTGCATTTGCCACCTCATTTTCAAGATCTTCAATCTCTTGTTGAGTAAGAAATGTGAAGTACTTAATGTATTTAATAACATCTCGATCATCCGTATTAATCCAGAATTGGTAAAACTCGTAAGGTGATGTTTTTTCGGCATCCAACCAAATTGCTCCACCTTCTGTTTTACCGAATTTCGTTCCATCTGCCTTAGTAACTAAAGGAATCGTTAATCCAAAAGCCTTTGAGTCTTCCTCTGACTTACGGATTAATTCTAAGCCTGCTGTAATATTTCCCCACTGATCACTACCTCCGATTTGTAGTTTACAGTTATTATTTTGGTATAACTTTAAAAAGTCGTAAGATTGTAAAATCATGTAACTAAATTCTGTGAATGAAATACCAGACTCAATACGAGTTTGTACTGAATCTTTTGCAAGCATATAGTTGATCCCGAAGTTTTTCCCCACATCACGTAGGAATGAAATAACATCTAAGCTGCCAATCCAATCAAAGTTATTAACGATTACAGCTGGATTTTTATCTAACTCAAAGTCCAAAAATCTTGAAAGCTGCCCTTTAATTCGGTCAGACCAGTTCTGAACAATATCAGAAGTGTTTAAGGTACGCTCAGCCTTTTTACCACTAGGATCACCGATAAGTCCAGTAGCTCCTCCAACTAGCGCTATTGGATGATGTCCATGTAATTGAAAACGACGAAGAGTTAAGACTGGCAGTAAATGACCAATATGAAGGCTATCTGCTGTTGGGTCAAATCCTGAATATAGGCTAATCTCTCCTTCTTCCAAAGCTTTTGCCAAGCCCTCTTCATCTGTTACTTGATTAACTAACCCTCTAAATTGTAAGTCCTTTAATAAATCACTCATCTTTGGTCCTCCTTTATATTTTATTGTAAGGTAAACAGCAAAAAGCCCCTTCATCACTGAAGGGGCGAAAAAATCGCGGTACCACCCTACTTAGGATTTATTTTCATAATCCTCACTCGGCTAAATAACGGTAAAAACCGTCTTTTCCTACTTAGGTTTACTAATCCCTGTTCAAAAAAGAAGCTCATGGACGTAATTCATGGAGAATCTTTGTACTGATTTACACCAACCATCAGCTCTCTATAACAGTGAGACACCCATTACTGAATCCAATCTTTGCTATTCCATATACTAATTACAAGCAATTTTAACCATAAAGGAAATAGAATGTCAACTGGTTAAATAACCATCATCTCCTTTCATGACAAAAGCATACAAATTTTTTATCTTATTATGTTATAATAAATAAGATTTGGGGGGAATGCATATATGAGCAAAAAGGATGAAAAACAAAGGCGTTTCTCACCTTTTAACAAAGATATTGCCAAAGGTCTCCGGATATCATATAACGTCATTGGAAATCTACTTTTATTATTTCTTATTATAGGACTTATTGGTATATGCTTTGCAGGAGGTGTAGGTGCCGGGTATTTTGCTTCGCTTGTAAAAGACGAGCCCATTCGTTCATACGAAAACATGAGAAATGATATATACAACTATGAAGAAACTTCTCTCATTTATTTCGATGAAAACGTCTACTTAGGTAAATTAAATGCCGACATCGAGCGAGAGGAAGTAAAGCTGGAGAATGTTTCAAAACATGTTATAAATGCTGTTGTTGCAACAGAGGACGAACTTTTCTATGAACATCATGGTGTCGTTCCAAAAGCGATCATGCGCGCGCTTTTTCAAGAGTTTACAAATGCATCTGTACAAACAGGTGGAAGTACACTCACACAACAATTGATCAAAAATCAAATATTAACAAATGAAGTATCTTTTGACAGAAAAGCAAAAGAAATTCTGTTAGCTTTACGACTAGAAAAATTCTTTGAGAAAGATGAAATCATTGAAGCTTATTTAAATGTAGCAGATTTTGGTCGTAATTCAAATGGAAAAAATATTGCAGGTGTTCAAGCAGCTGCCAAAGGAATATTTGGTGTTGAAGCAAAAGATTTAAGTATTCCACAAGCTGCATTTATTGCTGGATTACCACAAAGTCCATTCGGATATACACCATTCTCAAATGATGGCGGGGCAGTAAAGAACAGTCTTGAGCCTGGTATTAATCGAATGAAAACTGTACTAAGCCGTATGTATACTGGTGGCTTTATTACGAAAGAAGAATATGAAGAGGCACTTACGTATGACATCCGCGCTAACTTAACACAAAAGAAACCATCTTCTATTGAACGCTACCCATATTTAACATATGAGGTTGAAGACCGTGCAATTGACATCATTATGCTCAAACTTGCAGAAAAAGATGGATATACAGAAGAAGAAATTAAAAAAGATGATGACTTACAGGCACAATATCGTTCTTTAGCAGATAAGGACCTTAGACAACAAGGATATCGAATTCACACAACAATTAACAAAGAGATTTACGATAAAATGCAAGAAGTGGTTGATGAATATGGGTATTACGGCAGTGATAAGCCTGAAAAGGTAAAAGATCCGGATACTGGAGAAACCATTACTGTGCAAGAACCTGTTGAGGTTGGTGGTGTTTTAATTGAAAATACTACTGGAAAAATCATCAGTTTTGTTGGTGGGCGTGACTTTAATCGAGAAAATCTAAATCATGCAACTGATGCCCTGCGTCCAAATGGTTCAACGATGAAGCCATTGCTCGTTTATGCTCCTTCTATGGAGCTTGGTAAATCTCAACCTGGGACAGTTATTGCCGATGTTCCAATGACTGGTTCGTGGAAACCAAAGAACTACGGTGGAGGCTATCATGGCTTAACTAGTGCTAGAACAGCATTAAAATATTCTTACAACGTTCCAGCTGCTAAAACCTACATGGAGATTATGAATCAAAATCCAGTTTCTTACTTGGAAAAGATGGGCTTTAGTACGCTAACTGAAGAAGATTACGGAATTGCTTCACTTAGTCTTGGAGCTATGACAAAAGGTGTAACCGTTGAGGAAAATGTTAATGCCTATGGAACCTTTGCTAATCAAGGTAAATTTGTTGATGCTTATTTAATCGAAAAAATTGAAGCAAGTAATGGTGACATTATTTTTCAACATGAAAAAGTGGAAAACGAAGTATTTTCAGCCCAAACTGCCTATCTTACTCTTGATATGATGCGTGATGTTATTAGAAGCGGTACAGCTGCTTCACTAAATAGTTATCTTTCATTCAGTGCGGATTGGGCAGGAAAAACAGGAACCGGTCAAGATTATAGAGATGCATGGTTTGTTGCTACAAATCCAAATGTATCGTTTGGAACTTGGATTGGTTATGATACACCAAAACCACTGGAGCAAAATTATAAAGGAATGTCATATAGCAAAAGAAACATTCTATTATGGGCAAAACTGATGAATGTTGCTTATGAAGTAAATCCAGAACTAGTTGCACCGAAAAATCGATTTGAAATGCCAGGTGGAATTGTTAGACGTTCTTACTGTGCTCTAACCGGTAAGCTACCTTCAGCTTTATGTCGAGATGCTGGTCTTGTTACAACAGATCTTTTCAATGCAAAATATGTTCCAACTACAGTTGATGACAGCTTAACGAGAGGTAAATATGTGTTTGTTAAAGACCGGGCTTATAAAGTTCCTTCAACAGCTCCTTCTGAGTTTGTTCAAGAAGGTGTTATGTTAAAGAAAGAAATTCTTGATAAACACAATATTAGTAATGTTAGTGATCTCAAACGACTGTTACCTAACACTGTGAAATGGGGTAATTTAGTTGTAACTGAGGGAAAAGAAATTACCGATAATGGTGCATCCCCTAGCCAAGTAAGTGGGGTATCAGCAAGTGGAACGAGAATTAGTTGGAGAGCAAATGGAGACAACGACATCCTTGGATACCGTGTCTACGCTGCAGCTAATTTTTCAACGAACTTTAAAAAGGTTGCAAGTGTTCCAGCTTCAAATTCATTATCTGTAACCGTTAGTAGCAATCCTGCTGCTTATTATGTAGTGGCAGTTGACGTAGCTGGCAATGAATCAGTGCCATCAAGCATAGTGAAAATTGGGGAATATGCTGAGGAAAAACCAAAGGTAGAACCCCCTCCTAAGCCAGAGGAACCAAATGAAGAAACACAACCTGCTGAACAAACAGAAGGAGAGCCAGAAACTCCCTCTCCTTCTGAACCAGCAACAGAATAAAAAAGAGCTGTTCAAATTTGAACAGCTCTTTTTTATTAATCTTCCATTGTTGATAAATCACCTGTAGGTAAATCTAGCTCCCAAGCCTTTAACACACGGCGCATAATTTTTCCGCTTCGTGTTTTAGGAAGTTTATCACGGAAATCTATTTCACGTGGAGCAGCATGTGCTGCTAACCCTTTTTTCACAAACGTGCGGATTTCTTCCTTTAATTCATCAGTAGGCTCATATCCTTCACGAAGTGCGACGAATGCTTTAATAATTTCTCCTCTAACAGGATCAGGTTTACCAATAACACCTGCTTCAGCAATTGCAGGATGCTCAACCAGCTTACTTTCAACCTCAAACGGTCCTACACGTTCACCTGAAGTCATAATAACATCATCTATACGGCCTTGGAACCAGAAGTATCCATCTTCATCCATATAAGCAGAGTCCCCAGAAACGTACCAGTCACCAGGCATAAAATAAGATTCAAATTTCTCCTGATTATTCCAAATTGTATGCATCATTGAAGGCCAGCCTTTTTTAATAGCTAAGTTCCCCATTCGATAAGGTGGTAATTCATTACCTTGATCATCAACAATTGCAGCTTCTACACCAGGAATTGGTTTACCCATAGAACCAGGCTTTATTTCCATACATGGATAATTGCAAATTAGTTGTGCCCCAGTTTCTGTCATCCACCATGTATCATGTATACGGTTGTTGAATACCTTTACACCCCAACGAACTACTTCAGGGTTTAATGGTTCACCTACACTTAAAACATGTCTCAATGTGCTTGTGTTAAATTGTTTAACAAGTTCATCTCCAGCTCCCATCAACATTCTAAAAGCTGTTGGTGCACTATACCAAACAGTAACTCCATAATCCTCAATCGTTTGATACCATGACTCTGGTTTAAATCTTCCACCAACAATAACATTAGTTGCCCCGGATAACCATGGTCCGAAGATTCCGTAAACTGTTCCAGTTACCCAGCCTGGATCTGCTGTGCACCAGTATACATCATCCTCTTTTAAATCTAATACCCATTGCGCCGTTTGGTAATGCTGCACCATCGCCCCATGGACGTGCAGAACACCTTTTGGTTTACCAGTTGAACCAGACGTATAGTGAAGCAGTAACCCATCTGTTTTTTCCATCCATTCAATTTCTAATTCCTTACTTGCTGTTTTCATCTCAGTTAGTAAATCTATATGAGAGTCGTCTACTGTTTCCCCAACAACAACAACATGCTTTAAGGACGGTAGTTCATTTACAGGAACTCTATTAAGTAACTCAGGAGTTGTAACAATTACTTTTGCATCACTATCTTCTAATCGGTCTCGTACAGCACCTTCCATAAAAGCTTCGAATAAAGGACCAACAATAGCCCCAAGCTTAATTGCACCTAAAATGACAGAATATAATTCAGGGGTTCTTGGCATAAACACAAAAAGGCGGTCACCTTTTACAACATCAGCTTTATCCTTTAAGACGTTCGCAGCTTTATTTGAAAGCTCTTTTAATTCTTTAAATGTATATTTCTCATCTCGTTCAGGGTCGCGATAATAAAGAGCTACTTTATTTTTTCGGAACGTTTCTACATGCTTATCGATTGCTTCATATGCAGCATTAACACGGCCTGTTTCAGCCCAGGTAAAATTCTTTTCAACTTCTGACCAATCAAATGAGTTATACGTTGTATCATAGTCTGTTAAATTATAATTCCCCTTCGTTACTGGCAACGCTTCCAATTTCATCTTAACTCCCCCTTATGTAGAATACATATCTATTATATTACAATACTTCATTTTTCACAATTTTTGAAATTTATATAATTTATTATCTTGTAAACGCTTAAATTTTTAACTTAATCTAGTATAATAGATAGTAGACATATGAAATCAAACTGACAAACTATAATAAATTGTAAAAATTAGCCACCTTCAACTTGAATATAACGTATATTGAAAATACTTTGCAAGGCTTTTTTCTTTCCTGTTCAATATGATACGATTTTTTCTAAGACAAAATCCAAAATGGTTTGTTATGTTTTATTTACCTATAAGATGTGAAAAAGACACAAATAATCTGAAATACACGTACTAGTCTATAATCAAGTTTGGATTTGGGAAGATTATGCCTTTGAATACCTATTTTAAGAACAATAGTGGAATGAAGCGGAAGACACTTGACTCCTGCGGGAGGTAGAGGAAAGGCTGAGACCCCGCAGGCGAAGCCGAGGAGGCTCAGCTTCCTCCCCGCGGAAAGCAAGTGTCTGGAGCGCAATGGAACGAACCAATTTTTACAACTACTGTTTTAAAAATTAACAAGGTATGCCAAATAATAGACTTTTATTAAAATCACTTTTTGAAAATTTAATTTCACATTGTTATTTCTAAAAATCTGTGAATCAACTGAAGAACAATTCTATTACAATTAAGGGCGGTGACCTAATGAATCATCCTAAGACATATAATGCAAAAGAATTAAAAACACCGATCGGTAGTATTTTTATTGAAGGGCCAATTCTACCTGATAAGCTTGCAGGCTATGAATTTCATGAAGGATTAGTAGCCTTTCGTCAGCCTAAACAACAACAAAAAGCATTGGTGGAAATCGCAGGATTACCTGAAGGAAGAATTATTATAGCTAGACACCGTGAAGTTATCATTGGATATGTTACATACCTTTACCCTGACCCACTTGAAAGATGGTCTGAAGGAAATATGGAGGAATTAATAGAATTAGGGGCAATTGAAGTTGCTCCTGAATTCCGCGGTTATTCAGTAGGAAAAAATCTCCTAAGAGTTTCAATGATGGATGATGCAATGGAAGATTACATTATCATTACAACAGAGTACTATTGGCATTGGGACTTAAAAGGATCTGGATTAAATGTATGGGAATATCGAAAAGTAATGGAAAAAATGATGAATGCTGGTGGTTTAGAATGGTACGCTACAGATGAACCTGAAATAAGTTCCCACCCAGCAAATTGCCTTATGGCTAGAATAGGAAAAAGAATCCATTCTGAATCTGTTCAGAAGTTTGATCAGCTGCGGTTTAAAAACCGTTTCATGTATTGATTCATATAGATAAACAGATCGTCGCTAACCTAAACCCTGGGAGGGAAAAACAATGATTGTTAGACAAATCATGAAGCAAGACATCATTACCTTACGTTCTGATGATCCTATAAGTCTCGCACTAGCATCAATGAAAAAAAATAAAATACGTCATATTCCAATTGTTAACGAATCTAATCAATTGGTTGGGATTGTGACGGAAAGAGATGTTAAAGATGCCAGCCCATCTATTTTCCAGCTGGAGCTAAAAGAGGATTTTTTAAACAAACCTATTAAAAAAATTATGTCCACGAATCTTATTACCGCACATCCACTAGACTTTGTTGAAGAAGTTGCAGCCATTTTAATTGATAACAGAATTGGTTGTTTACCAATTCTTCAGGATCATCAGCTTGTTGGGCTAATTACAGAGTCGGATTTATTATATACATTTGTAAAACTAACGGGTGCTGACCAGCCTGCATCACATATTGAAATAAAGGTTCCGAATAAAGCTGGAATGTTAGCTGAGGTTGCTTCCATTTTTCTAAAAAGAAAAGCAAATATTGCAAGTGCTCTTATCTATCCTGATACGGACGAAAAATTTAAAATACTTGTTTTTCGTATTCAAACAATAAATGTCACAATGATCATAAATGACCTAAAAGCTGAAGGATATCAAGTATTATCACCTGATATGTCGGAGAATGCTAGATGACAAAGAAAGATACTGTATTTGTCTACTCCCCCCTATTTCAGCAATATAAGTTTCATAATGATCATCCTTTTAATCAATTACGAGTTGAACTAACTTATGACCTACTAAAAGAGATAAAGGCACTTGATGAAGCAGACCTCGTTACACCTAGAATGGCTACAATAGATGAATTAGCACTTATTCATGATCGAAAATATATTAAAGCTGTAGAATTAGCTGGACATGGAAAATTACAGAATGAGGAAGCACTAAACTACGGGATCGGCACAGAAGATACTCCAATCTTTCCTAACATGCACGAAGCGAGTTCATTACTTGTAGGAGGAACCTTGACTGCTGTTGATTATGTAATGGAAGGGAAAGCAACACATGCAGCAAATTTTGGTGGAGGTCTACATCATGGTTTTAGAGGAAAAGCATCCGGATTTTGCATTTATAATGATAGCTCTGTAGCCATAAAATATATGCAGGAGAAATATGGTGTAAAAGTTTTATATATCGATACCGATGCTCATCATGGCGATGGAGTTCAATGGACTTTTTATGATGATCCAAATGTATGTACACTTTCTATCCATGAAACGGGCAGGTACCTATTCCCTGGAACAGGAAATGTAACAGAACGTGGGGCCGGTAAAGGATATGGCTACTCCTTTAACATTCCTTTAGATGCATTCACAGAGGATGAGTCATGGCTTGATGCCTATCGTACCTCTATAGAGGAGGTTGCCGCTTTTTTTAAACCAGATGTTATTCTAACACAAAACGGAGCTGATGCACATTATCATGATCCTTTAACACACTTATCGGCTACAATGGCCATTTATCACGAAATTCCTAAAATTGCTCATGAAATTGCCCACAAATATTGCGATGGCCGATGGATTGCAGTTGGTGGTGGAGGATATGATATTTGGAGAGTTGTTCCTAGAGCATGGAGCTTAATATGGCTTGAAATGAATCAAAAAAACATACCGGATACCATCCCTAAATCATGGATAGATAAATGGCAAAAAAAATCTCCAGTTAAATTACCAGAGCGTTGGTATGATCATGAAGATCTTTATAAGCCGATCCCTAGAAAAGCAGAAATTGAAGAAAAAAATGCCTTAACAGTTGAAAAAGCACTTTTACCAATTCGACCTAATAAATAATTTTATGATTTTGATTAAAATAGAAACACACTAAACTCCTTTATTATATAACAAAACGAGCAAATCAAAGGTTTGCTCGTTTCATTGTTTATTCCATTATTTAGTTGATTGTCTATACTCAATTCGATGTGGCAGCTCTACAATATGATTTTCTACTTCTTCTTTATTCATATATTTTGTTAATAAACGCATAGCAACTGCTCCGATGTCATAAGTCGGTTGAACAACAGTTGTTAACTGTGGTCGTACCATTGTTGCAAGTCTTGTGTTATCGAAACCAACTATTTCAAAATCTTCAGGAATTGAATATTGACGGTCTTGTGCACCATGAATAACTCCTAGTGCCATTTCATCTGTACCAACGAAAATTGCTGTTGGTTTTTCCTGTAATTCATCAATCTTATCAAAAGCTTCAATTCCAGAATCGTATGTGTAATCACCTTCGACAACTAATTCTTCAT
The DNA here is from genome assembly GCF_021117275.1 of Metabacillus sp. B2-18. Taxonomy (NCBI): domain Bacteria; kingdom Bacillati; phylum Bacillota; class Bacilli; order Caryophanales; family Bacillaceae; genus Metabacillus; species Metabacillus sp. B2-18. The sequence continues at coordinate 3,765,232 of NZ_CP088245.1, forward strand.
CAAAAGGAAGTCCTGCCTCTTCTAAGGCACGTTTATACCCAACTGATTTTTTCAAGCGGTTAACAGGCTCTTCTGCTGGTCCTTCAACATATGCGATTCTTTTATGTCCCTTCTCAATTAACATAGAAATAACATCATATGCTGCCTGCTCGTAATTGATATTAACCGAAGGTGTTGTTCCTGTTAAATCAACAGATGCAGCTAAAACAATTGGTACGGGAGAACGTTTAAATTGTTCAACTAACTCTTCTGTTACATTTCCACTCATGAACACAATTCCGTCCACTTGTTTCCCTAACATTGTATTTAACAGATGTAATTCCTTATCTTTATTTTGATCAGAATTACTTAATATAATATTGTACTTGTACATCGTAGCTATATCTTCAATTCCACGGGCTAATTCTGAATAGAAAATACTTGAGATATCCGGGATAATGACTCCTACAGTTGTGGTTTTCTTACTAGCCAATCCTCTAGCAACTGCATTTGGGCGGTACCCTAATCGCTCAATAGCATCTAAAACTTTTTTTCTTGTTGTTGGTTTAACATTGGGATTTCCGTTTACTACACGAGAAACAGTTGCCATTGAAACATTTGCTTCACGAGCAACATCATATATTGTAACACTTGACATGATCAACACTCCTTCAAATACATACGAAATATATATTTACTATTTTCATTACGTTCATTATGATACTTTGACTTTGCTATGTAATAAGCTGTAACCTCTTGTCGTATCTAAGTACTTTATCCCGTTCTATGTACCTTATCATACGATACTCTGAAAACGTCTGCAATCTATTTCATCGCATTTTTACGTTGTTGTCACATATTTGTTCGTTTTTTCACATATATACGAATTTAAAAACAAGAATACTGTCATTTTCATCCTCTTCTATTTACATTTTTACCTGTAAATCAATTTTTATGAATAAAAATAGAAATAAAGAGAGGCTGACATAAGTAGAAACTTTTAACTACATTAAGTAGCTTTAACAAGTTCCCGCTTTTAGTCAGCCTCTTCAATAGATTGTTTCTTATGCGTTTACTTTTACCAAAGGTTTTAGTTCAGACATAAAATTGCTGAATTGATCAAAATCCATTTGCTGCGCTGAATCTGATAAAGCAACAGCAGGGTCTGGATGAACTTCTGCCATTACACCATCAGCTCCAATAGCCAATGCTGCTTTCGCTGTTGGAACAAGTAAATCTCTTCTTCCAGTTGAATGAGTTACATCAACAAAGACTGGTAAATGAGTTTCTTGTTTTAAAATTGGTACTGCAGAAATATCCAATGTATTTCTAGTAGCACGCTCATAAGTACGAATACCACGCTCACATAAAATGATTTGGTCATTTCCTTGTGAGATAATATATTCTGCAGCATTAACAAACTCGTCAATTGTTGCTGCTAAGCCACGCTTTAATAAAACTGGTTTTCGAACAGCTCCAGCGGCTTTTAACAATTCAAAGTTCTGCATGTTACGTGCACCGATTTGAATGATATCAACATAGTCTAGCGCCGTTTCAATATCAGCCGGGTTAACAATTTCACTAATAATAGCTAAGCCATATTCATCTCCAACTTTTCTTAAAATCTTTAAACCTTCAAGACCAAGACCTTGGAAGTCATATGGACTAGTACGTGGTTTAAACGCACCACCGCGAAGAATTTTTATCCCTTGTTTCACAGCCTGTTCTGCAACAGATGCTACCTGATCATAGCTTTCCACAGCACATGGACCGATAATAAACGATTGACTGCCATCACCGATTCTTACACCGTTTACTTCTACAATTGTGTCCTCAGGTTTTTTCTTACGTGAAACAAGTAAAGCTTTACTATGATCATCTTCCTGAAGCTCTAAACTAGCTTTAAAGATTTCTTTGAAAATATGTTGTAAGGTAGAGTTTTCGAATGGTCCATCGTTATATTCCTTAATACTATTCAACATTTTGCGCTCGCGAACAGGATCATAACGATGTACACCTTGTGCATCTTTCGCTTTCCCGATCTCCTGCACAACTCTTCCTCGCTCATTAATTAACTTTAAAATCTGTAAATTAATCTCATCTGCTCTCTCTCTTAATGCTTCTAATTCCGCATTACTCATCTCTCTCATCCTTTCGCAATCAATTTTTGAAAATTATAACCACTCTAATGAATGAAGTATTGCAACATAAGGTTTTCTTTATCATTCCATAAAAGTGTGGTACATTTTCTATAATTAGTTGTAATTATAAACGATAAAATAGTGATTGTCATTAAAAACTTTAACATTTAAACGCTTTTAAGCTTTTAAGCAGTAAAGTGTATGGCCATACTTACTTTATAAAAACCTGTTAACCTTGGTTTTATAATGAATACATGCAAAATTAGAGGAAAGATCATATTCAGAGGTTTATTTAAAAAAACTCTGTTTAAAGAAGGTGTAACGATCATGACAAACAAAGATTTAACATTTGCTCTTGATATTGGAACAAGATCTGTTGTTGGTTTAATTTTAAAAGAAGAAAACGGCTTCTATCATATCATGGACACTGTTATCAAAGAACATGATAAAAGATCCATGCTTGATGGTCAAATACATGATGTATTATCTGTAGCCAATGTCATTACTTCTGTTAAAGAAGAGCTTGAACACGTTTATGGTCCTCTTCATAAAGTATGCGTAGCCGCTGCCGGTCGTGCATTAAAAACAGAAAGAGCAACCATTTCAATAGAGATTAGCGGAAAGCCTATGATTCAAAAAGAAGATATTCTTCATTTAGAATTAATGGCTGTTCAAATTGCGCAAAAACAGCTTGCTGAAAAACATGAAAACGAACGTTCACATCATTATGATTGTGTTGGTTATTCAGTTCTTCATTACAAATTAGATGGTGAGGAAATAGGTAGTTTAATAGATCAACAAGGTGAAGAAGCAAGTGTTGACATTATCGCTACTTTTTTGCCAAAGATTGTTGTCGAATCTTTATTAGCTGCCTTGAATCGTGCAAATCTCGAAATGGAAGCATTAACATTAGAGCCAATTGCAGCTATCAATGTGTTAATTCCCTCTTCCATGAGACGATTAAATGTGGCACTTGTTGACATCGGAGCAGGTACATCAGATATTGCGATTACAGATATGGGCACAATCATTTCTTATGGCATGGTTCCTATCGCTGGGGATGAAATAACAGAAGCTGTTTCGGATGAATTTTTACTGGACTTCCCTAAAGCTGAGGAAGCAAAAAGAGAATTACTTACCGAAGCAACTATTACCATAACTGATATTCTAGGTTTTGAAGCAGAATTACCAAAAGAAGATGTTATAACGAAAATTTCACCAGCGATTGATCGGTTAACAAAAGCAATTAAAGATGAAATTTTACGACTAAATAATAATCATTCACCAAAGGCCGTCATGCTAGTTGGCGGGGGAAGTCAAACTCCAGAATTAGCTAGAAGACTTGCAGCACTTCTAGAATTGGCTGAAAATCGTGTTGCCATTAGAGGAATTGATGCTATTTCTCAACTTGAACTTGCCGAACATATTAACAAAGGACCTGAACTTGTTACTCCTATTGGTATTGCTGTTTCATCTAAGCAAAACCCTATACAGTATATTAGTGTAAAAGTGAATGAACGCTCCGTTAGACTTTTTCATATGAAAGCTTTAACCGTAGCAGATAGCTTATTAGCTTCGGGAATTCAGCTTAATAAACTATATGGAAAGCCCGGTATGGCTTTATTTGTAAATGTTAATGGGCAGGCGATTACCATTCCGGGCGAACATGGAACAGCACCATTAATTAGAAAAAACGGAGAAAACTGCTCACTAGAAGATCCTATTAATCACGGAGACATTATTACGGTTGAAAATGGAATAGATGGAAAAGCTCCAGTTGTTTCAATTGGCTCTATACTTGATGAGATTCCTTCTAAAACAATCAGTATAAATGGTGAATCCTATACTCTTCATGCAAGTATTTTATTAAATGACAAAGAAGTATCAAAGGAAGCTATTTTATCAGACCGTGACAGAGTAACATGTATCATCCCTTCATCCATAGAGACTTTTGTTAAAAGTATTGGGCATGGAAAAGAACTTGATAAGTTAAGAACGTTTTCTGTAAAAATAGACAATAAGATCCATACCATTCAGGTATTTTCAGGAAAGATCATTAAAAACGGCTTAATCGCTTTTAAAGATTCCGTTCTCGAAGATGGGGATATCATCACCATGCAACAAACGAAGATCCCCACACTTCAGGAGTTTGTCCAAGAAGCTGATTTAACACAAAACCAAACCCTGCCTATTATCTATAATGGAAAATCTATCAACCTTGAAAAGCCTGTTACCGAATTTTTTCGCAAGGATGTAAAGTTAACTAATACAGACCTCATCTATAATGGTGATGAGCTTACAACTAAAAAGAGAGTAATTGAACCTTTTATTTTTCAAGACCTGTTTGCTGTTGTAGATCTAAAAATTCCTAGTACGGCAAACAGTCAATTTACACTTTTAAGAAATAATCAAGAAGTTAACTTTCAGGAGCCCCTTACACCTGGGGATGAACTTACAATTAAATGGATGGATTAAAACCAAAAGCGCAAGTGCCTCGTTCAGGCCCGAAAAGCATAAGACGATTTAGAATAGATGGCGTTTTTTGCCTTATATTCTAAATTGGCTTATGACCTCGAGGGTCTAGGCACTGGAGCTGGATGTCGAAGCGTTATCAAAAATTAGTGCAGTTTACAATTTTCCTAAACCGGAACAAAAAAGTGTCTGACTCAATTAAGAGTTAGACACTTTTTCTATTACCCATTAATTTCTTTTTTTAATGCATCATTTGTTATTTTCCAGTGAGAAGCATTCCACACAATTTCTTTTCCTTTAAATAACAATGCTTGTGGTGACTCATGCTTAATGGCAAATTGCTCAGCAATGTAGTTAGATAATGGACGAGAATCCTGAACATGCAAATGATAACAAGGATACTCGTTATATTGCCCTGCAAACTCTTGATATTCTTCAAAAGCTGCCTGACTGATTGGACATGTTAGGCTGTTTTTAACAAATAGAAATTCTTCATGTTTTTGAAATAATTCTTCAAATTGGTCTACTGTTTCAATTAATTGATTGCTCACGTCATTTCACCCTTCTACAGCTAATGAGAAGCAGCTTCAGACTGCTTTTAGTTATTAACTATTTGTTTTTACTTCCTCTTCTGATTGACTAGAGTCTTCCTGAGATGGTTGTTTAGTTTCTTGTGTGTTTTCATTAGGTTCCTCTACAGAAGCTTCTTCTTTTTGTCCATCTGATCCTTCTGTAAGCTCCTCTAAGGCATTTGTTATTTCTTTTTCTACAAATTCTGCCTGATCTTCTGACTCAGTCGTTTTTGTAATGGAACGAACTTTATCCATTATTTGTGAGGATTGTTCTGTAACAACCTGTGATAATGAAGATGTTTTTTCTTTTGCCAATGATGCTAACCCTGAGCTTTTTTCTAAGGCATCATTTGTCAATTTTCCAGTTCGATTCTTCATCACGCTTGCTTGCTCACTTAAGTTATCACGTATTTCCTTCCCTGACTTAGGTGCTAAAAATAACGCAGTTGCTGCACCTACAAGTCCTCCTACAAGTGAACCGATAATAAAGTCTTTACCATTGTTTTTTTTAGCCATTTCGTTCGACCTCCTCTATTGGATATATTACTTATAACCATTAATTTGTTGCTTGTTTTCCGATTTCTGTTTCCATTTTGCCCATATTTCCATTGCAGCATTACTCCATTGAACCACTTGATTAATTTTATCTTGATTTTGTTCAAGATTTGTTGAGGCAGTTGTCGTCACTCTTTTCACTGTCGTATTAAGCTGCTGAATGGTGTCTCCTACATCTTTAACCGACTCAACTACTGTGTTCAGCCTATCTGACTTATGCTGAATATCTTCTGCAAGAGCATTTGTTTTATGTAATAATTGCGTTGTTTCAGTTGTTATACCTTCCATTTGCTTTTCAAGACCTGATAAAGTTCCCGCAACATTTGTTAAAGTTGACTGTAATGCCCTCAATGTTTTGGACACATAAATAACTAAAATAGTAAATGCAATGGCAATTAAAGCAACACTTAAATATAAAATAAGAATCATATGTCACACCTCCTAAACCTCTTCTTTTTCATTACCCATCCACTACTATTATAAACATAAATCTTACATAAAAGCTAAAATCTCCTTATGATTAGACATCTCTCTTAATAATTTTGTAACTGTTATCATTCATGGCCATTGTTTTACTAAGATGGGGTAAAATAGAGATGCATCTCATTAAAAGGAGGATTTCAATTGAAAGATCCACGTATTGAAACATTAGCAAAAAACCTAATAAATTATTCAATTAAATTACAAAAGGGTGAAAAAGTACTGATTGAAAATTTCGGACTTCAACGCGAACTCGTTGTTGCCCTTGTAAAAGAAGCTTATGCTGCAGGGGGTTATCCTTTTGTATCTCTTAAAGATCACCAAGTAGATCGCGCTCTAATGATAGGAGGACAAGAGGAACAATATAACATGATTGCTCAATTTGAAGCACAGGTTATGAGTCAGATGGATGCCTATATCGGTCTTCGTTCCGGGGATAATATTAATGAGCTTGCAGATGTTCCTGATGATAAGATGAAATTACAAGGAAAAACAGTTGGACAAAAAGTACATAGAGAAATCAGGGTACCAAAAACAAGATGGGTGGTTTTACGCTATCCAACATCATCCATGGCTCAATTAGCAAAAATGAGTACGGAACAATTTGAAGATTTTTATTTTAATGTTTGTAATTTAGATTATAGTAAGATGGACAAAGCGATGGATGCATTAGTTGAACTTATGAACAAAACAGATAAAGTACGATTAACAGGTGTGGATACTGACTTAAGCTTTTCAATTAGTGATATTCCTTCTATTAAATGTTCTGGTCAGATGAACATTCCTGATGGAGAGGTTTATACTGCACCAGTCCGTGATTCAGTAAATGGAAAAATTACATATAACACACCTTCTCCATATAATGGATTTACCTATGAAAATGTACAATTAACGTTTAAAGACGGAAAAATTATTGAAGCAACAGCAAATGATACAGAAAGAATTAATAAGATTTTTGATACAGATGAAGGAGCTCGCTTCATTGGAGAATTTGCAATTGGTGTGAATCCTTTTATTCAACATCCAATGCAGGATATTTTATTTGATGAAAAAATTGATGGCAGCTTTCACTTTACACCTGGACAAGCGTATGAAGATGCCTTTAATGGAAATAACTCCAACATCCACTGGGATATGGTGATGATTCAACGTCCTGAGTACGGAGGAGGCGAAATTTATTTTGATGATGTATTAATTCGTAAAGATGGTCGGTTTGTGATCCCTGAATTAGATGCATTAAATCCTGAGAATCTAAAATAATCATTTATATGTAAACAGCTGACTTTCGATAAGAAAGTCAGCTGTTTTTTATTTTGTTTAAACTAAAACATTTTCATATGCTTCTTGATATTTCTGAATATCACCGGCACCCATAAATACTAATACAGCCGAATCATGAGCCTTAAGAACAGATGTTTCATCTTCTCTAATTAAATTAGAATGATCAATTTTCTCCAGTAAGTTGTCTATAGTAAGCTTTCCAACATTTTCACGTGCAGACCCAAATATGTCACATAGATAAACATAATCTGCTCTTTGTAAGCTTTCTGCAAACTCTTCTAAAAACGATTGTGTTCTTGTAAATGTATGTGGTTGAAACACAGCAACAACATCTCTGTCAGGATATTTTTGTCTAGCAGCATCAATTGTTGCATTAATTTCTGTTGGGTGATGAGCATAGTCATCAATTAATATTTGATTCCCAATTTTTTTCTCGTTAAAACGTCTTTTAACACCTTGAAATGTTTGCAATCTTTCTTGAATAATCTCTACGTCAATTCCTTCATAATGACAAAGAGCAATAACTGATAATGCATTTAGTACACTATGGTCTCCATATGAAGTGATCTTGAACGAAGCATAGAATGTATTGCGTACAAATACATCAAATGAAGTACCATCAGTTGACTTTACAACATTTCTTGCTTGAAAGTCATTGTCTTCACCGAATCCATAATAAACAACAGGTACTTTCGCTTGAATTTGTTGAAGCTGTTCATCATCACCACAGGCGATGATCCCTTTTTTAACTTGAATTGCCATTTCTTGAAACGCGCTAAAAACATCCTCAATACTTGAAAAATAGTCAGGATGATCAAAATCAATATTGGTCATAATCGCATAATCAGGTTCGTAAGATAAGAAATGCCTACGATATTCACATGCTTCAAAAATAAAATATTTACTATCCGGTACCCCACTACCAGTACCGTCACCGATTAAGTATGACGTTGGTTCTGCACCCTGAATCACATGAGAAAGTAATCCTGTTGTGGATGTTTTTCCGTGTACACCAGTTATCCCTACACTTATATACTTTTGGAGAAACTCCCCTAAAAAGCGATGATAACGAATAACAGGTAAACCTAAAGAATTAGCTTCTACAATTTCTTCATGTGTATCGGGATACGCATTTCCTGCAATGATTGTTAAGCCTTCTTTAATATTATCTTTTGAAAAAGGTAATATCTTAATATTACGTGCTTCTAAGGCCTTTTCTGTAAACACTTTTTTCTCAATATCAGAGCCCTGAACTTCGTAATTCATATCATGTAAAATCTGTGCAAGGGCACTCATTCCAGTCCCTTTAATTCCAACAAAATGATAAACAGTCATAATAAGAACCTCCAACAAACGTCTATCTGATTGACAGTATATGACGCTTATCTTGATTTGCAACCCATGTATATAATACGATTAAGAATCGCTTCTAATTTCTTGTGTTTTTTAATATGTAATCAGCTTACGAAAATATATTATATCATTTGCCATTCATTATGACCATGAAAAATAAAGTTTACAACTTTATCCACCTTTTATTTCACTGATTGACTAGTCCAACTATATTTTATGGAATATTTCTTTAAAAATGTACGCCAGCTTTCGTTACTTTTTTTAAATTCCGTTAATAACAAATCAATTAAGGTATGATCCTGTTGAATAAACATATCGCTTACACATAATTGTCCATCTAGTAAAGGTATTGATCTAAGAAACAAAATGCTTGAAGGCTCGACCTCTTCAACCTTTCTATCCGTTTTAATCACACACTCTTCACCAGTAAGTAATTTCTTAGCATGTATATTCTCTCCAACCGTTTTTATTACTTTAAACGGTTCAAGTACACTCGCCATAAAAAGGGCATGGACAACAGAATCTAGTGGGTGCTTTTGTCCATTTTCGTTTTTAATATAGCTTTGATAAATAGTCATGCCACTAATTGTTACATAATCGTAAGTAAACCAATCATTAAAAAGCTTTTCTTGTAAAGAAGAAAAAACAACACCTTTTTCTAAAGAAATTTGTTCAGAAAAGATATGCTTTGCTTTTACTTTTTCTCTAATATTAACTTGACGTTCTAAATACGTATGCGCAGCAGATGTATGTTGAGAAACAAAGCTGACTAATTGGTTTTCTTTTTCCTCACGAAGATTATGAAGATAAACAATATTATCCATACTACAACCCTACTTCAAGTTATGTAAAATTACTTTTTTCCTTCACTGAAACACCTTTAACATAACCTACTTTGATAAACGTATAATAGCATATCTTGAATGATGTTTTAAAGGTAACCAATTAAGACTGGTTACCTTTATTTATCTTATTACACATTACTTTCATGAATAGAATCAAGCTCTTCTTCCGAAATTAAAACATCTCTAGGTTTGCTGCCACGATTTTCAGAGATAATTCCTTGGTCTTCCATCATGTCAATTAGGCGTGCTGCTCGATTATAGCCAATTCTAAATCTTCTTTGTAAGCTTGATGTCGAAGCTCCACCTTGATTAACAACAAATTCACATGCTTCTACAAATAATTCATCTTCCTCAGATTGAATGGTTGCTTTTTTCACCAATTCCTCTTGATGAAACAAATATTCCGGTTTTGATTGAAGCTTCACATGCTTTACGACTCTTTCAATCTCTTCATCTGATACAAAAGTACCTTGAAGACGAACTGCTTTTGATGACCCATTTTCCAAAAAGAGCATATCACCCTTACCAAGAAGTTTTTCTGCACCGCTCACGTCAATAATTGTTCTTGAATCAACTTGAGATGAAACAGAAAAGGCTATCCTAGTTGGAATATTAGCTTTGATCAAACCAGTGATTACATCAACAGATGGGCGTTGGGTCGCAACGATTAAGTGAATTCCACACGCCCTAGCTTTTTGTGCAATACGGCAAATGGCTTCCTCTACATCATTAGGAGCAACCATCATTAAGTCAGCAAGCTCATCAATAACAATAACAAGATATGGGAGATGTTCTCCCTGATTATGTTCCTTAACAAGCTGATTATATCTCGTAATCTCTCTTGTGCCGGAGTGAGCAAATAATTCGTAACGTCTTTCCATCTCCTCAACAGCCCATTTCAATGCAGCAGTTGCAGCCTTCACATCCGTTATTACAGGACTGACAAGGTGTGGAATATCATTATAAGGTGCTAATTCAACCATTTTTGGATCAATTAACATTAATTTCACTTCATGTGGTGAGGCTTTATATAATAAACTCACCAAAATTGTGTTTATACAAACACTTTTACCTGATCCTGTTGCTCCAGCTATAAGACCATGAGGCATTTTTTTCAAATCAGTAACTGCTGGCTGACCAGCAATATCTAAACCTAGTACTGCGGTCATAGGGGAAGGATTATTACGAAATTCTGAACTTCTTAAAATCTCGCGTAAATAAACCATTTTACCTACCTTATTCGGCACCTCAATTCCAATCGTATTTTTCCCTGGAATTGGAGCCTCAATCCTAATATCCTTAGCAGCTAAACTTAATTTAATATCATCACTTAAGTTTGTAATTTTGTTAACTTTCACTCCCGGTTCGGGATGAACTTCAAATCTTGTTACAGAAGGCCCTTGGGTTACATTTACTACACTTGCTCTCACATTAAAATTCTTTAATGTAAGGTTTAGAAGGTCTTTTTGTGACTCAAGCCATGTATGGTCTTCTGTTAATTCTTTTTCTGGTATATTTAAAAATCCAAGCGATGGAAATTGATAACTCCCTACCTGTGCTTGTTCTTGAGTTTTTTCTTGTGTTTGTTCTTGTGTTTGTTCTTGAACTTGCACTGTTTTTTCACGAATTTTTTGCTTATCTCTTCCAAGCATCATGACGTTAAATGGTAATGTTTTTCGATTATTGCTTTCTTGTTTAGGCGTTTCTGGTTGGTGTAAGATTGGTTCTTCTTGTTCTTTTATTGATTCTTCAAATGACTCATTTTCAAATCCTGAAACCTTTGTTTCCTCAAAAAATGTCTCGCTTTGATCTTCATTTAGATAAAATTCAGTTTGTTCTTCTTCTTCATATTGATCATTATATGATGGTTTCATTTCAACACTTTCTTGTTCAATTTGTTCAATTTCTAGAGCTTGATCAAATTCAACAGGTGGTTGTTTCTTATTAAACTCAGTTTTAACAATGGAAAGTGCTTCATCTACAAGATCATCATCTTCCTTATCATCAATCACCGTATCAGCATTTGTTTCATATACCATTTCTTCGATCTCATGATCTTCAAGAGAGTATGTAACTGTAGTCTCCTCTTCTTGTTGAAATTCGTCAGAACGGTCATATTGTTCAATAGTTGTTGCTTGCTGGTCATTTTCTTCCTGTATTTTTAAAGCAGCAGGAGTATCTGCCATTTCATAATTAGACTGTATTGGAACCTCTGTTTCCATCTTGTAAGTAACAGATTCCTCCATGTAACTGCTATCCGCTAAACTTTGTGGTTGTTTTTGTTTCGTATGCTGTGTTTCTCTACTTTGCATCCTCTCTTCTTTTGATTGAAAACCATAAATCGGAGATGGGATGGAAGTAGGGTAAAATGGTTGTTTCTTTTTTATTGGTTTTTCCTCTACATTTTCCTCGATGTATCTTTTCTTCACAGATTTATGATTTGGCAAGACAGGTCTTACTTCGCTCTTTGTTTGAAGTTTTTCATGACTTGAACGCCTTGGCCGCATATCTCTTGATGTTTGTTTTTCATCAGGTATCATTGGAAAACGGAAATTCCCTTTAGGATATTGATAAGAAACTCTTGCTTCTGCCTTATGATGATTTTGTGTTTCATTCTCACTCTTTGAAACACTCCCTATGTTTCTTTGAGCTTCTTGCTCATGTTCTCTCGTCTCACTGTTTTCACTTACTTTTTCGTCATCTCCTAAAAAATAAGAAAATAGTTTTTTCATCCAACTCATTTTTAATCACTCTTTCAATATATTCAGCAAAAATAATCACATACATTTACTTTCACCCTAACTCGGTGAGAGATTATGAATATTTGTATTTACAAATCTGATAAGCTTGCTTGTAAAAACATATATTCTATTGTATCAATAAATGTCTATTTTTGTAGATAAAAGTATAGTCTCTTTTGAAAAGTTATTCGTTTATATTGGACGGTGATTTTCATTAGGCATCTACTTCAAATACAAACACAAAAGAAAAGAGGTAGACCGAATATAATAATCTTATATCACGGCTGCCTCTTTTTCTTTGACAATATAGCTAATATATATGTTCGAAATAAATCTTTTCTTTAACGGGGTAAAAAAAGGAAATGATTTTTTTTGCTATAAAACATAAAGCAACCGTAAAACTACCGATTGCTTTAAGAATGCTCCCTTATTTATGAGGTTTATTTTTACCTAGTATAAAAATAGGTTCAAGCTCATTGTTTTCATATAAAAAGGATAGGGCAGTAATAGGAACTGTGCCACTTGCAAAAAAGCTCATCGTTAATTGTGCTAAAATATCATAGCCGGTATCGTTACGAACATCTACAATAATTAGCACATCTTGATGCGGAACAGCTACAGCCATTTTTCCTTCTATTTTCTCTGCAAAAGATTGTAATAAACTTTCGTTCAGAATTCTACTTGCATCATAACCATCATTTGCATTTAGAAAATAAAAAACATTACCAGCAACTAAATCTTCTTTTACGCTCGTCTTTAAAGATCTTAAGTTAAAAGCAGCTACTTCTTTAATCTGATCTTTCGTCCAATTTTCTCTTTTCATCATCTTTTCATCTATTAAGCGGTATGTACTTCCAAGATCAAGTGCATAGTAAATACGTGTTTCAGCTGTATGTTCACTATAACATAAAGCTATGCCTTCATTGCTCTCTGTTGGAAAAGACGTAGATCGAATGACTGGAAATATATTTTTTTCCTTTCCAGATAAATCTTGCTGTTCGTTCATCACTGTTAATGCTTCCTTAACATAATAAACAACTTCATCTATCGCTTTCTGCTTCGAGGTTTCATATTTTGCAATTATACCTGGAAGAGATAAGGTCACACCTTTTTTGCTAAGAGAATCCTCCACTCTTAACGTATCTTTCTCACGATCAAAATCAAATTGCCATTGTGGATTTGAAAGTTTTCCCTTTAGGGTTTCAACTAATTTTCTTGATGTCATTTTCATATTTCTTCCTCCTTCCCTTATAAGAAGTTCCACATATAAAACAATTACATGTTAAACAGTTATTGTATTGATAAATTCTTGAATTTGTTCTTTAGATTTTCTATCTTTATTTACATAACGGCCAACTTCTTTTCCTTTATGAAAGGCAACAAAGCTCGGAATACCAAATATGTCTAGTTCAACACAAAGGTCAATAAATTGATCTCGGTCTACATAATAAAATGTAAATGTACTGTTTTCTTCTTCTAGCTCTGGAAGAACTGGCTCAATCACACGGCAGTCAGGACACCAGTCTGCTGAGAACATGAAAATGAACTTTTCATTTTCTATAATTTGTTTATATTCATCTACTGATGTTAATTTTTGCATTATAATATCCTCCTAAAAAATGGTTTGTTATCATAAGTTGTTCATCTTAACTTAGTCGGCATTTGAGAACTTTTCCTCACACCTTTTGTAGATAGCATATTATCTTAAACAAAAAGCGTAGTTCTAGTGTATATGATTGTTGTATATGTTTCCACTTTCCCATCTTGCACGTAATAGAAAACCTATTTATTGAACAGAATTAGCAATCATCATCATAGCTTCAGCGTCTTCTACTACATCGTTCCCCTTAACTTCAGTAGTTACCTTTGTGCCTCCTACGCCAACTGTTACTTCATATTTATTTTCTGCAATTTTAACGACAAATAAGTAACCAAAGCGACCCTTTTGCTCAAACGTTTTTGAAATAAATGGCTCCTGATACTGCTCTGTTAGAGTTTTATAGGAAACTTTACTACTTTTTGGCTCCTTCAAATTAACAAAAAGGATATAACTTTTATTTCCATCTTCAAGTAACACATTATAATCATTTTTTTCTTTTATCTTAAAATCATTTGGCAAGTAAAATGAAAATTGTTCTGTTTCTTCATTAACTTCCAACTCCTCATTATCAAATGCCTGTTTTGTGTGATCAATAGAATCATTCCTAAGACTCTCTTCAGATTGGGTGCAACCTGAAAGTAGGACTAAAATTATGACCAGCATGAAAAAGCTATATTTCCTCATATAAATCCCCCTTTTTATGAATCCTACAGAAATTAGCAGCTATTTATTTAGACCTTAAAATTTGCTTTTACATAGAGTCTCTTACATCATAACCTCTTCTTTTTTATATTAGCAAGACAAAGTGAATAAGCTGTAATCTTTGGTTTTGGATGAAATATGGTAAAATGGATGTAAACTCTATTTGGAGGGATTTGATGGAATTTATTGTGTACTTGGCAGGAGAAATACATACAAATTGGCGCGAGCAATTAAAAAAGGAAACAGCAAAACGTAATTTACCTTTTAAATTTGTAGGACCAATGGAACGACATGATTTATCCGATGATATTGGTGAAAAAATTATTGGAGAACAACCTGGACCTGTTTACAAAGATGAAGCTGCATCAAGTATTAATAATTTGCGAACATCTTTGTTAATGAATAAAGCTGACCTTGTTATCGCACTATTTGGAGAAAAATACAAGCAGTGGAATACCGCAATGGACGCAAGTACAGCTATTACATTAAACAAACCTCTTATTTTAATAAAACCTGAACAGCTTCATCATCCATTAAAAGAGTTGTCTAATAAAGCAAATGTAACTGTTGAAAACATTCAACAAGCACTTGATGTCCTATCGTATGTAGTTGAAGCATGAGTTAAAAGGGGCTGACCCAAAAGTCTAGATTTTAGACCTTTGGGTTAGCCTTTTTTAAAAAGTGTTTTTTAAATAAAGTTAACTATAAAAACTGGTTCGTTCCATTGCGCTCCAGACACTTGCTTTCCGCGGGGAGGAAGCTGAGCCTCCTCGCCTTCGCCTGCGGGGTCTCAGCCTTTCCTCTACCTCCCGCAGGAGTCAAGTGTCTTCCGCTCCATTCCACTATCCTTTTAAAATAATATTTATTTGCAACAATCTACGAAAACAACCTTTTAAAAGACAAAATTAAAAACAAAAAAATCGCCCGATTCTGTATAATGAAGTTACCACACCACTTTATACAAGAAAGGAACGATTTTTTTATGAAATATGATCATATTTCTTTCGTTAATTATAACATGAATCAGTTAGTTCTTCCATTAGACCTTGAAATTCTCATCCCTCAAAATCATTTATCTATCATTGTTCATGAAGCTGTAGAAAAGCTAGACGATACTTTGTTGGTTCAACCTTACAAAGGTGGTGGACGCCCATCATATCATCCAAAAATGTTACTTAAAGTCATCATTTATGCTTATACACAAAAAGTTTACTCAGGAAGACAAATAGAGAAATTACTAACCGAAAATATCTACTTTATGTGGTTAAGTGGTAGTCAAACTCCTGATTTTCGTACGATTAATCGTTTTCGATCGGAGCGAATGAAAGACATAATCTATCAAGTTTTCTTTTCAATTGTAGAGTTACTACGTGAAAAAGGATTAGTCAAGCTGGAGCACTATTTTGTAGATGGGACTAAGATCGAAGCAAATGCAAATCAGTATACTTTTGTTTGGAGAAAAGCGACAGAGAAATATGAAAAAAGTTTAGATGATAAATATCGTCAACTCGCTTTACAAATTGAGCATATCCTTGAAAAAGAGGAAAAGACCGCCACTTCCATGGGGCTAGAAGAAAAGTTAAAAGAAACTCCGATTACCTCGGAACAGATTGAACAAAGTATTAAAAAGTTAGAAAAGCATTTAGAGACAGAACCCAAAAATAAAGAGGCGAAAAAAGCTGTTCGATTATTAAAGAAAGACTACCTTCCTCGAAAAGTGAAATATGAAGAACAAAATCAACTTTTCAATGGAAGAAACAGTTTCTCGAAAACAGATAATGATGCGACCTTTATGAGAATGAAGGAAGATCATATGCGAAATGGGCAGTTAAAACCAGGATATAATGTACAAACAGGAACAGAAGGTCAATTTATTACAGGTTTCTCTCTACATCAAAGAGCAGGTGATCCAGGCTGCTTAATCCCTCATCTTCAACACCTGGAGGAGCACGGAGTGAAACCAGAAAAAATAGTTGCCGATTCTGGTTATGGTAGTGAGGAAAACTATGACTTTTTAGAAAGAGAAGGACGAACAGCGTACATAAAATATAATACATTTGATCAGGAACAAAAAAGAAACTGGAAAAATAAAATCGAACGTGTAGAAAATATGGAGTACGATGAGGAACTAGATGAGTTTATATGTGCAAACAAGCAACGCCTTGTATTCCAGTATGAAACCTCAAAAACTTCTGATAATGAATATGTTTCAATTAAAAGAAAGTATTCATGTTTTGAATGTGCCGGCTGCCCTTTCCAAAAAACTTGTGCCAAAGGAAAAGAACAAAAAACAATTACAATATCACTAGAAAATCAAAGGCAACGAAAAGAGATTCGTGAACGTCTTCAGAGTGAAGAAGGACGAAAATTATATAGCCAACGAAAATGTGATGTGGAAAGTGTATTTGGACAAATAAAACATAATCAGCAGTTCAGACGCTTTTCAATGCGTGGCCTCCAAAAAAATACGATTGAATGGGGGCTTCTTTGCGTTGCACATAACTGTAAAAAAATGCAGAAGGCAATAAAAAGAAATAAAGCAAAAGAGGATATTGGATGCCAATAAGGGGGAGGAATACCCCTTTTTCATTAAAAAAATCCTACTTATTTGGTTTCTATACCAAAAATAAAGAAAGGGTGCTCAAAAGGTCGTTATTTAACAACCTTTTGAGTCACCCTCTTTTCATTTAGGTTTCATCGTATCTATTTGCTGACTTTTTGCTCTTGAAAGAATTTCTACTCTAGCTTTAAGTTGTTTTTTTGTAAATTCCATAAGCTCTGAGTTGCTTTTTTTGTCATGCTCACCTTCACCCATTATCATTCCTTCAGCATTTAGAGCTAAAGAAAGTGGTGCTAATTGTTCAAGCTTTTTTAATACTCTGTCTAGTAAATGAGGGTGTTCGTTAATTAACCTTTGTAATAAAAACGTTCCATATGCAATATGCCTTGATTCATCTATTTTTAAATGCTCAATTCCTTTTAATAACCCGGGCATTTTCCGCATTTTATTCAGACCATCTGCAAACACTTTATAACCTGTTTCTGCTAGGACTCCCTCAGAAAACATGTTATACACAGTGGCAGCATCTGCTAAACTCTCAGGTGACCTGTCTTTCCAGAGCTTCTCCATAGTTTCTGGAAGTATCTCATAAAAGAATTTACGATAGGTTTTTGAATGGAAATGTGTTAAATCCCCCTTTTCCCCAAGCTCATCCAAAACCTTCCGGAAGAATTCTGTATGTTTCGCTTCATCAAAAAGGAATGTTGTTAAAAACATTTCCTCCTCTAATCTACCTTCCTCAGCAACTACTTTTAATAGTGGTAATAAATCATGTGTAACAGCTTCTTCTCCACCTTGAAACTGTGCGAGAAGTCTTACAATCCATTCTCGATGCTTTTCACTTAGATTCTTCCAATCTTCTTTATCCTGTGAAAAGTCAATTTCATTAGGATTCCATGTCCCATATTTTTTTGCCTTTTGATACAGCTGATAGGGAAAGGAATCTGTCATTAGTCCTTTTGAGCTCGTCGTAATAAGCTTTTTTCTCAATTATATCTCCCCCCTTTATAAACACCATAAAATAGCTTAAAAAATAATTGGAAATTTATCTTTTTCATATATAGCATCAAATATTTTATATAAACCTATAAATTCTTCAAAAGTAATTCCATCTTTTAGTTCAAAATGTGTTAAAAAAGCATCTAATGTTTCAACATCCATATCATGAAATTGGCTTGATAAGATTAATTGATCGTAAATATTTCTAACTTTACTATATTGATTATTTTCGTCCAATACACTCTTAAATTGGTTTTCTTCCATCTTAAAATCCCCTCCCTAATTAGAATGAACAAACTTAGTTTATTCACACTAACATAGGTTTGTAACGGTTATTACACTAGTTGCTAGAAACTTGGACTAGATTAATTAACTATTTTAAAAACAGGCAAAGGCTCGTTCATTAATTTTTGCACAAATAATAGAATGCGCTTCTATACTATAGAAATAAATTTTTTGATTTTACTTAGATAGGAGGAGCTATAACATGAGTAAGAACGAAACACCTGAATTATTTCCTTTGCTAAAACAACTTGGTTTTACTCTGGAAAATAAACTCAATAAATATATTCAAGATAAATTAGATCATAAAGAAGTAGCAGTTGCAGCCAATTCAGCCGGTAAAGTTTTAGCACATTTAATGGAAGCTGTTCATGAATATGTAGAGCAATTATCCGCACAATTAAACTTCCCTACTAAGAAAGATGTAGGTCGTTTAGGTAAGTTAATTGTTCAGTCGGAAGATAAACTCGATGATTTGGAAGATGAAATACACGAGGTGTTAGATATGTTAAAAGATATAAAAAAGACACTTTTGAAAAACCTAACAGAACATCGCTTTGAAGGACTAGATGAAAAGCTCAGAAATGAACTGGCAGATTTAATAAAAAATCCTACTAGCCATATTAAAGAAGAAATTGTTAAACCGTTAGAGGAACTAGAAGATAAACTTAAGAAACGTGTGATTAAATGCAGTAAAGAACTATTAAAGAAGAAAAAAATGTGTATATCCTCTTCTCATTCACTGAAAGATGAACTTCATAAAGAACTAATGAAACCACCTGGTCAAGTTGATTTTCAAGAAGTAAATCAGAAACTACTACAGCTTCTTAAAGAAAAAAGAAAGAGAAAGAAAAAAAATGGATAAAAAACAACCATCCACTCCGACTTATGATCTTGATCAGGAAATAAAAAGATGGAAAACTTTCTTTGGGGTATGGAGTAGTCCTGAGCCTAAAGTTGGGGCTACACCTAGAGAAGCTGTTTGGAAAAAGAATAAAGCAACATTATGGTACTATGCGCCTGCTGAAAAAAAATATAAGGTACCTTTATTTCTCGTTTATTCATTAGTTAATCAGCCGTTTATTTTAGACATGGCACCTGGTAACAGTGCCATTGAAAATTTCACACGAAACGGCTTTGAAGTGTATTTATTAGATTTTGGTATCCCAGGATATGAAGACAAAGACATTACTGCGAGTGACTATGTTGTTGATTATATTCAAAAAGGTGTTCGACGAGCATTAAGACATTCAGGTGCTGAAGAAGTTACAATCATTGGCTATTGCTTAGGTGGTACTCTTGCAACCATGTATGCCACAATTGCCGACGAACCAATTCGCAACTTGATTTTAAATGTATCGCCAATCGATTTTGAAACAGTTCCTTTTTTTGAGGAACTAGCTAATGCAAGTAAAGAAGGCAAACTTGATGTGAGTGAGCTGCTTGATACAATCGGTCTTATTTCCGGAAATTCTATGAAAGCAGCCATGAGGATGGTGACAAACCCCATCTATTTTAGTCCTTACTTATCATTACTGAATAAAGCATATGATGATGAATATGTAAAAAAGTGGAAGAGGCTGAAAAAATGGACAGATGGACATATCCCATTTACAGGTGCAGCTATGAGGGAGTTAATGCAGGAATTAGGAAAACAAAACAAATTGATTAATGGCGGATTAATGATTCATGGCAAAGAGGCAAACTTAGCTAATATTACTGCTAATCTGCTTGTTATATCAACTGATTTTGACAGACTTGTATTAAAAGAGCAAAATATTCGTGTCATTGACTTTGTTTCAAGTAAAGATAAAACCTTTAAATTAGAAAATGGAGGCCATACAACTCGGGCAAATGATAAAGATTTACCCCCTTTCTTAGCCAACTGGCTTCCTCAACGTTCTGACCCTATTTAAATTCTAAACCCTTCAGTAAAGAGATAACTGAAGGGTTTTCTTACTTCTTATTTATGTTTCTGTTGATATAAATATTGACCGATAAGAAGACTTGAAAGTTCTTGGAACATTTTTGTGCGATCTACAAGTCCATTTGTAAAGACTCCAATTGCCCCTTCATTTTGGCGAACATTGTTTTTCTTTACATAATCGTCCATTACATCCCCTAATTCACGTCCACTAAAAACAAGATCACCTATTTCATCAGGAATCATTATTCTAGCCCCACCTGCAATAATTGGTTGTGACTTAGGTGCAGCAAGTGCTCCCCAATTACATAAAAAATAACCAAAATCTGTTTTTACCAGGCCACCTTCTAAACCTACCCCAAGATCTGAGTCTGAACCTTCAGCCTTAAGAGCATTTTTCGCTCGGTTCATAGCACCTGTTAACGTTTCGTGATCAGTTATAGGCTGTGCAGAAACATTTGATGAAACATTTGTTGATATAAATTCTGCATCTACATGTTTAGCAAAGGCACCTTTTACTGCATTTACTTTTGTCGGATTTTTTGTTCCAATTGCTATTCTCACGGTATGCCTCTCCCTTATTCTCTTAGGAATTCTCTTTTATTGTTGTAACCGTTGTTGCATCACATTGTTTAACTAACCGTATGAGAAGCTCTTTTGCTGCTGCATAATCATCAACATGAAGAATAGATCCAGAAGTATGGATATAGCGGGAGCTTACTCCAATTACAGTCGAAGGAACACCTTGATTTGATACATGTACTCGACCTGCATCTGTTCCTCCCTGTGAAACAAAATATTGATAAGGAATCTTATTTGTTTCTGCTGTATCGAGAACAAACTCCCTCATTCCACGATGTGTAACCATCGATCTGTCGTAAATTCGTAGAACTGCTCCCTTGCCAATATGACCAAACTCTTTTTTATCTCCACTCATATCATTTGCCGGACCAGCATCTAATGCGAAAAACAAATCTGGTTTAATCATATTTGCGGCTGTTTGCGCACCTCTTAATCCAACCTCTTCCTGTACTGTCGCACCTGAATATAATGTATTTGGCAGCTTATCATCTTTTAACTCTTTTAATAATTCAATTGCAAGTCCACATCCATAGCGATTATCCCAAGCTTTGGCTAAAATTTTCTTAGGGTTTGCCATAGGTGTAAATGGACAAATAGGGACAATTTGTTGACCTGGTTTGATTCCAATTTTCTTTGCATCATCACGATTATCTGCCCCAATGTCAACAAGCATGTTCTTCATGTCCATTGGTTTTGCGCGCTGACTTTCACTCAACAAATGAGGTGGTATCGAGCCTATAACCCCAATAACAGGTCCATTGTCTGTAATAATCTGTACTCTTTGTGCAAGAAGTACCTGACTCCACCATCCACCTAATGGCTGAAAACGCAGCATCCCATTATCTGTTATAGCAGTAACCATAAATCCTACTTCATCCATATGTCCAGCTACCATAATCGTTGGATCGTTTTCCTCGCCTTTTCGAACCCCAAAGATCCCACCTAATTTATCCTGAACAATTTTATCTGATATTGGCTCTAATTGACTTTTCATAAATGCACGTACTTGATGCTCATTCCCTGGTGCACCCGGCAGCTCTGTTAATGTTTTAAACAACTCTAATGTTTCTTGATTCATGTTTTCCCTCTTTTCATCTTTTTTAAATTTTTTTTATGTACTCTAGATCTTTTTTATATAACACAATTCCTTATATTAGCCTTGATTTTTATGTAATGACTTCTTTGATTCAATAGCCCGTCATACTAAAACATACTATTACCTCATCTAATCGTTCTTAACATGACTTAAAGGTTTCTGTATACTAATTATAGAGTTGAAACTTTAGATACCCAAACACAGTGTTAAAGACATATAAAAAAGGGGTGTATGAAACGTGAAAAGCAAATATTTTTTACTTGGCTTAGGCTTAGGTATTGCCGGGACGTATTTAGTAAAAGACCAATTAAAATCAAGCAAAATTTCATCTGAAAAAGCACTTGAAATCGTGAAAAAAGCCTTTAAGGAAAAAGGATCCATTGATGGGTCTTGGATTTATACAGTTCCAGAAAACTTCTCAACTGACCATTTGTCTTATGAAGTTTATAAAGCAGGTGTGTCTCGAACTGTACAGGATCAATTAGAGCAGTATGAGGCTTTTGTTGACACAAACAGCGGAACAATTGTTCATGTTGAAAAAATTAACTAAGCAGTATCGCTTAAAGTCGGGCATTTCATTTGAAATGCCCTTATCCTCTTAACTATGTTCTAACTCGATCTAGTTTACCGATTATTTCACCTTGTTCATTCCACTTTATGCTCCGGTAAAATGCATCATGATAAAAGGTAAACCAGGCATTTTTATTTCCAGCAAAATTCAACCATGTTTGTTTCTTTTCTATTGAAGTCATAGGGTAGTCATCATATGCAAGGACCCAAAGAGGGTTTTTATGAGCATGTGTTGGCATTAAGTCAGCCATATGAACGATTGTTTCTCCCCCGTCTTGAATAACAATAATAGAATGACCATCACTATGCCCACCAGTGTGGTACATAGTAATTCCTTCTTCAATTAATAGTGATGTTTGAAACGTTTCAACCTGTTCTTGAATTGGCTCCCAATTTTCTTGCCAATAAGTATTTTTTGATCGTATATTTGGATTTCTCATTTCTTCCCACTCAGTTGAAGAAGTAATGATCTTCGCTTTAGGAAATACGGATGTTAATTGCCCATTCTTCCATTTCGTGAGACCGCAAGCATGATCAAAATGCATATGAGTCATTAATACATAGTCTATATCATTTGTTGTTAGGCCCAATTGTTCTAGACTTTCTTCAACAGAAGACTCTTCTTGAATACCATAATTCCGAAGCTGCTTTTCACTAAACTTTCCTGCACCTATTCCAGATTCAATTAAAATATGTAACCCATCTTTTTGAATCAAGATTGGATCTGTTCGCAGTTCAATTTGATTTTTTTCATTAACAGGATATTTTTTAGACCATAACGGCTTTGGGACTACCCCAAACATTGCCCCACCATCAAGAAAAGTTACTCCACCCTTTAACCATGTCATCTTCGTTTGACCAATTTGAAATGTTTCCATTAACATCCCCTCCCCATCTATTATTTTACCATAGAGATAATCGTTAGGAAAAAGATGTGAGATCCTCTAATCAATAGCATAAAACGCAAAAAAGGAAATGGCCATTATCACCATTTCCTCAAAACACAACTTATTCATTCATATACTTAGCTTCTACACGATAAATACGTTGACCTTTTTCAGAAAATTTCTCTTCATATTCGGTCATAACATTTCCTTCAAAATCACTTTTATGAAGATCAAGACTAATATATTTTAAGCGAAGTCCATATTCTGAAAAACTAATAAGAGAATACTCAAATAATCCCTGGTTGTCTGTTTTGAAATGGATTTCTCCACCTTTTACAAGCACGCTCTCATACATTTGTAAAAAACTCTTATAAGTAAGACGTCGCTTTGCATGACGTACTTTTGGCCATGGATCAGAAAAATTCAGGTAGACACGATCTATTTCTCCTTGATCAAAATACTCTGTTAAATTTTTGGCATTCACGTTAAGCAACTTAAAATTTGAAAGTTGCTTATCAACTGCTTTTTGAATTGCAGCCACAATCACACTATCAAATAGCTCTATGCCAATATAATTAATGTTAGGGTTTTGTTGAGACATTCCTGCTAGAAATTGCCCTTTCCCTGTTCCTACTTCTATATGAATTGGGTTTTGATTACCGAACACTTCATGCCATTTCCCTTTATAATTTTCAGGGTTTGAAATAGCATAGTCAGAATGCTCAGCGATAAATTCACCAGCCCAAGGTTTATTACGTAAACGCATGAAGACACCTCTATCGTTATTATATCGTTCTAAAACATAACATGAAAAAAGCTTGTTCGCAAGGCTTATCTAAGTACACCTATTTAGGAATTGTGTAACTTACACTTCTTCTTTCATTACAATAAAAAGACTGACTTTTATCCAGTCAGTACCTAAGTAAAAATTGATTTTCTAATAATAAGATTTACTTGTATATTTTTACTTAATAAACACAAATTAAGGTATATGGCTTATTTAAAAGGAGTGTTAATTTTGCCAATTCAATACCAGGATCAGGTAAACTTATTAAAAGATATTTTATCAGATCATCAAAGTGAATGCTGTGGAACTGTAGCAGAGTGTGAACAGCTGGAAAGAGTCATAAAATCTCTTATGGTTCATTCAAATACGAATCAACAATCAAAGGAACTACTTGAAGATATATATAACTATAGCCAAACGGGCAAATATTCAGCATCATTAGATCAACATATAGAATCACATCAAAATCAATTATCACAATGGATTAATGATATTGATACGTATTCTTAACGGTTTTTTATTTTATCAAGTATGATTCTAATATGCTCAACCCAGTTTTGCTTTTCTTTTTCGTTTTCTTTTGCATGGTACCATAAAAAAGAGGTTAAAGCTTGCAATAGCACATACCAATAAATTCTAGTTGTTAAATGCTCGTCCAGCTCCAAACCGTATGATAAAAGCCATTCTGTCCAATCAGCTTCATCGATATACCAGTAAAGTAAAATGCCTATATCAATAGCAGGATCAGCAATCATAGCTCCATCCCAATCAACTAAATATAATTGATTATCCTCAGATAGAAGCCAGTTATTATGGTTCACATCACAATGGCAGACAACTTGGTCATTACATTGAACATTTGGCAATTGTTTGACTAAGAGCTCTATAGCTTCAGTAATTTCAGGAATATCGAATCCTTCAAAAGCAACTGCTTGCCAAATATCTTCAATTATGGAGTTTGGAGTGAGCGGTTGCTTTCCTAATCTTCTCAGCATATCTAAAAGCTCTTTTGAACGATGAATTTTATGCAGCAATTCAGCAACATTTTGCCCATTCATGTCCTTTGGCTTTAACTCGCGGCCAATTAGGCGGTGTTGTGCTGTAATCACATCACCGTTTTCCATCCGCTTTGTCCACACTAACTTTGGAACGATGCCTTCTGCAGAGAGTACGGCTAAGAATGGAGAACTGTTTCGCTTTAAAAAAAGCTCCTGCCCTTCTTTTGTTGCAAAATATGCATCTCCTGTTGCTCCTCCAGCAGGTGTAATTTTCCACTCGCTACCTAATACTTGTTCCAACCAGTTCACCTTCAATTTCAACCCAACATTTCGTATAAAAATTTATGAAAAAGTTAT
The DNA here is from genome assembly GCF_021117275.1 of Metabacillus sp. B2-18. Classification (NCBI taxonomy): domain Bacteria; kingdom Bacillati; phylum Bacillota; class Bacilli; order Caryophanales; family Bacillaceae; genus Metabacillus; species Metabacillus sp. B2-18. The sequence goes on from NZ_CP088245.1 coordinate 3,790,995, forward strand.
TTTTCTTTAGGTTCTTACAATAGTATAAATAATCGCTAATATAAAAAGGATAGCTATTAGTGATTATAGACTCTTTGCACTATAGCCATCCTATTAAATTTTAGCCTCTTAGACTAAGACTAGTCAAGCAAAACTAAAAATCCTAGTTTTTACAAAAAACATATGTTCCAATTTCTCTTATCTCTATTTTATTATCTACATCTATAGGTTGATCGAGTAGGATACTAGAAGGACTAACAATCTGTTTCCATCCCTTATTTCCAGGTAGTTTAAATTGATACGATTTATTACATTGAGGATGGTGGATCACAACTATTCTTTCCCATGGACCATAGGCTCCTACATTCTCCATTTCATAAGAAAGAAGGTGAGGATCATCATTAAAATAGACATGTTTGTTTATCAATTCTTGAGATGATAATCGAAACCCTCCATGGAGCTTTCTAAGCTTGATCAACCCTTTAATATACTCAACATTTTCTTTTTGTTGTGATCTTTCATCCCAATTTAGATGGTTGATTTCGTCAGGAGAGTTATAACTATTTTCTACACCGTTTTTTGTTCGGAAAAATTCTTGACCACCATGTAGAAAGGGGATGCCTTGAGATAATAGAACAATGCTTGTTGCTAACCGATGTCTTGCCTTTCTTATTTCTTCACTTTCAGCATCTGCAAAAGATAAAAAGCGATCCCACATCGTATGATTATCATGTGACTCAACATAATTAATTGATTGATGAGGTTCATGAAACATAGTAGGTGATCCAGTTATAAGTGCTTTCATCTGCTCGAGAGTATCAAGATTTTCATATACAAACCCGCGATCTTGAACACTGAATGTACTACCTTTAATTACATCCCTAAACTGGTCATTAAAAAAGCTTATTGTTGGCAGTTTATGAGCATTTGGAATGATTGCTTTTTCTTCATAAGGTAATGGAGTAAGCAAATCCCATCCTTCTCCTAATAAAATCGCATCTTCTTTTATCTCTAGAACTTCCTTTTGAACCTCATTCATTGTCTTAACATCAAGAATGCCCATTAAATCAAAACGGAAACCATCTATATCAAACTCATTCATCCAATACTTTACACAATCTGTAATAAACTTTTTGACCATCATTCGTTCCGAGGCAAGATCATTTCCTACACCGGTTCCATTAGAAGGCATTCCATTTTCATCATGCCTGAAATAGTAACCCGGTAATAACTTTTCAAATGAAGAATTTTCTTTAGAATAAACATGATTAAAAACTACATCAATAATAACTCTTAAATTTTGTTTATGAAGAGATTGGATAAGTGTTTTGAGTTCTATTATTCGCTTATATGGGTTTTCAGGTGCTACAGAATAACTCCCTTCTGGAGCGAAGTAATGAAGAGGGTTATAGCCCCAGTTATATGCTTCGAATGGTTTTTGTTCATCAACTTCCTCAAAATCATTTACAGGCAACAATTCAATGTGTGTTACACCTAACTCTTCCAAATAGGATATGCCTGTAGAATCGCCTAGACTATTTTTCGTATTTAACTCCTTCCACGCGTCATATTGCCCTTTATTTTTCATCCCGCTATTTTCATGAATAGAAAAATCTCGAACATGAACCTCATAGATGATGGTATCCGTTTTCTGGTTAAGTGCAGGCGGCATAATGATTGGTACATTTGTTAAGCTTTGATCGATAATAACACCGTATTCTCCATTAATTGAGACCGCTCTTGCGTATGGATCAACTGCCTCATTCCACACAAGATTTATGCAAGCTAGAAACGTATAATAATATCCTTCAAAATCACCATCAATTGTAATCGACCATGTACCTTTTTCACATCGAATCATATGGAAAGTATCAACTTGTGTTCCATCGCTTCGATAAATTCGAAGTTTTACAATGGTTGCTGTAGGAGCCCAGACTTTCCACTCTGTTTTTTCCTTAGTATAATTTGCTCCTAAGTCATTGCCATCATAATAAAATTTCTTATCGAATTTCTCCGATCGAATGACAGCTCCTATTTGTAAATCTGTTTCTAAACCATCTTCATCACTAATGATATAGGTTTTCCCAAATGATAGTGGGTTCGATAAACTACAGACAAATTTTATTTGTTTTCCAATATCAATTTTTTCTACTATTGATAGAGCCTCGTGATTTTGATCAATCTTTATAAAAAAAGCCTTATTTTCGCTATCAAATTCCTTAGGCATAATAACTGCAATTTCATTCATTTTATCTAAAAAGGCTTGGAATCTCCTATTAATACTCAGCATGATGAGCACCCCCATATGAGAGTTTTTGTTGTTAATTTAGAAAAATTTTTAACTAATGGTAGAATTCTCAAAGTTAACACTATAACATCTATAAGATACATGCCTTATGTGATTCGCTAATCTTGATGATCACCGGGCTTTCTCCTATTACATCTCCATCAGCATGAACAAGTCGAATAGAATCAGTCTTAACTGTGATCTCCTTGCAAGAGAGTTCCTCAATAAACTCATTTTTTGTTTTGTTTCTTACCTTAGTCAATAATAATAAAGGTAGTAATTTAAGCCTTTTAGCTTCTTTTATGATTAAAACATGTAAATTTCCATCTCTAGTAGTAGAACGATTAGAAACGATGATGAACCATACTGAATCAAACTCCAAGGGTTGCTCTTGATCTATTTCAAGAGATATTGAAAATAATTCATAATTCCATAATACCTTTAATAGCCCGACAATAAACCTGACATGCCCTAAAATGGGCAAATCTGACTTTATCTTTACCACCATTTTTTCTTGACTCAGTATGCTGGCGTCTAGACCTATACCTACACGATTGAAGAAATAATTCTTCCCACTCTTTCCTTCAACACGATATTCCCCTAAATAATATCCTTTTAAAGGTGCGTTCCAGCGTTGAAATAAATGTTTTATAGCTTTTTTGGGATCAGAGGATAAAGAGAAATTGGTCAATGATTTATTTCTACTTCCTGTATAAATAAAGCCCATCTGTATTTTATCAAATGAACTTAAACCGTTTACAATTTCGTTAATTGTGCCTTCTCCACCTATCCCAATAACAGTTTTTAGACGGTAGTCTTGGATTGTGGCAATTTGTCTGGCAAGAGCCTCCGCATGTCCAGGATATTCTGTATAGAAAGAACGAAAAGATACTTTTCTTTTTTCAAGTTCTTTCTTAACTTTTTTCCATATTTTACTTCCTCTACCATAACCAGATTCCCGGTGAATAATCAAAAATAATACACTCATATTGAAGCTCCATCTTGTTCATAGTTTATGTATTTGTCAGTTTTGTGTTCATGTCCCATTTATTAGGTTTTCATTTTAAATCATGCGCTTTTTTGGAAATAAAATAAAGGACAAAATATCCTCTTGTCCTTCATTTTATATACATTTAAAATTGGGTATTAGTTACTTTTATGTTGTTTCATTCCATTCGCTTCGGTTAAATGAGTTGGTTAAACAGTGGGATAAGAGAACTTGTGCTGCTTTTAACTGAGTGTGCTTTAAAGGCGCTGATGAGGTTCTTAGCCTTTGAAACCATTCTTCATAATTTCTCTTATCTAAAATCGTAATATCATGTGGAGCAAAGGGATAGTCAACATAACCGTTGCGACTTATAATTAATTTTTTAACTGAAATATCAATATCTTGTGAACGAATTAATTTTTGTACAACCGTACCCGTTCGATTTAAACTAAGTACAGGATTTAATAACTTGCGTTCAGCTTCCCCTCTTCGTGCTGTCCAAAATTTCTCCTTTGACCCGATAAAAACAGTTTCAGGTAATTGTTCTACAACTGTTAAACAATAAATTTCCGTTGTTCCAATTAAGATAATATCCAATTCTACTGGTGCATTTTTCAATTTAAAAACAGGACGATAAAGTAGTAAATAATGATCGGGAAGACGTTTCACAAAATAAGGCAATAACTGATCTCGATAAATAGCATGATCAATAGAGGATTTCTCACGAATTGTTGAACTTGCCCATCGAATTTGAAAACGAAAAATATAATCTAAAAATAAATGCTTTAAGTCCTCATGTGTCTTTGGAATGGTCGTAAATTGAAACTGTAATTCATCATCATCTAAAGCCGAATCATTTACTAAAGGTTTAATCATTTGTTGCTCTTGTTCTACCTTTGAAAACCTTTTTTTAAATTTCTTTATAAAAGTAGATTTCTCATCTTCTTCTTCACGCTGGTTATCAAGCGTTTCACTTACCTTCATAACTGTATGGAACATGTTATTCTCCCAGGCCTGAAATACCTTTTCCCATTGCTGTTTCTTTAACCGTATGAATTGACTTGGGTAACGATAAGCATCTAATTCATAGCGGGATATATAATCAAAAAGCTTAATGATTTGCGCCAAACGCTGAACAACTCCTATTTTGCTGTTTTAAAAACTTAGTTACTACAAAGGCAGTATGCCACTAGTCGTAAACTGATGGTCCCCTGGTGTTGTAGCCTCTTTCATTAAATTTTCTTTATAAAAATAAGGATAAAAGTATTGGACAAAGAATGCTAGTAAATATTGCACTTAGCGTCATTGAAATTGAGCTTATGGCTCCTTCAACAGTTCCCATCTCTAATGCTCTTGCCGTTCCAATCCCATGTGAAGCAGTCCCAAAGCCTATTCCCCTTGAGATTGGTTGTTTTATTTTAAACAAATTCATCAAGTAAGGTCCAAACATTGCTCCGGAAATTCCAGCAATCATTACATAAACAGCTGCAAGAGTCGGCGTTCCTCCCACCATCTCACTTATGTCCATAGCTATTGGGGTCGTAACAGATTTAGGTGCTAACGAACGCAATAGTTTTTCGTCTACATTAGTTAGCAGACTCATGATAATACCACTACATACACCAATTAGCGCACCAATGAAAACACTAGTAAAAATACTTAATATGTTACGCTTTAAAATCTCCCGGTGATCAAAAAGTGGAATTGCAAAAGCAACAACCGCAGGACCCAAAAGATGCTCAATCCATTGACCACCAATCATATATGAGCTATAAGATATTTTAGCTATAAGAAGAATAATGACAATAATCAGGCTGGACGTAAAGATTGGTACTAAAATCGGGTGCGAAAATTTCGTGTAGAGTCTCCTCATAAGACTATAAATAAGTAAAGTTATCAAAATAAAAAATAACCCTATTAAAAATGTCATAAAGATAGCTCCTTTTCTTTATGAACTTTCTTCCCTTTTGCCAAAAGAACATCACTTATATAAGCTGAAGCCACCATAACGATCATCGTACTGCTAAATGCAATGAATAAGGTAATAATGCCAAATCCTTTAAATATATTAAGATAATCAATAATTCCCACAGTTGCAGGAATAAATAATATCGGCAAATTTTTCAAAAGAAATGATCCCCCGGAAGAAAACCAATTCCTTTTAATCAATTTAAAATGGAAAGCAAGAAATAATAAAACCATTCCAATCAAGCTTCCTGGAATGGGAAGTTTAATAAGTGCCCGTATTCCTTCACCTATACTATAAATTCCATATAGACAAGTAATTTGAAGAATCAGCTTAACGTATTTCATTCTCTTACACTCTCCAAAGTTTGCAAAAGAAATGTTTCAACCACCTCATACTTTGGAATTTTATTCAGATTTGTTTGATACAGATGAATTTTCTCCACTTTAAAATGAGATGAACTTCCTTCAAAAGCATGATCCAGTTGTGACCATTTTCTAAAAGGCTCTTCTGACTTCCATTTTCTAGCTAACGTAATGTGTGGACGAAAAGGCTTTTTATCAAGTTGAAACCCCACTTCTTGACATCTGTCAAACACTTGTTTTTGGAACTGCTGTAGATTCGTTGATTCTTTTAAACCTGCCCAAAAAATTCTTGGAAAATCAGGCTTACCAAAAACGTCGATTCCTTTTAAAAACAATTCAAATTGTGGAACAAATTGAACAGTCTGTTTGATTTTTTCGACTAATAACTCTAATTTCTCATCTTCCCCTACATCACCTAAAAAAGCTAATGTAATATGATAATCATTTGGATGGACCCATGATTGAAAGGGCAATTTATTTTTATAGGTTGTAATCCAATTTTGAATAAGCTGTTGATGATGTTCTTCAATAGGTACAGCAATAAAATAATGTTTTTTCATAGCAGCCCCCAATGTTATTCAAGATAATTTTATTTTATCCCACATATCCAAGCTTTAAAAGGTCGATTCATATACAATGCGTTCAGCAGTTGCTATACTGTTAACTGTCTATATTATAAAATAAGTGATTTAGTAAAAATACTACGTAACAAGGTTTTCACATAACAACCTTATATAAAAGAAAAAGGACGTGGCAACATGAAAATTGCAAATAACGTATCAGAGCTTATCGGAAATACACCTCTAGTTAAGTTAAATCGTTTAAACCCAGAAAATGGTGCATCGATATATTTAAAGCTTGAATTCTTTAACCCAAGTGGAAGTGTAAAAGACCGAGCAGCTTTCAACATGATCGTTGAGGCAGAAAAGCAAGGCTTATTAAAGCCAAATTCAACGATTATTGAGCCAACTAGTGGGAATACCGGAATTGGAATTGCAATGAACGCGGCTGCAAGAGGCTATAAAGCGATCCTTGTTATGCCTGACACGATGACAAAAGAACGTATTAACTTGCTTAAAGCTTACGGAGCAGAAGTAGTTCTAACTCCGGGACACGAAAGAATGCCAGGATCAATAAAGAAAGCTGAGGAGCTAGCTAAACAAATTCCTGATTCATTTATTCCGATGCAATTCGATAATCATGCAAACCCTGATGCTCATAGACATACAACTGCAAGGGAGATTATCGAGGCACTTGATGAAATCGGCAAACCACTCTCAGCATTTGTTGCGACAGCTGGAACTGGCGGTACCATTACAGGTACAGGTGAAGCCTTAAAAGAGCATTATAAAAATGTAACAGTCCATGTTGTTGAGCCTGCCGGTTCTCCTGTCCTTTCAGGTGGTAAACCTGGAAACCATAAGCTAGTTGGGACAAGCCCTGGATTTATACCACCTATTTTAAATCAAGATGTATATGATGAGATTTTTAAAATTGAAGACGAACAAGCGTATGACATTACAAGAAGATTAGCACGTGAGGAAGGACTGTTAGTTGGTCCTTCTTCAGGAGCTGCATGCTATGCCGCAATTGAAGTTGCAAAACGTCTAACACCTGATGATGTTGTTGTTTGTATCACTTGTGATACAGGTGAAAGATACTTATCAAGTGATGTTTTCTCATTTTAAAAAGGGAAAAGAAATTTCCCTTCCCCGTGCTGTCGAGATGCCTCGACAGCTTTTTTCTTTATTCTCACAAACAAGCTTTATTTTGCTAATTCATATATTGCTTGTGCATAAATGGCTGTTGCTTTCAGCAAATCTTCAATGTCAATATATTCATCCTTTTGGTGAGCAACATCTGGTCTACCTGGAAATAAAGGTCCAAAAGCAACACCAGCTTCTAATGATCTTGCATAAGTTCCTCCACCAATCGCTATAAGCTCAGCATTTTCTCCAGTTTGTTCTTCATACACTTTTTTCAACGTTTGAATAAGGGGATGATTTTCCTCCACATAGTGTGGTTTCGAGTCATCAAATGATACTAATGAAAAGCCTTCTACATTGTTTATTTCAGTTTTTATTGTTTCAGCATTTCCTGAAACAGGATAACGTATATTTACTCCAATTTTGCCTAGCTGGTCTTTAGTGTATTTCATCACACCAAGATTAACTGTTAGTTCCCCGCTAACTTCATCAGAAAATGCTATGTTGAGCTTATGACCGCGCGTGTCATTTAAGAAATAATGAACAATCGCTTGTATATAATTTTCGCCTTTTTGATCAAGATTCAGATTATGTAGAAATTCAGCTAACAAAATGCCCGCATTCGTACCATTGTTAGGCTCCATTGCATGTGCTGAGACACCTTCAACAGTTAAACTTATCGTTTGCTCTTGAATTGTAGCCTGTCCGCTTATATTTTTGTCATGAATAAATGATTCAAATTGTTTCATGATTTCATTCTTATTATGAGATGATAAAACAGCTTTAGCAAAGTCTGGAACCATATTATATCTTCTTCCAGACTCAAAGGAATGAAGAACAATATCTGATGGTAAATCAGTGAAAGATCCATTTTGTTCGATCGTTAAATCAATAATTCCTTTTTCAGCAAAAATAATCGGAAAATCCGCATCAGGGGCAAAGCCTAACTCTGGCATCTTCTCATGCTTAAAGTAATGATCAACACAGCGCCATTCACTTTCCTCATCTGTTCCGATAATCATGCGAACATTTTTACTTAACGGTAATTGCAAATCTTTCACAATTTTCATCGCATAAAATGCTGCAATTGTTGGACCCTTATCATCCATCGCACCTCTTGCAAAAATTTTCCCATCACGAATCTCTGCACCATAAGGTTCACTTGTCCAGCCATCACCTTCTGGAACAACATCAACATGGCATAATATTCCTACAACCTCTTCTCCATTTCCTTTTAATTCAATATGACCTGCATAGCCATCAACATTTTTAGTAGTAAAGCCAGCTTCTGCTCCTAAATGTAAGAGATGAGAAAATGCCTGATGAATTCCTTCTCCAAACGGAGCATCACTTGTTATTGAGTCTTCATCCAATACACTTTTAATCTGTAAAAATTCCTGTGTATCTTTTATAAGACTCTCTCTTCTTTTCTCAACTTCTTCGTTCCAATTCATGTATGATCCTCCTTCTATATTATTCATTATTCTATTATCATACTAACACGTGCCTTTATGAAAAAGTATGTTGAGTGTTAAAAAGCAAATCTGTTTGTTAGTTTTTATCTTTTTGTCACAAAATATAAATGGATTGTTAGGAACAATGTGAAGAAAACTATTGCAATATAAATTAAAAACGAATATTATTATAAATGTTTTGAAAAAACGTTCGTAAAAAATCGGAGGTACATATGTTTAAGTTATCAGAAAACAGAACAAATGCCCGAACCGAAATTTTAGCTGGAATCACAACGTTTTTAACTATGGTATATATCGTTGTCGTGAATCCAATTATTTTGGCAGATGCAGGAGTTCCATTCGACCAAGTCTTTACAGCAACAATCATTGCGACAATAATAGGTACACTTTGGATGGCCCTATCAGCAAATTATCCAATTGCAATTGCACCGGGGATGGGATTAAATGCATACTTTGCCTATTCCGTTGTTGGAGCAAATGAAAATATTTCATATACAACAGCCTTCTCTGCTGTTTTTATTGCCGGAATACTTTTTGTCATCCTTTCGCTAACTCCGTTTCGAAAGAAATTAATTGAAGCAATACCGAGCAATTTAAAGCATGGAATCACAGCTGGTATTGGTCTTTTCATTGCGTTTATCGGTCTTCGTTTAACTGGAATTGTCACAGCAGATCCAAACAATTTAGTGGCATTAGGTGATCTTCACTCTCCATCTGTTGTGTTAGCATTAATTGGCTTGGCTATAACATTAATATTAATGAGCCTAAATGTTCATGGTGCGCTATTCGTTGGTATGGTTATCACCGGGTTTATTGCCTTTTTCACAGGTCAATTATCATTTGATCAAGGATTTATGTCATTCCCAAGCTTGCCTGAAGGATTGATTATTACAAATCCATTTTCAGCTTTAACAGATGTCATATCACATGGCTTATATGCCGTTGTATTTTCTTTCTTACTTGTAACCATTTTTGATACAACAGGAACAATGATTGGTGTGGCCCAACAGGCAGGGCTTATGAAGGGCAATGAATTACCGAGAGCTCGTACGGCGCTTCTAGCAGATTCAGCTGCTACAACAATTGGTGCAATGTTTGGAACAAGTCCAACTAGTGCTTACATTGAATCTTCTGCAGGTGTTGCAGCAGGGGGAAGAACAGGCTTAACAACGTTAACTGTTTCAGCCCTATTCGGTCTTACGTTATTTTTCAGTCCTTTAATTGGAGCAGTTTCAGGGATCTCAGCAATTACTGCACCAGCATTAATTATTGTCGGGAGCTTAATGATGGGGGCTATTGCAGAAATCAATTGGAAAGAGCTTGACGAAGCGTTCCCGGCCTTTTTAGTTGTTTTAAGCATGCCACTAACATCAAGTATTGCTACTGGAATTGCACTTGGCTTCATTTCATATCCATTAATGAAAATTGCAAAAGGGAAATGGAAAGAAGTTCACATTTTTGTTTATATTTTTGCCGTTCTCTTTTTCATTCAACTAGCCTTTATTGGAGGGCACTAAAAAAAGCGAAATGAATCCTATTGATTCATTTCGCTTTTTTATTAGAAAATTATAGTTATTGTCTCGTTAAAATAATTGGACCGTCTTTTGTTATCGCAATTGTGTGTTCATATTGTGCTGATAAACTTCCGTCTATTGTTCTTGCTGTCCATTTGTTATCGTCCATTTTCGACTCCCATGCCCCGATATTCACCATCGGTTCAATGGTGATAACCATACCTTCTTTAAGGCGTTGACCTTTATTAGGCTCACCATAATGAAGGACTGTTGGTGGTTCATGAATGGTTCTTCCAATTCCATGACCTGTAAAATCTCTAACAACTGAATACCCTTCACCTTCAACATAAGATTGAATAGCGTGACCAATATCTCCTAGTCTGTTTCCAATAACAGACTGTTCAATTGCCTTGTTTAAGGCTTCCTCCGTAACATGTAATAGATTAGCCGCTTGTGGTGAAACATCTCCTACAGCATACGACCAGGCTGAGTCAGCAAGTGCGCCATTCAAATTTACAACCATATCAATTGTGACGATATCACCATTTTGTAATGGGGTGTTTCTCGGGAAACCATGGCAAATTTCATCATTTATTGATGCACATGTTGCAAATTCATAGCCTTTGTAACCTTTTTGTTCAGGGGTTGCACCATGTTGTTTTAGATACTGTTCTACAAATGCATCAATTTCAAGTGTTGTGATCCCTGGCTTGATTCTTTTCGCAATTTCTTTATGACAATTTGCCAGCAATTGACCTGCTTTATGCATGAGTTCAATTTCTCGTTTACTTTTTAAAATAATCACCTTGATACCTCCGATTAGTCCGTTGCCTACGTATGTATAATATGTAATAGCTATTTGTATGCTGCTTGCTTAAAAAATGTAAGCTTTTTTTCTATATATAGCCTAGCACGAATTAAGAAAAAGTTCTAACTGATTGAGCTCTTTTAAAGCAAGATAGTAAACACTGTTGACAAACTAGCTACTAAGATTACGATGCAAACACCTGGGTAAACGAATCGGTTTTCACATTTTTTCTGAGCTATAAACATATAATTCTTTTCTCCATAGTCAACTGACAGATATGGGTTCTGTTTAACGATTTCTTTAAACATCAGTACAATCCATTCTCTAAAGAAAAAGTAAAAGACGATTGTTACTAACCATTTTATCCATATAGGTGTAGTGAATATGATAAATGATGTAACAGATATAACCTGAAAATATTGCAGTAGATTCCCTTTATCACGAAGAAATGATTTCATAAACAGCTCTGTTACCCCATTTTCAGGTGATCTTTTCTGAAAAATTCTTGCGGAATTCCTCCATAATATCCAAGACCTTTTCTTTTGCTTTTTTACTTGTGGCATTGTGACTTCTGGATTCACAGTAAACATAAACTTTATATATTTTACTTTATTTTTTTGTTCTTTTTCAACATCATCATAGAATGTTTTTATTTGAGATTGATATTCCTTCACTTGCCATAATGATAAGCAGAAAAAAATGAGAGCAATCCCTATAATTAACGGATGAATAGGCTTAAAGATAATAGCAAAACACAAAATCAAAATGAAACAAGTAACAACTAATTCAATGATCAGCTTCTTCCAAAATCCAAACTTGTAAACAACTTGTTTGTAAGTTGTAAGTAATAAATTTAAACTAAAAAAGAATAGAGAAGTAACAAGTAACTGATAAAAAGTTAGATCATCGTAATGGTTTAATAACGGATATAACCAAACAAAAAGTAGTAACCACTTAAGAAGTAGTAAGATCCAAGAGTAAATGACCCCTATATACCTTATTTCCGTCATAATCTTTGACAATTGTAATAGTGTAAGTTGATCGGCTTCTTCCATAAACGTTCGAATGGTACCTTGCCAGCACAACAAAAAACAAAAAAGAAAAAGAACTTCATATGGCACTCCCTCAAGCCAACCAGGCAACGAGTTCCACCAGGAGTAATAGGTTATACCTAAAAAAGCCAAGAATGGGATAAGAAGATAAACAATGATCGTCCAATCAAAGACAGTACGAATAACTTTAAATTGATAAAGCCAATCTTGTTTCAAGCGCCTCCACCAAATTGTGCTTCCTCTCATTTTTCTTTACCTGCCTTCCTCAACTTTATTGAAGCAGTCAAGTAAAGAAGCACCAGGTAGGTCTGTACTTACCTGAATTTCCTCAATTGTTCCTTGAGCGACCATTGTACCCCCTGATACTAGTAAAAACCGATCACATATTTTTTCAGCCGTGTCCAAAACGTGAGTTGACATTAAGATAGCGGCACCGCGATTTTTTTCTCCTTCCATAACAGTTAAAAACATTTTAGTGGCGCTCGGATCAAGACCTATAAAAGGCTCATCAACAATATAATAATCTGGCTGTAAGACAAGAGCTTGTATGATCATTACTTTTTGCTGCATTCCTTTGGAAAAGGTGGATGGCATCTCATGTTTCACTTTTTCCATTTTAAAAGCATTTAAGTAGAGATTAGCTCTTTCTATTAACATCCTATCACTGATTCCATTAACTGCAGCCAGGAGGTCCAAATGCTCCCACAATGTTAAATGATCATAGAATATAGGTTTTTCAGGTATATATGCATATTTGCTTAATGGTTGCTTGTATATCGCTCCTTTCACATATTCCATTACACCCAATAAAGTCTTTATTGTTGTACTTTTACCTGCACCATTTGGACCGATTAAACCAATCCATTCTCCTTTATGTAAATGAAAATCAATTCCCCGAATAACAGGATGTTTTTCTTCATAGCCTGCTTCTTCAATTTTTACTGCTAAAATACTCATCTTTGATCCTCCTTGTTTCATTTAATACGCTCGATAGATGGAAAAAGATTCAAAAAACTAAAAAAAACCCCACTTTATTGTCATACTATTCAGAACGATAGGCATATAGATTTATTGTGTTAAGTACGCGCGTGCTTGTTTATCTTAAAATAAAAATGTTAATATTGTGTAAATTGAAACTTTTCTATGGATTATTACTGTCGAAATCGTGTAAAATATTGTTGTAACGTTTTACCGCATAAAACTAAATATGTATGAAGTGACATCTGAAAGAGCAGTCATCGAAAGGTTGTAGTAGGCATGGCCAGTGCGATCAAACGATAAGGAGTGGTTTTTTGAAACCTTCAACAAACCGTATGCTAACCAGAATCAAATCAGTCTACATGTTTATTAATGAGCGGGGAACTGTGACGACACAGCAACTCGTTGACGAATTTGGTATTACACCGAGAACCATACAACGTGATTTAAATGTGTTAGCATATAACGATTTGGTTCACAGCCCAACAAGAGGTAAATGGGCCACTACAAAGAAGAAAGTTAAGATGTCTTCGTAAGATCAAAAATAAATATTCCTATATACATAAAATAAGGAACCTTATGATCAAGGTTCCTCCTTTTTGCCTAAATGTTTTTATAATTCTATCGGTTTAGCATTTCTTAATTCCTCTATTTCTTCATCTGTTAGATCGCGATATTCCCCTATTTTTAATTCATCCTCATCTAAAACAATTGGTCCCATCGATATTCTTTTTAAATATGTTACTTTTTTTCCTACAGATTCAAACATACGTTTCACTTGATGAAATTTACCTTCTGTTATGGTAATATGAATGGTCGATTGATTCCCCGCTGTTAGAATTTCAAGTATAGCAGGCTTTGTTAAATAACCATCATCCAATGTTACACCATTCTTAAATGCCTCGATGTCCTCTTCAGTTACTTCACCTAATATGACTGCATAATATGTTTTTGGAACATGTTTTTTTGGTGACAGCAGTTGATGTGAAAGTTGTCCATCGTTCGTCAAAAGCAATAGCCCTTCCGTATCTTTATCAAGACGACCAACTGGAAACGGTTGATAAACAGCGTCTTCCATTTCCAATAAATCAATGACTGTTTCTTGATACTCATCTTCTGTTGCGGATAAATATCCTGCCGGCTTATTCATTAGTAAGTAAACGAATTCTTTGTATTCAACTTTTTCTTCATTTACTGTAATGTGTTGATGATCAGGATCCACATGTGTTTTTGGATCCTTTATTGGTTCTCCTTCAACCTTTACAGCTCCTGTTTTAAGTAATTGTTTTACTTCTTTTCGGCTTCCAAAGCCTATATTTGCTAATAATTTATCAATTCTCATATTATGTAAGACCTCCTGATGATCCAAGATTTTTTGATTAAGTCTATTTGTTGATATCTTGGCGTTTTTTTACATTTAACCTAAGAACAGGTTCGTTCCATTGCGCTCCAGACAATTGCTTTCCGCGGGGAGGAAGCTGAGCCTCCTCGGCTTTGCCTGCGGGGTCTCAGCCTTTCCTCTAGCTCCCGCAGGAGTCAATTGTCTTCCGCTTCATTCCACTATCGTTTTGATAGTTTAAATCAAAGAATTTAACAGAAACAACCTTTAGTAAAAAAACTCGGAGGATCCGAGTTCTTTGTTATCTTTAACTTATTTAGTATAAACCAACCTATTCAACTGATCGTTTTTTACTTGGTAAAAAACGGTTTAAACGGTTTCCTAATAATTTTTCTAACAAATGAGATCGATATGTTAAGTAGGCATATGTTGCTCCACCTACTACGACGGCGATGCCAACAACAATAACAGCATTCATACGACTATCTGCATAATTAATAAAAATACTTAGTATAGAAAATACGACGGAAACAACAAGTCCCATGAAGATACATAGTATTGTAATTAATAACGACCTCTTAATTAGAAGCCTAAAGGAATAACCTGCATGGCGTTTAATCATCGCAAATCCATAGATTAACGATACAATGTAGCCTGCTGCCGTTGCGATAATTGAGCCTACTCCTTCATATAGCTCAATTAACGTAACGTTTATAGAAAGCTTCACAATTAAACCTATGACTAAGCTAATCACCGCAAGCTTTTGTTTATTAATACCTTGTAAGATTGCTGCATTCACTGTAAAAAGAGAGAAAAGCAATGCTACAGGGGCATACCACATTAAAATATGCTTCCCAATTTCTTCTGATGTTCCCGCGTAGAACACATTATAGGCCGGTCCCGCTAAAACAGAAAGACCAATCACAGCAGGTAAAACAAGTAACATAATCACCTGTAAAGTTTGATCAATCTGTTTATGTAGTAAGCCTCGATTATTATTTGAGAAAGACTCTGTAATAGTTGGAATCAGTGTTAACCCAAAAGCTGTAGCTAATGATACAGGAATCATCACTAATTTTGGCACATAAAGAAGTAACACAGAAAACATATCCATTGTATATGACTGTTCATTTCCAGTACTTAACATCGCACGGTTAAAAGTCAAGGTATCGATGTAATTATAAATAGGAATTGCCAATCCAACAAAAACAAATGGACCAGCATAACGAAATACTTCCTTAAACATTCTGCCGAGTGGCATTGGTTCGGCTTCAATTGGATTGTCCTGCATAGCTAAGAGTGTACCCTTTCGTTTCACCCAATAGATAAACAAAACAACTAACCCGCCTACTGCTCCAACAAACGCAGCAAATGTAGCATAGCCAACTGCCAAAACAAGTCCACCATTTAATACATTCATCACGATGTAAGTGGAAACTAACAAAAAGACAATTCTGACAAGCTGTTCAACAACCTGCGAAACTGCTGTAGGTCCCATAGATTGGTGCCCCTGAAAGAAGCCCCTTATTAAGCTCATTAGTGGAACAATAATAAGCGCAATGCTCACCATTCTGATGACAAGAGTTGCATCTTCAACGGTTACTCCATTAAGCTCTCTTTCAGCAAGTGCAGCAATTGCAAACCATGGTGCCAGCATATATAAGATAGCAAAAGCAAGTAAGCCAGTTATGAGCATAACAAGTATGCCTGCCTTAAACATCCTTCGGCTCGTTTGATAATCCCCTAAAGCATTATATTTTGAAACAAATTTAGATACTGCTGCTGGAAACCCTGCTGTTGCAACACTTAAAAAAATTGTATATTGTGCATAACCTGCATGAAACAATCCTCCACCAGTTGTTCCCACCATCGCAGCAAAAGGAATTAAATAAATCATTCCTAAAATTCTTGATATGTATGTACCTAATGTTAATACGAACGTTCCTCGTAGCAAATTATTAGACATTTTTCTTACTCACCATTCTTCTCTATGAAGATTCAACTTTTCTATTTTACCATAAACCCACATATATACCATAAGCATTGTGATTCATCATTATTTTTCATCACTTTTTACTTTTTACGTTCTTCAGATATAATATGGTAGCAGACAAGTAAAAAAGGTGTGAATTAGATGAATTATGATGTAGTTGTAATTGGTGGAGGCCCATCAGGATTAATGGCCTCAATTGCTGCAGGAGAAAAAGGGGCTCGTGTACTTCTATTAGATAAAGGAAATAAACTAGGAAGAAAGCTTGCCATATCAGGTGGTGGTCGTTGTAATGTAACAAATAGATTGCCGATAGATGAGATTATTAAACATATACCCGGAAATGGCCGTTTTTTATATAGTGCTTTCTCAGAATTCAGCAATGAAGATATTATCCGTTTTTTTGAAAATCTAGGTATTCAATTAAAAGAAGAAGATCATGGTCGAATGTTTCCTGTCACGGACAAAGCGCAATCTGTCGTTGATGCACTAATTAGCGAATTAAAGCGTTTAAATGTGGAAATACGTACAAATGAACCTGTAAAAGAAGTGATATACGATGCGGAAAAGGTAACAAGTATTGTACTCGTTAACGGAGAAACAATTTTAACAAGGGCAGTTGTACTAGCTGTTGGCGGAAAAAGCGTGCCACATACCGGGAGTACAGGTGATGGATATGCCTGGGCTGAAAATGCCGGACATACGATTACGGAATTGTTTCCAACTGAAGTACCAATTACATCAAATGAACCATTTATTCAGGAAAAAGCTCTACAAGGACTCTCTTTACGTGATGTGGCACTCAGTGTTCTTAATCCAAAAGGAAAAACAATTATTACCCATAAAATGGATATGATTTTCACTCACTTCGGAATATCAGGTCCAGCTGTTTTAAGATGTAGTCAATATGTGGTCAAGGCTATGAAAAAGTTCAAAACAAATGCGATTACTGTTAGTATTGATGCCCTGCCTGATCAAAAAGAGGAACAGCTTTTTCAATCAATTGTTAAAGATTTAAAACAGGATTCAAAAAAAGCAATAAAAAATGTGTTAAAAGGATTGCTACCTGAACGGTATTTACTCTTTTTGTTGGAAAAAAATCAAATTGATTCGTTAGTTACGTATGATAATCTATCAAATGAAAAATTGCGCTCTTTTGTACAAGATTGCAAGCAATTTCAATTTCAAGTCCATGGTACACTATCAATTGAGAAAGCATTTGTAACCGGAGGTGGTGTATCTGTAAAAGAAATTCACCCGAAGGAAATGTCATCCAAACTAAAAGCGGGGTTATATTTCTGTGGTGAGATACTAGATATACACGGATATACAGGTGGCTATAATATTACATCAGCTTTAGTAACCGGCCGACTTGCTGGATCAAATGCTGCTATTTACTCTAAAGAATAAAATCACTTCTCCATTCTAGTAATAAATTTAGACAAGCTGTCATACAAATTATTAAAATGGAAATTAGGAAGTGATCATGATGTTAAAAGTGGCGCTTTTTGATGAAGAACACGAAAAAGATCTAGAAGAAGAAATCAATGGATTTCTAGCGAACCTTGGAGAAAATCAGGTTAGAGATATAAAGTTCAGCGTATCAGTATCCATAGACGAGGATGGAGAACAAATCTATTGTTACTCAGCTCTTGTTATTTACCGGGAAAAGTAAAATAAAAAACTGCTCGTCATTTATAAGACAAGCAGTTTTTTATTTTAAGCTAGTTGACTCTTCGGCTTTGTTTCACCTTTATAATCAAGCATGCCACCAGTCATGTTAACAACATCGTATCCTTTGTCTTGTAGATAAGCACAAACATTTCCACTTCTTCCACCTGAGCGACAAATGTAAATCGTTTCTTTATCTTTATCAAGTGCATCTAAATGCTCCGGAATATCATTCATACGAATATGCTTCGCTTGCGGAATCATGCCTGCTTCTACTTCTTCGTCTTCACGAACATCTATTAGCTCAAGCTTTTCCCCATTTTCTAATCTTTTTTGTACCTCTTCAGGAGAAATTTCTTTAAATTCAGACATTATGTACACCCTTTCAGTTTTAATAGTTGCATTATATCAAAGTAGTTTGTGAGGTGCTAGTTTGCTGAATTTCTTTATTTGACGCTTTTAGAGATATATTTGATATTTTGCTTAATTTATTAGTCAATTTATATGATTTATTTGCTAATTTTGACCAAATATTAGTTTTTCGACAATCCACGACATGCACAAACAAACAAACAAGCCCGACTCACAATGAGCCGGACTTGCCAATTCCAAAACACGTACTAGTTCGCTACAATATTCACAAGCTTACCAGGTACGGCAATTACTTTACGTATTGTTTTTCCTTCTACATGTTCTTTCACACGGTCATCGTCCAGCGCAATTTGTTCTAACTGATCTTTTGTAACATCTTTTGCTACTAAAAGCTTTGCACGGACTTTTCCGTTTACCTGAACAACGATTTCCACTTCATTTTCTACAAGTTTCGCTTCATCAAATGATGGCCATGCTTCATAAGAAATCGTGCTGCTGTGGCCTAATTTGCTCCATAGCTCTTCTGCTAAATGAGGCGCAATTGGAGATAGAAGTTTCACAACACCTTCCACATACTCTTTTGGAAGCACTGTTTGTTTATATGCTTCATTAATGAAGACCATAAGCTGTGAAATAGCTGTATTAAAGCGTAGTCCTTCCAAATCTTCTGATACTTTTTTCACCGTTTGATGATAAACGCGTTCAAGAGCATCGCTTGTTTCATCAACAACCTTTGGACTTAACTCACCATTATCTTCAATGAATAAACGCCATACGCGATCTAAGAAACGTCTTGCTCCATCAAGACCTGTTGTCGACCAGGCAATTGATGCTTCTAATGGTCCCATAAACATTTCATAAAGACGAAGTGTGTCCGCACCATGTGATGAAACAATCTCATCCGGATTCACAACATTTCCTTTAGATTTACTCATTTTTTCATTGTTTTCACCAAGAATCATTCCTTGGTTAAATAGCTTTTGGAATGGCTCTTTCGTTGGAACAACACCGATATCATATAAAAACTTATGCCAAAAGCGAGCGTACAATAAGTGAAGAACTGCGTGCTCTGCTCCACCGATATAAATATCAACAGGTAACCATTGCTTTAACTTTGCATCATCTGCAAGAGCTTCGCTGTTTTTTGGATCGATGTAACGTAGGTAATACCAGCAGCTTCCAGCCCATTGCGGCATTGTATTTGTTTCACGACGACCTTTTTTACCTGTTACAGGATCAACAACATTTACAAAATCATCAATAATTGCAAGTGGTGATTCCCCTGTTCCAGATGGTCTAATTTCTGTTGTTTTTGGTAATACAAGTGGAAGTTCTTCTTCTGGAACAGCAGACATTGTACCATCTTCCCAATGAATAATTGGAATTGGCTCACCCCAATAACGTTGACGGCTGAATAACCAGTCACGAAGACGGTAAGTTACTTTCTTTTCACCTTTTTTGTTTTGTTCAAGCCATGCGATCGCTTTTTCAATTGCTTCTTGTTTGCCAAGTCCGTTTAAGAAATCAGAGTTAACGTGTTCACCGTCACCAGTGTATGCTTCCTTCGTCACGTCTCCACCACTCACAACTTCTTTAATCGGAAGATCAAACTTTACAGCAAATTCATAGTCTCGCTCATCATGTGCAGGAACTGCCATAATCGCACCAGTACCGTAAGTTACAAGTACATAATCTGCAATCCATATTGGCATTTTTTCACCGTTTACAGGGTTAATAGCATAAGCACCTGTAAATACGCCTGTTTTATCTTTTGAAAGCTCTGTACGTTCTAAATCACTCTTATGTTTTACTTCGTCAATATAGGCCTCAACTGCTTGTTTTTGATCCTCAGTTGTAATTTTTTCAATAAAAGAATGCTCTGGAGCTAAAACAGCGTATGTTGCACCAAATAATGTATCAGGACGAGTAGTGAAAACAGTAAATGTTTCATCATGTCCCTCAATATCAAATGTTACATGAGCACCTTCAGAACGGCCAATCCAGTTACGCTGCATATCTTTAATGCTTTCTGGCCAGTCAACGTCTTCTAAGTCTTCAAGAAGACGGTCAGCATATGCTGTAATTTTCAGCATCCATTGCTTCATTGGACGTCGCTCAACTGGATGACCTCCACGCTCACTTTTCCCATCAATAACTTCTTCATTTGCTAAAACGGTACCTAACGCAGGGCACCAGTTTACAGGTACTTCATCTACATAAGCCAAACCTTTTTTATAAAGCTGCAAAAAGATCCATTGAGTCCATTTGTAATATTCAGGATCTGTTGTATTTACTTCGCGATCCCAATCATAGGAAAACCCTAGTGCTTGAATTTGTCTTCTGAAATTATCAATGTTTTGCTTTGTAAATTCAGCAGGGTCATTTCCTGTATCAAGCGCGTACTGTTCAGCAGGTAAACCAAATGCATCCCACCCCATTGGATGAAGAACATTATACCCTTGCATACGTTTCATACGAGATAAAATGTCTGTTGCTGTATATCCTTCAGGATGTCCTACATGGAGGCCCGCTCCTGATGGATATGGGAACATGTCCAATGCATAGAACTTCGGTTTTTCTGTATCTTCTGTTGTTTTAAATGTTTTATTATGTAACCAATAATCTTGCCATTTCTTTTCAATCTCTTGATGATTGAAGCTCATCTGTTTTCCTCCTTAAAGCTTGCTCTTAATTTATTTTATAACCTGTTGAACGGGTCAAAGCTTTCTAAAGTCCATAAAAACGAAAAAACCCCGCATCCCAAACAGGGACGAGAGGCTTAATTCCCGTGGTACCACCCAACTTTGGCATAGTGTGATTATGCCCACTTTGACATCCGTAACGTGGATAGACGACAAATATTACTTGATATATTTCTCTTTCACATTTGTAACTCAAAGGCGAGTTCATTAGCAAAAACTGGTTGACTCTCACCATCCGTCAACTCTCTGAGCACATTTTCACTAATTACTATTCCTTTTCTCCGTTCATTTCGTATATAGATTTAAGATTATTTTATATAAATTTGTCGTGATATGCAAGTATAGGCATCATTTACGATTTTTCTTTCAACATAAAGAGACTTGCGAACATTCTCGCAAGTCCCATTTCTCCTATTGAACTGTATATCCACCATCTATTACGACCGCCTGACCTGTTACTCCACCAGCCTTTTCACTAGTTAAGAAAATCGTATAGTCTGCAACTTCTTTTACAGAGAGCAGCCTTTTTTGCGGAATAAGCGGATACAAAACCTCTTCTAATACATTTTCTAGAGGTACATTTCTTGTATCAGCAAGATCTTGAAGCTGATTTCGCACAAGCGGAGTATCTACGTATCCAGGGCAGATTGCATTAACGGTAATTCCATGTGGTGCTCCTTCCAAAGCAGCCACTTTTGTTAACCCAATAACTCCATGCTTTGCACTATTATAGGCAGCCTTACCAGCAAACCCTATTAATCCGTTAATAGATGACATATTTATAATTCTTCCAAACTTTTGTTCTTTCATAATCGGAAAAACATGTTTTGTAGCGACAAAAGGAGCTACGAGCATAACTTTTGTTAGCAATTCGAATTTTTCAGTCGGAAAATCCTCGATATGAGCAACATGCTGTAGACCTGCATTATTTATTAGCGTATCAACTCTTCCATAATGCTCCTTCGTTTTTTTCACAACATCAATAATGTCTTGTTCATTTGTTACATCACATCTAAGTCCAATCACATCATAGCCTTGATTTTGCAATTCTTTTGTACTCATTAAAACCTGCTCTTCATTCAAGTCTGTTAATACAACCTTTGCTCCTTCTAACGCAAAAGCTCTAGCCAGTTCAAAGCCTATGCCTTGTGCTGCTCCTGTTAGTAGTACTACTTGAGCCTGAACCAAAATAACCAACCTCCGTTTCTATATACCTAATCCAAATGAAAATAATATAATTGCTAAAACAACGCCTAGTAGCGGAACAATGACAGTGAGTGCACCTACAGGATTGTATGCATCCTGATGAGACTCTCCACAAATTGCACGAACAGTTGTCACAACATATCCGTTATGTGGGAGAGAATCTAATGCACCAGATGATATCGACACAACCCGGTGTAAAGCCTCCGGATTCACGCCCATATCCATATAGTGTGGTGCTAGTAATGGTAAGGCAATGGCCTGACCTCCAGAGGCTGAGCCTGTCATACCAGCAATCACACTGACCGCAATAGCTCCACCAATTAACGGGCTTCCTGGAATACTAGTCATGGCATTTACAGCTACTTCAAATGCTGGTACCGCCTTTGCAACACCACCAAACCCTACTACTGCCGCTGTGTTCCCAAGGGCTAATAATGCTCCAAGTGTTCCTTCTGATACAGCATTCCAGAACGATTTAAAATACTTACGGTTTAATAGATAAGTAGCAATAACTCCACCTAGTAAGGCAATAATTAATGCTGATTGCTGCAAGGAATCGTGGAAAATAAACGAAATAACTAACACAACAAATAACGGAATTACTCCAAATAACGGATTTGGTAAAGCTTTGTGTTCATTTACAGGATCATTGTCTCTTGCAACAAATTTCTCACCACGTGCTACTGCTTTTGAAATCATTCTTCTTAGCCACCAATAACCAAATACCATCATAAACACAGCAACAATTAAACTAACTTCCCACCCTGCATACGGAGAAGTACCTAAATATTCAATCGGAATCCAGTTTTGAATCTCTGGTGAACCTGCTGATGTCATTGTAAAGGTAACAGATCCAAAAGCGAGTGCCGCTGGAATAAAGCGGCGTGGCAGATCTGCTTCTCTAAATAAACTAACCGCCATTGGATAAACAGAAAATGCGACAACGAATAAACTAACACCACCGTATGTTAACACCGCACATGCAATAACAATGGCAAGTACAGCTCTTTTCATCCCAATTTTACTTACAATCCATTTTGAGACACTATCTGCTGCCCCACTATCTTCCATTACTTTTCCAAAAATGGCCCCTAGTAAAAACATGAGATACCAAGAAGCAATAAATCCAGAAAAACCAGTCATATAATTTCCTACTAAATTTGCCTCACCTTCTCCCACTAATTGTGGAAAAAGTGGTAAACCACTAAATACAGCAACAAATAAAGCACATAACGGACCTGCTACTAATAAGTTCATACCCCTCATTGTTAAAAAAATTAAAAGTGCTAAACCACCAATTAATCCAATCATACTTAACATCTGTCTTCCCCCTTTGCTTGACTATAAGTCTTAAGAATGGTAACCGCTTTCATTTCTAAGTAATCCTTTTTAGAACACTCCCTTATTCACCAGGCACCTTTTCTTTAAACAACAAATATACATTCTGCATTTTATACCTCCTTTCAACTTCACAATTATAAAAGCAAGAAGTATGCCAACAAGCATAAACTGAGTAAATAATTACATATCAAAGAATACCCGCTATGTTATAACTCTTTTTCTACTATACTTATTCCGGATTTCTGGAATACTTTAAAAAATCATAGCTAGTCCACATCATCCTAAAGGTTATTTTCAAGCATTAAAAGAGCAGTCCAAAATCTTGGACTGCATTCCGGATATTCGGACTTATTCAAGACCATATTTTTGAATTTTTTCATACATACTAGACTTACTGATTCCTAACGCTTTAGCAGCGGCCTTTTTATCTCCTTTGTATTTCTGAATCATTTTAAGTAAAATTTCTTTTTCTGCATCATTTAGCATGTCTTTTAATGTTAATGCTGATTCTGATTTCGAATGATAAATTGTTGATTGTTTTATATAATCAGGAATAGAGTCTAATGTAATTAGATCTGATTTGGCTAAGTGAATAGCAGCTTCAATAACATTTTCTAGCTCACGAATATTTCCTTGCCAATGATAATGGTAAAACGTATCCATCACATCTTCATGAATCATTGAAATTCTCTTTCCTGTTCGAATTGAAACCTTTTTGATAAATTGGCGAACTAAAACCTCTAAATCTTCCTTACGTTCTCTTAGGGGAGGAATAAACAAAGGAATCACACTTATTCTGTAATATAGATCACTACGGAAATCATTTGTTTTCATCAAATCTTCCAATGGTCTATTTGTTGCAGTAATAACTCGAACATCCAAAGGTATTGTTTTGGTGGATCCTACAGGTTCGACTTCTTTTTCCTGAAGAACACGAAGCAGCTTTACCTGCATTTGCAAGCTCATATCACCGATTTCATCTAAAAAAATGGTTCCACCATTAGCCTGCTGAAATTTCCCCTTTTTTCCGCCCTTTTTAGCTCCAGTAAAAGCACCATCTTCATACCCGAATAATTCCGATTCAAGCAGATGCTCCGGGATCGCACCACAGTTAACCTTTACAAACGGCTTATCACTTCTATGACTTAAAAGATGGATGCTATGAGCAAATAATTCTTTTCCCGTCCCACTTTCTCCCCTAATGAGAACTGAGCTATCAGTTGCTGCAATTGATTTGACTTTTTCCTTTAACCCGGCCATAATGGCTGATTTTGAATGAATGTCGTTTAATGTGTATTTTGCTCCTGTATCATCTTGCTGTTCGATAAACGATTGAATAGATGACAAATGGTGACGAACATGTGAGTTCATTTCACTCCATTCCTTCGTATCTCTAAACATAACGGTACCAAACGCTCCAACCACCTTACCGTCAGCAATAATCGGAATCCGGTTTGCAATCATATAATTACCACGAATATATTGAAGATCAGCAATTTCCTCTTCACCGTTTTTGACAACAATATGCATTCTTGTATTTTCTATTACTTCTGTAACATGCTTCCCAATAACCTCTTCCTTTGTTACTTCACAAAAACGACAATAATTGTCATTCATATAGATAATATGCCATCAGCATCGACTATAACAATCCAAACGTAAGCGTTTTCTATAACAGTTTCAATTATTTCCTTTGCGTAAGGAAAACGTTGATTGATCATGACATATTACCTTCCCCTGTTAATCATTTTTTCTCTTATCGTATCACAAGTTAGTAGTCTAAATTTCAGAAAAAAAAAAGGGCTTAGACCCCGTAAACATCGGGTTCCTGAGACCTTTTCTTTTCAATAACAGCATTAAGCTTTTTATCATAAATAAAAGTAGTAAAGATACCAACTGCTAATAAAGTAATAATAATTATAAATAAGAGGTTCATATTGTAATAGTCTGCAATTACACCTCCAAGTATAGGGCCAATCATTCTACCACCTGTTGCAGTACTATTAACAAATCCTTGATAAAAGCCTTCTCTACCTACAGGAGCTAAATCATTTGCAATTGTAGGAACTGCTGGCCAAACAAGCATTTCTCCTATTGTTAAAATAACCATAGCAACAAGAAATCCAGTAAATTGCTCTGCAAACGAAGCAATCACAAAAGAAAACATAAACACAACAAATCCAATGATCATTTGTCTTTTTAATGTTTTAGCAAAGCGTTTCACAAACATGGAAATAAGTGGCTGACCTAACACAATCATTGCGCCATTTATTGTCCATAAAAGACTGTATTGGCTTATAGGAATATTTAGTGTTTGTGTGTAAGAAGAGATGGTTGAAGGCCATTGAACATAACCAACCCAGCATAGTAAATAACCCGTACACAAAATAATCAAAGCCGTAAACTTATGACGACTTTTTATAGCTGTTTTTTCATTTAAAATCGACGTTTGCTTCGCATTTGCTCCATCAATATTTCGATACCCGAAGAATGCTACAAAGAAAAAAACAGCATACAAAGCTGCATTTGCTACAAATATATAATTAAATGAGATGCTAGCAACAATTCCTCCTAACGAAGCTCCTGCTGCAACACCAACATTTTGTGCTACATAAATAGAGTTAAAGGCTTTTCTACCACCTTCTGGCCAAACAGTTCCGGCTAGAGCATATGTAGCAGGAAAAACAATACCTGAACCGAATCCAATAAAGATTAGCAAGTACATATAAACAGGCCAGCTATGATTAAACATCAAAATCACAATTGAAACCAAAGTGATGACGATACCTATTAAAATAGATTTATATCCCCCAATCTTGTCAAACAAGACACCACCAACAAGATTTCCTATTACACCTGCAGCAGCATTAAGCATCAGGACAATCCCAGCTAAAGTTAAAGACTTGCCTAGATGTTCATGGATATAGATCGTGTTTAACGGCCATAAAAATGACGCTCCGGTAACATTAATCATCATACCAATTACAAGTAACCATAAAGAACGTGGCATACCTCAACCTCCTTCACGTGCATGATCATAGTGAATTTCCCCTCAACTATGTAACGTTCCTCAGAGAATTTTAGCCCCTTTTCTTATGATTTGCAATGAAGAAATCACCTATCTTATAATGTTGTAATAATGAGAAAATATAGACTTTTACTATTACTCTATTAGCCTATACATTAAAACATCGTCCACATAATTCCCGTCTATGTAAAACTCTTTTATTAATTTGCCTTGCTCAATAAAGCCGCATTTTTTATAAAAGATTAACGCCCCTTTATTAGTAGACAAAACACGTAGTGACAGTTTCGTGTTTCCTCTTTCTTTCGCAAGCTCTATTGCTTTGTCCAACAGCTTCCTGCCAATTCCCATTCCTTGGTACATTTTGTCTACAGCTATATCAATTTCCATAACGTGTTGATTGGTTTTTAAAGGAGTAGAAGCGTGATACCCTAAATACCCTGCAACGTCTCCATTTACAATTGCAACAATTTGACTGCCTTCAGGATTTCTTTCTCTAAATTCGTTAACAGAGTTCCATACAATATCAGCAGGTGTTGTTGCAGCATCCCATACACGATGATCTAACTCTATTAACTTTTCAAAATCTTGTTCTTCTGAAAAACGAATGGTGATCTCCATACTTTTCCCCCATAGTTGTAATGTTTACCTTAGAATATCAACTATTTAGAGTAAGAGAAATAGTTTTTGAAAAATTCTCCATTTATATTCCGATTCACTGTGCAGAGCATACGAAAAAACTGCCAGCATAAAGCCAGCAGTTCGAACGAGCTTATAGTTCCCTTCTTAAAGCGGCTAGCACATTGATATTTGTTGCTTTAACAGCTGGGCGCAGCCCGGAAATCATAGCTACTCCAATACTAATGGCTACTGATATCACAACTAGACTTATCGGAATATATGAAAATGTAAAGTCTATTTCACTAGTACCTCCACCTGTAGCAGATTGTAAAATAATTGGTAAAATCTTGTTAGCAGCAAAGCTAATACCGTAGGAAATGAGTACACCAATGGTTGCCCCGATAATTCCTATATACGCACTTTCCATTAAAAACAATCTTCTAATAATTCCTGGTTGTGCACCTAACGCTTTCATAATTCCTATTTCTTGAGTTCTTTCCGTTACAGCCATTGTCATCGTATTAAAGATCCCAATTGATGCTATAATAACTGCGATTGTTCCAACAAATATTAATCCAGCCTTAAAAAAGGTAAAAAATAAGTTTATACTATCTAATTCTTCCGTTATTGAATAAACCATATAATCTTTATCTTTAAGGTCAGTGGTCACCTGTTCTACTGCCTCCAAGTTAGATGCATAGACAAAAACCTCACTATAGGGAATTTCACTCACCTGACTTCCTTCTTCTAAAGGCATTGCAAAGGAAAGAATCTCCTCTCGAAGTACGTCATTTATATAGATGCTTTGATCCTGCATCCAGTCCCGAGCAGGTGCTTCTCCCACTCCTGCAATTTTAAAAGTAAATGACTTTTTCTCTTCTTTTCCTTCTTCTGTTTCTTTCGTAATAGTCATCGTAATTTCTTTACCTACAAGATTTCCTTGGTATCCTGTTGGCTCTTTAACAGTCTCATTTGGTGAAGATTCCATCTTCTTCTGATATTCAATTTTTTCATTTTCTGTTAATAGAGCTTTGGCAAAATGATATCCAACAATGATTTCATTATCCGCTTGTGGTACTTTTCCTTTTTCCAATGATAAATTAGCCTTTAACTCTTCTTGCATATTTGTTATTGTTGGCCAAACTTCTCCTTTTCTGTCCTCGAGTGAAACCTCCACCGGAAGGTCAATCGAGTTACGGCGGACAACCGCTGTTACATTTTCGGTTTCACTAAGTTCTTTTAGATGCTCCTTATTAATTTGTTGATATCCTTCCTTCTCCGTTTGTTTTCCTGAAACAGAAACTTCTGTAATAATTTGTTGCGATTGTATTTCTTCCGTCATGCTCTTTTGAACACCGAACCCAATTGAAGCCAAAACAATTAAAAAGGCACATGCCATTGTGGTTGCTAAAATGGTCATAAAAACCCTAAGCCGATTTTTCTTCATATTTTTCAACATAAGTTTTAATTGATCATTAAACTTCAACGAAAGCACCACCTTTTGACAGCACTCCATCTTGTAAATGAAATTGATGATTGCTTATTTTCGCTACTTCATCATCGTGTGTAATAATACAAAATGTAATTCCTTTTTCTAAGTTTAAGCTTCTTATTAAATCTAATATTTCTAATTCAGTTTCTGTATCGAGACTTCCAGTTGGTTCATCAGCAAGAATAATACTTGGCTTTGTAATTAATGCTCGTGCAATACTTACGCGTTGTTGTTGTCCCCCCGATAATTCATTTGGATAGTGACTCGCGTGTTCATGTAAACCTACATTTTGTAATAAATCCATGACTTGTTTTTTTCGCTCAGGGGAAGGTACCCCTTTTAAGGTAAGAGGAAGCTCCACATTCTCAAATGTCGTTAAACTTGGAATGAGCTGAAAGCTTTGAAAAATAAAACCAAAGTGACTCAATCGAAACTTTGCCCATTCTTTTTCATTAAAGTTTGTTACATTGTTTTCATGGATGATCAATTCGCCCTCAGTAGGCGATATATAACCTGAGATTAAATTCAGCAAAGTGGATTTTCCAGAACCACTTCGACCAACAATTGTCGCGATCTCACCTTGCTTTATGTTAAATGTTACATTTTTCAAAACTGGAATTTCTTTTTCTGTTCCTTTTTTTCCCACTCTAAAGGAATGACTCAAGTTCTTAACCTCAATCATATACCTTCTCCTCCATTACATTTATTTTTGTTTTTTATAAATAGCAAAATAACTAATGATAAATCCAATACCTGCACCGATTGCAGCTCCAATAATGTAACCGACCATATCTTCTTGGGATGAAGACATATACCCCAATGTACTGAATCCTAAGATTCCTAGAACGATAACGATGACTTGGGCAGGTCTTTCCATCCATCTCCACACAAAGAATGAGCCGTTTCGTTCAAATGGATGTTTTTGAAAAGCATAATAACCAATACTAAAAAATAGTAAACTACTAATAAAAGGTAAAAGTAAACTTTTAACAGGAAAATGACCATACGTAAAAAACAAATAAGAAATAGGTGATAGATTGTAAACAGCAGATTCAAATGAGCGATCAATGTTAACTTCAGGGTAAAATAATATTCCAATTTGAATAAGTGATAATCCAAATACAAGAATCGGAAATACACTCACTGTAAATGCTACTAATCCTTGAGCCAATGGGTTACCGGTAAACGCTCCCGCAGAAAATGTAACACTATACAGTAGCAACAATGCACCCAATAAATACAAATAAAACTCTGTAAAATAAAGAACTGGAATATCTATAAACAGGATTAGTATAGCCGTTATTGTAAATGAAATGACCCAACTTAGAATAATACTTACGGCACCTACACTCCATTTCGTTAGGTAAATACTTCCCCTTGAAAAAGGCAGCGTCAGAGTAAATTCCATATTTCCATTACTTCTCTCCACACCAATTTGCACAATGGCTAGTGTTATAACAAACACACATAATAAAAATGCTGAACCAAAATGTTGTAGATCAATCTCTTTTAAATCTTCGGGAAGATTCTTTATATTTATTAAATTTAAATATTCCAGCCATATTTGTGCTGGCAGAAGAAACGAAATAAAGAGGACCATGATTAATAATTGAACCCAATGTTTCTTTATTTCATGTTTTAATAAATCAGGAGCTACCATCTTCGCTTCCCTCCAAACTTTGCAATAAAGATTTCTTCCAAACTTACTGGAAGCTCATTCCAAATTTTAGGTTCATGTGAGCGTAACCACTCATGACTTTCCCGATCCTCCTGTTTCATAACAACTGTATAAAAAACACCGGTGGACTCTAAGATTGGAATGCCCCTCTTTCTCATCTCTAACGTTAAATCTTGATTGAAAGCCAATTGTAATTTCACATAATTCTCCTTTAAATCATCTACATTCAGTACATCTGTGAGCTGATTATCTTCTAAAAAGGCAATGCGATTACAAATTCGTTCTATGTCTTCGAGTCTGTGTGATGTTATTAAGATAGTCGTATTTCTATGAGCAACTTCATCAATCATTAATTGCAAAAGATCGTGCCTTGTTACGGCATCAATTCCATCTGTTGGTTCGTCAAGTAAAATAACAGCAGGACGGATCGCAAATGCAAGAATAAGACCCAATTGTTTTTTTAACCCTGTGGAAAGTTCACGATATTTTTTGTTTCTGGTACTCCGTAGCGATTCATTAGTTCATTTGCATACGTTACATCAAAGTCCGGATAGAGTGTACGGAGTGTTCTAACAAGTTGTTTATAGCTATACCGATCATAGGCAGGATTTTGAACTGGCATATATATCACTTTTCTTTTTACAAGAGGATGATCAAAAATGGACACATTTTCAAACAGCACTTCACCCTTTTCTGGTTGAATAATTTGTTGTATGCACCGTAATAAGGTTGTTTTTCCAGAACCATTTCTTCCTAATAAGCCAAAAATTTCGCCTGATTCAAGAGTAAGGTCAATCTCTTTAAGAACCTCAACTCCATCAAGTGTTTTTGTCAGTTTTTTTATTTGTAGCATGGGAATCCCCCCCTACTTCCTTCCTGATTTCATCAATCCACTCATGAATATAGTTAAAGTCAATACCAGCATAAAACGCATCAATAATTAGCGGCTTTAATTGGTCCTTAATCATTTCCATCTTCCTTTCATCTAGTGATTCTCCCGTATTTTCTGACACAAAGGTTCCACGCCCACGTAATGTCTCAATTATCCCTTGTCTTTCAAGCTCCTTATAAGCCTTACTAACAGTGTTTGGGTTTGCAACAATCATGGTGGATAATTCTCGAACAGATGGAAGCTTGTCACCAGACTTTAATACCCCTTTAAAACATAGCTCCTTCATCTGCTGAATAATTTGCTCATAAATGGGAGTTGAACTTCTCGGATCTATTTGGATCATCGTTTCTCCCTACTTTCTTATCATTTTATATTGATCTATGTGTATTACATCATGTAGTACACTTTGTACATTACGCCAACTCTTTAAAATTGTCAATAAAATACAGATATTTTTTCCGAAAATAAAAAAAGGACCAGTTGGCCCTTTTATCATTCGTCTTCTACTCTCTGCTTAGATTTAATTGGCTGACCCTTTTTTGCATTTTTAGCTTTTGTTTCTTTAATTGGATCATAATCCTGACCAAGCTCTAGATCATTGCTGTTAACACCGTTTTTTGTTTTCTGCTCAGGGTTATTTTGCTTTGATCGTTTTTTCATCGCTCAGCATCCCCTTTAAGAATCATCTTATTTTGAAGTTCTTGAAGTTGTAATCTCATACGATAAAGCTGATCTTGTTGCTGATCATTTGCACTTAATGAAAGATGATTAATTTCGTTAACAGAATCCTCTAGTCCTTGAAGTGCTTTTGTATATTCTGTTTCATTATAATGCTCTTGTTGTGCTCCAGTTTTATATTGTTCACGAGCATATTCAATTGCGTCCGTACAGCGTTGTAAATATTCATTAACAGATTGTCTTGTTGCCATGTCCATCTCCTCCAAACGATATGAAGTCAATTGAAGCTTCATCAGTTATATTGTTTACAACGGATGAAAAAACTTGTGTTCAAATATATGGAAAGCCATCAAGTAATCTGTCTTTCCTGAAGCTTAAATGGTAAAATGATTAGATGGAAATTTGACATACTATTAAAGGAGGTTTCTATTTTGAAGCAATCCTCTTCATTTGCCTATTCTACGGATAATAAACGTTATCATACATGGAATTATCATTTACGTCAGCACTTTGGACATAAGGTTTTTAAGGTTGCTTTAGATGGAGGTTTTGATTGTCCTAATCGAGATGGTACTGTTGCACATGGTGGTTGCACCTTTTGTAGTGCTGCAGGGTCTGGTGATTTTGCAGGTAATCGTGCAGATCATCTTATTACGCAATTTCATGAAATCAAAGATAAAATGCATACAAAATGGAAGAACGGAAAGTATATGGCTTATTTTCAAGCCTATACAAATACACATGCTCCGGTAGAAGTGTTAAGAGAAAAGTTTGAATCTGTTCTCGCTCAAGAAGATGTGGTAGGTCTTTCTATTGCAACACGACCAGATTGTTTACCTGATGATGTGGTTGAATACTTGGCAGAATTAAATCAGCGTACGTATCTTTGGGTTGAGCTTGGTTTGCAAACTGTTCACGAACGAACAGCCCTTCTCATTAATCGTGCCCATGATTTTCAATGCTATGTTGATGGCGTGAAAAAATTACGTAAACACGGAATTAGAGTGTGTTCTCATATTATTAACGGATTACCACTAGAAAATAATGAAATGATGATGGAAACCGCAAAAGCAGTTGCAAACCTTGATGTGCAAGGAATTAAAATCCACCTTTTACACTTATTAAAAGGAACACCTATGGTTAAACAATACGAAAAAGGAAAGCTTGAGTTTTTAGGTTTAGAAGAATATGTGAATCTTGTTTGTGATCAATTGGAATTACTTCCACCCGAGATGATTGTTCATCGTATTACAGGTGATGGGCCGATTGATCTTATGATTGGGCCTATGTGGAGTGTAAACAAGTGGAATGTTTTAAATTCGATTGATGCCGAATTAAAACGAAGAAATAGCTTTCAAGGAAAATATTATCGTAAAACAGAGGTACTTTCTTAATGAAGTTAAAACGTATATTGCCTTTTGCCAAACAATTATTAGAAGAAGCAATTAATGAGGGAGATATTGTTGTTGATGCTACAATTGGTAATGGTCACGATACTGTTTTTCTAGCACAACTCGTTGGAAAACAAGGTCATGTTTACGGATTTGATATTCAAGAACAGGCTCTTCTCAATACAGTGGAACGACTGAAAACAAATAACCTTCAAGAAAGAGTCACACTTTCTCAACAAGGACACCATTTTATTTCATCAGTTATACCTGAAGAAAAGCATGGGCTTATAAGTGGGGCTATGTTTAATCTAGGTTATTTACCAGGTGGAGATCCTTCTATTGTTACGAATTTTGAAACAACAATATCAGCTATTAAACAGCTGTTACATGTGATGAAACCTGAAGGAATGATTGTCATTGTTGTTTATCATGGTCATCCTGAAGGAAAGATAGAACGAGACGAGCTTATGAGCTTTGTTGAAAGAATCGATTCAAGTGTAGCTCATGTTTTAAAATATCAATTTATAAACAAACAAAATAATCCAC
Organism: Metabacillus sp. B2-18; assembly: GCF_021117275.1. Taxonomy (NCBI): domain Bacteria; kingdom Bacillati; phylum Bacillota; class Bacilli; order Caryophanales; family Bacillaceae; genus Metabacillus; species Metabacillus sp. B2-18. Next base: position 3,825,057 of record NZ_CP088245.1, read on the forward strand.
CATATATTGTTGCGATTGAAAAATGTTAGAGGCGCCCTCATTAGGCGCCTTTTAGTTCATTAGGAACTTTTTTTCCAAGGGAATTTTTGAATTGTACGATATGCTCTTCCATTAAAATAAAAGAAAAAAGAGGTTATTCCACCTAACTTTATTAATCTTTTTGCTAATTTATTAAGCTCTTTCCTTGATGCAACCTTATCATCTGATAAATACACTCCAAGTAATCCCCGATTAATCAAGCGATGAAAATTCTCATGTGGAATCCCTTTCAAGTGAATATCTGCCTTCTCAACGAAGTACTCCAATCTATTGATCATGACTTCTTCTGACGAATAATAGCTACAAAAATTCAAGTCTCCACCCTGTTGATCCTCTTCTTGGTCAATTAAATAATCGAGCAGAATATGAAGACCCTGGATATAAGGGAAATAGCTGTCCATTATTTGTTTAGCTTGATTCTCTTCAAACCCTTCTTGAAAAGCATATGCTACTAAACAAAAAATACCAAGAGTTGATCCTGTACAAGCTGAAAACTCATACCATTCCATTTGGGGTACATTTCCTCTATGTCGTTCAAACCAATCCTCAAGGCGTGACACTCGTTCATCCTTTTTAACATGCTTATGTACCTGAAGATCGCAATAATAATTTGATAATTCTAGTAAATACTTTGATATCAAAGGATAGTGTTGTAAGTCCGATAAAACATTTTGACATGTTTGAACTAACTCATGAAGATAGCCACCATCATCCTGATCTTCCCTAAATTGGTAATAATTTTTACAAGGAGCACCGCATGATAAAGCATCTAACATAGACTGGTGAAGCATGCGAAAATCAACAGGATCCAGAGAAGTACTTCGATCACAAAGATTATCTAGATAATCACTTATTGTTTGATAAGCAACAATAAATTCGATGCATTGCTGTTTATGCTGACCTGAAATCATTGATAAAATTGCTCCACCTTCACAGTGAAACTCTTTTTCCTGTATACTATTTAATGCTTGTATCCTTAATTCCCTATTCGGTATGCTTTCTGCTTTCTCTTTCCAATGCTTTATATAAAAATGGGTGATGGGAAATATTTCTTTATATACCTTAGTCATTAACCTAATCGGATGCTGGGGTACTGTCAAAGGGGTTGTCACCTCTTGTATATAGAATAAAGTTAAAGCATTTTATAGTGTTTTACTTTTGATCATGTGAATGGGCGTCAAAAAACCTCTTCGCCGTTTCAAAAACTATTTCTTGCTCTGGCTCATTAAAAATTTCATGATAAAGCCCTTTCCACTCTTTATAATTTTTCTCATGAAGATCTACTTTGTTAAACCATGCTTTCACAAGTGACTTGTCAACAATCTTGTCTGCGCCGCCTTGCATAAGTAGTAACGGTACATCCTGAAATTTACCAACCTGATTTTGTGCTTCTTCCATAGCCTTTATTAACTCACGGTACCATCTTACGGAAACCTTTGTCACATATAAAGAATCATTTTCATCAATCTCCTGTACAGCTTTACTTCGAGTAGCAAGACCAACATTCAATTGTGACTGTACTTTAAAAGATGGCATAATTAAATTCAAGCCTCTTGAAGCAAGCTCAAGCGCCTTATTAGGTTTAAATAATATTCCCAAGCAAGGAGACGATAGAATTACTGCCTTCACATCATGATGCTTTTCCTGCAAGGCACGAATAACAATAAGGCCTCCCATGCTATGACCTAATAAAAATAGCGGAGCACCAAATTTCTTTGCTTCCGTAATCCACTCATTCACTTCTTTTATATATTCATCAAAAGATTCTATGTGTCCTCTTCTTCTGGTTGTAGTTCCTTGACCTGGTAAATCACCGATTACAACATGATATCCAGCTAATCTCCACATTTCTACAAGCATTTTATAGCGACCATGATGTTCAGCAGCTCCATGGACAATAACAATACATCCCTTTACATCATCTGTTTCAGCTTCCCATTTCCACATAATGCTGCCTCTCCTTTCACTATCTTCTCTTTTTAAATATCTATGGAAATCAACATTTTAGTATTATAAACCAGTGGTATAATAAACGAATAAAAGTATATTCTTTCCATTAGAAAGGAATGACAAACATGATTTATCCATTTAAAGACAAAGAGCCCCAAATCTCTGAATCAGCTTTCATTGCAGATTATGTAACAATTACCGGTGATGTAATTGTCGGAGATGAATCAAGCATATGGTTTCAAACAGTCATCCGCGGAGATGTTTCACCAACAATTATAGGTAAGCGTGTGAATATTCAGGATTTATGTTGTCTTCATCAAAGTCCTAACAAACCACTAATCCTCGAAGATGACGTGACTGTTGGCCATAGTGTCGTTCTACATAGTAGCATTATTCGCAAGAAAGCTTTAATTGGTATGGGTTCCATCATTTTAGATGGTGCAGAAATTGGTGAAGGAGCCTTTATTGGAGCAGGTAGTCTTGTTCCTCCCGGAAAAAAAATACCCCCTAACACGCTTGCTCTTGGTCGACCAGCAAAGGTTGTAAGATCACTAACTCAAGAAGATATAAAAGATATGGAACGAATCCGTCGTGAATATGTTGAAAAAGGACAATATTATAAATCCATAAAAAAATAGGCACCATGAATAATTTTTATGGATTTGCACATTACATAAAGTCTTTTTAAAGAATAAAAAATTCACCAATGAAACTTGGCGATAAGCCAAGTTTTTCTAATCTTTCTTATTATGTTACCACCCTCTACCTTTCCATACCACTTTCAAAATCTTCTTTCATAAATTGTTTAAAAATGACTCAGGACAGACACAAATGCCTCTACTTCTTACATATTATACCTATCTTAAGAAAATAATTTCATTTCATAATGTTTATTTAGCTATCATTAATTTTTTGAAAATTATGTGAAGCAATTTTTTACATTATCTTATTATTAACTAAATAATCATCAACTAAAATAATAGTAAAGGGGTAAAAAAAAGGAGCGTTCCTAAGATGAAAACAAGGCTTTTATCGAACATGTATGATTTTGAATGCAGGCTGTTTCGAAGTGTAAACCGTCATTTTGATCAAAAGATTCTAAATTTCTATTTTCGCAATATTACACATCTTGGTGGAGCTATTATCACAATCACGGTTTGTCTTTGTCTTATGTTTTTCACAAAAGGTAACGTACAAACTACAAGCATTGCTAGTGGATTATCACTTCTTTTAAGCCATCTTCCCGTGGCTATGGTTAAAAAACTGTATCCACGTAAAAGACCTTACATTGCACTTGTAGAAACAAAAGTACCTGCAAATCCATTGGAAGATCATTCCTTTCCATCAGGACATACAACTGCTATTTTTTCTGTTATCATTCCATTTATTTTATTTATGCCACAATTTGCACTTATTCTTTTACCAGTTGCTATAAGTGTAGGTTTATCAAGAATGTATCTTGGCTTACATTACCCTTCAGATGTTCTGGCTGGATGTTTACTTGGAAGCTCTGCTGGATTTGTTAGCTACACAATTTGCCATGAAATATTGTATAAGGGCTTTCTTTAACCTAAGTATGAACATAAAAATAGAAACTCATTAATGGTACCTTTCACTTTTTAGTAACTGGGGGGATTTATATGAGAATAGCTATTTTCACAGATACTTTTGCACCTGATGTAAATGGGGTTGCAAGAACATTAAAGAGATTTACAGACTATCTCGAAAAAAACGGCTATGAATTTAGAGTTTTTGCACCAGAAAGTACAAATGAAAGCTTGTTTTCAAGTCATATTCACCGTTTCACAAGCTTACCATTTTTTTTGTATCCTGAATGTAGATTAGCTCTTCCCAATATGCTACATGTAAAGTCAGAGCTCCAAAAATTCAAGCCAGATTTAATCCATGTTGCCACACCTTTTAATATAGGTCTTTGCGGACTGCATTATGCTAAAAAACTAAACATCCCGCTTGTTGGATCCTACCACACTGATTTTGATCAATATTTGGAGTACTATGATTTTCAATTTCTATCTAAGTTTCTTTGGAAGTATATGCATTGGTTTCACAAACCTCTAAGTAAAATCTTTGTTCCATCTAAAGAGACACTGGAACAATTAAAGCGAAAAGGGTTTTCCAACCTTCATATTTGGGGAAGGGGAGTCGAGTGTCAATTATTTCATCCTAATTACCCTAATGAAGAAATTCGTAATAAATATCATATTAAAGAAAAATATATTTTATCCTATGTTGGCCGTTTAGCTCCTGAAAAGGATATTGAAACTCTTATGAACATCACGCTAAGCCTTCCTCAGGATATGAAGAATCATATTCATTGGTTAATTGTAGGAGATGGACCATCTAAAGAAGATATGCAAAAGAAGGCTCCTGAAAACATGACATTTGCCGGCTACTTAAATGGTGTGGATCTCGCAAAAGTATACGCTGCATCGGATGTATTTGTCTTTCCATCTCCAACGGAAACATTCGGAAATGTCGTTTTAGAAGCCCTTGCATCAGGTACACCAGTCATAGGAGCTAATTCTGGTGGAGTTAAAAACATTATTAAGGAAAATCAAACCGGACATTTATGTGAACCAAGGAATGTGGAGCAATTCACAAATGCTATTATTCATTTATTAACAAATCATTCTTTAAAAACTCAAATGGGAAAAGAGGCACGTCAATATGCTCTTTCTCAAACATGGGATCAAATTTTTGAAGGACTACTTAAAGAATATGAAGATGCATTAATTGAAAAGAAGTTTATTCGTTATGCATGAGGTTTGCTGAATAATATAAGAAACATTAAAAAAGCAAAGGAGTATTTTTAAAATGTCTCCTTTGCTTTTTTAATGTCCTCTGACACAATTCAGTTTCTTGTTTCTTTGAATGATCAGGTACCTTCACCAACTTGAATATCGATCGTTGGCATTGTGTGGTATCCTTTTACATTTGTATGTGCTGTTACTTGATAAACTCCAGGGTCAGCGAAAATATAATCAATTGAATAAGTACCGGTATCTGTTAGTTCCGCCAACATCTTCTCGGATTCTTCTTCACCTTTTTTAATTTCAAATGTTACTTCAGCATCGTCAACAAGTTCTTCACCGTAATATACATTCGCACTAATTGTTTCTTCTTGATTTGTATTTGTATGAACATTTGCTAGTATTTCAACTTTGGGTGCCTTCACTTCAACTTCTTCTGAATGATTAGTATGCTGATGTTCAGAAGATTGCTGGCAGCCTGCTGCAAGAAGTACACTTATCGCTAGGATACTTATACTTATCACTATCTTAAGCTTCATTCTTATTCCCCTCCTACTCTTTAAAGATAGCGAACAAATGTGATATTTTTATGAAGTAAAACAATATGACTTTATGACTTCATTCATTATTCACATTTTCAAGTTATAATAATCACTATACCATCCAAATGAATGCCTTACCTACACTATAATAAAAATAAGAATTTGAGAGGAATATCAATGAAACGATTAATCTTTGGGACCATTCTTCTACTCCTAATGGTCTCCTGTTCTACAGAACCTACATTACCCAAAATCCCATTATCTAAATCTGTCATTGCAAGTTTGAATATATACGACCAGTCTATTACTTTTATAGATGCTGATACAAAAGAAAAAATGATCTGGGAAGTACCGCATCCATTTAAAAGTGGAATCCTGTTATCGAATGACAAACTTCTATTATTAAATAAAGAATCATCAAAGGGTTATGTATACCAACTTTCAACAGGCAAGAGCAAAGAGTGGGAAATTGGTGAGGGAATAGAAACCGGTCTTCTATCTTCTAAAAAAAACTTATATCTGGCTGATCAACAAACCAATAAAATAAAAATGTTTAATTTAGATGGTAAACGTTTGAAAGAAACAACGGTGGAGCACACACCATTTGCAATATTTGAAAATCAGCATCATTTGTACGTTAGTTATCTTGATCAACCAAGTATTGCGATTCTTTCTAAGAATCAGTTAGAAATGGAAGGAACGATTCCTACTCATGATGGAGCAGCTGGTGGATTTATAACGGAGAAACAAGAACTTTGGCTCGGCGGCCATGGCTCAGGAGTTCACATCCAAGAAGATATATATATTTATGACCTTACAACCCAACAATTAAAAGCAACCGTTCATGCACCTTTGATGCCAATTGATTTTATAACAAAAGATGGCAAGGTTTATGTTTTAAGTCATGGCTCTAATATATTAAGGGAAATTGATAGTAACTCCCATCAAATTCTCCGTTCTATCGAGGTAGGTGCAAACCCCTTTTCAATGACGTTATATAATAATAATTTATATATTAGCAACTATGACGCAAATGAAGTGGAAATCATAGATCTTAATCGTTTCAAGAAAATAGATACCATACCAGTTGGTGATGGTCCTTTACAGTTAATCGCAAGAGAGGGAACAGCTAATGCTAAATAAAAAGATTTTAGTCGTTGATGATGAACCTGAAATGAGAGAATTAGTAAATCTTTATTTACGAAAAGAAGGATATGATGTTTTACAAGCTGAGGATGGTGATGAAGCATTAAAGTTCCTTCCTCAATTTTCACCACATTTGATTCTCTTAGATGTGATGATGCCAAAAATAGATGGATTTACACTTGCAAAGCAAATTCAAGAAGAATATAGCATTCCGATTATATTCTTAACAGCGCGTGGTGACGAATGGGATCGTATACATGGTCTTAAATTAGGGGCAGATGATTATATTGTTAAGCCTTTCAGTACAGGTGAACTGCTAGCAAGGGTGGAAGCCGTACTAAGGAGAACAAGCAATCATGCAAACCAACTCCAAGATAATCGACAAAACTTTGGTTCAATCTCCTTTGAATTAAAATCAAGAAAAGCATTTTGTTATGAAAAACCCTTATCCTTAACACTCAAAGAGTACGAATTACTTTTATTTCTTGCAACTCATAAATCACAAGTTTTCTCCAGAGAGCATTTACTTGAGAAGATTTGGGGAATTGATTATACAGGAAGTGAAAGAACGGTTGATACCCATATCAAAACATTAAGACTAAAGTTAGATGCAGCAGCAAACAGTATACAAACAGTTTGGGGGGTTGGCTATAAATTTGAAGCCGAAATGTAACTGGTCATCTAGTTCGTTAAAAACAAAAATCCGCCTATTGTTTGCTGTTATCCTTTGTGTTTCAATCTTGTTTTCATTTTTATTTATTCATTATTTGTATCGAAATCTTTATGTAAATGAAGTGGAGCAATCTCTTCTAGATGAAGGATTAAAGCTAAAAAGTAGTTACACATCAGGCGAAATTTCAGATGAGTTTAAGTCCCATCTTAATTGGTATAACACAATTAGTGAATCAGAGATTTTATTGGTTAATAACCCAAGAGAATTGAGTGCATGTTTACCATTTGAAATTAATCATGAGGGGTTAATTAGCGAAGAAGAGCGAAGGAACTTATTACGTGGAGAGCATTTAATCAAGATAGGCTATGAAGAAAGATTTGACCGACAAATCATGGGTGTTGTCGTACCCTTACTTGATGAAAATAAATTAGTCGGTATCATTTATCTTTATTTACCGCTTGCTCCTATAGAAGAAGTTTTTAATAGAACAACACCTTTGTTAATTGCAGTTGGCATCATTTTCTTTTTAGTTATCTTTAAAATCGTGAATTCAATGAGCAATACGTTTTTGCAACCTATCCATGAGATGAGAAAATATGCAAAAGAACTTGCTAAAGGAAACTTCAAAAATCGAATTCCTGTAAGAACATCAGATGAAATTGGTGGATTAGCCAAAACCTTTAATCAGATGTCAGAGGCATTGGATCAGTCAGATCAAAAGAAAAAAGACTTCTTAGCCAACGTCGCCCATGAACTAAGAACTCCGTTAAGTTATGTAAAGGGTTATAGTGGGGTTCTTCAAGAAAAACTTTATGAAACTGAGGATGAAGCTGAAAAATACCTTTCCCTTATTCAGCGTGAATCTGAGAGAATGCAAAGACTTGTTAATGATTTATTAGATTTAGCTCAGCTTGAAGGAGAAAATTACCCTTTAATAAAGGAACCTATTGCATTCTCACAATTAGTTAATGACACTGTGGATCGATTTGATCATCGTCTTCAAGAAAAACACTTAATGCTTCAGCAACACTTAGACGATGAAATCATTATTATTGGTAGTCCTGACCGACTGCAACAAATTATATATAACCTTCTTGAAAACGCAATAAGATACTCAGATAAACCTGGAACGATCTCACTCTCTTCCACACAAGATCAAGAAAGCATCTTCTTTTCTATTTCTGATAATGGAATGGGGATGTCAGAAGAAGAGATTATGCATATTGGTGAACGTTTTTATCGTACAGATAAAGCAAGAAACCGTAAAGAAGGCGGTACTGGGTTAGGACTAGCAATTGTAAAACAATTAGTTCTTTTGCACGGGGGCAGAATGGAATTCCATAGTAAGCTCGGCAAAGGTACTACAGTTACGCTTGTATTTCCAAATGAACTTAACAAAAAAGGTCTGATGTGAACATTCACATCAGACCTTTTTATACTTTATTGTAATGCAGCTTTATTTAAAGCATCTGCTTTATCTGTTCTTTCCCAAGGAAGATCAAGATCATTACGGCCAAAATGTCCGTAAGCTGCAGTTTGTTTGTAAATAGGACGTCTTAAGTCAAGCATTTTAATGATTCCAGCAGGACGTAAATCGAAATTACTGCGAACAACTTCTACTAATACTTCTTCAGAAACTTTTCCTGTTCCGAATGTATCAATTGAAATAGATACTGGCTGTGCTACACCAATTGCATACGCTAATTGAACTTCACATTTATCAGCTAAACCAGCTGCAACGATGTTTTTCGCTACATAACGAGCTGCATATGCTGCAGAACGGTCAACCTTTGTTGCATCTTTACCAGAGAATGCTCCACCGCCGTGACGAGCATATCCACCGTAAGTATCAACGATGATTTTACGTCCAGTTAAGCCAGCATCTCCTTGTGGTCCACCAATAACAAAGCGACCTGTTGGGTTAATAAAGTATTTTGTTTCTTCATCAATTAATTCTGCTGGAACAACAGGGTTAATAACATACTCTTTTAGGTTACGTTGAATTTGCTCAAGTGTAACTTCAGGATGATGTTGAGTTGAAATAACGATTGTATCAATACGAACTGGTTTATTATTTTCATCATATTCAACCGTTACCTGTGTTTTTCCATCAGGACGTAAGTATGGAAGAATTTCATCTTTACGAACTTCAGTTAAGCGACGTGATAATTTATGTGCTAAAGAAATTGGAAGTGGCATTAATTCTTTTGTTTCATTACATGCAAATCCAAACATTAAACCTTGGTCACCTGCACCAATTGCTTCAATTTCTTCATCAGACATTTGACCTTCACGAGCTTCTAGAGCTTGGTCAACACCCATAGCGATATCTGCTGATTGCTCATCGATTGATGTTAATACAGCACATGTTTCCGCATCAAAACCATACTTAGCACGAGTGTAACCAATGTCTTTAATTGTTTCACGGACAATTTTTGGGATATCTACATACGTACTTGTTGTAATTTCTCCTGCAACTAACACTAAACCAGTAGTAACAGAAGTTTCACACGCTACACGTGCATTTGGATCTTTTGCAATAATTGCATCAAGAATTGAATCTGAAATTTGGTCACAGATCTTATCTGGATGGCCTTCTGTTACAGATTCTGAAGTAAAAAGACGTTTTTTAGACATAATTAAAAGCTTCCTCCTCATATTCATGTTCATTCATTTGATCCGGAACTCTTCCCAAAGTATGACCTTTAGAAAATCACGTTGGCATATTTTGTGAACAGAAGTATTATGTACCTTTACCACATGCTTGTCCTGGTAAAACTCTAATGAAGAATACTTTTTTCTGTTATCAAAAAAAACCTTTCCCATGTGAGGAAAGGTTTATCATCGTTCATCGCCTTTCGCTCTTATCGATCAAGGGCTTTCGCCTTGCTTCAGGTTAGCACCTTTGCGTCGGAAAATGTCGTTCTAAAGTGCGTCGGTTTAACATAGTTCCACGATTGGGGTTTTTTTTGCCCTAAGCAAGCTGTCGCTTGCTTGAATGATGCTTTCGCATCATTCCTGACCTAAGAAAAACACAACATGAATCAAAACGAGTTTTGATTCATAACGTGCTTTTCTTAGGTCAGGCAAAAAAATTACTCAAATAAAACTATATAATTAGTGCACAGTCGCCGCTTTCCTTTGATAGCAGGTTGCTGGGTTTCATAGGGCCTGTCCCTCCACCAGCTCGGGATAAGAGAATCCGTTCAAGGACATATCATAGCGCACAAACCTATTGGTGTCAACAAAAATCGACAACTATTACCATTGATTTATTAAAATATTTGATAGATGTCTATCACTATTGTGTCCCATTCCCTATAGAAATATAAATATCAATTGTTTTTCTACATTATGCTAGTGTGATGTGTTGTACAAAGCTTAAGTTTTTCTAATAGCAAAATATTTTTTCAATTCAAAAATTTAATGATAGCAAATCATCAAATAGTATGTTTTATTAAAATTAATGTGTTATACTAATTATCAACATAAGGGAAATTATTCTTTTCTAGAAGGAAGGTAATGGGGATGAATATTACAGATATCACAAATGAGCTTAATCAGCTTGTTAATGGGGAGAATGCTAAACATAATTTATCAGTTGCACAGCTTGTTGAAAAAGTACTTGAACGTAAAGAAGGGTTATTAACATCAACAGGTGCAATTCGAGCAACAACCGGAGCTTATACCGGGAGATCACCAGAGGATAAGTTTATTGTAGACGAAAGTTCAGTAAAAAGTAAAATAAATTGGGGTCCAGTAAATCAGCCTATTTCAGAGGAAGCATTTGATCGCTTATACAGTAAAATGATCTCACACCTTAAGAAACGAGATGAAATCTTTATATTTGATGGATTTGCAGGTGCTGATCCTCGCTTTCAGTTACCTCTAAAAATTATAAATGAGTTTGCCTGGCACAATCTTTTTGCAAGCCAACTGTTTATTAAAGATCAAGAACAAGAAAACGAGTCAAAGGAACTACCTTTTACCATTTTATCAGCCCCGCATTTTAAAGCTGATCCAGAAGTTGATGGTACAAAATCAGAAACATTCATTATCATTTCCTTTGAGAAAAGAACGATTTTAATCGGTGGCACTGAATATGCTGGCGAAATGAAGAAGTCTGTATTCTCAGTTATGAATTTATTATTACCTGAAAATAATATTCTCCCTATGCATTGCTCAGCAAATGTTGGCTTTGAAGGTGATGTTGCCCTGTTTTTCGGACTTTCCGGCACAGGGAAAACAACGTTATCTGCTGACCCTAACCGTCGTTTAATTGGTGATGATGAACATGGATGGTCTACTTCTGGCGTATTTAATATTGAGGGTGGTTGCTATGCAAAGTGTATCAACTTAACGAAAGAAAAAGAACCACAAATTTTTAATGCTATCCGATATGGATCTGTTCTTGAAAATGTCGTTGTTGATGATGACACTAGAGAAGCAGATTACAGCAGTTCCTTTTTCACAGAAAATACTCGGGCTGCCTACTCACTAACTGCTATTGACAAAGCCATTATTCCAAGTATTGCTGGTCATCCACAAACGATTGTCTTTTTAACTGCAGATGCTTTTGGTGTATTACCGCCAATTAGTAAGTTAACAAAAGAACAGGCAATGTATCACTTCCTAAGTGGATACACAAGCAAATTAGCAGGAACAGAGCGTGGCGTAACAGCTCCTGAAACTACGTTCTCTACTTGCTTTGGCTCTCCATTCCTGCCACTTAAAGCAACACGTTACGCTAACATGCTTGGACAAAAAATTGATGAACATGAAGTTCAAGTATTCTTAGTAAACACTGGTTGGACCGGAGGAGCATACGGTGTTGGTAAACGGATGAATCTCAAGTATACAAGAGCTATGGTTCAGGCTGCAGTTGAAGGTGACCTTGATCACATTGAAACCGTAAAGGATGAAGTTTTTGGTTTAAATATTCCAATTCATGTACCGGGGGTTCCTGATGATGTATTACAGCCACACAAAACATGGAGCTCTCAAGATGAATACCTTGTCAAAGCAATCGAATTAGCTACAGAATTTAAAGATAACTTCAAGAAATTCAATAGTTTATCTAACGATATCGAGAAATTGGGAGGCCCAATTCGTTATAACTAGTGTGTTTTAAAGCTCATCATATGATGGGCTTTCTTTGGTTTTTTACCTCTTCCTATAGTGCTTCAATATTTTAACGAAAGTTAGGACAAACTTTCTATATTAGGAGGGATGATCGTGAGAAAACACCAGTTTGAAAAGAACACACTTAAATTTCTATTAGTATTTGGGCTTATTTCAGTCATTAAAATTATTAAAAAGCCACCTATGAAGGATTGGTTAATTATCTTCCTTTTTAAAGGGTATATTTCTTCTATAATGGACAATCTTCTCATTCATCGTGGTTATATAAAATACCCAATAAAACTATTTAAATCTTTTGATATTAGCTTTATCTATGATTATTTGTTGTTTCCTCTATCTTGTGTGTATTACAATCAATTAACGAAATCCTCTAGTATCCCAATGATTCTTTTAAAAGTGTTTTATTTCAGCATTCCAATGGCTATCGTTGAACATTGGCTTGAAGTAAATACAAAATTAGTCAAATTCAAAAAAGGCTGGAACAGTTTATCAAGCTTTGCATCAATCACAATAACCTTTCTTATCGTAAGAACCTTCATTGCTTTTGTAAGAAAAGCTGATGATACACCTGTTCCTAAAGCCGAATAAAAGCCAGGTAATGAGATACCCTCAATTACCTGGCTTTATGTATTAGTTGGTTGAATTTAAGTTGATAAGTTGATACGTGACAATTGTTTTAATGTTCGTTAATTCTAATTTCTGAACCACAGCTTGTCCAGTTACTTCACCACTCATTGTTTTTCTTACCTCAATCGGTATATCTATTGGGTAAACTCGATATCCATCCTTTGATAACTCAAAGGTATTTTCATCAATACGGACTTCTTTTCCCTTTGTCACAATCATTGTGTTAAATTCCATTGGCATTCCCATATAGGACCCCTCCTCTTTCTACTTGAACTTATACTCATAATACCACCAGAGCTTTTTTATCACACCTATAAAACTTAGTAAAATCAACCTCTTATTGTTTTTTCATCCATAAACAAAGTCTTTGTAATGTATCACGATTTATTTTCGGAGGAAAATAGTGTGTAAATTGTTCAAAGTACCAACTTTCGACTGGTTTATTTAGCTCCTTTAACCGTTTTTCTAGCCTGTAAGCATGTTCAACTGATACATTCTTGTCTTTTACACCATGAATAATTAAAGTTGGTGCGTGTAGCTTGTCCAATTCATATAAAGGTGTTCTCCAGGCATATCTTTTTGGAAATTTTGTTGGTGTACCACCAATCACTCTTTTCATCATCCTACGTAAATCTTCCCGTTCAACATAAGTTAAGACCATATCCGTTACACCACCCCACGTAACAACAGAACGAATATCTTCAGCGATAATACCTGCTAATAAGGCCATGACCCCTCCTCTTGAAAATCCGAACACATGCACTCTATCAGGCTGGACTTTTGGATGATGTTTTAGAATTTCCATTGCAGAAATAGCATCATAGCGATCTTCTCCAGCAAAATCCTCGTTTCCTTCTCCCCCCTGATTTCCACGATAAAAAGGAGCCATCACAACAAATCCTTCAGAGGCGAATTGAATGACCCTGCCTATCCTCACCATTCCCACACTTTTAATCCCGCCACGTAAATACAATAATCCCTCGTATTTACCTTCACGTACAGGCTCAGCTAGTAAGCCCTTTATTTTTAACTGTTCGGACTGATATGTCACAATCCATAAATGAATGTTTGGATTAGGTGAGGGATATTTTATCTTACTAATAATTTCTCCATTCATCTTACAATCACTCTTTCTTCTTTTGTTCTATTTCTTTACCTTTCCCCAAAATACATAACTAGGCATTCACACATTTTTAAAAAGATCATAAATTATCCTATATTCTTTAGAAATCACATTTCATACATTACAAGAGAATACACGTTTCTACATCATCTTATTAGAAAACTCAGTTTATCGCCAATTCTAAAGGCGAAACCTTAGTTATTTTTACTATTCATCCAAACCCTATTCTACTTGCTTGTCAAAAAAGGTGATATACATCAAGGAGGTTAATGACATGAAAAAATGGCTGTTGTATTTTTGTGTTGCGTTATTAATTGTTTTACCCCTTTCTGCATGCAGTCAGGAAAAGGTTGAAACGATTAATCTTGCCGAAGTAACACACTCAATTTTCTACGCCCCTTTATATGTTGCAATGGCGGAAGGTTTCTTTGAGGAAGAAGGACTTGACGTGAAGTTAACAACAACTTGGGGTGGAGATAAGACAATGACCGCTCTCCTCTCAGACGGCGCAGATATTGCCTTAGTTGGCTCAGAAACATCTATCTATGTGCATGCACAAGGCTCAAATGATCCGATCATTAATTTTGCTCAACTTACTCAAACAGATGGAACCTTCCTTGTTAGTAGAGAAAAAATTGAAGATTTTGAATGGGAACAACTAAAAGACAGTACCTTCCTAGGGCAAAGGAAAGGCGGAATGCCGCAAATGGTCGGGGAGTTCGTGTTAAAGGAGCATGGAATCGATCCCCAAACAGACCTTGATCTCATTCAGAATGTTGATTTTGCAAATATTCCAAGCGCTTTTGCTTCTGGTACAGGAGATTTTGTTCAGCTTTTCGAACCAACAGCCAGTATTTTTGAAAAAGAAGGCACAGGCCATATCGTCGCTTCATTTGGTACGGAATCCGGCAAGGTTCCTTATACAACGTTTATGAGCAAGCAAAGCTTTTTAGATGAAAACGCGGAGGCTGCAAAGAAATTTACAACCGCTATTTATAAAGCACAGCAATGGGTTCAAGAAAAAAGTGTAAAAGAAATTGCAGAATCCATCGCTCCTCAGTTCGAAGATACAGAACTAGAGTTGATTGAAACAGTTGTACAACGATACAAAGAACAAGGCTCATTTGCAACCGATCCGATATTGGATGTTGAAGAGTGGGAAAATCTCCAAAACATTATGGATGAAGCTGGGGAACTGCCTATGAGAGTCGATCACGAAACACTTGTTAATACCTCTTTTGCAGAAGAAGTATCAAGCAAGTAAGGAGGAGCTATTATGTCATTTTTACTCGTCGATCATGTTCACCACATCTATTTAACAAAAGACTCGGCGACAGTTGCTTTAGAAGGTATTCAACTTTCTATCGAGGAAGGGGAATTTGTCTCCTTCCTTGGTCCTAGCGGCTGTGGCAAAACAACATTATTATCAATTATTGCCGGCCTTATTAAACCTATTGAGGGTACGGTAAGTATTGCAAATAAACCTATTACAAAACCTGATGAATTAATTGGCTATATGCTTCAACAGGATTATTTATTTCCTTGGAAAACCATCGAAGAAAATGTCACATTAGGCTTGAAAATAACTAATCAAAAAACACCTGAAACTACTGAAAAAACATTAGATTTATTAAGGAAAATGGGCCTTGATTCAGTAGAAAAACAGTTCCCTAGCCAACTTTCAGGTGGAATGAGACAACGGGCAGCTCTTGTGCGTACATTAGCGACAAATCCCCAGATTTTATTACTTGATGAGCCCTTTTCTGCTCTTGATTATCAAACAAAACTGAAACTTGAAGATCTTGTTGTTCAAACGTTAAAGGATTTTAATAAAACAGCAATCCTTGTCACACATGATATAGGCGAGGCTATTGCAATGAGTGACAGAATATTTGTTTTCTCAGCTAAACCAGGGAGACTGAGTAGAACCTATTTAATTCCTAAAGAAATTCGCGAGCTTCCTCCATTTTATGCAAGACAGCATCCAAAGTTCTCAGAATTATTTCAGCAAATATGGAAGGAGCTGGATCAGAATGAAACAGAATGAAAGCATTGAACTCCTTCATAGAAATTATAAACGAGGTCTTGAACGAGAAAAAAAGTGGATCAGATTTTATCAACTATTAATTTTCATTTGTTTTTTTGGACTTTGGGAAATAGCGGGCAAAAGAGAATGGATTGATCCATTACTTTTCAGCTCACCCTCAAAGATATGGAAGCTATTCCTTACGAAAATAAATGACGGAACCCTACTTTCTCACCTTGGTGTGACTCTTTTCGAAACTGTACTTGGCTTTATATTAGGGACAGCGTTAGGTGCACTACTTGCAGCGATTTTATGGTGGTCACCAAGATTATCAAAGATACTTGATCCTTACCTTGTTATAATGAATGCTATGCCAAAAGTGGCTCTTGGTCCAATATTAATCGTAGGTTTAGGTCCTGGTTTTTTTTCGATCATTGCAATGGGGACAATTATTTCGGTTATCATTACAACAATCGTTGTGTACACGTCTTTTAAAGAAGTAGATTCAAATTATATTAAGGTGCTGCAAACGTTTAAAGCGAGCAAATTCCAAACCTTTAAAGAAGCCGTTTTACCAGCTTCATTTCCTACAATTGTTTCGACTCTAAAAGTAAATGTAGGGTTATCATGGGTAGGTGTAATTGTAGGGGAGTTTCTTGTTTCAGCAAAAGGATTGGGTTATATGATCATTTATGGATTCCAAGTATTTAATTTCACTCTTGTCTTATTGAGCCTAATCATTATTGCCTTTTTTGCTACTATTATGTACCAGGGCGTTGAATTGCTGGAGAAACGATTGATTAAAAACGACAAAAGAGGCTGACTACGATGTTCCCTCATTGCTCCTTGAGGGTTCATCGTTTGCCGCCTCTATTTTAATCTTCTTTTTATTTCCTCAATACTTCTTTGTAATACATCATCTTTCATGATAAAACTAAATTTTTTATCCTTTTGAATCCCTTCAGGCAGTTCCTTAAGTAACACAGGTCCAAATGTTTCAAAATAGCCATCTTGTTCAACTAATTGATTAACCATAGCAAAATAGATATTCTTTACGATAACCTTTTCTTTACCTTTTACTTTATATTGGCCAATATATTCTATTTCTTTAACAATTCCACCTGTCTCCTCTTTCACTTCCCTAATAGCTGCTTCAAGGGCCGTTTCATTGTCCTCAACCTTTCCTCCCGGAAATTCAAATCCACGATCAGAATGCTTTGTTAGCAACCATTGGTCTTGATGACGGCAAACAACCCAAACATGTTTGGGATCTTTCGAAAAAGGATGATCATCAAAAGATAAAACAACTTCATTGTGATAATAATCTATAAATCGGTACATGTTAATCCCTCTATTTTTTTCCTAATAAACAAATCTTATCACAATGTCAAAACTCTGTATAACGGTTTATTCTTGTTCATTAATTTTTGACATGAGCTGATTTGTCCGAATATGCTCTTTTGCCTCTTCATCACCTAGCTCATAAATCATACGATATATTTTCATATTCGTATCATCAATTGCATCATTTTCTCGATCATAATGGTACTGAACATATGGTGTATGTGAGCGAAGGAAACCTTGAAAATCGCTTGAGTATACTTGATCGAAATACTCCCTGAGCTGAACGATTTCTTCATCGGTTGCCTCTATTTTAAAATCCCATGCAGAAGCTGTACTTAACTGTGAAATTTGCCCACTTCCCACCGTAATATAATACGTTTTCTTATTATTCTCCATGTCGACAACTCCTTCAATTATCCTTATGTTATGTTTTGTTCATATTCTTTGTAATATTCAGCGAGATATTAATTAGAATAGTTCTACTCTTAATAACAAAAAATACGAAGAAGCTACGATTAAAAACTGGAGGACAATACTGTGAACATTGAACTTTTTACAAATCCAGAGCTTAGTAAATTCCGCGCAGATGAAGAAGATGTGTATGCCTATGTTAAATCAATCCTAGAAAAAACAAGCAAGCAGGACATGCTCTCTTGGCTCAATACTCTATCAGAGGAAGACCTGCACTCTCTTATGATTCCATATTTTTCAGAGAAGCTTTCTGAAGACCTTGCTGATAGAGAGCTTTAACAGTGAAAAAAGCAGGCGATGATCACATCACCTGCTTTCTGCTTATTTTCCTAAGAAAGACTTTAACATCCAATTATGCTTTTCTAAGCTTTGATGAATAGCCAATAGCATATCACCAGTTGTTTCATCTCCTACCTCACCAGCTAAATCCATTCCTTCTTTTAGCTCATCTACTAACACACTAAAATCATCGTAGATGTTTTGAACCATTTGTTCTGCTGTTTCACTTCCATCAGCTTCTTTAATTGAAGCAAGCTCTAAGCTTTCTCTCATTGTAGCAACCGGTGCTCCTTCAAGAGCTAATAAGCGTTCAGCTAGTTCATCAATATGGACAGCTGCTTCGGTATAGAACTCCTCAAACTTTTCATGCAATGTAAAGAAGTTTTTCCCTTTAACAAACCAATGATAATTATGTAGTTTTACATAAAGCACCGTCCAGTTGGCAATTTGTTTATTTACTGTAGTTACTAGTTTCTCTGACATCTTAATTCCTCCTTTATTATCTACTAGTACTTTACCCCAGTTTTTCTACTTTAAACGCCTGAACATACTAAAAACATTGTATAAACATGTTAGATCTTTCATGATATGATAACTAGTAATAGAATAAGTAGAGGAAGATTTTTTGGGAGGATAATGTATTGAAAAATGTTTTTATTATCTGCATCATCATTGTCATTATTGTGCTTTTGCTTAGCCTTTTAACGACAAGAAAAGCCTATCAATATAAACATACTGTTGATCCAATTAAAAAGCCAGTTAACAATCAAGAAACACAAGAGAAAGATCAAGAAAAACCCACGCAAAATCAATAAATTGCGTGGGTTTTCTCTTAGCCTTTTAGTAACTTTCATAAACATAAGGTGATTCCGGTTGTTCAACACGGTCAATTTCGGAAACCTCAATTGAAGGTAATGTCCAATCTTGATACTTTACTGTTGTAATTGTACCAGTTAGTTTCACCCATTGATCATCACCCAATGTCTCTGCTTCTGGAGATGTTGCCAATGTTCCAAACACTGATGCATCTGCCACACAACATGATAAACCAAACCTTGCGATGACAAATTGATTTTCTTTAAAATCATGTTCTCTAAAAACAAACCCTAACATCTCTACCTTTTTTCCAACGAACTTATCAGGGTTTTCGTCAAGTATCGAGGTCATTGCTATAAAATTTTCTTCAGTAAATTGAATGGTTTCCATTTCAAGCATTTTCTGCTCAAGTTGTGCATAAAAGTCCACTGGTTTTTCCTGAACCTCAAATCCTTCAGGGTGTTCAAGTGGTACATCCGGAATGTTGGAAGACTGCGCAACTTTATTTCCTACACTTTCATCTAACTCATTCAAATAAGCTTCAGGATCACTTAAGTAAGCCTCAGCCTTTGATGTATCTTGCTCTTCTAGATTTGTCTTAAATCCTCTTTTGGCAGCAACAGAGCTATCCAACACAACATCTGGAAATAAAAATCCAGTTATAATAGGAAAAACAAATAAGGAATAAACAAGTAGCGTTTTTATTGGAGAAGATGAAACAGCATGGTCTGTTCCACAATCACAGTAAAGCTCAGCTTGCTTTTTAGAACCACTTCTCCAGATTTGGATCGCACCTAACAGGGCAAAAACAATAATTGCAAAATTCATAAAAGGCATCATTTTTGGTGCAATAAAATGAACCATATTTCCTGTGATGACTAACTTAAGCATTAATAAGGTAAATCCAATTAATATAATTCCTCGGATATATAGTTGAAATCGATACTGCGCATGTTGTTTTTCCATATAATCTCTAAACCTCCTTTACTTATAAAAATAGAATCTGGTAAATAATAATAGAGATATAAACAACAATAGTAACGACTAGAATAAACGCTGCAACAAACCTTGCTTTAAAGAAAGCAAAAAGCATAATTGTATTCTTCAAATCAAGCATTGGACCATATACTAAAAAAGCAAGTAATGAACCGGCAGTAAATGTACCACCAAAAGAAGCTGCAACAAAGGCATCTGCTTCAGAGCATAGTGATAGAATATAACCAAACCCCATCATTAATGCAGGAGAAAGGAACTCGTTCGTTCCAAGCTCAGTCAACAGAGTACGATCAAGAAATGTTTGAAAAAGACTGGCGATTAATGCCCCCATTATTAAAAATTTTCCCATTTCAAAAAATTCATCACTTGCATGAAATAACGTAGATTTTAACTTTCCTACTTTTTCTTCTTGATTAGTATTCCCTTCTACTACTACATCCTCTTTCGTCCATTTTAATTGATTGGTGTTCTTAAACAAAAGATAAATGATAAACCCGATCACAATCGACAAAACAAACGCTAACCCCATTCTTGCATAAGCAATATGAAGCTCTGAAGAAAAGGCATAATAGGTTGAAGCAAATACAACTGGATTTAAGATCGGTGCCCCAACCAGAAAGACTACCCCAATATGTAACGGCATTCCCTTTTTCATCAACCTTCTTACAATCGGAACAATTGCACATTCGCAAATAGGGAAAATAGCTCCTAGTAATGCTGCTGGCAAAAGAGCAAGAATCGCATTTCTAGGCAATGCTCTTTTAATTAAATCTTCAGAAACATATGTTTGAATAAGCGCTGAAACAAAAACTCCTAACAAAATAAAGGGTATCGCTTCTAATAGAATACTTAAAAACATCGTGTTGACTGTTAATAATTCTGAAGGAATGTTAAATGATAGATCCTGAAAATCAACAAATAGGAATAAGTAAAAAAATAAACCTATTAACCCGAGAGCAATAAATTCACGAAATAGTGGTATGACGATTTTATTCATTTTTGAACTCCTATCCTATTAATCTTTGTTCTATATCATACTAGTTTTCTTGCGAGATTATGTCTTTTTAATTATGAACTTTTCTTTACATTCTTTTTTCATTCTAGTTCTTTTACTAAAATTCGACACATCCCAACACATTCCAGAGATTTATTCGTTGAAGTTTTCTATTGACTTACAGTATACTCTCAATATCGAGTAAGTGAGAGGGGATTAAAATGACAAGAAAGATAAATTTACCACCAAAAAAGGAACGACACCGTTTATTCGGCTCTGTTGAACCAGGAGTAAAGCTAAAACCCACAGAAAAAGAGCAGATGCCTGATTTACAAAACACAAAAAAAGATTTTCTTTTTACTATAGACGCTGTAGGAATTAGTAATGTTAAACATCCTATCATTATTCATTCTGACTTACTGCCAAAGGAACAAACGACTATTGCTACTTTTAAAATGACAAGTAAAATTTCATATGATTCAAAAGGCACAAACATGAGCCGTTTTACTGAACAGCTTGAGCAATACCGTCAAAATGGAGGATTTGTTCTTACTCTTTCAAATCTGTATGATTTTACGAAAGAATTGGCAGAACGTCTAAAGCAAAAAGACGCAAGTATAGAGGTAACATTCCCTTGGTTCTATGAACGCAAAGGACCAAGCTCAGAATTAGTAGGATTAAATCATGCCGAAGCTACTGTTTCTGTTACCTACGAAGATGGTGTTGGATTTACAAGCTCAGCTTCTTTAACTAGTGCAATCACAACACTTTGTCCATGTTCTAAGGAAATTAGCGAATATAGTGCGCATAATCAACGTGGATTCGTAACAATGAACGTGGAGTTTACTGAGGGTTATGATGAAAAAACAGATTGGAAAGCAGCACTATTAGAAGCAGCTGAATCAAATGCAAGTGCAATGATACACCCTGTTCTTAAGCGTACAGATGAAAAGGTTGTAACAGAAACTGCATATGAAAATCCTCGTTTTGTGGAAGATATGGTTAGACTTGTTGCTGCTGACTTATATGAATTAGATTTTGTACAGGCATTTACAGTAGAATGTCGTAACGAAGAATCTATTCATTTACACGATGCGATTGCTAGTTTAAGTTATAGAAAAGAAGACTAATGAAAAACGGTGTCCCATTTGGAACACCGTTTTTTTCTTAACCAAATACTTTGGCTAATTCTTCTTTATCTTGATCAAGCCAAAAACGCATTAAACGCTTTGCTCCTTCTAAGTCATGAAGCTTTGCTTGACCACATTGTTTTTCATTAGCTGCTGGAATTTCCGTAATTTCAACAGCAGTTTTCATAGTATCTTCTAAAAGATCAATGATTTCACTTACTTCTGGCTTTCCACTTACAACTAAATAATAGCCTGTTTGACATCCCATTGGTGAAACATCAATAATATCAAAGTGATCATATTTTTCTGAATGCTCACGAATATTAAAAGCCAGTAAATGCTCTAACGTGTGAATGGTATCAGGCTTCATCGCCTGTTTATTTGGCTGACAAAAACGAATATCAAATTTATTTACTTCACCGTCACTACCAACTTTATGAACGCCACAATGACGAACATATGGTGCCTTTACGGCATTATGATCTAATTCAAAGCTTTCTACTGAAGGCATCTTTTTCACTCCTATAATGTTAATAGACTAGCATACTATGCTCGTTTATATTGTAACACATGAATGAAAAATGGCGAATGATCAACTATTCTAGTTATGAAAAACTGCATTATTAAAAGTGAGGTCAACAAGTTATGAAGCAAATTTTCATCTCCGGTATCCGTTTCTATCAAAAATTTATATCGCCCCTTACACCACCTACCTGTCGCTTTTACCCAACATGTTCACATTACGGACTCGAAGCGTTTCAAAGGTTTGGGGTACTTAAAGGAAGTTATTTAACGATAAAGCGTATTTTAAAATGTCATCCGTTTCATCCCGGTGGTGTTGATCTAGTACCGGAAAAACAAGAAAAAAAGCTATGAAATTTTTCATAGCTCAGACTGTAGACAAACTCAAAAAAAATTGAGTTTGCTTACAGTCTTTTTTAATTTAAACTTGTATTAAGAAAATCTTGAGGTGATAAATATGCTTTCGAAACATAATTCCATACAACGAGATCAAATTGAAATGATCGCTTTAGATCAACTTGTACCAGCGGACCATTTGGTTCGCAAAATAGAGGCTGCGATTGATTTCTCTTTTATTTATGACTTAGTGGAAGATATGTATTCTGAAGTAGGCCGCCCGAGTATTGATCCAGTCATTCTGATTAAACTAACCTTCATTCAATATACCTTCGGTATTCGTTCGATGCGAAAGACAATTGAAGAGGTTCAAACAAACATGGCCTATCGATGGTTCTTGGGCTATGGTTTCCATGATAAAGTGCCGCACTTCTCTACCTTCGGGAAAAATTACGAACGTAGATTTAAAGATACAGATATATTTGAACAAATATTCTATCGTATATTAAAGAGTGCTGCCGAGAAAAACCTTATTAGTGCAGAACACATATTCATTGATTCTACTCATGTAAAAGCTAGTGCTAATAAGCATAAATTTCAAAAGAAGGTCGTACGGAAAGAAACAAGAGCTTACCAAGAGCGTCTTCAAGAAGAGATTAATCAAGATCGTGAAGATCATGGGAAAAAGCCTTTTCCACCAGATAAGTTTGACAAGGCAGAATCAAAAGAAATCAAGGAAAGTACAACTGATCCAGAAAGTGGTTACTACGTTAAAGACGAACGCACAAAACAGTTTGCCTATTCATTTCACGCAGCAGCAGATCGCAAAGGTTTTGTATTAGGCGTGGATGTTACACCAGGTAATATTCATGACAGTCAAATGTTAGAGCCATTGGTTGAAGATGTAAGCGAGATAATAGGAAAACCAAATGCTGTTGCTGCAGATGCTGCTTATAAGACTCCAGCGATTACAAAGTACTTAATAGAAAACAATATTATTCCAGCAGTACCTTACACAAGACCACGTACAAAAGATGGATTCTTCCGAAAACATGAATATGTTTATGATGAACACTTCGATTGTTACTTATGTCCAGCTGGGGAAATCTTGAAATACTCTACAACAACTAAAGAGGGATATAGAGAGTACAAATCTCCAAATCACATTTGCGCAACGTGTCCATTATTGGCTCAATGTACAGAGAGTAAAGATCACCAAAAAGTGGTGACGCGCCATATCTGGCAAGAATACGTAGAAGAGGCAGACCATCTACGTCATCATCAAGATGTAAAACCGATATATGCAAAACGGAAAGAAACAATTGAACGTGTATTTGCAGATGCCAAAGAAAAGCATGGGATGCGTTGGACAACTTTGAGGGGACTCAAAAAATTGACAATGCAGGCGATGCTTACTTTTGCTGCCATGAACTTAAAGAAGATGGCCAACTGGAATTGGAAAGGTCCAGTAATAGTATAATATAGAGACTCGAAGAGTCTCTTTTTCATAAAAGTTGAACGAAATTAATATAAAATCGCAAAAAGGGTTTGGAATGTATTACATTCCAAACCCTTTTTGTCGACAGTCTGAGCTATGAAATTTTTCATAGCTTTTTCTTATCTTAATCTTCGTATCCATTTACAACAACATCAAGTTTTCCTGTTGCAGGATCTATAACAAGACCATGCACTGGAATATTCTCTACTAGTAATGGGTGATTTTTAATTGTTTCTACACTATCACGAACACTATCTTCAACTTTCTCAAAGCCTTTTAGCCATTGATCTAAATCTATTCCAGAATATTTAATTGTATCAATTTTTTCAGAGGAAACTCCGCGTTCCACTGCTTTTGATAAGAAAGATTCTGAATTTAATTTACTCATTCCACAATCATGGTGACCTACTACACAGATTTCATCTGCTTTTAATTCATACACAGCGACTAAAATACTTCTCATGATACTTCCAAAAGGATGAGCAACAATGGCACCAGCACTTTTCACAATCTTTACGTCACCATTTCGAATGTTCATTGCTTGTGGCAAAAGCTCCACTAATCTAGTGTCCATACAAGATAAGATGACAAGCTTTTTCTCAGGAAATTTTGTTGTTTCAAATTTTTCAAACTCTTTATCTGCTACAAATTTTTCATTATGTGCTAAAATTTCATCTACTAATCTCATATTCATTCCTCCACTATTCTAGTTTTCTGTTTTTTTATCATATCATAACTCTTGAAATTTCTCTAATGATGAGTTACTATGGTTAAGGAAATTAAATCGTAACAGTTACTATTTGTTTTTTAGAAATAAAAATTAGTTCTCAAATCGTAATCATTAAGATATAATAATGAAGTCTTAATCGTAATCATACTGATTTATTGAAAGGAGATTATTTACATGAAAAAGCACACATTACTCATGAGCTCATTCCTGTTACTATCAAGCTTTTTAATCGGCTGTAATGCAAGTAACGAAGAAGGACAATCAGCGAATGAAACAAATACAGAAAATACATTAAAAATCTATACTACGATTTATCCACTAGAAGATTTCGCAAAAAAGATAGGTGGAGATCTAGTTGAAGTTGAAAACATTCTTCCTCCTGGAGTTGACGCCCACACATACGAGCCTACTACTAAGGCGATGGTTGAAATCGCTGAAGCAGATGGGTTCATTTATTCAGGTGTAGGATTTGAAAGCTTTACAGAAAAAGTTCAAGAATCATTAAATTCTGAAGATGTTGCCTTTATCAACGCTGGTGAAGGAATCGAATATATAGAAGGTCATGAAGAAGAAGCTGCTCATGATGAAACAGAACATGCTGAGGACGAAGCCGCTCATGATGAAAGTGCACACACTGAGGACGAAGCCGCTCATGATGAAAATGCACACGCTGAGGCTGAAGCCGCTCATGATGAAAGTGCACACACTGAGGATGAGGCCGCTCATGATGAAAATGCACACACTGAGGATGAGGCTGCTCATGATGAAAGTGCACACGCACACGATCACGGTGATCAGGACCCACACGTTTGGATTGACCCTATTCATTCAATTACTCTAGCAGAAAACATCAAAGATGCATTAATAGAACTTAATCCAGAAGGAAAGCAAACATTTGAGGATAACTTCCAAGCTTTAAAAACACAGCTTGAAGACCTTGATCAATCTTTTAAAGATATAATAAGCAATGCAGAAAAGAAAGAGATCCTAGTATCTCATGCTGCTTACGGTTATTGGGAAAACCGTTATGGAATCGAACAAATCAGTGTACTAGGGCTTTCTCCAACTGAGGAACCTTCACAAAAAGAATTACAAACAATTATTGAAACTGCTAAAGAACATGAAATCAACTACATCATTTTTGAAACAAATGTTACAAGCAATGTAACAGATATCGTTCAAGCTGAAATTGGAGCAGAAGCATTAACCCTTAGCAACCTAGAGTCTATTACAGAAGAAGATGTAAAAAATAATGAGGATTATTTTAGTATTATGGAAAGAAATTTAGAAACTTTAAAAACAGCCTTATCAAGTAAGTGAGCGAATATTTCGTTCACTTTTTTTATTTAGACAGAAAGATACATCTATCATATAATCAACTTGATCTTCAAAAATAAAAAGGATGTGAAATATGATTTACAAGCACCGAAAGGAACCTAATGAATTATGTATTCTAAAAAGCCTAAATACCCGAATGAGTTTGGATGAAAAGGACAAGCAGTATTATTTTAATCTTAAGAAAGGGTATGAAGGCGAGGTATTATTTGATAGTTTACTAGAAAAGCTTAGTTGTGAATGCATTATCCTAAATGATTTGCTTTTAAAACAAAATAACACATTGTTCCAAATTGACTCTTTACTTATCAACCGAGACTCTCTTTACCTTTATGAGGTGAAAAATTATGAAGGAGATTATTATTACGATTCTGATCGACTATATAAGAAAAACCAAAAAGAAATAAGCAATCCTCTCATTCAATTGAATAGAACCGAATCATTATTAAGACAATTACTCAAACATCTTGGTTACCCCACACCGATTTTTGCTTCAGTCGTTTTCATCAACCCAGAATTCACTCTATATCAATCACCCCTAAACAAACCATTTATTTTTCCTACACAAATTAATAGGCACTTGAAAGAACTAAATACAGTATCGTCAAAGTTAAAAGATGATCATAAGAGGCTTGCTGACAAGTTACTTTCTTTACATGTCACGGACTCTCCTTATAGGAAGTTACCTAGTTATGAATATAAGGAGCTACGTAAAGGGGTTGTTTGTGGGGAGTGTTTGTCTTTCACAATTAGTGTTGAGGGAATGCAATTTTCATGTTTAATCTGTGGTCACAGAGAAGAAATTGAGGCTGCTGTTATGCGAAATGTAAGGACATTTAAGCTTCTTTTTCCTGACAATAAGCTCACGGCAAATGTCATTCATGAATGGTGTAATGAAGTTGTAACTAAAAGAAGAATAACAAGAATTCTTCAAAAAAACTTTAAGGTAAAAGGGGTTCATCAGTGGACTTATTATGAGGAATAAAAATTAAATAAAAAACTGTGATATATATCAAATAGCTATTTCACTTAATGATGGTCTTCATTTCACTGATGAAGACCATCTCCTCTGTTTTTTCACTCAATGTTGGTCTTCATCCCGTTGATGAAGACCATCTCCTCTAATTTTTCACTCTATGATGGTCTTCATCCCGTTGATGAAGACCATCTCCTCTGTTTTTTCACACTGTGTTGGTCTTCATTTCACTGATGAAGACCATCTCCTCTAATTTTCCACTCCATGATGGTCTTCATTTCACTGATGAAGACCATCTCCTCTGATTTTTCACTCGATGTTGGTCTTCATCCCGTTGATGAAGACCATCTCCTCTAATTTTCCACTCTCTAATGGTCTTCATCACTTTTATGAGCTTCACCTCCAGCTCTAGCCATGAGTACTTATTTGAAAATTTCCTTCTCCCCTTCAAATAGAAAACACAAGAATATTCTCTAGAAAATAGTGGACACTATGGGTGATTACGACAAGGTAGGAAAAGAAAGGCGGATCGCAATGGATGATTTAGTATTAGCGCGTTCACTGTTCGGAACCACAATGGGCTTTCACATTATTTTTGCCACTTTGGGTGTTGGGTTGCCTTTAATGATATTATGTGCGGAACTTCTTTTTCAAAAAACGAAGGATCAGGATTATGCCATAATGGCAAAGCGTTGGACAAAAGGACAGGCTGTTTTGCTTGGGGTTGCCATTCCAACAGGAACAATTGCCGGGGTTCAGCTCGCATTATTATGGCCGGGATTTATGGAGGTAATTGGGAGAGTCATGTCATTACCTTTCCAAATTGAAATTTATGCTTTCTTTATTGAAGCCTTGTTTATGAGCATTTATGTTTATGCGGCTGATCGAATTTCTCCTAGAATGAGAATCATCAGCGTTACCCTCGTCCTTATTGGGGCAAGTGCTTCTGCCGTTCTCATAACAAATGTTCATGCATTTGAAGGAACTCCCGCTGGTTTCAGGATTCAAGATGGAGAAATTGTGGATGTGGATCCATGGGCTGCGTTTTTTAACCCTAGCTTCTTCATTTCAGCTGCACATGTAGCCGTTTCAGCCTATATGACAGGTGCTTTTATGATTAGTACAATTGCATCATTCAAAATGTTAAAAAGCAGGAAAAATGAACGTGTATACAAATTTCATCGAAAAGCGCTTATGTTAAGTTTGGTTATTGGAGGAATCTTTTCTTTTCTAACAGCAATCAATGGCCATGAGTCGGCTCAAATGTTACATGAATACCAGCCTGAAAAGCTTGCTGCTGCAGAAGGCCTTTTTGAAACACAGGATTACGCTCCCCTTGCTATTGGAGGATTTACAGATCGTGAAAGCCAAGAAGTAAAGTATGGGATTGAAATTCCTTGGGCCTTAAGCTTCTTAGCAGGAGATAGCTTTAAAACAGAGGTTGTTGGTTTAAATGATTTCCCTGAGGAATACTGGCCACCGTTATTTGTGCACACACTTTTTAACGGAATGGTTCTTATTGGGAGCTTTTTAATCTTTTTATCACTTGCTGGGTTTGTTTGGTACAAATTTTTGAAAAAACCACATTTTCCTAAGCTATTTATGTATGCCTTCGTTGTAGCTGGGCCACTGTCCCTTCTTTCCATTGAATTTGGATGGATTTTTGCCTGTACGGGGAGACAGCCATGGGTGATTTATCGCATTTTAGCTACCGAAGATGTCGTAACAAAGTCAACTCAAATCGGGATGTTGTTTCTTCTTTTCTCTTTAATTTATGTTATTTTAGGTATTGCGGTTTTAGCTGTATTAAGATATTACTTTAAGCGCCACCCTGTTGAGGATGAGCTTGATGGAGGAGTACCTAAACAAAATAATCTTAGTTATTAATCCTTAGAAAAGGTGTGAATCAAAATGACTGCAGATTCATTACTCGCAATCACAGTATTATGGGGGTTTGTGTTTATTTATGCCGTTATGGCGACAATGGATTTTGGAGCAGGCTTCTGGTCCATGGTTTATTTTAATAAAGAAAAAACAAATGCAACAAACATCGCAAACCGTTATCTTTCTCCCACATGGGAAGTAACAAATGTATTCATTGTGGCAATTGTTATCGCGCTAGTTAGCTTTTTCCCGGGAGCAACGTTTATCTTAGGCACAGTCCTACTCCTTCCAGGGAGTTTTATCTTGATTTTATTAGCATTACGAAGTGGTTTCTTAGTGTTTTCACATGTTGCAAAAGACTATGAAAAAGGCTTAACATATGTTTCCGGAATCTCTGGATTTATTATTCCAGCGTTACTTATGCTTGTTTTGCCGATTACACATGGTGGCTATATTGATGTTGTAAATGGTGTCCATCAACTTAACTTCGCTGCTTTATTCACAAGTCCAAACATATACGCCTTCATTGGATTTGCTGTTAGCAGTACATTGTTTTTATCATCACTACTGCTTGCTGACTATTCAAATGTAGCAGATGAACTCGAAGCATATCGTGTTTATCGTCGTGATGCATTAATTCTTGGTCCCATTTCCTTATTTACAGCATTGTTAATTATGCTAACCCTAAGGGCCGAAGCAAATTGGCTTTATACGAATATGCTTGAGTACCTCCCCTTTTTAATTGGATCTGTTCTTCTGTTTGTTATTGCTGGAGCTGCTTTATTCATTCCATCTGCAAAACATAAGCAACGTATTGGAAGACCTAGATTAGCAGTAGTAGCTGTAACCATTCAATATTTATTAGCAAGTTATGCATATGGACGAGCTCATCTTCCATACATGATTTATCCTGACGTCACAATTGAATCTGGTTTTACGCATCCGAACACTTTTCGAGCGTTATTCATCACATATATTGTTGGGTTTCTAATTCTCTTCCCAGGATTTGTTTACTTTTGGAAACTCTTTATGAAAGATAAGCGCTATTTAAAACAAAACGAATCTTAAATAAGCTTTACATATTTTTTCTTCTTTTAGAAAAAATAAAGTGGTGATAAAACGAGCAAGGGGGATGTAACATGAAGGAAAGCCTGATTGAGTCATTTCGTCAAGATGTAAAAAATTCAAATGCTGACTCGTTTCCGATTTTTGTAGATTCTTTTACAAATTTATGGGACTATGAGTTCGGCTCACTGGATGACCTTCCTCAAGATGTTGATGACTTAGTTGCTGATCGCGCGATTGAATATGGATTAATGGAATAACAATAACATACTAATGATACCCATAATACTTAAAAAATCCCGGCTGTTAGAGGCCGGGATTTGTTGTTGCAGTTTTAGCAGTAGCTTTTGATAGCTTTTTTTGTGCTCGTTTTTTTGCAAGTAATCCATGCTTTGGTGAAAACAAAAACGCAAGGGCGAAAAGAACACCAGTTGACGTTGCCATAGCACCTGCAATCGACACATTTAATACGGTTGCCATGTAATATCCACATATCGCAGAGAAAACACCTATTCCCGCACTAATAAAAAGCATATTTAGTAGTTTATCTGTT
Source organism: Metabacillus sp. B2-18 (assembly GCF_021117275.1). Classification (NCBI taxonomy): domain Bacteria; kingdom Bacillati; phylum Bacillota; class Bacilli; order Caryophanales; family Bacillaceae; genus Metabacillus; species Metabacillus sp. B2-18. The sequence goes on from NZ_CP088245.1 coordinate 3,856,025, forward strand.
AGTAAATAGGCTGTAGAGGCAGGGACAATGAGCATTGCCACAACTAAAATGGCACCAACACTATCGAATGAGGCAACAGTAGTAATTGAGAGCATCCCCATCTGTAAGTAATGAATAAATAAGACGGGAATTCCAATTGCTACAGCCATCTCAGGATCGAATGAGCTAATCTTAAATTCTTTATAAAAGAAGATAATGATTAGTAAGTTTACAATGAACACAAAACCTAAAAGCCAAACTGCTTTTGGACCCATCTCCATCCCATTCCACTCGACTGTATCCCACGGGATAAATGTGATTTCCCCCATTAAGGCGTGATCCACATCTAAATGGATATTTCCTGCAAAAACAGAAAGAAGAATAACTCCGACGGCAAAAAGAGATGTAAACACAATCCCAATCGCAGCATCACCTTGAACACCCTTACCACTCAAAACCTGAACAAGTAAGGCTGTTAATAACCCTACTATAACTGCACCAATTAAAAGGGATGGACCATCTAGACTACGACTAACTAAATATCCACCGACTATTCCTAATAAAACAGTATGTGAGATCGCATCTGCTAGCATCGCCATTTTTCTTAAAACGAGGAAACAGCCAATCATTGCACATGTAATGCCTACTAATGATCCTGTTATGATAATCCAAGCATCATAAGTCATTTACCATCACTCTCCTATCTCCGAGACTCGTTGACTTAGGTATTAGTAATGGTGCGCGATCATGGATACGCAATAATTTAAGCAGCTGATCTTTCGTTTCTTTTGAAATGGCATTTAAATTAAGATCCTCTCTTGTTTTCAACTCTAAATGGGCAAATTCCATTTCATGCATTAAATACATTTCATATAAACGCTGTTGTAAAACAAGTTCGTATCCTGCCTCAATTCCTTTTTCAGTTAACATCCATTTACCATTACTTGATGGTTTAATATACTCCTTCTTTTCCAATACATTTTTAGCATGTTGGAAAAGGCTTGGTGTAACTTTTCTTTTTAATAAAACCTCATCTTCAGAAATTTCACGCAGATTTCCGCCTTCTGCTACATCATAAAAACTTAAGAAAATTTGCTCTACTGCCGTTCGTTTTCTTAAATGTAGTTGTTTTATTGCCTTTGCAAGCAAGCCTCTTTTTGGAGCAAAAATAAGTGAAATGATAAACATGATTGTTGCAGCAATAATAATAAGTGGTCCAGTTGCCATCCCTTCCATAATCGTACTTAATAGTGTTCCAAATACTCCAGAAATGCCGCCGATAAATCCTGAAATAATGATCATTGAGCTTAATTTTTCTGTCCAATATCTTGCGCTAATCGCGGGAGTAATGAGCATAGCTGCCATTAACACAACACCCACTGTTTGTAAGCCAATTACAACTGAACAAACAATGAGTAAAAGCAACAGCCCATTAAAGAATTTCGCTGGAATTCCAATTCCCTTTGCAAACTGGGGATCAAACGTTAGCAATTTAAACTCTTTATAAAAGATTGCCGTGATGGCTAGCAAAATGATGGCTATGATGGTAATTAAACGTACATCTGCTGCAACCATTGAAGCTGCCTGCCCAAAAATAAAGTCATCTAAACCACTTTGATTTCCAGCACCATTATGCTGGATATAGGTTAAAAGAACAATCCCGAATCCAAAAAACACAGAAATGATAATACCTAGTGCTGAATCCTCTTTTATTCTGGAATGATTAATAATCACTTGAATGAAAAAAGATGAAATTAAGCCTGCAATGACAGCTCCAATTAAAAACCAAAGAAGCGATTTTGAACCATATAGTAAATAGGCAATACATACTCCAGGTAAAGCTGAATGAGCCATCGCATCACCTATTAAGCTTTGCTTTCTTAATAATGTAAAGCTTCCGACAACTCCACTAGCAATTCCCAGGAGCATTGTGCCAATTAAAACCCATTGGGTATTTGGATTTTGAAGTTGTAACAATAGTTCTTCAAACATTTGCTTCACTCCTATTTATTCTAAAGGAACTAACCGTTCCCTACCCTTCTTTAGGAAGGCTATGATCTACTATCTATCTTTTTATTTCCCTTCAACAACAACCGATTGATCTTGTAGAAATGTTAGTTTTCCACCATACGTTTTTTGAAGATTATCGATTGAGAAAGCATCCTTAGTTGGACCAAACGCAACTTTTCTCATATTTAATAGAAGAACCCAATCAAAATACTCTTCTACTGTTTGTAAATCATGATGAACAACTAGAACTGTTTTCCCTTTTTCCTTTAATTCATTTAATAAAGCGATAATGGCTTTTTCAGTTGCTGCATCCACTCCAACAAATGGTTCATCCATAAAGTAAACATCTGCATCTTGAGCAAGTGCTCTTGCTAAAAAGACCCTTTGCTGCTGTCCACCAGAAAGCTGACTGATTTGACGATTTTCGAATTCAAGCATTCCTACTTTTTTAAGACATTCTCTAGCAAACTCAATATCTTTCTTACCTGGACGTTTAAACCAGCCAACATGACCATATCTTCCCATTAAAACAACATCTAAAGCATTTGTTGGGAAATCCCAATCCACAGATCCACGTTGTGGAACATAGCCCACACGTTTTCTCTGCTTCTTGTATTGTTCACCGAATATATTTACTTCACCAGAAGCTGCTGGAATTAATCCTAAAATTCCTTTAATCAAGGTTGACTTTCCAGCACCGTTTGGGCCAATAATGCCAATTAATTTTCCTTCAGGTACCTCAAAACTTACTTCTTGTAAAACAGGTTTCTGATGATACGCAATTGTTAAATTTTCTACTGTAACAGGATTCATTCGTTAACACCAACCTTTTTGCGGTTTCACTTTTAGAGATATACCAATAGCTAAGAACAAATTGTTTTCATTCTTAGCTATCAATCTTATAACCTATCGTTACTCTATTTTAAAGAAGATACAATTGTGTCTACATTGTGTTTGAACATACCAACGTATGTGCCTTCTTCTGTTCCTTCTTCACCCATAGCGTCAGAGAAAAGCTCACCACCGATAACTACTTCATGACCTTGTTTTTTTGCACCTTCTACTACTGCACTAATTGACTTTTCTGAAATACTACTTTCAATAAACACAGCTTTAATGTTTCTTTCTACTAATGTATCTACCAACGCTTGAACATCTTTTAGTCCATATTCAGAATCTGTACTTAATCCTTGTAATCCCATTACTTCCAATCCATATGCATGCCCAAAATAAGCAAAGGCATCATGAGCTGTTACTAGAACACGACTTTCTTCTGGAATGGTTTTAATTTGCTCATTTGCATAAGCATCTAAATCCTCTAATTCTTTTTTATAGTTGGCCGCATTTTCCTTAAATAATTCTTCATTATCAGGAGATTGCTTTGTTAATTCTTCTTCAACTGCATCAACAGCATGAATCCATGCTTTGATATCAAACCATACGTGAGGATCGTGTGCAGTTGAATCATCTGCTGCTAATAACTTATCCTCAGGAATAGAATCACCAACAGCAACTGTTGCTTTATCCTCTGACATCTTTTCGAAAATTTCACCCATTTTACCCTCTAAATGAAGGCCATTGTAAAAAATCATATCTGCTTCATTTAATTTCTGGATATCTCCTTGAGAAGCTTGATAAAGATGAGGGTCGACTCCGGGTCCCATTAATGAAGTAACTTCCACTTTATCTCCACCCACATGTTTTACGATATCTGCTACTTGACCTGTAGTTGTTGTAACGTTAATTGTTTCACTAGAAGTTCCGTTTCCTTCAGCTACATCACCATTTGTCTGTTCACTATCACTACCACATGCCGATAATAAAAATACTGCTAGAATCGCTGTTCCTACACCTGCCAACCATTTTTTCACCTTTTACTCCTCCATTTCGCTTTTCATTTTTATATTCATGGTTGAAACTTTCCTATTTTTGCTGGGTCAAAAGTAGTTTATGTAGTTATTTAGTATGTGTGCTACATTTTTTACTTGCATCATTTTTTGTTAGTTCATCTAAAAAAGTTTCCTTAACGCAACAATAATTCATTTAGACTTTTATGTCAAACATCTTTTCTCGACAATTTAGGAGATAAAAAAAGGATAACTCAAACTATGTACTCAGTGAGTATACTGAATTCATAGTCTAGAGTTATCCTTAAAAGAGCAGAAAGAGAAACTAACTTTCATTAAATTTGTTAATCTTTCTTCATAATTATACTCGGTTGTTAGCTTTCATTAAAAATCTTGATCATTTAATTTTGACAAACAAATTTACTATAAAATTAATTTTTCATAGGCTAATAATTAAATTTCCCCTCTATATTCTAATTAAAAATATCTTTTTATCATTATTTTAAAACTGTGACTGATGAAGCTATTGATTTTAACAGATCTTTCTTAACCTTATACCCTATCCCAATTTCATTTGGTACACTAATTTTCCCTGAAACACTTCTTATTTCCGGATCAACGATATCCTTCTCCCAATATCTTGAAGATGATGAGATATCTCCCGGAATTGTAAAGTTTGCTAGTGATGCTAAAGCAATATTATGGGCTCGTGAAATACTTGTTTCAAGCATCCCACCACACCAGACGGGTATTTCGTTTTTAAGACATAAATCATGTATTTTCTTTGATTCAGTTAACCCACCTACGCGCCCCGGTTTAATATTAATAACTTGGCAACTTCCTAGTTCAATCGCTTTTCTGGCATCTTCACTAGTTATAATACTTTCATCTAAGCAGATAGGAGTTGATAGTTTCTCTTGAAGTTTGGCATGATCAACAATATCATCTGCTGCGAGTGGTTGTTCAATCATTATTAATCCAAATTGATCTAGTTCTTTTAATCTTTCAACATCATTCAGTGTATAAGATGAATTTGCATCTGCCATTAAAGGTAAATCAGGAAACCTTTTGCGTATTTCCTCAACTATTTTCATATCTTGATCTGGTGAAATCTTTATTTTAAATCGTTTATAGCCTTCCTCATGATATCGAGTAATTTGTTCAATCATATTTGAAAAGGAAGATATCCCGACAACAACACCGCACTCAATTTCATTTCTTACGCCACCTAATGCCGCTGATAAGGATACATTTTTCTTCTTAGCATATAAATCCCATATTGCACCCTCTAGAGATGCTTTTGCCATTTGATTTCGCTTTATTCTTTTAAAAATTTCCTGCAGTTCATCTGGGTGTTCAAAAGTCTCAGAAATGACTAATGGGATAAGAATGTCTTTAAGAAGATGAAAGCAGGTTGAAATCGTTTCTTCTGTATACCAAGGTGTTGAAAAAGCCACAACCTCTCCCCATCCACTTACTCCATCACAATCAATCACCTCAACTAAAATACTATCTCGATCCGTAACATGTCCTATGCTTGATGTAAACGGGACTTTCAATTTCTGAGTGATATGATACAACGTGACTTTTTCAACTTTTATCATATAGACATTCCTTTTTCTAGATATTTTCTAAGATTTTTTCTCAAAAGCTTATTAGATGCATTTCTTGGAAGCTCTTCTAAAAATGTTATATGATGAGGAACTTTGTATTTTGCCAATCGTTCTTGACAGTATGTAAGAAGATCTTCACGATCAATTTTTTCAGTTGTAACAAGAAAAGCATATGGAACCTGTCCCCATTTCTTATCTTCTATACCAACAACACCCGCATCCTGGACAGCTGGGTATGAGAGGAGAACATTTTCAATTTCTGCAGGGTATACATTTTCTCCACCAGAAATAATTAAATCTGATCGTCTGTCTAATATATATAAAAATCCATCATTATCGATATAACCTTGATCACCTGTGTGAAACCAACCATTCGTAAATCCGTTTTTTGTCGCTTCCTCACGCTTCCAGTAGCCCTTTGTAATATTTGGACCTTTTACGAAAATCTCACCCTCTTCAAATGGTGCACATTCTCTATCATTTTGCATGATTTTCATTTGACATAAAAATAATGGTTTACCTGCTGATCCTACCTTTTTCATGCTATATTCAGGAGATAAGGTAACAATTTGTGAAGAAGTTTCGGTCATTCCATATGTTTGAAAAACGGGGATTTGTTTTGTGAGGCTTTTTTCAAGCAAGTCTTTTGGAACTGGACCTCCTCCTGCAAGCATACATCGAAAGCTCTCCGGGTATTTGTTATGGCCAAGGTCAACTAGCATTTGATTTAACATCGTTGTGACAACTGACACAATGGTTACCCCATCCTCCAAGATGGCACGATTCATTTTTTTAGCATCAAATCTCTCAAATAAGACAATACCAATTCCATAAATAACACTTCGAAACAAGATCGATAATCCGCTAATATGAAATAACGGAACAGCTAATAACCAACGATCTTCTTGTACTATTCCCAGATTTAATGCAGAGCCGATTGCACTTGACCAATGATTTCCAAACGTTTGTAGTACACCTTTTGGATATCCAGTTGTTCCAGATGTATACATGATGGTTGCCACTTGATCTGCCTTGAACTCCTCAATTTCTTCTATGTAAACAAGACTTTCTATTTCTTTGAGGTGGTCAACAACAATTACATTTACCTTTTCACCTAGTTTTCCCGCTAATTCTTCATGACAAATAACAGAAACAGCTTCAGCATCTGATAGTTGAAAAGCTAGCTCTTGATTTGTTAAGCGATGATTTAATAATACAGCTATAGCACCGACAGAGAAGAGCGCATGAATCACTTCAATCATATCTACACTGTTTTTCATGAGCACTCCTATATGCTCATCTCTTTTTACCCCAAGAGAGATTAATTGTTTTACTCTATTTTGAACACGTTTATAAAGCTCATCAAACGTCAATTCTTCATTTTCTACTTTAACAGCCAAACGATTTGGCGTAAGATTTGCTCGTTGCTTTAACCAATTAGGGAATGTCTCGTTCATAAAAATACCTTACCTCCTTTGGTTTTTATTTTTAATAAAAAAAGCTTGATGAGAAAAGTATCACCAAGCTTTTTGAAAATCGTATAAGGCTTAAGGGAAACGCGGGAATTGTTTGAAGTCCGGAGTACGTTTTTCTTTGAATGCATCGCGGCCTTCTTTTGCTTCATCCGTTGTATAATAAAGCAATGTTGCATCCCCAGCAAATTGCTGAATTCCTGCAAGTCCATCTGTATCCGCATTAAATGCTGCTTTTAAGAAACGAATAGCTGTTGGACTTTTTTCCAATATTTCCTCACACCATTTTACCGTTTCTTCTTCTAACTGATCTAACGGAACAACTGTATTGACTAAGCCCATATCTAAAGCTTCTTGTGCGCCATATTGTCTGCATAGATACCAAATTTCACGTGCTTTTTTATGTCCTACTATGCGAGCTAAATAGCCTGAGCCATACCCTGCATCAAAGCTTCCCACTTTAGGACCAGTTTGTCCAAATACAGCGTTATCCGCAGCAATTGTTAAATCACATACGATATGTAATACATGTCCTCCACCGATTGCATACCCTGCAACCATCGCGATAACAGGCTTTGGAATGACACGAATCAATCGTTGTAAATCAAGTACGTTTAAGCGGGGAATTTGATCATCACCTACATAACCACCATGGCCACGCACTTTTTGGTCTCCACCTGAACAGAAGGCTTTTCCACCTTCACCTGTTAAAATAATAACACCTACATTTTCATCATCTCGAGCACGAGCAAATGCATCAATTAACTCTGTCACCGTTTTCGGTGTAAATGCATTATGTACATGTGGACGGTTAATTGAAATCTTCGCTATTCCATTATATGTTTGATAAATGATTTCTTCATACTCACGCTGTGTAACCCATTCAATTGCCATTTTTGTACCTCCTAATTATTTTGAGATAAAAACTCACTTACTATTTTACCAAAAATTCGCGGTTGTTCTACATGAATTGTATGTCCTGCATGATTTATTTCCTTTAAGTAGCTAGTAGGAAGGTATTTGTGCATATTTTTAGCTATATCACAAAACTTTAAATCCCATTCACCACACAACAATAACACAGGGATCTCTATAGTTGAAAGCTGCTCCCACCAGGATGGTTGAGATCCTGTCCCCATTCCAATCAAACTGTTAGCAAGTCCTACAGGATTATTTTGTAGCCTAAGTGCTCTAAGCTTTTGTTTTGTTTCCAGTGACAATTGGTCTTGCGTTGAGAATAAGGGAATTTTCTCCCATCGTTGAACAAATTTTTCTACCCCATGACTCAAAATTTCTTTTGCAAGCTTTTCATCGGATCTTTTTCGATTGTTTCGTTCCTCCAGGTAATTTAAGCCGGGTGAGCTACTCTCAAGAATCAGTGTTTTTACACGTTCAGGAAATGTTGCTGCAACAGATAAAGCTAATCTACCACCCATAGAATATCCCAAAATATTAGCACGATCGATTGATAAAGTATCTAATATTTCAACAATATCTTTAACAACCTCATTCATTTCATACCTTGAAGGATCTGAAGGAGATTCTGTCCTACCATGTCCAATAATGTCAATTAAAACAAGTTGTTGCTGTGGAAATTCCGCTAATATATGGTTCCAATTGGCAATACATCCAGTAAAACCATGTAATAAAACAAGTGGCTCACCCTTTGAAACGACTTCAACGTTATAATCAATACCTCTTATTTTCATTGTTTCAACACTTTTCTTATTTCCTGGGAAACATGATCTAACAATTCCCGATGAATCTTGACACGTGTTATTCGATCTGTTGCAAGTTCAACAACCTGTACTCCGCTGTTGTTCCATTCATTTGTAAGATAATTTCGGAATTCGTTCCAGCTCTCAATCTTTACATGTTTCCCCTCATACATTTCTACCACTTTTGAAAAATTCAAACCAGTTGGAGTTCCATAAAGTGTTTCAAAATGCTTTTCTTCTTTTGACTGAGGAAGAAAAGAAAAGATCCCGCCACCGTCATTATTAACTAAAATGACTGTTAGATTAAGTTGATTCATTTTCGCTACTAAAAGACCATTTAAATCATGAAAGAACGATAAATCACCTATTAATAAAAACGTAGGCTTTTTATGATCTACACTAACACCTAATGCAGTAGATACAATTCCATCAATACCGTTGGCTCCTCTATTAGCAATGATTTCTATTTCTTTATCATGATTTCTAAAAAACGTATCAACATCCCGTATCGGCATGCTGTTTCCAACGAATAATCGGCTGCCATCAGGTAGAAGTTGTTGAAGTTCACTAACTACTTTCCCTTCAAATAATTCATCGATTTTATGCAGCTCATGATCAATTCTTTCTGAAAAGACCTGATTACTTAGCAACCAATTATTATAATAATCTGAGAATTCCTTAGCTTGTATTAAGTTCACCAGCTCTTTACAAAAATAATGCGGCATACAAGTAATAAGATGTGAAGCATTTAAAGTTGGGTCCCGATATTCTTCACTTGAATCGACAATAATCTGTACAATATCCGGATTATTTTTCAATAAAAGCATAAGCGGCTTGGAAACAGGCATAGGGCCAAACCGAATAATCACTTCTGGTTTAAGCTCATTAACTAATTCAGGATCTTTTAATATCGAGTCATATCCATCAATGACACCCTGCTTTTTATGCTTACCTGCTCTTAATTGAGAAAGAGGGTCGGCAAGGATCGGGAATTTCAGTTTTTCAGAAAGCTTATTCACTTCTGTAATAAAATCTGAATCGTTTTGTTCTCCACAAACAATCATTCCTTTAGAAAACCTGTTCACGAGTTGAACCAACATCTCCATTTGTTCTTTCGATAAAAGTACTTCACCTAGTGTAGTATGTAAATAGGTTGTTCGATCTTCTGTTGTACTCCATAAGTCATTAAGAGTTAAATTGGGGAGTAAAGGCTCTCTAAATGGAAAATTCAAATGAACCACTCCCTCAGGTTGTGCAGAAGCAATTGACACTGCTCTACCTGCAATAGTCCTAACATAACGAAACATCCCTACTTGTTCTTCAGGTAAGGCTACGTCAACAAACCATTTTGGATAATGACCATACATTTGAATTTGATCAATTGCCTGGGGTGCCCCAACATCTCTTAACTCATGAGGTCTATCAGAAGTAATGACTATTAATGGAACTCTTGAGTAACGCGCTTCAACAATTGCTGGATAATAATTAGCTGCTGCAGTACCAGATGTACAAACTAATACAACAGGTCTTTTATTACACTTAGCCATTCCAAGTGCAAAAAAGCCTGCTGATCGTTCATCAATATTAATGTAACAAGTAAGATCTGGATGCTCCGCCATTAAAATAGCCAGAGGAGTTGAGCGAGAACCTGGACTAATAACAACCTCCGCAACTCCTAAACGAGCCAGTTCATCAACAAAGTTGGCGACGTATCTGGTTAGTGTATCACCAGTCTTCATTTACGATTCCTCCCAAAGCAGACAGCATTGGCTTAAGTTTTATTTTGGTTTCTAGATATTCCGATTTCGGATCTGATTCTTCCACAATTCCACATCCTGCAAATAATGCAGCATTCTGACCTTCCAATAACCCTGAGCGAATGGCTACAACAAATTCACCGTTGTTATCATGATCAAGCCAACCAATCGGACCTGCATACCATCCGCGATGCATTGGTTCGCGCTCTCTAATTTTTTCAATCGCTTTATCTTTAGGATACCCACCCAAAGCAGGAGTGGGGTGTAATCTTTCAACCATAGAAAGAAGGGAAATTCCTTCTTTTGCAATCCCCTTTACAGGAGTGTATAGATGTTGAATGTTTTTCGTTTTATATAAGGTTGGGTATTCCGGTACACTTACTTCATCACAGCATGCATCAATAGCAGCTTTAATCATTTTAACAACGATATTATGTTCAATTAAGTTTTTGTCATCATTTAATAGTTGATGACCTAACTTTTGGTCTTGCTCTTTTGTGGTTCCTCTTTTAATCGATCCAGCAAGACAGGTTGATAATACCTGAGTGTTTTTCTTTTTAACTAATCTTTCTGGAGTAGCTCCAACAAAGTGCTGATTTCCATTTTCAAAATCAAAAACATAGCTTGTTGGCTGTTCCATCAGAAGATTATTTATGACTTGATAAGAATTTATTTTCTCTGTGAACTTTAGATGTACTTCACGAGCTAAAACAACCTTATCCATTTCTTTTGCTTGTATATCCTTAGTTGCCTGTTGAACAGCCTTTAACCATTCAGAAGTTTTATACTCAATAGTTGAAAATTCGTTAACCTTTTCACAATCTAATGAATAAGGAAAGGAATGGCTAAGTTCAATACTATTTTCAAAGTGTTTGATACAAACATCAAGTTCATCGTAAGGTGAAATGATTTTGTTAATAGTAAGATATGTTTTATTCTGAACAATGGAAAGCATTGTAGTTGGAAGTACAAATTTTGCTTCTGCAAATGAATCCCAAAGAGGACTTTTCTCTTTTATAGGATCAAATGAAAAACCTCCGAATAGCAGAGGGCCTGTCCCTATTTCATTCTTCCGATCAGAAATAACCTTTTTAGGGAAGCGCTTCCATTCCTTTTCAATTTCCTGAAATCTTTGTTTAGACTCTTTATTATTTTCGATAACTAATTCATTTCCTAGACCAACCATCGTAAAATCCCGTTCAGGTGTTGACCAAACAAATCGTTCTCCTAAGGAAAGTTCTTCACCGGAAGCAAAGAAATGAAGGGGGTCCATTGCATCCACTTCTTTTACACTGCTGACGATCACCGATTGATTCGTCTGCTTTGCCTCTTCCAATGCCTGCTGTATAAATTCTTTTATTGTATGATCCAAAGTAGTTATCAAGCTTATCCCCCCGACACCAAAAATTGCTTATATTAAGATACACCTAGCTAGGTTGTGTGTCAATATAGAAAAGCGCAAGGCACTTAACTTGCCAGTCCTTTGCCTTAATAGGGCTTTGTAGAACTATACACCAAACTAAGTACAAATTTATCAATTCTGTTTTTAGAACCAAATTGTTATAACCTTATTATATATCTTGTTGTTCAGGATTAAAATGAAAACGTCTTGATTACAGAGTCATTTTATAGGTACAAATGGTAATAATAAGCTAGGATCTTTGATTTGAAAAGCATTGACACCCCTTGGTTATTTTTCTAAACTATGTTATGGAGTCGTTTTACATGTTATATTTGTTTTTTGCTAAAAAAAGGAGAGATATTATGCAACCTCAGACAACGCCACATGCTCCTATGATTAAAAAGGACAAAGGCTGGAGAGTTTGGTGGATGCTATTAAGACCGCATACACTATCTGCAGCATTTATTCCTGTTACAATTGGGACTGTGTTAGCTTTGCATGAAGGATCAATAAAGCTCTCATTATTCATAGCTATGCTTGTTGCTTCTATTCTAATTCAAGCAGCAACAAATATGTTTAATGAGTATTTTGATTATAAACGTGGTTTAGACAATGAATCATCTGTTGGTATAGGTGGTGCCATCGTTAGAAATGGAATTAAGGCAAACACTGTCTTAACATTAGGTTTTTCATTTTTTGGTATTGCTACATTATTAGGTGTCTACATTTGTATGATGTCCACTTGGTGGATTGCTGTTATAGGAATAGTATGTATGCTAGCTGGGTATTTTTATACAGGAGGTCCCGTTCCAATTGCATATACACCATTTGGTGAAATTGTTGCCGGGTTTTTTATGGGAAATGTTATTGTATTAATTGCCTACTTTATTCAAACTGAGACACTTTCCTTAGGCAGCATACTTTTATCTATTCCTGTTGCGATCTTAATTGCAGCTATTTTAACTGCGAACAACATTCGAGATTTAGATGGCGATAAAGAAAATGGCAGAAAAACACTTGCCATTTTACTAGGAAGAAAAAACTCAATTCGTTTTTTAGCTGGTATGTTTATTACAGCATATTTCATTATATTTGTACTACTTATAGTAGGTTTAGCACCAGCTTGGGCATTGCTCGTATTAATTAGTATTCCTAAAGCTTATTCTGCTGTAAAACAATTTATAGGGAAAACAGCTCCAATTGAAATGATGCCTGCAATGAAAGCAACTGCTCAAACGAATGTTCAATTTGGATTTTTATTGGCGTTGGGTTTATTCGTCAGCCACTTCTTATAAATACTTCTTACACGGTATGTTCAGGTACCGTGTTTTTTTTGTGCAATTTTAACAATCATGTTTTCCTTCTTACTGCTCATAATAGGTATAGAAACATTTATTTAAGGAAGGAGCGTGGATGGCATGCTAAGTTCACAACAAGTAGAGACCTTCCGTTCACAGCTAAACCAAATGAAAAAAGATATAGAAGATCGCTTCGAGATGAATGGTCATTTTGGTCTTGAAGAAGGTCATGGGCATGAATCAATGGGGGAACTCTCAAGTTATGACAATCATCCAGCAGATGATGCTACAGAATTATATGAAAGAGAAAAAGACATTGCATTAAATGAACATACAGAAGAACAACTATTAGATATTGAAAGAGCTCTTCAAGCTATTGACAATGGTTCTTATGGTAAATGTGAAGTTTGTGGAGTTGATATACCAGTTGAACGACTTGATGCAATTCCTACAGCTACTACCTGTAAAGAACATGCACCTGAACAGGTTGTTTCACATAATCGCCCAATAGAAGAAGGAGTTTTAATGCCTCCCTTCGGAAAATTTAATTATGATGATCAAGATGAGAACGTAGCGTTTGATGCAGAAGATGCTTATCAAATTGTGAATAGTTACGGATCATCTGAAACTCCATCTGATTTTAATGATCCACAAGATCACTACAATGATGTATACATGGAATCAAATGATCCTGATGGATATGTTGAGGCTTATGAAAACTTTGTCGGCACTGATATAGAAGGAAAAGAAATTACCATATTCCCTTCAAATCAACATCAGCAATATGAAGACATGCTAGATGAAGAAGGTACAATGACAATCTTTGGTGATTTACCTCCTTATGAGAAAGATCCTTATACCGAGGATGAAGTATAATTAGTAAAGCTCCCCCATACACAAAGGGGAGTTTTTTTGTGTAAGACTTTCTTCCCTTTTACTTGATATTTTTATTATAACTGATCTCAAATGATTGAATTTTTCGAATATATAGTTATATAATTTCAAAAAGGAGGTTGTATGAATATGCAATTATTAGAAAGAATTAGTAAGGGTGCTGGAAACACTTTTGCAATCTGGGTCATTATTTTTGCTGTGTTAGCCTTTTTTATTCCTGGTGGCTTTACTTGGATTGCCCCTCATATTGCACTATTATTAGGTATTATCATGTTTGGAATGGGCTTAACTTTATCTCTGCAAGATTTTAAAGCAGTGTTTCAAGCACCAAAAAGTGTTCTATTAGGTGTTGTTGCACAGTTTACAATTATGCCATTACTGGCTTTTTTACTCGCTACAGTTTTTCAACTACAACCTGAAGTTGCTGTTGGAGTAATCTTGGTAGGCTGTTGTCCTGGTGGAACAGCATCTAATGTTATTACCTTTTTAGCGAAAGGTAATACAGCATTGTCAGTTGCTGTAACGTCAATTTCAACATTACTTGCACCAATATTAACACCAGCTCTTACACTTTTGTTTGCTAGTAAATGGCTGCCGGTTTCTGCTGGTTCCTTATTTTTATCAATTGTTCAAATCGTACTTATTCCAATTATTTTAGGTATTGTTGTGAAGTTATTATTTACAAAGCAAGTTGAAAAAAGTGTAACTGTTTTACCTCTAATATCTGTCATAGGAATTGTTGCGGTTGCTTCAGCTGTGGTTGCTGTGAATGCAGAGAAAATTGCAGAAACAGGTCTTTTAATCTTCACCATTGTTGTTCTACACAATTTACTAGGCCTTTTATTAGGATTTGTGTTGGCAAAAGCATTAAAATTAAACTTTGCAGACCAAAAAGCTATCTCTATTGAAGTCGGTATGCAAAATTCAGGGCTCGGTGCTGCTTTAGCAGTTGCACATTTTTCCCCATTATCTGCCGTTCCAAGTGCGATTTTCAGTGTATGGCATAATATATCAGGTCCTTTACTCGCGACATGGTGGGGGAAAAAAATGGAGCAAGAATCTAATATAGAAATGACTACTGACAATTCAAAAAAGGCATAATGATGAGGGGGGCATTCGTGCTCCCTTTCATTATGCCAAAATTTGTTTTTAATTTTTCTTTCAAAAATTTCTTTAACTAGTAAAATAAAAGATAAGCAGGAATTTACCGTTAATCACCTGCTACTTACATATGGGGGGATCCTGATGAACGCTCATGAAATTGATTATGTTTTACATGGCGATGACATGCAATGTGTTGAAATTGAGTTAGATCCGAATGAAAGTGTTGTAGCTGAAGCTGGCGGCATGATGATGATGGAAGATGGCATCGATATGGAAACCATTTTTGGTGATGGAGACAACAACCAAAAAGGCTTTTTTGGTAAGCTGGTTGGAGCTGGTAAACGTGTCATCACGGGTGAGAGCTTATTTATGACAGTTTTCACAAACAAAGGTGTTGGTAAAAAGCGTGTCTCATTTGCTGCTCCTTATCCCGGGAAAATCATACCTGTTGATTTGAGTGAGCTTGGTGGAAAGATTATTTGTCAAAAAGACTCCTTCCTTTGTGCAGCAAAAGGTGTATCAATTGGCATTGATTTTCAAAAGAAGCTTGGAACTGGCTTTTTTGGTGGAGAGGGTTTCATTATGCAAAAGCTTGAAGGAGATGGTCTTGGCTTTTTACATGCTGGAGGAACCATTATCCGCCGTGACCTTCAACCTGGAGAGAAATTAAGAATTGATACAGGTTGCTTAGTCGCATTAACAAAAGAAGTTGATTACAATATTGAATTTGTTGGAAAAGTAAAGACTGCTTTTTTTGGTGGAGAAGGCTTATTCTTCGCTACTGTACAAGGACCAGGAACAGTTTGGGTTCAAACATTACCATTCAGTCGCTTAGCAGATCGAGTAATTGCAAGTGCACCATCTGCTGGCGGTGAAGGTCGTGGTGAAGGCAGTCTACTTGGCGGTTTAGGTCGACTTTTAGACGGTGATTGATTAATATATCCAATAAAAAGGTGCTGACTAATATAGTCAACACCTTTTTTGTACATGAAATGTCTTCATTTATCTGTAAAAAAGAGCCAAACCTTTTTCTTTACATTTTCACTCCAAGCGGCTCAATATTCCAAATTCCTTCAGCATATTGCTGTATGGTTCTGTCACTTGAAAAGAAGCCTGAATGTGATACGTTTATTAATGCCTGCTCCAGCCATTTTTCTCGGTTTTGATAAGCTATGCCAACCTTTTCTTGTATATCAATATAAGAAGCAAAATCACGTAAAACAAAATATTGATCATTTTGAACGAGTAAGGAATCAGCAATTGACTCAAATTCTCCTTCATCTTCTGAGAAAAATCCATTTGTTAATTGATTGATAACTTGTCGAATTCTTAAATCATGGTGATAATATTCCATTGATCGATAACGGCCGTTTTCTTCATACTTGAGCACCTCTTGTGCAGTAAGACCAAAGGTAAAAATATTATCTTTACCAATCTCCTCCATGATCTCAATATTTGCTCCATCTAATGTCCCAACTGTTAAAGCACCATTCATCATAAATTTCATATTTCCTGTACCAGATGCCTCTTTGCTTGCAGTCGAAATCTGTTCACTAACATCTGCAGCTGGGAAGATATCTTCAGCCAATGAAACACGATAATTTTCCATAAATACAACCTTTATAACCTGCGAAACTCTTGGGTCATTGTTTACTTTATCAGCTAAGGAATGGATAAGTTTTATGACCTTCTTTGCGTAATAATACGTTGGAGATGCTTTTGCTCCAAAAATAAATGTACGAGGTTGTATCACATAATTAGGATCTTCTTTTATTCGATTGTATAAATACATAATATGAAGAACATTTAATAACTGTCTTTTATATGCGTGTAATCTTTTAACTTGAACATCAAAAATAGAATCAATGTCTACTAGAATCCCATTTTTTTCTGCTATTTTCTTCGCTAGTATTTCCTTACGCTTCCTTTTCACCTGTGCAAATTGTTCTTTTACTGATGGATGATAAACATGTCTCTTTAAATCTATTAATTTTTCAGGCTGTTTTACCCAATCCTCACCAATTGTTTCTTTAATTAAGTTTGTTAATTCAGGATTTGCTTTAAGTAGCCACCTTCTATGTGTAATACCATTTGTTTTGTTATTGAATTTTTCGGGATAAACCTCATAGAAAGATTTCATCTCTCTATTTTTTAAAATATCAGAGTGTATTTTGGCTACCCCGTTAATACTATTACTCCCAACTATTGCGAGATGAGCCATTTTCACAAGGCCGTGAGCGATAATGGCCATATGCTCAATACGTTGCCATTCTCCCGGATATCGATCCCAGAGCTCTGCACAAAATCTCTCATTAATTTCTTCTATAATCATATAAATTCTAGGAAGTAATGGCTTAAATAAATAAATTGGCCATTTTTCTAGTGCTTCCGCTAAGATCGTATGATTTGTATAAGACACTGTATTTGTTGTTACATGCCATGCTTCATTCCAAGTTAATCCTTCAATATCAACTAATATTCTCATTAATTCAGGAATAGCCAAAGCCGGATGTGTATCATTTATATGAATAGCCACGTAATGATGAAGTTCTCTAATGTTAGAATTCTCTTTTTTAAACGACTGAATGATACTTTGTAAACTTGAAGAAACAAGGAAATACTGTTGTTTTAACCTTAATATTTTGCCCTCATCATGTGTATCATCAGGATAAAGGAAATCTGTAATTGCCTCAGTATCTCTCTTATATGATAAAACATCTTGATTTGGACCAAATGAGGCAGGTTCAGCATTCCAAAGCCTCAACGTGTTAACTGTATCGACCTGGTAGCCAACAACAGGCATATCATAAGGAACGGCTAACACCTTTTGTTCTCCTACATGCTTAAAAGTGAGAGAATTTCCTTCATAACTTGATTCTATTCTACCCCAGAATGATACCTCAACAGCTTGATCAGGCTTCCGTACTTCCCACACATTTCCATGTCGTAACCATTGCTCCGGGAGCTCAACTTGATATCCATCCACTATTTTTTGATCAAATAGTCCGTGCTTATATCGGAGCCCATAACCGTGACCAGGAAGATTTAATGTAGCCAAAGAATCTAAGAAGCATGCTGCTAATCTTCCTAATCCGCCGTTTCCTAGAGCTGGGTCTGACTCACACTCTTCTATTTCATTTAAGTGAATATTAAGCTCTGCCAGACCTTCCTCAACAACCTCTTTAATTCCTAGGTTTAATAAGTTTTGACAAAGTAAACGACCTAAGAGAAATTCAATTGATAAATAGTATACTTGCTTTTTATTTTCAGCCCGGTAAAGCTCGTTCGTATCAATCCATTTAGAGCTAATATATTCTCTTACCATATTCCCTAATGTAAAGTACTGATCACGTCTAGTTGATTCTTCAAAGCCTTTGCCACACATACTTTCAAGCCTTTTTAAAAAGCTTTTTTTAAATGAATCTTTATTAGAGAACATGCTCATCACTCCCAGTGATCAAATCAGTGTAAAGCTGCTTATATTTTAATGCTGATTGGCTCCAACTATAATCTTGTGTCATGGCAGTATTGACGATCTTGTGCCAAACCTCATCTTGATGATAATACTCGATAGCGCGATTTATTGAATACAACATATCATGGGCATTAAAATGACTAAACGTAAATCCATTACCTTCATTTAACTCTTCCTGAAAAGGAAACACTGTGTCATTTAATCCGCCTGTTTCACGGACAATTGGAATAGTGCCATATCTTAGAGCAATTAACTGCCCCAAACCACATGGTTCAAATTTTGATGGCATTAAAAATAAATCGGAGCCGGCATAAATTTGATGTGCAAGCTTCTCATCAAATCCTATGTATGCTTTAAACTTTGTCGGATAAACCCATTCCATATGTTTAAAATAATCTTCAAATTCCTTTTCTCCTGTACCAAGAACGATCACTTGAACATCCTTAGCTAATACCTCATCAAAAACACGTTTAACTAAATCTAAACCTTTTTGCTTCGTTAACCTTGTTACCATTGAAATAATTGGTGTATCTTTACTCTCAGGTAACCCAAAAGCAGCTTGTAGAGCAGCTTTATTCTCCGCTTTTTTTATGAGTGTTTCCGGTGTAAACTGTGAATAAATATTTTCATCTGTTTCAGGATTATAAACTGTATCATCAATTCCATTTAAAATTCCTATAAGAGAAGAATTTCGGGATCTTAATAGACCATCCAGTCTTTCTCCATAGTAGGCTGTCTGAATTTCCTCTTTATATGTTGGACTAACAGTTGTTATAAAATCTGATGAGATTATTGCTGCCTTCATGAAGCTAATATCTCCATAAAACTCTAGATTTTTAAAGTCTTCATCCCCCAGATTTAAAAGATCGTGGAGAATACTGTATGGAAATACACCTTGAAATTGGAGATTATGAATCGTAAACACTGTTTTGATTTCCTCATAAAAAGGTTTCTCTCTGTATTCTTTTTGTAATAAATAACTAATCATTCCTGTATGCCAATCATGTGAATGTATGATGTCAGGCTGAAAATCAATAGCTTCTAATGTTTCTAGTACGCCTCTACAAAAGAATGAGAAGCGCTCACCATCATCATAATGTCCATACAAAGAATCACGATAAAAATAATATTCATGATCTAAGAAATAATACGTAATTCCTTCATATTCTAATTTTTCAATTCCACAATACTGCTGTCTCCATCCAACCGGAACAATTATTTCATCTAATTTAGTCATCTTTTCACGATAAGACTCTGATATCAAAGAATATTTGGGTAGAATGACTCTAACGTCAGCTCCTAGTTTTTTTAATTCCTTTGGTAATGCACCTGCAACATCAGCTAATCCTCCTGATTTTACAAAAGGTACACATTCTGAAACAGCAAATAATACTTTCACGAGTTCATCATCGCTCCTTGAATGGTTCTTTTTCTTAGTATCGTTGGCTCTAAATGTGATCCACTTAATTTAGAATAGTCTAATACTTTAACATCTTTATCTGTAATAATATTCTCTAGTACACAGTTCTCTCCAATATTTGTCTTTTGCATAACGACACTATTTTTAATAACTGTATCTTTTCCGATATGAACTCCTCTAAAAATAATACTATTTTCCACATAACCTTCTATTTTACATCCATTAGCAATTAAGGAATTTTTTACAACTGCATTTTTTCCATATTTGGTTGGTGGCTCATCTTTTGCTTTCGTTAAAATTGGTCGGTTTTTCATGAAAATTTCTTTCCAAATAGCTGGGTTAAGCATTTCCATACTATGTTTATAATAATTGGCTAATGAATCTATAACAGCTGCATAGCCTCTAAATTCATAATCACAAATAGTGAAATTATGTTGATTTTCTATAATAACGTCAGCAAGTGTTTTGCATCCTGTTTTTTCTTTATCCTGAATAAGATCAAGAAGAAGTTTTGTTGACATAATATACATTTGTAACGACTGACCATCTTTTCGAACTTCTGTTATATCACAGCCATTTTCTATATGACGACTTAATACCTTCTGAAAATCAATATTACAAACTGTATGACTATTGGTAATAACCGCATACTCCTGTTTACTTCTTAAAAAGAAATCAATGTGATCAGAAAATTGTCGGAAAGATCCAAACTCATCATATTCATTGTGTAAATGAGGAGATGGGAAGAAAAATAATCCATCTGTTTTACGATTTAGATCCCACTGTTTTCCGGAACCAATGTGATCCATTAGGGAGCGATAAGAATACTTAGGAAAAATAGCAACACTTTCAATCTCAGAATTTGTCATGCTAGATAGAACAAAATCTATTAAACGATATCGACTACCAAAAGGAACTGCTGCTAATGAACGATGGATCGTTAAATCTTCAATTTCTGGTTTATATGCTGTAGCATCAATAACACCTAACATTTTAATACTCATTTCTTCCTTCTCCCCTTTTTGGAAAAAGTAAGGTCATATGTTTCACATGCTTAGAAAATAATTAAAAAAGAATAAATGCAATGATAAAGAAAAACATGCTTACATCTGAACCTTCCTACTTCCAATGTATTGTAGTCATATGATTTTTTTATTAATTAACTTTGTTCTCAGTCAAGGATATGATTTCATCTGTAACAAGTAAAATTTCATCTGAATTCGTATCAGGACATATCACAGTACCATCTGGAATTTCTAAACCACATGGAACGATTGCATTTTCAATGTAGACATTTTCCCCGATTATTGTGTCAGGCATTAAGACCGTATTTTTTATTTTTGTATTTTTACCAACCGTAACGCCTTGGAATAAAACGGAATGATGAACATTTCCCATAATGACACAACCGTCATTAACAAGAGAATCAGTTACTACCGCATCCTCAGCAATAAATTGAGGTGGATGATTAGAATTAACCGTGTAGATCTTCCAGTCTCGATCAAATAAATTTAGCTCCGACTCATCATTTAATAAATCCATATTTGCTTCCCAAAGACTCTTAACCGTTCCTACATCTTTCCAATATCCTTTAAAAGGATAAGCAACAACATTGCGTTTCTCTTCTAGCAATAAAGGAATAATATCTTTCCCAAAATCATGACTTGAATATTGATTACGTTCATCCATCTCCAAGTATTCTTTTAAAAGTGACCATTTAAAAATATAAATTCCCATTGAGGCCAAATTATTTTTAGGATTAGCAGGCTTTTCATCAAATTCAACTACCTGCATTTTGTCATTGGTATTCATAATTCCAAATCGACTAGCCTCATCCCAAGGCACTTCTATAACAGAAATGGAGGCATCAGCATTTTTATCAATGTGGTAGTCAAGCATTTTAGAATAATCCATTTTGTAGATATGATCTCCCGACAAGATTAATACATATTCAGGATCATATTGTTTAATATAATTAATGTTTTGATAGATTGCGCTTGCTGTCCCTTTATACCACTTCATTTCAGAGGATTCAGAGTAAGGAGGAAGAACGGTTACCCCACCATTTTTACGATCTAAATCCCACACACTTCCAATTCCTATATATGAATTTAAAACTAGTGGTTGATATTGTGTTAATACACCTACAGTATCAATGCTAGAGTTGGTACAATTACTTAAAGTAAAATCTATGATTCTATATTTTCCCCCATACGGAACTGCCGGCTTTGCCAAATTTTTAGTAAGAGAGCTTAACCTGCTACCTTTACCCCCTGCTAGTAACATTGCTACGCATTGTTTTTTTCCCATTCTTATTCTCCCCTCTTTTTTTAACTGCACGTAGAATAACTGCTCCATACGGTGGAATTGTCATAGATAGATGATATGGCCTCCCATGAAACTCGCCTTCTATTGCCCTAAGATTCTTTTTGTTCAATTGATTTGAACCACCAAACTCTTCTGCATCACTATTTATAATCTCTACATATTCTGTGTCAATTGGTACCCCAATTTTGTAATCATAATAAACAATTGGTTTAAAGTTACAAACAACAACAAGTATTTCATTTTCTTTTTGTCCTTTTCGGATAAAAGAAAAAATACTTTGATCGCGATTATCTGCATCTATCCACTCAAAACCTTCAAATGAATGGTCTACTTCAAACAATGACTTTTGCTTGTTATAGTTTGAGAGCAAATGCTTAAAATAGCTACGCATTTTGTTATGCATCTCATACTCTTCCAACATCCAATCAAGTTGCTCTAAATCCTTCCATTCATCATACTGACCAAATTCACCTCCCATAAAAAGAAGTTTCTTTCCAGGATGTGTAAACATATATGCATACAGAAGCCTTAATTGGGCAAATTTTTGCCAATAATCACCCGGCATCTTATTTAATAATGATTTTTTTCCATGAACAACTTCGTCATGAGAAAAAGGTAAAATGAAGTTTTCTGAAAAAGCATATAAAAAGGAGAATGTAACTTTATGGTGGAGTTCATTTCTATTCTCTGGAGAGGCCTCCATATAAGAAAGAATATCGTTCATCCAACCCATATTCCATTTGTAGTTAAAGCCAAGACCACCTGACGAGGTTGGAGAGGTAACCATCGGCCAATCAGTTGAATCCTCAGCAATCATAAGTATATTCGGATCATTTGCAAATACTGCTTCATTAAGTTTTTTAATAAAAGAAACAGCATAAGGGTTTTCAACAAGTTCATTCGAATTTGGCCAATAGAGCATGTTGGCGACTGCATCAACCCTAAACCCATCAATATGAAAATATTCCATCCAAAACAAAGCATTGGACACTAAGAAACTTTGTACTTCTGTTTTTCCTAAATCAAAATTTGCAGTACCCCAGATATAATTTTCACGATCTTTTTCATTTGTGTACTCATACGTTGGTAGCCCATCAAACATATATAATCCATGAGCATCTTTACAAAAATGACCTGGAACCCAATCAATGATGACACCAATATTTTCTTCATGACAAGCATTTATAAATGCCATAAAATCTTTTGGCGATCCAAAACGACTTGTAGCAGAATAATACCCTGTTCCTTGATATCCCCAAGATCGATCATATGGATGTTCAATTATAGGTAAAAGTTCAATATGAGTGAATCCGTGTTCTAATACATAAGGAATAAGCATCTCCGCAAGTTCAATATAGCTATATAGCTCACCATCCTCTTTTATTTTCCAAGAACCTAAGTGAACTTCATAAATAGCTAACGGACGATCATACACTTCTCTTAACTTTTTCCTTCTTTGCCACTTTTGATCTGACCATTCGAACCCGGATAAATCATAAACAATCGATGCAGTATCAGGCCTTACCTCAGAATGAAAAGCATAAGGGTCTGACTTAAGAAGCTTTTGACCATTTGAAGAATGTATTTCATATTTATAGATCTCACCCTCAGTAACTCTAGGAATAAATAAGCTCCATATCCCCTCCTCATTTAATTTCTCCATTTGATGTTCCTGACTGTTCCATTTGTTAAAGTTCCCTACTACATTTACCTGTCTCGCATGTGGTGCCCAAACACAAAAATTAGTACCCAGCTCACCATCTCGTTCCAGTATATGAGCTCCTAAGAACCGGTAGCTTTCAAAAGACTGTCCTTCATGAAATAAATGAATATCAAAGTCTGATGGACACATGAGCATCACAGAATTCACCCTTCCTCTTATTATCTATGCTAAACATTCAAGACTTACAAATAATTCCCTTTAATGAAAACGTTCTTTTTTCCGACATAAACCAACAAGAGTACAACAATGTTTTTGTATTATTATTCTTTTAAAATGTAGACAATTTAAAGCAGTTTGTTAGAATAACTAACAATAATATAAGAAAACACTAGTGATTTAGGAAAAAATTTATGAGTTGAAAATAATATATTTTTAATGAAGGAAACCGTTTTACATACTTAATGGGAGACTAATTACTCATAGAGGATGTTATATAACCAAAATATTTTTTTCGACTTTTTGTAGAATTTTGTTGAAAGAAATTTCCGCAGGATTTGAAGGTATTTTAAAAAAGCAAAAGGCTAAAGAGAAGAACTATGCGTATGTTTTTCCTAGGGAGTGTTAATAGATGAAGGAATAAATATTATATTTTATATAATATTTATTAGGGGAATAATTGTTTTTCAACAAAGCATGTTTTGTAAAGATAAGCACATTCAATAATAGGGAAATAGCAAATCTTTATAATTTATAAGGATTTACTTAAAAGAAATGCTACTTTTTATTTGACTTCTATATTTATAGAAAATAAAAAAGCACTGCATGAATGCAGTGCTTTTAATGACCCGTACGGGATTCGAACCCGTGTTACCGCCGTGAAAGGGCGGTGTCTTAACCGCTTGACCAACGGGCCTAAACAATATAAAAACTGGCGGAGAAGGAGGGATTTGAACCCTCGCGCCGCTTACACGACCTACACCCTTAGCAGGGGCGCCTCTTCAGCCACTTGAGTACTTCCCCAATTTGGCTCCGCAGGTAGGACTCGAACCTACGACCGATCGGTTAACAGCCGATAGCTCTACCACTGAGCTACTGCGGATCAATAACATTTTATGGTGGGCCTAAATGGACTCGAACCATCGACCTCACGCTTATCAGGCGTGCGCTCTAACCAGCTGAGCTATAGGCCCATTTTTTGGAGCGGGTGAAGGGAATCGAACCCTCATCATCAGCTTGGAAGGCTGAGGTTTTACCACTAAACTACACCCGCAATAATGGGGCGACTGATGGGAATCGAACCCACGAATGTCGGAACCACAATCCGATGCGTTAACCACTTCGCCACAATCGCCATATTTCATTTTATAAGTGGTGGCTCGGGACGGAATCGAACCGCCGACACATGGATTTTCAGTCCATTGCTCTACCAACTGAGCTACCGAGCCATATAATTAGTAAGTATTAACAAATAAGATACAGGTTTGCTCTTTACGTATTATTTATTTGTTCCTATAACTTGTTAGTATTTTAAGGTTTTCAATTAGTGAATCGTCCTCATCTCAGAGGGATTATTCAAGAAGCAGCTCGATGAGTACGCTGAAGTTTATTCAGAGAAGCATATTCGAACGTGCTCTACCAACTGAGCTACCGAGCCAATATAGTTTACGGCTTCCACTAAGCTTCGAATCTCTTCGTCAGCTCTCTCACTCACATCCTCACGTATAGTCATACGCTCCGGTGTTCGTTCACTCGCTTCCTCGACCTTCTCGCTTATTGAAACCCTTTTGCTTTATACTTAAGTTATAAGTTAACTCTCAAAGAAATGGCGGTCCGGACGGGACTCGAACCCGCGACCTCCTGCGTGACAGGCAGGCATTCTAACCAACTGAACTACCGGACCAATTTTTTTCACGTAGTGAAAATAACTAAGCTTAACATAATATTTAATCATAAATATTAAAATTTGGTTGCGGGGACAGGATTTGAACCTGCGACCTTCGGGTTATGAGCCCGACGAGCTACCAGACTGCTCCACCCCGCGATGATAAATATAAAGATTTTATTACACATGAACTTTGTTTATTATCTTGTACGGACCGTCCCGATTTCAGAAAGATTATTCAAGATGTTGCTCAATCGGTACGCTGATGTAACTCAATGAAGCCTATTCACGTGCTCCACCCAGCGATGATAAAATATAAAAATAAATATGGAGGAGGAAAGGGGATTCGAACCCCTGCGGGCTTTGACACCCCTGTCGGTTTTCAAGACCGATCCCTTCAGCCGGACTTGGGTATTCCTCCTCAATTCAAATGGTGGACCTTGTAGGACTCGAACCTACGACCGGACGGTTATGAGCCGTCTGCTCTAACCAGCTGAGCTAAAGGTCCAATCAAATGCTTTGCAACTAAAACTTAATATGGTAGCGGCGGAGGGAATCGAACCCACGACCTCACGGGTATGAACCGTACGCTCTAGCCAGCTGAGCTACACCGCCATAGTTATCAAACGCTCTTTGTAAAAAAACATGCTCGTCATGTCTCTTTGTCAAGACACATTCCTCGCAAGCCTACAATGATGATATTCGAGATGTTTACGGCTCGCTCTAGCCTGCTGAGCTACACCGCCATGTTTTAAAAAAAGATATTATTGGTGGAGCCTAGCGGGATCGAACCGCTGACCTCCTGCGTGCAAAGCAGGCGCTCTCCCAGCTGAGCTAAGGCCCCATTTTAAAGTTTAGATCAATTAATGGTCGGGAAGACAGGATTCGAACCTGCGACCCCTTGGTCCCAAACCAAGTGCTCTACCAAGCTGAGCTACTTCCCGTTCTAGAATTCAGAGGTGGGATTTGGGAGGTCAGAGACTTTATTGTTGCTTTAGAGCGAAAAGTTTATTCTCGCTTCTGACTTCTGATTTCTCACTTCTATACTTGGCGCGCCCGAGAGGAGTCGAACCCCTAACCTTTTGATCCGTAGTCAAACGCTCTATCCAATTGAGCTACGGGCGCTAATAATCTAAATTAATCTATAAAGATTAAGGTAAGTTATTTTCGCTAGCGCGAAAAAACTATGGTGCCGAGGACCGGAATCGAACCGGTACGGTAGTCACCTACCGCAGGATTTTAAGTCCTGTGCGTCTGCCAGTTCCGCCACCCCGGCACTGTCTTTGGAGCGGAAGACGGGATTCGAACCCGCGACCCCCACCTTGGCAAGGTGGTGTTCTACCACTGAACTACTTCCGCAATATTGTTAGTTATTTTCGCTAACGCGAAAAAACTTTGGTGCGGGTGAAGGGACTTGAACCCCCACGTCACAAGGACACTAGATCCTAAGTCTAGCGCGTCTGCCAATTCCGCCACACCCGCAAGGTGTGTAAATGGTGAGCCATGAAGGACTCGAACCTTCGACCCTCTGATTAAAAGTCAGATGCTCTACCAACTGAGCTAATGGCTCATTTCATAATGAGTAATAATATTAAATTTATCTCTTGTTATAGACACCCAAATTTCAGTAAGCTTATTCAAGCTGTAGCTCAATTTGTGTGCTGATGTAAAGCTTCGACGCATATTCGTTCGTGCTCTACCAACTGAGCTAATGGCTCATTTTATAATGAGTTGTATATTATTAATAAAATAAAATGGTGCCGGCGAGAGGACTTGAACCCCCAACCTACTGATTACAAGTCAGTTGCTCTACCAGTTGAGCTACACCGGCATTGGTATAGATGTATATAAGGTTTTATCTTACTTACCAGTCACCCAAATCTCAGAAAGATTATTCAAGTAGCAGCTCGATTTGTGTGCTGAAGCAGGAGCTTCGAAGCATATTCGATCGTGCTCTACCAGTTGAGCTACACCGGCATATGGTAAGTTATTTTCGCTGGCGCGAAAAAACTATGGTGGAGGATGACGGGATCGAACCGCCGACCCCCTGCTTGTAAGGCAGGTGCTCTCCCAGCTGAGCTAATCCTCCATTATACCTGGCAACGTCCTACTCTCACAGGGGGAAACCCCCAACTACCATCGGCGCTGAAGAGCTTAACTTCCGTGTTCGGCATGGGAACGGGTGTGACCTCTTCGCCATCATTACCAGATATATAATATGACCTTTAGCGACAAAATCTATTATATAATATTTTATCGAAAAATCAATATGTTTTTTAAAGAAAATATATTCCTTCAAAACTAGATAACGAATCACAATTCAATTCACTACTGAGTTTACGTTTTTACATGTCCAGCTCCAGAAGCTAAATCCTACGGCAATTTCACTCTCTCGAAGAAGTCAAAGAACGACTTCATCTCGATCGCTCCAATTCCCTATGGATTTGAACGAGCTTCTTCCGCTTTTCTAATAGGTTAAGTCCTCGATCGATTAGTATCAGTCAGCTCCACACGTCACCGCGCTTCCACCTCTGACCTATCAACCTGATCATCTTTCAGGGATCTTACTCACTAATGTGATGGGAAATCTCATCTTGAGGGGGGCTTCATGCTTAGATGCTTTCAGCACTTATCCCTTCCGCACATAGCTACCCAGCTATGCCTTTGGCAAGACAACTGGTACACCAGCGGTGCGTCCATCCCGGTCCTCTCGTACTAAGGACAGCTCCTCTCAAATTTCCTACGCCCACGACGGATAGGGACCGAACTGTCTCACGACGTTCTGAACCCAGCTCGCGTACCGCTTTAATGGGCGAACAGCCCAACCCTTGGGACCGACTACAGCCCCAGGATGCGATGAGCCGACATCGAGGTGCCAAACCTCCCCGTCGATGTGGACTCTTGGGGGAGATAAGCCTGTTATCCCCGGGGTAGCTTTTATCCGTTGAGCGATGGCCCTTCCATGCGGAACCACCGGATCACTAAGCCCGACTTTCGTCCCTGCTCGACTTGTAGGTCTCGCAGTCAAGCTCCCTTGTGCCTTTACACTCTACGAATGATTTCCAACCATTCTGAGGGAACCTTTGGGCGCCTCCGTTACATTTTAGGAGGCGACCGCCCCAGTCAAACTGCCCACCTGACACTGTCTCCCAGCCCGATCAGGGCTGTGGGTTAGAATTTCAATACAGCCAGGGTAGTATCCCACCGACGCCTCCACCGAAGCTAGCGCTCCGGCTTCTCAGGCTCCTACCTATCCTGTACAAGCTGTACCAAAATTCAATATCAGGCTACAGTAAAGCTCCACGGGGTCTTTCCGTCCTGTCGCGGGTAACCTGCATCTTCACAGGTACTATAATTTCACCGAGTCTCTCGTTGAGACAGTGCCCAGATCGTTACGCCTTTCGTGCGGGTCGGAACTTACCCGACAAGGAATTTCGCTACCTTAGGACCGTTATAGTTACGGCCGCCGTTTACTGGGGCTTCGGTTCAAAGCTTCGCTTGCGCTAACCTCTCCCCTTAACCTTCCAGCACCGGGCAGGCGTCAGCCCCTATACTTCGCCTTGCGGCTTCGCAGAGACCTGTGTTTTTGCTAAACAGTCGC
This sequence comes from Metabacillus sp. B2-18, assembly GCF_021117275.1. NCBI lineage: Bacteria > Bacillati > Bacillota > Bacilli > Caryophanales > Bacillaceae > Metabacillus > Metabacillus sp. B2-18. The sequence continues at coordinate 3,885,488 of NZ_CP088245.1, forward strand.
CTGGGCCTATTCACTGCGGCTTTTCCGGGCTATTCACCCTAAAAAGCACCCCTTCTCCCGAAGTTACGGGGTCATTTTGCCGAGTTCCTTAACGAGAGTTCTCTCGCTCACCTTAGGATTCTCTCCTCGCCTACCTGTGTCGGTTTGCGGTACGGGCACCTCTCACCTCGCTAGAGGCTTTTCTTGGCAGTGTGGAATCAGGAACTTCGGTACTATAGTTCCCTCGCCATCACAGCTCAGCCTTATGTGACAACGGGATTTGCCTCGTTGTCAGCCTAACTGCTTGGACGCGCATATCCAACAGCGCGCTTACCCTATCCTTCTGCGTCCCCCCATTGCTCAAATGGTGAGGAGGTGGTACAGGAATTTCAACCTGTTGGCCATCGCCTACGCCTTTCGGCCTCGGCTTAGGTCCCGACTAACCCTGAGCGGACGAGCCTTCCTCAGGAAACCTTAGGCATTCGGTGGAGGGGATTCTCACCCCTCTTTCGCTACTCATACCGGCATTCTCACTTCTAAGCGCTCCACCAGTCCTTACGGTCTGGCTTCACAGCCCTTAGAACGCTCTCCTACCACTGTTCTAAAAGAACAGTCCACAGCTTCGGTGATACGTTTAGCCCCGGTACATTTTCGGCGCAGAGTCACTCGACCAGTGAGCTATTACGCACTCTTTAAATGGTGGCTGCTTCTAAGCCAACATCCTGGTTGTCTAAGCAACTCCACATCCTTTTCCACTTAACGTATACTTTGGGACCTTAGCTGGTGGTCTGGGCTGTTTCCCTCTTGACTACGGATCTTATCACTCGCAGTCTGACTCCTGAACATAAGTCTTTGGCATTCGGAGTTTGACTGAATTCGGTAACCCGATGGGGGCCCCTAGTCCAATCAGTGCTCTACCTCCAAGACTCTCATTTCAAGGCTAGCCCTAAAGCTATTTCGGAGAGAACCAGCTATCTCCAAGTTCGATTGGAATTTCTCCGCTACCCACACCTCATCCCCGCACTTTTCAACGTGCGTGGGTTCGGGCCTCCATTCAGTGTTACCTGAACTTCACCCTGGACATGGGTAGATCACCTGGTTTCGGGTCTACGACCACGTACTTATTCGCCCTACTTAAGACTCGCTTTCGCTGCGGCTCCGTCTTATCAACTTAACCTTGCACGGGATCGTAACTCGCCGGTTCATTCTACAAAAGGCACGCCATTACCCATTAACGGGCTTTGACTACTTGTAGGCACACGGTTTCAGGATCTCTTTCACTCCCCTTCCGGGGTGCTTTTCACCTTTCCCTCACGGTACTGGTTCACTATCGGTCACTAGGGAGTATTTAGCCTTGGGAGATGGTCCTCCCTGCTTCCGACGGGATTTCACGTGTCCCGCCGTACTCAGGATCCACTCTGGAGGGAACGAAGTTTCAACTACAGGGTTGTTACCTTCTTTGACGGGCCTTTCCAGACCTCTTCATTTACTCCGTTCCTTTGTAACTCCGTACATGAGTGTCCTACAACCCCAAGAGGCAAGCCTCTTGGTTTGGGCTTCTTCCGTTTCGCTCGCCGCTACTTGGGAAATCGCGTTTGCTTTCTCTTCCTCCGGGTACTTAGATGTTTCAGTTCCCCGGGTCTGCCTTTAATACCCTATGTATTCAGGTAAAAATACTACTCCATTACGAGCAGTGGGTTTCCCCATTCGGAAATCTCCGGATCAAAGCTTACTTACAGCTCCCCGAAGCATATCGGTGTTAGTACCGTCCTTCATCGGCTCCTAGTGCCAAGGCATCCACCGTGCGCCCTTAACAACTTAACCTTCGACAAACGATAAGCGTCGAATTTCTTCGTTGACTTCCCGAGCTAAGGGTGCTCATGTACTCTCGTACACTCCGCTCCTCATCAGGTCGTCGCCTCGAACTTCTCGCTTCTCCTTTGTCTCAAGACATAAGATCAAACTTAATATCTTGATTAACATTTATTAAGAGAATCACTAAACTAAGCGTTTAAACTCAGTGAATTACTTGAATTGTTTTCGTTATCTAGTTTTCAAGGAACATAAAACACAGGATGTTCAAATGCACTTTGCATTTAGACTCCTATGTATTGAGTCTTACTTATATAGAAAGATCAGAATGATCTCTCAAAACTAAACAAAATACCAAGCGTGCCTCATTTTCCTTAGAAAGGAGGTGATCCAGCCGCACCTTCCGATACGGCTACCTTGTTACGACTTCACCCCAATCATCTGTCCCACCTTAGGCGGCTGGCTCCTTACGGTTACCCCACCGACTTCGGGTGTTACAAACTCTCGTGGTGTGACGGGCGGTGTGTACAAGGCCCGGGAACGTATTCACCGCGGCATGCTGATCCGCGATTACTAGCGATTCCGGCTTCATGCAGGCGAGTTGCAGCCTGCAATCCGAACTGAGAATGGTTTTATGGGATTGGCTTGACCTCGCGGTCTTGCAGCCCTTTGTACCATCCATTGTAGCACGTGTGTAGCCCAGGTCATAAGGGGCATGATGATTTGACGTCATCCCCACCTTCCTCCGGTTTGTCACCGGCAGTCACCTTAGAGTGCCCAACTTAATGCTGGCAACTAAGATCAAGGGTTGCGCTCGTTGCGGGACTTAACCCAACATCTCACGACACGAGCTGACGACAACCATGCACCACCTGTCACTTCGTCCCCCGAAGGGGAACCTTCTATCTCTAGAAGTAGCGAAGGATGTCAAGACCTGGTAAGGTTCTTCGCGTTGCTTCGAATTAAACCACATGCTCCACCGCTTGTGCGGGCCCCCGTCAATTCCTTTGAGTTTCAGTCTTGCGACCGTACTCCCCAGGCGGAGTGCTTAATGCGTTTGCTGCAGCACTAAAGGGCGGAAACCCTCTAACACTTAGCACTCATCGTTTACGGCGTGGACTACCAGGGTATCTAATCCTGTTCGCTCCCCACGCTTTCGCGCCTCAGCGTCAGTTACAGACCAGAGAGTCGCCTTCGCCACTGGTGTTCCTCCACATCTCTACGCATTTCACCGCTACACGTGGAATTCCACTCTCCTCTTCTGCACTCAAGTTCCCCAGTTTCCAATGACCCTCCACGGTTGAGCCGTGGGCTTTCACATCAGACTTAAGAAACCGCCTGCGCGCGCTTTACGCCCAATAATTCCGGACAACGCTTGCCACCTACGTATTACCGCGGCTGCTGGCACGTAGTTAGCCGTGGCTTTCTGGTTAGGTACCGTCAAGGTACCAGCAGTTACTCTGGTACTTGTTCTTCCCTAACAACAGAACTTTACGACCCGAAGGCCTTCATCGTTCACGCGGCGTTGCTCCGTCAGACTTTCGTCCATTGCGGAAGATTCCCTACTGCTGCCTCCCGTAGGAGTCTGGGCCGTGTCTCAGTCCCAGTGTGGCCGATCACCCTCTCAGGTCGGCTACGCATCGTTGCCTTGGTGAGCCGTTACCTCACCAACTAGCTAATGCGCCGCGGGTCCATCTGTAAGTGACAGCTAAAAGCCGTCTTTCAATTTTGAACCATGCGGTTCAAAATGTTATCCGGTATTAGCTCCGGTTTCCCGGAGTTATCCCAATCTTACAGGCAGGTTACCCACGTGTTACTCACCCGTCCGCCGCTAACCTCAGGGAGCAAGCTCCCATTGGTTCGCTCGACTTGCATGTATTAGGCACGCCGCCAGCGTTCGTCCTGAGCCAGGATCAAACTCTCCAATAAAGAGTTGATATAGCTCATAATAACTTGTACTATAAAAGTACATTACTTACTTTTGTTAATCTCAGTAAGATTAACTTTAGCACGCTTGGTTTTGTTTAGTTTTCAAAGATCATTTCAAGCTCCGTTTCAGAAGCGACTTAACCAATATAACATTTAGTAATCTTCTCGTCAACACCTATTTTTTCGTGTTGTTTTTTTGTCTGCTTCAGAAGCGACGTTTAATAATATATCACGTTTATTTTATAAACACAAGCACTTTTAAAAAAATAAAAAAGATGACAATCAGCCACCTTCATTCATTGCCCCTCTATAATATTGTTCTTCAAGCAAAGATATATTCTCGCGCTCTTTTAATTTACCTTCTTTATCTAAAATATCCTTTAATAATTTAAATGCTAAAATTTCAGGGGGGGTAATATCTTTCTTTAATGCTTCTGTGAGTATTAAAGGTGCTAACTCAATATGATATTCACAGAGTTCTTTACATTTATATAGTATTTTATCATCTTCCTCACTTTGAGCATAATACATTTTAACTAATTCCTGGTGGGCACGGTGCAAAATAAAAGGACGCTTCGTACGGTTAATGATTTCAATTAATAATTTTTCAGCAAGAAGATATTCCTTTGATTCAAAAGCCCAAGAAACATTTCCTAATAAAAAACCACAATCACTTCTTTTTGTTTTGGCATGACTGTCAGGGTGATCTAAATCCTTAGGCTGAATCCTTCCTCCAAAGGACCACTTTATACAATTTCTAATAAATGCTCTTTCATAACTTTGAAGACTATCCCAAAAATCATCAAGTTCTAATTGATGAATAATACCACCGTATTGTCTTTCTATTTTTGCTACTTTCATTTGTTTTATTAGTGCTGGATTTTTAAAGTTGAATAGTTTTTTAATACCCATACATTCACCTCTTGGACAATTCTGATGAATTATATGTTTTATTCTCACCTTTCATTACACTGTAGACTAAACTCTTATTTATTCTATATTTATAGTTGTAGTAAGCACAGAGATCCTGTATAGTAATGACTAAAATAAATATTTAAACCACAAGGGGAGCCTTTAAGCTGAGATTGAATGTTTACCATTCTAACCCTTTGAACCTGTTAGTTAATACTAGTGTAGGGATGTGGAAGATCATGTTTAAAGTAATGCTTGGATTATATGATCATTCCAATCATTGCTTTTTTATTTTGAGGCTAAAATAAGGTTGCCTTTTGGTTTGATGTAAAAGAGAGGTAATTAGTTTGCGAGGAAATCAACGTTTATTATTTTTAATCGAAGTTGCAATGTTAGCTTCACTGGCCTTTTTACTTGATTTATTATCAAGTGTTATTGGTAAGTTACCACAGGGCGGTTCCATTTCACTGGGCATGATCCCAATTTTTATCATTGCTTATGGTTGGGGAATAAAAGGAGGACTTCTAACTGGTTTGTTACTAGGCCTTTTACAAGCTGTTCTTGGTAATCCTTATATTGTCCATCCTGTTCAAGGGTTTCTTGATTACTACCTGGCATTTACTGTTGTTGGGTTTAGTGGAGTCTTCTTCAAGCAGATTCAAAACGCTTTTCAAAATAATAGTAAAAAATTAGCGATTCTTTATATAACACTTGGGGCATTACTTGGAAGCTTACTAAGAATGGTCGCACATGTTGTTGCGGGTGTTGCATTTTTTGCGTCGTTCGCACCTGAAGGTACTCCTGTACTAACATACTCTATTGTTTATAATGCTTCTTATATGATTCCAACAATGATCGTTTCTGCAATTGTTGTTAGTTTACTATTAGTAACTTCTCCTAGATTAATAATAAGAAAATAACTCTAACAAAACCTTGGCCCCTCGCCAAGGTTTTTCTATTTTTCATAAATAATTAGTAATCATCATAGTAAACACTATTAACTCTATGAAACCCCTTATTACCTTATCTCTCCGCACGAATAAATTCTACTTTGTAGAAAAACATTCATATTTTCAATTCTTTCGGCATCTATTAATAGAAATAATAGATTTATAAACGGAGGAAAAAGAGATGACTATATCTTATGGAATTATATTATTAACATTATTTCTATCACTATTTCATTTCTCTTATGGCTATAAAGAGGCAATTCGAATTAGTAATGAAGAGGGTCCTGTTCAAGGCTTGTCTTTAATATTTAGCATTCCTTTAGGTTTTACCTTTGCTTACTTATGTTCGATTTTCTACATTTCATCTTAATTTTAAAAACTCGTCAAACGGCGAGTTTTTTTGAAAAATCTTATGCACGTCCTTACCTTCAAACGTCATTTTTACCACTCCTGCTTCATAAATATCAATAAAGATTCACCTTTGCAGGAGGTTGCTTTGGAGACATTTAAATTGGTATGTAAAAACCTTATATACTCCAGCTTTACTCTTATTTTACTATTTGTATGTTTTGTTTGTTTCCATTTATTTTTTCACATTAAAGTCAGTTTTGCTTTCAGCATCATTATGACATTAACATCTTTTGCTTTATTCTGTTTCTTTGTCTATATTTTGATAACTTTGAAAAAGACATTTACCTTTTGGTTTTTTAAAGGGCGGAGTGGCATTGTTTCTTTTATGATCATTACAACATTCACTTTCTTTTTTTCCATCTACTTTTTTTCCATCAATCTTATGATATCTAGTGAGTTGGGAGGAAATTTAACACTTGAGGAGAAGTACCAGCTTTATTTAATACCTTTTCAATCAAATAAAGTAACCATTGCAGATTATCAAGCGATGAAGAAGGATAAAATGGTGAGCTCATACAAAAATGTAATGATTTATTATGAAACACATGAGAAAGAGCTAATCCCAATTATAGAGGATGTTCTAAATCGTGCTGATGAACTTACAACAAATCTTTTGGGTGATGTCCACGATAACGAGATTGATCTTATTCTTCATTCTTCTATAGAAGATCTTTATGAAAAAACCTCCTTAGTTCAGACTATGGGCTACTTTGACGATCCGAATGATATTGTCGGGATTGCCATAACGGACTTATCAGATATCGTCTCAAATCAAATGCCACAATCATTTTATTTCCAAAGCACCATTTTACACGAATATACTCACTATCGATTACAAGCTTATATTAAAGAGCAAGAACTTTACGTCTATAGAATTCCTCTATGGTTTCATGAGGGAGTTGCAGAGTATGTTGGTATGTATAACGTTGCACATCGCTATTATCCCTTTCAAGAAACCTCATTTTCCCATCTTGTGACACATAAAGACTGGGAAAAATATCGTCTAGAAGATTATGATGTTTATTTGCAAAGTTATTATGCAATTAAGTATCTCGTTGATCAATTCGGAGAATCAATTCTTAAATCAATCATTATAGAAACGGCAAAAACTAATGATTTTAATGAGGGATTTACTAAAGCAACTGGTATTACCATAGAAGATTTACAATCACAGTATATTAAAGAAGAGAATCAATCACTCCAAACAAAAAATGAAAGCCTCCAGCATTAGCTGGCAGGCTTTAGTTCTTTGCGCATGTATTTTTTTATTTGTTTTTCTAATACAAAAAGCATAATCCCAACCATAATAATACTTCCTCCCACTACTTGAGATGGAATCATTTTTTCTCCTAAAAAGAAATATGCAAGGATTATTGAACCAACTGGCTCGAACAAAATCATCACGGATATTGTATTTGTGCTAACCCATTTTAAAGACCAATTGAATAATGAGTGTCCGAGTAATGTTGGAATAATGGCTAATAAAATAAAATTATACCAGTCTGATGTCGGATAAGGACCTAAGGGATATTGTAAGATTAAACAATAGAGTAATAGAGTTAACGAGCTAATTCCATATACAATGAATGTATATAAAGTAAGCGAGTGTCTTTTTCTAATTCCCTGTCCAAAGAGCAAATATGCGGTAATCATTGCACATGCTACTAAAGAAAGAATATCCCCAAACAAAGCAAGACCACTTATTTTAAAATCGCCCCAACTAATGATCATACTCCCAGTGATAGCGAGAATTCCACTACACAAAGCCATCTTTGAAACTTTTTCTTTAAAAAACAAATATGTTCCCACAAACGCAAACAACGGTTGAAGAGTTACTAAAACTACAGAACTAGCGACTGATGTATAGTTTAACGATTCAAACCAAAGAATGAAATGAAAAGCTAAAAATACACCGGCTATCGTTGAATATAACCAATCTACTTTTGATAAGACCTTCAATTCTGAGCGATGTTTGATTAGAAATATTGGCAAAATAAGAATCGTCGCAAAAAACAATCGATAAAAAGCAATAACCGGAGCAGGAGCTGATGTTATCTTTACAAAAATAGCTGAAGTTGAAACAGAAAGTACACCAACAACCAGAGCTGCATAAGGAAAAAAGCGCGGAGAGTTCAAAGTCGTTCCTCCTATCATTCAAAAACCTACAATATTCTACCATGAAACGTAATAGAATAGTTGCGAAATTTGTAGAAGAATTCATAATAGAGTTGGAAAATCTTTGTAGTATAATAGTATTAATTTCATATTTATTTTTTTTGTATGAAAAAATACTAACTCAAGGAGGAGTACAATGATCATTCAACTTGAAAATATACGTCAAGAAATTCTACATACTGTTGATGACATTCCAGAACATTTATTTAATGATAGAGAAAACGAACAAACATGGAGTGTTGGACAAGTTCTTGAACACCTACATAAAACTGAGGTGGAGATTACGAAAGCTATAAAGTACATGTTAACCTTACCAGAGCAAGAACCTCTTCCAGATCAACCACTTAAGCTAACATTAGATCGTTCCACAAAAAGAATGGCACCAGCAGCGATTACTCCAGCAATTGTAGTAAATAAAAACGACATTTTACAAGCTCTGTCTCAATCTCGAAATCAACTCCTACAACTTATTGATTCTATACCTCCAGAGCAGGACCTTACAACACGAGGATTTAAACACCCTGTTTTCCCAATTTTATCGATTAAACAATGGATTGAATTTGTTGGTTATCATGAACAAAGACATCTAGCACAAATTTTCGAAATAAAACAGTTTATCACAAATGAAAGCGTTTAATGACTAGGGGGATACAGCAATTGAATAAATATAAAAAACAATCACTAATTCTTGTTATTTTCACTGCATTAACTTTATTATTATCGACAAACTGCAGCCGAACAGGAAGAAACATTAACAGTTGTTTCTCTTGGTGACTCCATTACATTTGGGTGGAATTTGGAACAACCACAGACTCCTCCTGTTCAATCGGAAAATGCTTTCCCATTTCTAATAGGTAACGGAAATACAGAGGTTTTAAATGTCAGCTATCCTGGATGGACTTCAACTCAGCTCCTTGAAGCCATAAAAACGGAAGAATCCCAACAAAAGCTCCAACAAGCTGAAACTGTCACATTAAGTATTGGAGCAAATGACCTGTTACAAGCAATTGAACTAAGTAAAATTATAGAGAATCAGCAGCCCGTTGATCCAGAAGCGCTTCAACAAAAGGTTGCAGCTGCGACTGCTCAAGTATACAACAATATAACAGAAATCATTACTCTTATAAAAGGACAAACAGATGCACCAATTTTATTATATTCGTTATATAACCCATTCGGTATGAATGATCCAATCTACGGAAGTATACATATGTTAGGTGAAATGATTACGAACAGTGTAAACAGCAAGGTATATTCAACAATAGCAGCCCAACAAGGTGTACAATATCTTGATGCCTATTCTGCTTTTAATGGTAAGCAACAGGACTACATCATACCAGGAGATATTCATCCAACGATTTCCGGTCAACAAGCGTTAGCTCTGCTTGCAACAAATCGGCTTAATGAATTAAACCCAATTATGATAAACCCAATCTTGTCTACTGAGGAAGAAACAGCAGAACCTGTTTCCATTACACTTGAAAAAATTGAACATACTATAGAAATCAAATGGCTTTCTGGAGAAAAAACTGCATCTGATTTTGTAAACGAGGGAAATCTCGTAGAAAACAACTCCTTTACTGTTACTGAGAATGGTGTTTATACCATTTATGTAAAAACTGCTTTAGGAGAAAGTATTAGTACGATTGAAATCTCAAATATCACTCCTAAAGTTGAAGATCCGATAGAAGATGAGGAGCCTCCAGTTGACGTTGAACAACCAGAGGAAGAAGAACCTCCAAGTGATACAAATGAAGATGAAGATCAAGCCCCTACAGAGCAACCTGAAAAAGAAACTCAAGATGAAGCTCCAAAGGTGGAAAAACCAAAGCAAACAATGGTGAAAAGTGGACATGCTCTACCAGATACAGCCACTTCTATGTACAACATTTTACTAACTGGCCTTTGTTTCATAGGAATAGGTGGGGGAGTCTTATTTAATCAAAGACTACGAAAATCAAGGGTAAAGCAATAAATGAAATAAAGTACCCCACTTACGGGGTACTTATTTTTACTCTGAACCTTTCTGTTTAGGATGTTCCTCTTTATGTCTCATAAAATGAAAATCTCTTTCTTCATCAAAAGGAAAAAGCTTTTGTTTTTTCGCTTCATCTTTGTAATTTGTAAAGATTTCCTCCATAAGTTGTTGAGTTGTTTTATCTTTTGCATCAATTCCTAACTTCTTAGCAGTTTGTAACGTTTTCTTATCAATAACCTCTCTTGCAAGCTGCTTCATATCCTTACCTTCTGTTTCAATCCCTAATTTTTTTGCTTCATTCTTTATGCCAACCTCAAAAACTTCCTTGCCTAGTTCATCTAGAGTTTTCCCCTCTGTATCAATATTCAGCTCTTTAGCTTTATTCATAATGAGGGTTTCTCTAATTTCATTCGCAATATCCTCCATGTCTTTTCCATCTGTCTTAATTCCCAACTCTTTTGCTTTGTTCATAATGTGAGTTTCTCTTAATTCTTTTGCAACTTCTTCTACTTCTTTTCCTTCCGTTTCTATTCCCATTTCTTTTGCTTTTTCGATAATTTTTGCTTCATGTACTTCTTTAGCTAATTGTTCAGTTTCTTTTCCTTCTGCTTCAATTCCTAACTCTTCTGCTCTTTTTTCTAAAAAATCACGATTCATCTTGTGGTGAGGGTGCCCTTCCCCTGGTCCCTTCTCAGCTAAAGCAGGACTTGCCCCAATTATTCCCATAGCAAGTGCTCCAGTTAGTACGTATGTAACCATTTTTCTTTTCATTTTTCTACCTCCATTAAGTATAGATTGAAAAAAGTATTCACCATTTTCCGCTTCCTTCATAGAGTGTCCAAAAATCTTGAATAAATTGTTACTATTATGTTTCATCTTTTTGAACGAGTATGAAAGAATTATGTGACGTAAGGTAATAACATATATAATGATTATGATTAGGTGTATTTATATAATTTGTGTGCTTTTAGAGTTAGGAGTGAAAAATCGATGAAAACAGTTGTTGTCATAGGTGGTGGAATAACAGGTCTTACTGCCATGTTTTATTTACAAAAGCTTAAGAAAGAACAAAATTTAAATATAAATTGTATCCTTGTAGAACAAAACAAGTACTTAGGAGGAAAGATAAAATCTGTTAAAAACGCGGATTTTATTATGGAAACAGGTGCTGACTCTATTGTTGCAAGAAATGAAGGAGTAATACCTCTTATACATGATTTACAACTAGAAGATAAGGTAGTTTATAACGAAACAGGTATTTCGTATATTTATTCTAAAAACACATTAAAACCAATACCAGCAGACTCTGTTTTCGGGATTCCAACAAGTATTGGGTCATTATTTAACAGCACATTAATCTCACCAAAGGGTAAAATAATCGCTCTAAAAGATTTTGTGAAGAAAAACGAGACATTTACTAGTGATAGTTCGATTGGAGCTTTCTTAGAAGCTTTTTTGGGCAAAGAATTAGTTGAAGATCAAATTTCCCCTGTTCTTTCAGGTGTTTATTCCGGGAAACTAGATGAACTCACAATGGCTTCAACTCTTCCATATCTATTAGAATATAAAAATCAATACGGCAGTATTATACGAGGAATGTCCAAAAATAAAGAAAAATTCCTTTCAGCAAATAATAAAAAATTCCTATCATTTAAAGGTGGACTATCTACAATCATTGATCAACTTGAGGATCAGTTATCAGATACTCACATTTTAAAAGGCATAAAAACAGAAACCCTTAAACAGGTACAAGATGGCTATGAATTATCCTTTGATCAGCATGATTCAATTAAAGCTGACTATGTTGTTTTGGCTACTCCGCATGATGCAGCACAGAAATTATTAACGGTTAAAGAGCTTGACCAGGAATTTAATAAATTGAAAAACTCTTCACTCATCAGTGTTTATCTTGGATTTGATGTTCCTGATCAACAGCTTCCCGCAAACGGTACTGGCTTTATCGTAACGGAAAATAGTGATTTACTTTGTGATGCATGTACTTGGACGAGTAGAAAATGGGCTCATACTTCAGAAAAACAAAGATTGCTTGTTCGTCTTTTCTATAAAAGCTCTAATCCTGCTTATGAAAAAATAAAAAAAATGAATAGAGAAGAAATAATTGAGACTGCCTTGGATGATGTTCACAAAAGTCTTAACATAACGGCAAAACCAGAAGTTGTCGAAGTGACTAACTGGAATGAGCTTATGCCAAATTATCATCTTGAACATAACCAGGCAATCACATCACTTGGAGAGAAATTAGTGGAACATACACCCAATGTATTTATAGCTGGTGCGTCTTATTTTGGAGTTGGTATTGGTGCATGTATCAAAAATGGAAAAGAAACCGCTGAGAAAATTGTTCATCAACTTAAGAACAATAGCGCAAGTGCCTCGTTATAATTTTATAAACAATGAAAAGCAGGGTAAACTCCCCTGCTTTTGCATTTTTATACTCTTAGCTCCTCAATTACTTAGTCCACACCATGAGCCAATACAATAAAATGAATTATCCTTTGTAGCCATATCCCTTCATGCCCTTTGCTTTTGTTTTCACTTTAAAAAGCCCTCCAGACAATGGATATTTCTCCAGCTCTTCTTCACTTAATCCTTGTCGAGCTGTTGTGATATACAGTTCATCTAAATGTTCCCCACCAAATGTGCACGAAGTAACATGTTTAACAGGAACTACAATTTCATCTAACTGTTTTCCTGTATAAGGATTCCATTGTGTAACTCTCGAACCATCCCAATGTGCTACCCAAATCATCCCGTCTGAATCAATTGTCATACCATCTGGTGAACCCATTTCATTCGGAATAACAATAGATGTCTTCTTACTACTAATATTCCCAGTTAGTTTATCATAAGAGAAGACCGCCACTTCCCCAGTAGGAGTATCAATATAATACATAAACTTTTCATCAGGACTCCATGCTAAACCATTCGATATTGTCACTGAAGAAAGAATTTTTTGAATTTGTCCAGACGGATCCAAACGATACAATGACCCTTTGCCTTTCTCGATATTTAAAGCCATTGTTCCTATGTAGAAGCGACCTGAGCTGTCACATTTACCATCATTAAATCGTATATTAGGTTGATTTTCTTCTGGGTTTGCAACTAATAGTAGTTCCTCAGTCTTTAAATCAAAACGATAAATTCCATCATGCATGGCTAAAAGTATTTTTCCTGGCTGTGCGGGTACCGCTGCTCCTACATACTGATTGAATGTAAATGTCTTATTTTCTTTCGTTATAGGATCATAATGATGAAGTCTTTTCCCCATAATATCAACCCAATATAATACATGCTCTTCTCCATTCCAGTGAGGTCCTTCCCCTAGAGCAGCCTTTTGATCCACTACTAAATCAACAATATAACTCACTTTTCTTCCTCCCTCTCCCATTTCCTATTTCATGGCCTATCTTTTATGAAGCTGATTCATTTTCAGTAAACTGACTCTGATGTAAATCAGCATAAAAACCTCCTTTTTCAAGAAGCTCCTCATGTGTTCCTTTTTCTATAATATCTCCTTGATTCATGACGAGAATAAGATCGGCATCACGGATGGTAGATAACCGATGTGCAATCACAAAGCTTGTTCTTCCTTCCAAAAGTTTTGTCATCGCCTGCTGAATTTTCATTTCTGTCCTTGTATCAACACTGCTCGTTGCTTCATCAAGTAAAAGAATCTTTGGTTTTGCTAAAATGGCTCGTGCTATTGTGAGAAGCTGTCGTTGTCCTTGTGATAAATTTGTAGCGTCTTCTCCTAGCATCGTTTCATAGCCGTCAGGTAATGTTCGGATAAAATCATCAGCATAGGCATTTCTTGCAGCTTCCTCAATCTCTTCATTTGCGGCATGTTCATTTCCGTAAGCAATATTTTCCCGAATAGTTCCACTAAATAACCAGGTGTCCTGCAGCACCATAGCAAACAAACTTCGAACCTGCTCTTTACTCATATCAGTCAAACAAACACCGTCAATTTTAATAGACCCTCCATCCAATTCATAAAATCTCATTAAAAGATTCACGATTGTCGTTTTGCCAGCACCAGTGGGACCTACGATGGCAACAGTTTGTCCTTCTTTTACCTCAAGACTTACATCATTGATAATTGGCTGATTTTTCTCATACCCGAACCGTACGGAATCGAAAACAACATGTCCTTTAAGCTCAGATACTTTAACAGCAGCATCCTCTTCCTGTTTTTCCTCTTCTTCGTCCAACAGTTGAAATACACGTTCAGCTGAAGCAATGGCAACTTGAATCATATTAGCAATTCCCGCAGCCTGAGCTAATGGTTGAGAAATTTGCTGTGTATACTGAATAAAAGCTTGAACATCCCCAACACGAATACTTCCATTAATAACAAGCAAGCCACCTGATATCGCTACAATAATAAACCCTATGTTCCCAACAAAACTCATTAACGGCATCATTAATCCAGAAATAAACTGGGCTCTCCAGCTTGATTCATACAGCCGATCATTGATTGAATCAAAGGTTGCAATCGACTTATTTTCATGACCAAAAGCCTTCACCACCTGATGTCCGGTAAACATTTCTTCAATATGACCGTTGATGTTGCCAAGCTCTTCCTGCTGCTTAACAAAGTGTTTTTGTGAAAACTTCGTCACAATACTCGCAACCGTTAAACTAAGTGGAATGGTAACTACTACTACTAATGTCAAAAGAGGACTAATAACAAGCATCATGATAATAATCCCAATGATGAGATAAAAGAGTTGATTACTTGTGTTAGTGCCTGTTGTAGGGATGTATTAATGTTATCAATATCATTTACCGCTCTGCTTAACAAATCACCATGAGAGTGTTTGTCAAAATACTTAAGGGGCAACCGTGATAATTTCTCATTTACTTCCCTTCGAAGCTGAGCAACCGTTCGCTGTGAAACAGAAGCCATAATATATTGTTGTGCATAAGAAAAAATAGAAGATAAAAGGTATAAACCAATTAAAAGTAATAAAATCCTTGAAATAAAATCAAAGTCCACAGCAGAACCTGATGTAAAACTGCCAAAAATAGAAGAAGTGGCATCTCCCAATAATTTGGGACTAATTACATTAAACAAAGTAGAAAAAATAGCCGCGATCGCAACAAGAATCATCCGATTTTTCCAAGGCTTTAAATAACCTACAAGTCTTTTAAACGTTTTTTTGAAATCCTTTGGTTTTTCGACAACCATTCCGGGGCCGTGTCTCATACCTCCACCTACAGGAGGTCCGCCACGTCGCTTATTGTCACTCATGCACTCACCTCCCCATCCTCTTGAGAAGCTACGATTTCTTGATAAACTTTATTTTCTTGTAATAACTTTTGATGAGTGCCAACTCCGACAATCTTCCCATCATTTAGAACAATGATTTTTTCAGCATCTTTTACCGTGTTAACACGTTGAGCCACAATTATCATTGTTGCATCTCCTGTTTCTTTCTTTAATTCATGTCGAAGCAAACGATCTGTTTTATAATCCAATGCCGAAAAGCTGTCATCAAATAAATAAATTTTAGGCTTTCTCACTAGTGACCTAGCAATAGATAATCGCTGTTTTTGTCCTCCAGAGAGATTTACACCTGCTTGTTCTAACTTACTATGTATCCCTTGATCTCTTTTTTCAACAAAATCAATTGCTTGAGCGGTTCTTAAAGCAGCATACATCTCCTCTTCTGATGCATCTTCTTTACCAAACGATAAGTTTTCCGCAATCGTCCCACTAAACAGCGTAGCTTTTTGTGGAACATAGCCAATCTGCTTGCGAAGTGCACTTTGCTTAAAGGATTGTATATTTTGTCCATCAATGAGAATTTCTCCGCTTTCCACATCATAAAAACGAGGAATTAGCTGCAGCAACGTTGTTTTACCTGCACCTGTACTTCCGATAATTGCAGTTGTTTCACCAGGTTTTGCTGTAAAAGTGATCTCTTCAAGTACTGGTCTTTCCGCTCCTTCATAGCGAAATGTTACATCTTTAAATTCAATGATTCTTTTGGTTGGAAAGCTTTTATCTTCTCTTTCAGGATCTTTTATTGTTGGTTTAGTTGATAATACCTCTGTTAAACGTTTAGCTGATACTTGAGCACGCGGAATCATAATAAAAGCCATTGAAAGCATAATTAATGACATTAAGATCATCGCGGCGTATTGAATGAATGCTAATAGATTACCAACTTGCATATCTCCGTTATCGATCCTAATAGCCCCAAACCAAACTATGGCGATATTGGTAAAATTCATAATAATTAACATGATCGGAAACATAAAAGCCATTAACTTGCCAACTTTTATTCCTGTATCTTGAAAATCTTCATTTGCTGCATTAAAGCGTTTTCTCTCATGATCTCCTCTATTAAATGCTCTAACAACTCTTACCCCTGTTAAAGCCTCCCTTAAAATAAGAGTTAGTCGATCTGTTTTATTCTGTAAAGCTGAAAACAATGGAATTGCCTTTCTTGCCACAAGAAAAATAATCAAAGCTAAAACTGGTAGAGCAGCTAGAAAAACGAGTGACAAATACTTATCCCGGGACACGGCAAGAATAACTCCACCAATCAACATTAATGGTGCTCTGGTCATCATTCTCTGCATCATATTAATAACATCTTGGACAACCTTTACATCATTTGTCGTTCTAGTAATTAAGGAAGCTGAGCCAAACTTTTCATATTCATCTAGTGAAAAATGCTCTGTATGTACAAACATCGTTCTACGCATATCCCTTCCAAAACCCAGCGATACTTTAGAAGCAAAGTAACTTACTCCAACCATTAATAAAATAGCCATCAGTGAACATCCAAGCATCAAAGCACCTGTTTGCAGGATAAACGGAACATCACGATTAACAATCCCAACGTCCACTATTTCAGCCATTAAGGTTGGCAAATATAACTCTTATAATATCGCAGCCATTGAAAACAAAATAACAAAAGTCAACTTCACTCGATAAGGTTTGAGGTATTTTAGCATTTCAATCATCTCGTCACCTCATTTCAATTTATTTTACTCCTCATACTATTATAGCGATTATAGTTAACTTAATGAAACGTTTAGATATAAACTTTTGCCACTTAATTCTAGTCAGATGTTTATATTAACTATGAATAAGGTATAGAAATAATAAAGCTAGAAAGGAGAATGATGATGTCAACAGTAACTGCAGGATTTCAAGTTCTTCCTAATGGTAAAGATATGAACACAGACGGGGTTATCCCAAAGATGGTCGAAGTTGTAAAAGAATCAGGATTAAAGTACAAAATTGGACCAATGGAGACAGTTGTAGAAGGAAACTTTGATGAAATAATGCTCTTAATCAAAACATTACAACAAGTAGGGATTCATATGGGTGCAACAGAAGTACTGACAAATATGAAGTTACACTATAAACCAGATGGCATTTCAATTGAAAATAAAATGACTCATGTTAATTAGTAGAAGTCACTGTGGTAAAAGAATCTGAAAAACTATTAAATGAGAAATTAAAACAAATCAGAAAGGTGTGTTATTCTTAATGGTTTGGACTAAAAATGATTATCCAGAATCGATGAAAAACTTAAATGAATCTACTAGAAATAAAGCAATAGAAGTAGCAAATGCATTAGTTGATGATGGGTACGAAGAAGGAAGAGCAATCTCTATCGGAATATCTCAGGCTGAGAAAATGATGAACTCAAATTCAAGTGATATCTATCATATTGTCCCTCACGATGGTGAGTGGGCAATAAAAAAAGAAAATGCTAAAAAAGTGACTGAGGTGTTCCGAACAAAAGCACAAGCACTTGATAAAGGACAAGATTATATGAAAAAGAAAGACGCTCAATTGGTCATTCATAGACAGGATGGGACGATTGAAAAAATGAAAAATACAGGGAGTTAACCCAACAATCAATAACGGCTTTCGTCTCATTAAAGCCGTTATTTTTTTCTTGTCAAATTTTATGAAGCCGTGTAAAATAACTGCTATAAACTCATTTAATCACGGGGCATTAGCTCAGCTGGGAGTCCAACTGAGCTTTCTTCACTACCCCATTTTTGACAAACTGGTTTATATTGATTTTGAATGTGATTTCAACATTATCCTTATAAACCACAACCCTCTCAATCACCGTAGAAAGCATCATCTTCTTTTTTTCCGATGATGCATTTTCAAAAACTTCTCTCCAAATTGGTATATGTTTTTTTAGTTCTTCAACCTCATGAAGTTCAATCTTTTTTGAATCTAGCTCTTGTTGAGCTTCTTCTACAAGTTTATTTAATTCCTTTACTTCTTTCTCTTTACTTTCAATTATGTTATTCAACCTTTCTGGACTGTAATGACTTTGACCCATAATTGATTTTATAACCTCTTCATTCAACTTTGTTAATTGTAGATTTGCTGCATCTAATTCTCTTTCAAGTTTGCGCAATGTCTTCACTTCATTATTAGTGTTCTGCTTCTTTAGTTTTTGAATCTGCTTTGTCAGGTCTATTTGATTTAATTGTTGCAAGTAATCAAATAGCTCCTCTAAGACAATTCCCTCGATTTTTTTTGATGCATAAATTGTTTGCCCGTCACAATCTGTTTTCATTTGAGCTTTTCCCGAACAACGATATTTCGCCTGACTTGTTACTCGTTTAGTCCCATCTTTTCGTACATATGTCTTTTTATTATAGGTTGTTGTTAATGGATAGCCACAATGTCCACACTTTATTATCCCTACTAACATGAGAATTCCTTTTGTAGTTTTTATAACACTTTCTCCATCATTCTTTTTCACATTCTCAGGGCTTCTCATTTCTCTAATCTTTTGAGCTTTATTCCACTTTTCTTCATCAATGATAACTAAATCCACTAATTGCTCTTTGGAAGTAACCTCATTCTCTTTCCCTTTGTTATATGTCATATATCCTTTATACATCGGATTCCTTAAAACAGTATTAACCGATGCTGATGACCACTTTTTATCTGTTTTAGAAGGGTAACCTTTTGTGTTAAGTAGGCCTGCAATACGGTTCTGTCCATACCCCTCCTCTAAAACTAGGTCATATATCATTTTTACTATTTCTGCTTTTTCCTCATCGATGACTACCTTCAAAAGGTCTTTTCCTTTCTTGTTAAGAACCCCTGAATTTACTGTTTTATATCCATAGGGTACAGTTCCACCTCTATAAACTCCGGCTTTAACCATTTCAGCATGTTTATCATTTACCCGTATTGATGTTTTTCTACTTTCACCGCTCGACTGCCAAAATCGAATATAGTTAATCAGTTTATCTGTGTGGTCTTCAATCTTCTGCTGTCCCTCTTTAACAGACCACATCTCTATTCCCTGACTTACAAACCACTCTAAGACAAATGGTGTCTCATCATCTCTTCTTCCTAACCTATCAAACATATAGACTAGAAGAACATCAAATAATCCGTTTTCTGCATCTGCTCTTGCTTTTTGAATAATATCTCTATTGCTGGCGGTTACTTTATAACCCGAAACACCTTTTTCTACATATTCTTTTACGAATTCCCAATCATCTCGTTTATTTATAAAATCCATACAAGATTTCTTTGTGTAGGAATATCATCACCGTCAAGTTGACCCTTTGTTGATACACGATACAGTGTTGCCACTCTTTTTTTTTCCATATCTTTATACCTCTATTCTAAATTTGGGGGATTATATATTTTAGAAAGGAATTTGTTAGTTTAACTACCTCAAATTTACAAGATTTATCCTCTATATTCAACCATTTCCTTCTGACATTTGACTGATATATTCACTTTTCAATAACTCAAGTAGTTCATTCTCAGCATTTTCATTACTACCTGTAAATTTCAAAGTGACCCACATGCAGTATTTAGCACTGTATTTTTTTATACTTACGATTTCATTATTTTCAATTACCGGCTTATATTGTTGACCTTCAATAATAACAGAATATAAGTTAGACATGACTTCGCACCCCGTAAACGAATATTTTGGGCTAACCCCATGCCTACTTAAAAAATCTCTTGAAGAATATCTTGAAGAAGAAATTAATGTTCACCCAAATTCCTCTATGTCCCTTCTCTTCCGAAAATAAGCATAAAAAATGCACCTATTCTTTTCGTTGACTATTTAATAGTCAACGAAAAGAATAGGTGCTGCTTATTTAGCACATCAAGTACAATTATTTCAGTCAATGTTATTTAATAAACTTTTTAAACTTGCTACTTCCTCTTTGGATAAAGTTATGCCTTTACCCATTTTTTCATGATTTTCTGACCAGTCTCTTAGGTCATATTTGGGTTCACGCCCGTTCCAACTAATTAGGTTAAGTTCTTTTTTCCAACCCTTTGCAGATTCAGAAAGCACCCCAATGGTTTCAATAATTTCATACTTAAGGTCTGCCATTATATTTCATCCTTTACTTAATTAATTGAATTTAACACTCAATAACTATTCTATCTCAGGATTCCCAGTGAATACTTCACCATCTGTGTTGTAAGTTACATTAAACACCATATCAGTGAGCCACTTCTTAAATGAGTCATTATCGTTATATTGCTTAAAGATTTCCATATTATCTGTCATTAAATTAATTACTGCTCTATTTAATGCCTTTTGACTCTCAATTTTGGCGTTTTGTTTATCGGAATTTTTCATAGCATTTTGGTAATCTTTATCCTTTGCTACAACTTCTGGAATAGATGCAATATGCTTTTTGACTTGGTCTTCATCTTTCCAAGGAATGTTTCCGAAAAGGTCGTGGAAAGTCGATATTATATTACTTAATAAATCAAGCTCTGGGTCAGGCTTTCCACCTCCAGCAGTTGTAGGAACTGGGGGGATTTCATAATATGGTGAATCTTCCAGAACAATAGACATTTTCGCCTGTGCTTCTGCCCTATAACTATCTAAATCAATTGCCTCAAGAATACCTTTAGATAAATCTTCTTCCTTCGGTGCAGGAAGTTTCGGTATTAATAGATTTAAAAAGATAGATAGCTTTTCCCATTCTGCATTTCCATAAGGCAATATTGATGCTAAAAAGCCATATGTTCTAGTAAAGACTTTTGCCTTACTCTTAAAATCTATTTGCTCATTTTCGTCTAACTCATCTTCATAGTTATTTGCACATATATCTAAAATTGGATCTAGCTTATCTCTATCTGCTCCATTCAAATAAAGCTCAACAATGGTATCTATGTGATAATCTGTAAATACGTGATATCTTTTAATATCACTTTCAATATCATTTAGCTTGTCTGGGTCAGTTTCATCAGAAAGAACGGTAGTCTGATAATATTTAGAAAATGCTTCTTTAATAATATCTGTTTCATTGGCAAAATCCAATACAAAAGTATCATGTTTCTGTGGATGTGCTCGATTTAGCCTTGATAAGGTCTGAACCGCCTTAATATCTGTCAACACTTTATCAACATACATTGTATGAAGAAGTGGCTCATCATACCCCGTTTGAAACTTATTGGCAACGACCAAAATTCTATAAGGGTCTTTTTTAAGCTTCTTCTCGATTTCATTACTCGGAAAGCCATTAATGGCACTCTCCGTTAACTTTTTACCCCCGAACTCCTTTTCCCCAGAAAAAGCTACAATTGCTTTAAATGAGCTCTTTCTCTTTTCCAAATATGCTGATATAGAATAGTAATATTGTATTGCCCTCTCAATGCTGCTGGTCACTACCATTGCACGAGCCTTTCCACCAATTTTACCTTTGGCAATAACTTGGTCGTGAAAATGGTCAACCATTATTTCCGATTTCAACTCAATTGCCTTTTCGTTCGACTCCACATATTTTCTAAGCTTTTTCTGAGCCTTTTTCTTATCAAACATCGGGTCATCTTCTACTATTTTAGCAATCTTATAGTAACTCTTGATTGGAGTATAATCTCTAAGAACATCAATAATAAATCTTTCTTGAACAGCCTGTTTCATTGTGTATACATGAAACGGCCTGTGTTTTATTTTTCCATCTGCTTCATAGGGAACACCGAACATTTCTAGAGTTTTATTTTTAGGTGTGGCAGTAAATGCAAAATAACTAGCATTTGTGAGCATTTTTCTGCCCTCTAAAATCTTTACTATCTTATCTTCAATAGTCTCCTCTTCACTATCCTCATATTTATCAGATAGAGTCATATTCATTTTCGCAGACATATTACCACTTTGGCTCGAGTGAGCTTCGTCAATTATAATAGCAAAGTTATTTTTTCTATGCTGATTTCCGATATCCTCAAGGATATAGGGGAATTTATGAACAATTGTAATAATGATTTTCTTCCCATCTTGAAGATGCTTTTTTAGGTCTCCAGAGCTTTCAGCATGACCTACTGTGTTAGACACCTGCATAAAACTCTTAATCGTATTCTTAATCTGCTTATCTAGATTAATCCTATCGGTAACGACAATAACAGAATCAAAAACACTTTTTCCATCTTTGGTAAGAGAAACAAGCTGATGAGCAAGCCATGCGATAGAATTCGATTTTCCACTACCTGCACTGTGTTGGATAAGATACTTTTGACCAGCACCTTTTTCGCTTACATCGGCTAAAATAGACTCTACCCCTGAAAGTTGATGGTAACGAGGAAAAATTTGTGTCTTTTTTACCTTTTTCGTTTCATCGTCTTTCTCTTCAACAATTTGTGCATAGTTTTCTATTATATTAGCCAGTTCATCTTTTACTAATATCTCTTTCCATAGATAGTCCGTTTTGATTCCATTAGGATTAGGAGGATTTCCAGCTCCATCATTATAGCCTTTGTTAAACGGAAGGAACCAAGACCTTTTACCATCAAGTTTTGTGCACATCTTAACTTCGTTATCATCCACCGCAAAGTGAACCATGCATCTACCGAAATTAAAAAGAAGTTCTCGTGGGTCTCGGTCAGTTTTATATTGATACACTGCATCTTCAACATTTTGTTTTGTCAATCTATTTTTCAACTCACAAGTAATGATTGGCAGACCATTAATGAAAATAGCAAAATCAAGAGCAAGCTTTGTATTATCTCTTGAATACATCAGTTGTCTTGTTACACTGAATATATTTTTGTTATACAATTCTTTTGCATTGGCATTTTCCTGAGAAGGTGTGATATAAAACAAATCAAGTGTAACAGGGTAAATCTTTATACCCCTTCTCAAAACTTCAATGATACCGTTTTTTGTAATTTCTCCTTGTAAACGATTTAAAAACTTAGTCTTATTTAAATCGCTTTTAAATACTCCTAATTTTTCAAGTCGATCTGGTTGAGTATCTTGTAAAAAATTAAATAATCGTGTTTCATCTATTGCATAATCTTTGTTGTAGTTATTATTTGTCCCTTGCTCATAACCATTATTATTTACAAGATGTTCAACAATAAGCGTTTCTAATCCTGACTCTTTTGTGTTAGATTGCATTAAACCTCACACTCCTCGCTATCTACAACTTCATCATTGTCATTTAATTCTTTTTCGTCAATTTCTATATCAACTTCAATAATTTCATCAACAATAGCATTTCGTACATCAACTTTACCTGTAACAACGTCAGAAATAAGACGTGTACGGTATTCTGTTATTAGGTAGATTTCCCTTTCAATTGTTTCTATACCTTTGTCAAATACTTTCGTTTCATTGATAAGGTGCGACACTATTTCTTCTTGCTCCTTTACAGGAGGAAAAGGCACTACTAACCTATTCAAATTATTAATAGTTAATTGGTTTATAGTAGATGTAAAAAATGTTCCACATTGATATTTGAATAACATTGAATTAAAAACTTGAAACAAAAATGTATTGTATTCACTTCTAAATACTGTTGTAAACGCTCCAAATGATAATCCTGCACTAGTCTTATCAATCATTGCACTTTTTCCTACTAATTCTCGACTTCCGTTTCTAGAACATATCAATATATCATTTATTTTTGTTCTTAGCTTTTCTGGAATATCTTTTTTAACAAATACATTATTACTTAATTCAATTCTACCATCCTTAATATTTGACGAACGTAAAACAAGTGTTCCTGTTTCATCAACTAAATCTGCTGGACTATAAGTCAAACCTATTGTAGCCTTCCCCAGATTCTTTAATCGCCTAACTTCCCAATGTTCGGGTATGTCACTAAGCCAATCAACTCCACTTGGCTTCATTTTTACATTTGGATTAATCCCTTTAGTTACTGCCTCGTTAATAACTGCTTGTTTTTGCTCTTTTAGAACTGAAATCAGCTTTTTTTTGCTCTTTATAAATTTATTAATTTTCGCAAGCTGTGAATCCAAATATTTAACGATTTGCTCCTGTTCATCAAGAGGTGGCAAGTACAATTTTATATTTTTAAAGTCATCATATCGCATATCCCACTGACCTATACGGACACCATACGAAATTCTATTATATTGCGTCTTAAATTGAGGGGACCTAAGTAAATAGTGGATATACTTAAAATTTAATTCACCTACAAGTTTACAAACTATATATGCAGGACTAACTATTCCTCTATATTTAGATACACCAAGCGAACCCTGCCACATTTTCATTTTGTTTAAAACTATATAGCCATTATCTACAAATTTATAATTCGATAAATCTTGACTTTCAACATTATGATTATCATCTCTCGATGACTTCCTTATTACCCCATATTCTCGATAAACCGACAATAGTTCCAAATCATCTCTAGTTCCATTTCTTTCATTAGAAAGCTTAGTAATTGACCTTACTGTTACTCTTTTCCAATGTTCTGGTACATCTCCTAACCAATCATACTCAGTATCCTTATACTCCCCATAGGGTTTAAGATTAGTAGCCATCTCCCTTAACCCCCTATAATTTCATTAAGCAATCCATCAGTTTCTGCTTCTAATGCTTTAATGTCTTCTGCTATTTCATCAAGCGTACGCAATTGAACTGGCTTATAAAAATATTTTGTAAAACTAATTTCATAGCCAATTTGCGTTTTACTTTCGTCAATCCATGCATCTGGAGCAAAAGATAATACTTCATCTAATAAGAATTTTTCAATGCCACCTTCATGAAGTAAAGGTATTTGCTCCGTATCTCTCAGATTGCTATCTGTCTCATATTCCACAATACATTGTTTACCATCAATTATTGTATTGAATAAACCATATAGTGGATTTGCTTCAACCTTGCTAGGCTTGTATATTTTTTTTATTACTTTTTCTGCGTTTTCATCTATTTGAGCTAGACTATTTTTTATTAGGTTCAATCTTTTAACAGGTATTTTTACATTTAATTCTGCTGCTACCTTACCTAACTCTTTTACGAACAAGTTAAAGTCAGGAATTGTTGTATATTGTAATTTATCTGCTACCACATAAATAACAGGCATTAATGTTGTTTCTTTTTGATGCTCACAGATTTTCGCAAATGCTTCTAAGTTTTCTTTTGCGAGATTTACACTTAAACGTAAAGGTCTTTCAACTGTAATCTTATGGTAACCGAACTCTTCATTATCAAATACCTTAGACTGCTCGTTTTGTTCAAAATTAATAAGCATGTCAGAAATCTGTTTTCTAATTCTAGGCGTAAATTCACAATTCTTGTTACCCAAGTTTTTTCTTAAAGAACTTTTAAGACCTGTTGCATCTATCAGTTGAACTTTTCCTATTCTGTGTGGCGCTTTTCTATTAGTAACAACCCAAATATAAGTCGCGATGCCTGTGTTATAAAACATATTTTCTGGCAATGCAATAATCGCTTCAAGCCAATCGTTTTCGATGATATACCTTCTAAGATTACTCTCACCTTGACCAGCATCGCCTGTAAAGAGGGAGGAACCGCTATGAACTTCGACAATCCGACTACCCAATTCAGTATCGTGCTTCATTTTGCTAATTTTGTTTGCCAAAAATAACATCTGTCCGTCACTTGAGCGTGGAATCATCTTAAAATCTGGCTCTCCTGCATGAGAAACAATAAATCGTGTATCTGAGATATCTGATTTACCCCCAAGACGGTCTAAGTCTGTTTTCCAACTCTTCCCGTAAGGTGGATTCGATAACATAAAATCAAAATTATATGTTGGGAATCCATCATTAGATAAAGTAGAACCGTAGGCTACATTATCATCCTGTATAGCCTCACCTTTTATGAGCAAATCAGCTTTAGTGATTGCATACGTTTCTGGGTTAATTTCTTGACCGTATAGATAAGTAGAAATACTTTTGTTATGCTCTTTAGCCAATTGATGCAACCTTTCATCTGCGATAGTTAACATACCACCTGTTCCACAAGCTCCATCGTACACAAGGTAAGGTGCATCCTTAATTTTATCTGCTACTGGTAAGAACGTGATATCTGCCATAAGCTCAACTACATCACGAGGTGTGAAATGCTCACCAGCTTCCTCATTGTTTTCTTCGTTAAATTTACGGATAAGTTCCTCGAAGATTACCCCCATCGTATGGTTATCAAGCCCTGGAATTTGTATCTCACCATTGTCGTCTTTGATCGGTTTAGGACTTAGGTTAATCTTAGGACTTACAAACTTCTCAATTACAGCACCTAGGATGTCTGCTTCAATCATCGTGTCAATTTGATTTCTAAACTTAAACTTCTCAAGTATTTCTTGCACATTAGGTGAGAAACCATCTAAATATGCAAGAAAGTCAGACTTAAGCTGTTGCTGCTTCGCTCTCGACTTAAGGTCTTTTAGAGTAAATGGTGAGGAATTACAAAAAGCTTGTCCTGCTACATTACAAAGTGCAGCTGTTTGATTTACCACTTCTGCTTTATCCAATGCATCTTTCATCTGCAAAACAGTGTCTTTTGTTGGTTCTAATACTGCATCCAGTCTTCTAATTACTGTCATAGGTAAAATTACATCTCTATATTTCCCCCGTACATATACGTCACGAAGGCAATCATCGGCAATGCTCCAGATAAAACTAACAATTTGATTATATGTTTGATTATTCACTTTTGCTCCTCCAATATCTACATAAATACTCACACTAATAGTATCATATCTTCACTCAAATGTGAGACACTAGGAGATTGTTACCATTATTTTGGTTCGGACTGTAATTAATAAAAAATGCACCTATTCTTTCAGTGATGACGATAAATATTCATCACTGAAAGAATAGGTGCTAATTATTCATTTTTATAACTATTGGATATTTAAGAATCCGCTTAAAATAACAGATGAACCATAGGTATTTTTTTACTTATTCTCTGAATCAACAGGTTTTAATAACTTATCATCATCTTCTAAAGTATCAAAGACATATTTTTTGAATTCCTTAGGATATTTTTCTTTTCCTGTAGTTAGAATTACTTGATAATTAACGTTCTCATTTTCATCCTCGGATATAAGTTGTTTTAATACTTTTTCTAAATTTTCATGGTCAATTCCTAAGTTTTCTGGTGTGTCTATTAGCAAGAACCGTGGAAAAGGCATTTTTTTATTAGCAATAGACAACTTTAATAGAGTTAGAAAATACATAAATCTCTTAGGTACATTTGAACTAGCTTGTTTATACTCCCCGTCATTAATTATTGGCATATAATCATTTTCCGTAATAGCTGCTTTTACAATATCATCACTTGCTTCTGTCATAAGTTGGTTATAAACAGTATTGAAATTTTCAATTGTTTTTACTATTGATTTCTTAATAATATTGTTTTCCAAACCTTCTACTTCTTTTTTTAAAGACTCGAATGAATTAGTCTTATTAGTAGATTCTTTTTCCAGCTGATTATATTTATCAGCCACAACAAGCTTTTGTTCATTTTTTTGAATTTGATTCTTAATCAATAAGATTTTATCGTTCAACTCATTAATTTCAGCATCATTAGTATAAATTTTAATATCTTTCTCAACCTTTAGTAAGGTTTTTTTTATTCTCTCACTATTAGTCTCATGTTTAGCAATTATATTTACTACATCTTCTTTTTCTTTTTCACATGCCAGTAAAGCAGATTCGATAGTTTCTACAGATTTTATTTTTGATTTTAGAATTTCATGGTATTCATTATCTGTGTAGAAGAATCTTTCGTATTGCATATCATCTAATTTCCCACCACAAATACAATGTTGTTCTTTTCTTTCTACATTTCTAAGACAACAAGGACAAGTGTTTGGAGAAAATAAGTTTATTTCTTCATGAGCAACGATGATTTTTTTTATCTGAGTAACTTCTAAAATTACATTTTCTTTTAAAGTAAGAATACTTCTTAGCTCCATATTTAGATTTCTGAGTTTCGATTTCCATTTATTAAGTTCATTTTCATTCTCTAATAATTCTTTTCTTAAATTCTGAACTTGATTAAGAAGAATAGGAGAGTCTGATGTGGTTACCTTAATTCCATCCTTATATGTATTAATTTTTTCCAGTTGAAGTTTTGCTTCAGAGAGTTCCTTTTCAATTAATTGTTTATTTACAAATGAACTTTCATACCCCATTTGAAGTGAAATATCTTCATAATTTTTTAGTACACTCTTTGCTGAATCTTTTTCTCGCTCTAAACGATATAGTTCACCCAATTTACTATAATACTCAGAAAACTGATAACCATTTAATATTTCAAAAATCACTTTACGAATATAAAGTGAGTCAGCTACAAAGTTCCCATTGTTTCTATGTTCCTTATAAATTTTCCTTGCCGGGGTTTCTTGGTCATAATGAACAAGACGAAATAAATCAGAAATCCCTAGTTTGAATTTTTTTGAGCCTTGATAAATCTCTATTATCGGTATACTAAGTTTAGACAATAACCAATCAGAAAAAATTGTATTATTTTGTTGTCTGTATATTGGATATACTTCAATGTTTCCATGTATATCCTCTACAAATATTGTATTTTGTTTTATAAATCTCTTTATCTTGAATTCCTCGCTATTTAACCATACTTCTAATAATATATAATTATTTATGTCTGACATTACTACCTTATGCTGCGAATCATCTTTTGGATCAAATTGATATGCATAGATTCCTAATGCATAGCATATTAAATCACTAAATGTGGTTTTTCCAGTTCCATTTTTTCCTTCTAGAATATTTAATCCAAGTTTAAATTCTGGAGATATATATCTATATTTTTCTCCTAAATACGAAACTCGTTTTATTGCTAACCTTCCCATATGACAACCCCCTTTTCACCAAATACTTTTTGAAGAAAAGTTTCTAACCCTAGTGTTTTAATATGTGGATAGAGCTTTTTGAATTTCAAAGTATTATTTATTTCATAACCAAATAGCTCTTCTTCTAACAATGCATTTGGCATTTTTCCCTGATTAATCCAAACATCAATACAATTTCTTGTAGGATTCTTTATTAGATTTACTATCCCTTTTCGTTCTAAGGCAAAAAGGATAGATGAAATCCACCTTGTTCTTAATCTGCTTTTGATGTAAACATTCCTTAAAATTTCGGCCTCATCAAAGTTTGGAAAGATATCCATAGTATTATATTTTGATATTATATCTAACAAATTATATTCAGATATTAATGGTACAATATATGCTAACTTATTATGGTCTTGTAATCTCTTTTTTTCTTCAACACAATTAATGGTATATAAAAAAACCAATACATTATAAGCTAAGAAGTTGTAATCATCATTTTTATTAAACATAATGCGTTTCTTAACACCCAGTTTTTCTCCATCAACTTCACTATTCACCTTTAGCTACCTCCTTATCAAAAGCTAAAAAACACATATCAAATAGATAAAGAATTGTATTCTTAAGTGTAACCCTATTTGTAATCTCGTATTGAAAATCCTTACTCACTTCTAATAAATAATCATGAGATTCGCTAACCAATATTTCAATCCAATCTTCAATTTCCATTTGTTTCATTTCTTTTCCTTCATTTTGCCTTATAAAATGTTTTATTTTTTGTTTACAAATTGTGTATATACGATATTTGTATGAACCACTATCACGGTCGTCTAGCTCGCCCAGCTCTATATTAGCCTCACACACACCTCTCTCAAGGTCCCCAATATCGTCCTCGTCAAAATTCTTACATACTGTATAAATTTTTTCGGATATATTCCTTGTATCTACTGGGATTTTAATTGTTTCCCACATCTTATGAATAGGATCCTTTCGTTTACGAACATTGTTCATAATTTCTAAATAAACAGTCTTAACGTGTTGTTCAGATATTAGCCTATGGTAATAATCCTTTAAATCTTGCCTTCTTTCTAATTCATCCATTAATTCATGTAGGATAAATTTTTCCTTTCCACTTATATCTCCAGAATAAGGGTTATATTTTGATATCTTCTCTAACAGCATCTCCTCAAGTTCGGTATGATTTTCACGTTCAAATTGCCAATCTATACGATTTAAAAAATCTATCCAAATTTTATCAGTCCAAGCCTTTATTATATGTAGATTCCCCTGATGACCATGGCGTTTATATTGGTCTTCATAACACTTTAGAATATGTAATTTTATATAAGGTAATAACTTTTCATCACTATAGTTATAGTTCTTTAATAATCGAAGAATAGGTTCTTTTGGTAAAACATTTTTCAGTCCATTAATATGATTC
Source organism: Metabacillus sp. B2-18 (assembly GCF_021117275.1). Lineage (NCBI taxonomy): Bacteria > Bacillati > Bacillota > Bacilli > Caryophanales > Bacillaceae > Metabacillus > Metabacillus sp. B2-18. The sequence continues at coordinate 3,916,155 of NZ_CP088245.1, forward strand.
TCTTTTCCATATTTCGCATTTGTATAAAAGCAAAATATAACACTTTCACTCATTCTATTTATTATCCAGCAGTCTAGTAATATTATTAGAGAATTAGTAACCTCGTTTGAGTGAAACGAGAATTTGCTATCTGGGTTATAATTTTTATCTCCTTCAATTACTGTCTGTGTACTTCCGTCAGCTTTAAGAGTTTTGAGATAAACATCATCAAATAGTTCATTAGCTACGCAAACTGCAATATTCTCCTTATCAATCATATTATCTAAAAGGTAGTTTACAGCTCTTAACTTTTGTAACCTAGCCCCTTTTCCTTTATCGCCAGCTTCTCGATTAATAATCTTTTCACTCATAATAATAATCATTCCTTTATTTAAGTTCACATAACATATTTCTACACAAATCAACATATTCCTCTAAACTGGAAATTTTTAAATTGTAAACATTAATTCTCAAATTAGATTAGCCCCTCATTATATTCAAACAAAAAAAACACCTATTTTTATTTAACTTGACAGGTTATCAAGTCTATAAAAATAGGTGCAAATTTTATTGCATAATAAATATCTTTCTAACTTACCCTAAGTAAATCCCACTTTAAGACATTACCCCAATATAATAGTAATCAGCTGTTCCATCATCATTTACTACATAAGAATACATGTAACCTTGAGTAGCCATGAATATCTCATGCTCTATGTATTCCTTGATAACCATTTCTCTAATTCCTTCATTAGTTATTTCCTTGTCAAAAGTTATTGCATCAGCGAAAATATCCTTTGGAACACAGAGATAACTTTTTGTAACAATAACTTTTTCAAATATAGATAATTCATGTTCACATTGGATTTCAGTTTGTTTTCCTACCATATAATATGAGAGCAAAACATGATAAACTGATAATCCATTCTTATCTAAGTCTGAAATAATACCCTCATCTATTTTAGATAATTCTTCGTGAAAAATAGATAGGGGATTTAGGCAATTAGTTTTTAGGACTTTTCCTTCCTTGAATGATTTTATAATGCTGTCTTTTATGCCAACTGTTTTCATTAAATCAAGTGCTAACTTCTGACTTCTTGTGCTGAATTGAATAATATCACCATAATCTTTGTTCCATAAACGCAAATCCTTTACCTGATTCGGCATTTGATGCATCTCCTTAAGTTACGATTTTTTTTATAGAGAATTGATAAGCTTTTTTAGGAAGTAGGAAATTGAGAGCAGAATACCCCTAATAGCCAATAAACTAAAAATTGGTTGTTATTATAACTCTAATAAAGAAAATTGGTAGAACTTTTAAGAACACTTTTTACAACAAATAGAAATAATAGCAATTTCCGGCAATATAAAGATAAAATACGTATAAAAATCAGCGACAAAAAAACCACGAGATACTATACCTCATGGTTTCAACTCTTAATTCTACAGTTATTAACGGATGCTCGGTTGCTTGGTTACTAGATGACTTGGAAACAAAACTACTAAGTCCTTTATGTTGGCTTAATTCTTAGAGTTGCTTGAATTGGAGTGATGTAAGTGAAACTTTCTTGTGATTCATGTATTTTATCCTTTTCGTTGCAGTCCTCTCCTATAAGATATAAGTTTTGTTTGTCTTCTACTCCTAAAATCTATGTATCTCCACAAAGATTTTTATTTATGAAATTCCCTCAATTACAGATGGCTAAAATATTGAAATAAATAATAATTACGATTTAGCAACCCATTAAATATTAATATTGATTTATATTGGTATTATTTTTATGAGCTTGTTATTTAACCGCTAATGATTCTTCGAATTCTTTTACTTTTCTATAAAAGGTTCCCTTTGTCATATTAACGATTTCCATAAATTCTACAGCCATGATTTCATCATTCTTCCACTGCCCATATAGGATAGGGAACTCATTGGGTATCTCTTTTCTAGGTCTCCCTAAGTGCTTACCTCTTGCTTTAGCTGCTGCTATTCCTTCGGCTTGCCGTTTAAGAATATTTTGACGCTCGTTCTCACTTACGAAAGCTAGAATTTGAAGGACAATATCGCTTACAAAGGTTCCTAACAAATCTCTATGCTGCGTGGTATCTAATAATGGCATATCAATTACTTTAATATCAACACCGAGTTCATGAGTAATTTCTTGCCACTCCTTCATAATTTCCTTACTATTTCTACCAATACGGTCAATCGATTTAACGATTAGCAAATCACCTTTTTCTAAGGATTTTTTCATATACTGGTATCCGATTCTAGCCATATCTTTTCCACTCGCTTTATCTTCATATATGTATTTTTCTTCGATGCCTAGTTTCTTCATTTCATCGATTTGACGAGAAAGATTTTGCTCCTTACTTGAAACACGAATATATGCTACTGTTTTTGGCATTTTACATCAAACCTTCCATCTAGAGTTTGTGTGATTTTAGCTCTAGAGAACCAGAAGGTCAACAAGTTTATTAGAACGTCACAAAATAAAATTAGAGACTTTTTGAAACGCAAAATACCCCGTTTATTGAGAGTATCATAACCTATACCTTTCTTGACGTCATATAGGATAAAATAATAGGATAATGTGAAGTTCCCTTTTCTGAAATGATTTATATTTAATATTATTGAGGACCTATAAACTACTTTGACCAAAAATATTGCAGGAAATAATTCTTACTTGTCGAATCTTATGTTTTGAAAGGGTGATATTAATGGAGAATGAGGAAAAAGGATATAATCAAAACGAAGAAGAATACCAATTAATTGACGCTAATGATGGTAAGGTTACAAAACTATTGAATAAAACCAAACAACAAGTAAATGGCATTGTCGACAAAATAGGCTCAATACCTAGCTTCGCTAAAGATATTTTAAACTCCTTTGATAAATCTGAGGAAAACTATGATAAGTTAGCAAATCAAGACAAGGAAACCATTCAATTGATTATTAAACAAAAACTTGAATCAGGAAATTACACAGATGAAGAGTTGCATAAATTATTAGATAGAGCAGAAAAAATTACAGAGGACAGTGGTGGCTTCAAAGAAAAAATTATTGCTCATAGAAGAGAACTACTACTTATCGTTTCTGGTGCTATGGTCGCTACTTTAAAAATTATGTTAGAGAATAGAAATAAAGCGTAAGTGATTAAATGTACACTTACGCTTTTTATTCCTAAAAAACTCATTATTCAACAAAAGACTTTTGTACTTAAATACTTGTGAATTTAAGTGCTTTAATGTAACTTAGGGTTTACATTTCCCCTTAAAAATTCGTCTATTTTTAATTTTGTATCCTCTAATTTTTTACCTCCTCTAGTTGGGTTGTATGACCTTATAATGACGTTTTTGTAGGGCTTATCTATGCAATTTTGTTTGAAGAAATCCCAAGCAAAGTTTCTTGTAGAATCCCTTAGATATTTTTTAGTCCCTGCCATATAATCGAACCTACTATTAAAGTGATACAAGTCCCCATCATGCTTAATGGATAATAAATAGTACGGCCCACCTGGATTTGGTACTTTAAACTCCCATATTTCAAAATAATGCGTCTGTGGAGTGTTCATTAATGTATCCTTATACTGTTTAAACATAAAATCAATCTGTTGAATTCCTTTTGGAACTTGAGGAAGTTCACCCGCAACAATCTTTATCGAAGTTAAAGGTTCACTATACATCCCTTCAACTTCACCATCCTTAAAACTTCTAATTTCCTCGATTGTAACAAAATCAATTTCCATCGGAGTAATATTACAATATTTCATAGCCAACTTTAATTCTTCTGAAAACTCTTTCGCTAGAATATAAACCTTGTGTACGTTAATATTTTTCATTTTCAATTTTGCATAGTATTCCATAACCTGTGCTATATTTGGGTAATCAGCTTGATGTCGTTTAATCTCAACCAAGTGAAGTGTTCCATCGGTTTTGCTTTTATATATAACATCACATCGCAGATTAGTTGCAACCCATTCTTGTTTTGAGTATATCTCCCAATCAGAATTGAACTTTTCTGGGTAATTAGCGTACATACTTTCGAAAAATGATTCTCTTTCATCAATGGCTGCCAAAGTTCATCTCCCCGATTTCTATTTATTATTACTCTTCAATTATTCAAGGTCAGAAAGCTATAAACATTACCCCAACTGATTCTTTCTTAATTTAAGTTCACGCCTACGTTCCTTTAATACCTGCTCGACAGTCATATCTTTTACTACAAGTGAAAATCCTGTTTGCTGCTTACATTTCCTTGTATTGTTAATATCAAACAATTTATATTCACGCTTTTGCTCAGGATAATATACATAAGCAACGTGTTCTGAAGTAGTAGCTAAACCCATTCGATTTAACTTGTTTTGGGTGAATAGATAGTCTGGTACTTCTTCTGGTAGATACCGTTTCATCTCTTGGCTGATCATAGATGCCTCCTTATTATGATTATAAAAATCTTTTAAAAAGTAAAAAATTCAGGCTCTATATCGAACTTCATATCATTGCCTCTTACTTTTATATATTTCTCCCAAATATAGAATCTCCACTTCTCATCCTCAGAATAATTTAACGACATATCTGGGGTTATTAATTGTCTGAGTTGCTTGAAATTAACATAATAAATTTTATATCCCTCTAGCCGAACCGCCAGTATTGCTATATCTGCGTCATCCAGTAAATCCACCTGTTTAGTGGTTAGGTCGAACCAACCGTGACCTTGTGGATGTAATCTTGATTCTGGTGTACAAAGGACTAAACTCTTACCGTTGCTTACCCCATGATACATTATTTTCTTCCGTATGATATTGGAAAGTGAACAATTATATCTCTTGCAGACCGTACTGACTACAATGTTCTTATCTGGAATTGACACCTTACTACCCCCATATTTTGTTATTTTCTTTCATCATATCATATGGGTTCGTAGCCTGTACTTAGCAATTACATTGCTAAAAACTAGTGTTTAATCGTAGCATATAAAGTGACAGCTGCAAGTTCTAGTTTATATTTCTCCCACCTGGAATAAAGTCATTCCTACACCATTTGATAAAGTTACCCGAATGAAGTAGATATGTTCTTGCTGTACTGTCGGTCAACAAACCTTCTTTTGAACTTTTTCTAACCTCTTGCTCGTATGTCTGATAAAGTTCTTCCAACTGCTTGATAAATTCCTGTGACGCTTTCATTTCATCAGCTCCTTGTTTTTATTGAGTCAATTATATCGAATATGCTAAACCCCTGTAAGTAATTGGTATTTGTGACTATGTATTGTGATTAGCGAATTCATTACTTTCATTACTTTCATTACTCTTTTGCCATCAGAAAAGGAACCGTTCATCAGTAGTTACCGAACGGTTCCTTTATCACTACATATATTATTATTGATCTGTCGATTCTTCCATCTCTACCTCGCATATAAATAACATAGATTTTATTCTTCTTTCCTTGGTCAATTTATAACCGAAACGACCTCTTCTTTTATTTTTGTCCTTGTGATATTGCTTGGCTACTAAAACAAGTTTCTGGAATCGCTTGTCATTCAAAAGTCGCTTATGTTCTTTGGTTTTTATTTTTCCACAACACTGCTTCCCCAGTACAATTTCCCCAGTATCTACATTTAATTTATGCTCTGAATCTAAACTATGTCCATGCGGAATAGAAGGGAAAGGGTCATCATCGTAAGCATGGAACTCCCATAACATCCGATTTAATTGATAAGAAGGACGATAACCTAATCTTCTTCTCTTTGTCGAATTAACTCTTACTCTTCGTCTACGCATTTCTCTCTCCTAAAGCAATGTTTATCTTAATTCAAATTTATTCCTCATTTATTATTGAATATCTTTACTGACTACTCAAAAACTATAAAAATATCTTGAAAGGATTTGGGATGTCGCTTTCCCTTTATCAAAGTGATTTGGTTCAAGTATTTCTGCTTGTTTAGTTTGAAGGGTGGCACAAAAAGTCGCTTCATTTTATATAAACTCTAAATTTTATTCTTTTGTTGTTGATGCTTGAACATATTGGTCATAAATCGGTTCTCGGTTGCTAGGTTGGAAGTATGTGCTTAGGAATTTTTCCTTGTTATAGTCAACCCCTCTATCCTCGAATACAGCATAAATTGTATCTAGAGTAGACATCCAAACATATTTTTCACCTTCATTAGTCTTGAGCCACTGGTGAGAACCATCAAAATCAATTAGCTTGATAAAGAAATTTAATTCACTGAAAGTACAAGTATCTATACCTAGTTCTGTTAAATGGAAAGTTTCATTACATATTGTAAAGTCTTCATAATCATCAAACATGTAAATAGACTCTTTTTTTCGCTCTTTTGAAATTTGTTTAATTTCGTCCAATTCAACTCGACGAGTTAATCGTGTCTGAATAATTGGATACCATTCTAATTTAACTGAGCCATTCTCAATACCACTAATTACCGCTGGATGACAATGTGTTAATTTTTTGATGGTATCATCCTTAGCAGATTTTTTCCTTTTGTAATACAAAACTACGTCTCCAACTTCAAAATTTTCTTTCAAGTGATTAAACTTTTCAGTTATGGTGTATTCTTTATTCATTAATCCTTTTTGACGGTGAAAAATTACAAAAGCTTCCCAATCAGGTTGTGCACCTGCTGCTTGAGAATATATAATTTCTACTAGGTCTTTAAGAATTTTATTTCCGTAGTTTTTCAATATGAAAAGGTCAACATATTCTAAGTTCTGATGGGTGTACGTTTCATGGTCTATTAGCAATTTGGGTGTTGGAACTTCATCACGCAAACTCTTGACCATTATGTACGCTATTAAACTTACATATGCTGCTGAACGGTTATCTCCTTGCATTATTCTGTTGGCTTCTGTATTATGTTCGAAGTCGTAAACAACCTGTTTCTGAGTCTTTGCTTTGAAGTCTACCCCATCCACTTTCTTAGTGAAATAATATCGGGCATTCTTTGAATAGTCTGCTAACTCTTTTCTTTCAATCTCAAATCCAACGTCTAAACCATTGCTTACAACAAAACTGAAATGCTCTTCGCTTAAAAGGTCTTTTGAAATGCTTATGCCTGTTAAAGATAATTCCTTTCCTAACAAATGTTTGGCATACCTTCCTAGTTCGTAAGCTAATAGTAGCTCGGAACCTGTGGCAATCTCCTGAATACTCTTGGTATGGGGCATCAACTCATTTAAAGTAATCAGGTTCTTTTCATGTTTTACAGGCTGGCTTGTGTTAGTTGAGATGTCACCATCTCCCATTAGTTGTTCTTTACTTAAGTCGTCTGAAACTCTGAGTATCGCTAATTTACCTTCTCTGTTCTCTGCCAATATAATCACCTATTTAAACTAGATTTTATTATAATGATTATATCAGTTCTAATTGGGATTATAGAAACCAAAATTAAAGATGGTTTCGGAATAATAAAACCTCTAAACTAAACTATAACTAAAACCATTCGGACATTATGCCGAAGGGTAAAATTACTTTCTGTTAATAGTTTAATGTGCTAAGGTCATATTTCCCATGCTTGATTCTTTCCTTTTTAATTAAGTTTGCAAAAAGCGATGCCCTGATTGCCCTTGTTACCCCTCTCCGTTATAATTCAACACTGTCAGTAGATACAATCTTGATCCCGCTATATACATTGTTCTTTTCTTTGCATTATTTTCCTCATTTATTAATAATAATCTCGCTTTCTACTCATAAAGAGATAGTCTATCAAGAAGATATTTTACATTTATTAGGATGTTATTTCCTTAACAGTGGTCCAAACTTCTCCGAATAAGCTTTTTTGATTACCCATTTACCGCCTGAATTCTTTTCATCTATATTCACTATGCTTGCTTTTATAGGGGCATGTTCATCTACCCCTGCATATTTGATACGATTATTTCTTCTAAAGGCGAAAGTTGGTGTTGGTAATTTAGCCTCTCCTTTCATAAATGCAGTTGACTTTACCGATAAATGTAATCCTTTATCATCACCGTTTGCTTCACAAAATCCTGCATACTCGTCTCGTAGCAGTAAAAACATACATTCATAATATGTTAAATCAAAATTTTCTCCTGCTTTTATTTTTCTATATGAGATATCCTTTTCTATATCAATTCCAGTATTTTTATCCTTCAATATATTAATTTTTGGGACTTCAATATCAATATCAGAACATAAAGTAATACCCACTGGGGTTGATACTTTTATGTATCTTTTACCTTGCTCGTCAGATAATGTCCTAGTTGATTTCCTTGATTGTAGACCAAGTAAATTAACGAAGTGTAACTTTCCTGATTTGCTACCAAGATTATTTATTTCTTCTTCACTCATCGCTGCAATAATTTCTCGACCTTTTCGCAATAGTTCAGCATTTTCTTTTGTCATTTCAGGATGTTTTTTCTTGGATTTATTTGTTACATCCTCATATTTATTTTTTTTATTACCTATATCACTAGTATATAAATCCATATAAATGGTAGTTTTATGTACTGGCTCAGAATCTTCTTCACCTATTATAGGAGACGTAGTCAGTTCAGTCTCTCTCATTAAAGAGTAAATTGATAATTCTTCTGTGATTGAACGATTATTTTTAAATGACATAATATAAAAACTCCTTCGTTTTTATTAATCGTATCAAATAACATTACTAAGGAACCACCTTTTTTTGGCAAGATCATTCTTTTATTACATTTAGATTACTAATGTCTAGTTTTCCCAAATATTCTATATAGTTATCTCCAATGAATATTTATATAAGTAGAGAGAAAATTTCTCTCTCCCTATTAATCATCCGTTAAATTCTAATGCGTATTTCATATTCTTCATGAAGTATATTATTTACCATCCCTCCACTTAACAGTTCGTAAAAAAACTTGCTCGGTTCCTTAAATAATGAGATTTTTACCCTTCTAGCATTTGTGTACATTCTTGGCGTCATCGTTGGAAGTATTTCTCCAAACGCAAATCCCCAATAATTTTGTCTTTGTATCGCCACCATAAAACGATTAAAGGGACTGTTACTGACAAGTTGATTTTGAGCCACTTTCGCTATTTGTCTTAAAGCCATATACTCACTTGCATCAGTTGATAAATTTAATGCATAAATACCTAATGAACCAAGAAAATCATCTGTTGTGAAAAATAAGAATTGGCGTGTCCAATCGCAGACTGAAGGCATTCGGAAGTAAGTCTCGTAGAATAAGCAATTTACAGACATATCATTAATTATCCAATCACCCCTGGCAATATGCTGTTCTACAATTCTACCTAAATTTTCGTGATAAAATGGTCTTAATGAACTCTTTGTAACAAAATAAGCGAGCTTGCTCCAATTTTCGTTTGAATACGGTGTATTAGTTATGTCCGTGATTTCATCAAAGGTCAAGGGATTTTGAAGTTCTATACCCCTTAAGAGATGGATTCTGCTTGGATTTGGAGTATTATCTGGTTCAACTGTATTTACAAAGAACATTATTTCACCTTCTAATAATTTTTGTACTATCTGTAACCTTTAATTAATTACTCTTCAAATGCCTTTGTAATTTGGGAATTTATATCTAAAGATCTACCATCTTCACCTTTACGGAAATCTCCCTTAAGTAATTGATACAAAACTTTTCGTTCATCTGCTACGACACTATCTGTTGATGTTAAAACATACAATAGGTACGACAAATTATCCTTATTGTATAAGCAGGAGTGCTCTTCTAAGTTCGACTTTGTAAGTGTAAGTAAAAACTTAATTTCTTTTTCACATTCTTCTAAAGTTACATGGCGTTTATTTGACTTTGGTAACAAATCCAACAGACCATCTATTAGATAATCCGCAGGATTTAGCTTACCAGTTCCTGCACGAAATTGAATCATTGCTTCATCTACTTTATGTGCAAGTATCAAATCAATGGTACTTGTCCCAATCTTAGCTTCAAGTTTTTTTGATAAATAACTCATGGATGCTTCAACACTGTTTCTACTCTTTGCTCGAAGTTCATTTTTTGTTTTTTCATATGAACAATGGTTCTTGATGAAAATAATTACTTTCTTTCTCGACCTTTCTTGACCTGCCCATGTCTCGTCATTCTTTATATAATCAAATATTTCTTTCAGAGCAGATAACTGCCTCTTTTCTAGTGAATCATCTTCACCGTAGAATTCCTTGCTTCGCTGTGACACCTCTACCTGTTCTCTTGCTTCAACATACTTTCTGAAAATCAATTTATTTGCCATCCGATTATCCACCACCTATGGTTATCTGAAATACCCCTTATTAAGCGAACTGACTCTAGACCAAAGCCATTTCTTTATTTCACCAAGTTCTTGTTGTGACTCACAATTTACAATTTTGGTTAAGGTGTCCTCACCAACAATATTCTCTAAGCGACTATTGAAATACCAAATGGTTGCTCGTAAACCATCAGTAGTCATTCCTAACTTTTCGGCTGTTTCCTCTCGGTTCTTACCCTTACTTACCCAAGCTTCGTATTTCAATGATGATTTCTCTGTCGACTTACCAATGTGTTGAATTAATAGAAACAATTCAGCTAAAAATAGCTTTTTCTTATTCTCAAGACATCTGGCTTCATCAGTTACATCTTGTGACCGTAACCTTTGCTCGATTTCATTTATTCCTGCATGAACTTTCTCCCACAACAACAGCTTTTTCATGAACTTCCTTCCTCCTGCCCTTTGCCTTTTACTTAAATAACCTTTGATGCAAATTACGTAAAATCTACAAAATCAGCAGAAACCTTCAGAACTACTACAAGACTTAATAAAAATTAAGCAAACACCATATTGCTTAATAAATTTCCACTATTATTATTTTTATAGATTTGTAAAACTTTAAAAATCCCTAGAGCTACAAGGTTCAAAATCTCCAAACACAAGGTAAGGTAAAAATTAAGAGTGATTTTTATTAAGAATAAAATTAAGTATCTTCCTACTCAAAATAGTTTTGATTGCTAGAATTCTCTTGAAAATTTAAAATGTTCCATAACATAATCAAAATGTTAATAACGAATTTCAGAAAGATACATGCAAAACCGTTGATATTGAGTGAATTTTGGCATTTTCAAGATATTGAACACCAATTAGGAGAATTAATTGAGGAAATGACCATATATGAGCATAAAATAAGTTAGGCATTCTTCACCTAACTCTGGTTGAAGTCTCTATTTGAGGAATAACAAAGAGGATGGATACAAAAATATTTAAATTCTTATATCTATAAAGCAGCCCCTAATAAATGAGCAGAATTAGGATATGGCAAAACACTTTATAATGTATATACATAGGACTGTATCCGAAGGTGTGTAAAGTGTAGACATTTATAACCCATCTATTCGCTTTTTATAAAAAATTTATGACTTTTATAAATTCCCTTCTAGTTTTAGAAGAATTTCAGACCTTTTATAAGAATCCTTTTCGGCTTTTATAAAAATATTGAGAGAGTTATAATTCCATTTTTTCTTTTATAAAAATATCTAGAAAATTATAAATCTTGTTTTCGGTATTATAAGAGGATCATCTACCCCCTCACTAGATATTTTTGGATTTAGCCTTACATCGTAACGAACTCCACAACTCAAACATTCGACTGTTTGAACGGAATGAAAACTATCAAAGACTTTGACTGTTCCAAAACAATATTCACAATTCAAATTAATTCCTCCTACAATGACCACCTTTGCGGTATTTGTTCACTAAATCAGAGTTAGCAAGCAAAATTGCCCTGTTTTCTATTTTTAATACTCACTTGGGGTCATAAATGTGTAATAACTGAATTCTAATTCCTCACCATAAACCGCCCAGACATCATGGCTGAATAATCGTTGTTCAATGGTAGCAAGGATAGCATCATTACCATCAGTGATTACTGTTCTGCCTTCTAAATATTTAAAGACTATGAAATCTTCCTTTTCAGCAAAATGATTTACAATTAATGATGCAGCAACATCTAAATGAACGATTTGTAGAGCCTGAACGACTGGTGTTTGATAGAACCTTAAAGAATTAAAAGACATTGGACTACCCCTCCTTTAGATATGTTGCTATGATAACTCTGTATTCAAATATTTGATAGAATTTTTACGGAATGATTGGGAATAAGGCATAAAATATACAGCTACCGAATAGAAACACTGATTTTTCAACTTGGTTGGTCATTATAAAAATACAAATAAAAAATAGCAAGGATGGAATAGGTAGACCACCCTTGCTGTTTTTTACAATCAAACACTTTATTTAGTATTTTTATCATCGGTTCCCTTGAGTATTTGAAGGTTGCGAACTGAGTTGTTTTTCGATTTTTCATAGGCAACAATATGACGAAGTTTATGAGTAGGTGAATTACCTACACATAGATTAAGGATTATAATACCACATTTCATTAATGCAATTATCCAGTGAACTCTTATAGAATCTGCAAAGTTGTTCTCAAAACGTACAGCTGGAACACCTTTGTAGTCACTACTTGAATCACCTGAAAAATACGTATAGTTGTTCATTCCGAGATGCTTTACATTCCTGAAATCCAATTTACCACCTTCAATAAGGAAATGCTCCTCACCAGTATTGTTATCAATAACTAGTATGTTATCATCTACAACTTTAACCGTGTAAAGTTTACTTTTTATTTTATATACTTGTCCATTAACCATGTCTATTACCAAATATTCATCAGTCGTTTTACTTTTCTTTCGGCTTACGTAGAACTTCCCTTTCTGCACCTTTATTTTCATAGCATTAATTTTTGCCATCTCGACTACTCTGGTATTATCACCGAAAAGTAAGATGTAATTGTCTGTCTGGTCAACTCCCTCTCGTTGCAAGCGATTAAATTCCTGTAATTTACTATGGATATTCTTATACATTTTGTTTTCCTCCTTAGTTATCTCTTTGTTTTATGTTTTATGCTAATCCTTAATAATTAACTAAATTCACGTACAAGCCTGTAGAACTTATGCACATCTATCTTTAGTTTCTTGGCTGCAACTTCTGCCTTTAGACCATTATTCTTATAATCAATAAATACCTCATAAAAACCGTCTGGAAATACTACTTGATTTTCTCGATGCTTGATTTGGTTCTCGGCTTTGATTTCAATTGCACCTCTAATTTTGGTTACATCCCTACGGAGATTGAATATTGCTTCCAAAGTTTTAAATCCCCCATCGGTTAAAAAGATTTCCTCTCCTCGTGTTGGATTTAAGAGATTCAGCTTTACCCCTTTATTGCGAAAAATGCACAGGAGATTATAGACCTCATCTAAATCTTCACTTATCATCACCAGACTTGGCAGGATGACTTTATCATTTTCCTCTACTTCTTCTATTAAGATATTAAACTCTGCATAACTAGAACAGCCTCGATCGGTTGCTAAGTCGATGTAAAACTTATCTGCTTTAACTACGCTTTTGTACAGCTGAGCCTCGCTATGCTTTTTCGTGCAAAGGTATCCGATTATTTTACCCATTTTTTTCACCTTCTTTACATTTACTCAGCCATATACTACCGATAGTGATAACTTCTATGTCCTATTATTTATAAAATTGTCCCGGATATTGATAATATGGTAGATTAGCTGGTATAGTAATAAAATATTTTATGCACGCTCAACTCACCTTTCGTATAAACTTTCCATGTACTATTGCAAAATGTCAGTCGGAACATATTGAAAAAACAGTTTGATTTAAAGGCACAAAAAAAAAGATATTTTTACAAATCCATTTAATTAAAATTAATATTTTATAAACAATACCCCTGTAAGCAATTTTAAGCACCGAAATTGACGAGCTTGAACAAAAGTAAGGGGAATAGCCTACCGACCCAATAAACGATTTGTGAGCAAATTTGAAAAGACATATAAACACCCCAGATAAGACATAATTTCTAGGGTATTTACTTGGCAATATAAAATCATTATATTAATTCTAATTTTATTGATTAGAAATTTAGTGACCTGTAATACTCAATTAAATAAACCTTTACTCCCAAAAATTCAAATTCTCCAGTTTCCACTCAACCACAATATAATCAGTTATCTGGGTGATTGGGTAAGTGGGTGTTTATTCATTTCACTTGTTTTGGTAGTAGATATAAAGGAATGTCCATGTTTGTCCATATAAACTCAGGTTGTTTATCACCAATTTTAGTTGAACTGCTTTTAGGAATATTACCTACAAAATACTTGTTCCAACCTCTACCAACTAAATAATCATAAATAGGGTTATCAGTTCCACAGAGTACTGCTTTCATGTCTATGTCCCAAATACTTCTGACCATATCCTCATGCATTTCATTCGGAAATGAATCTTCGTAAATGTCGGAGTCCACGTAAGGTGGGTCTAGGATACATAGAAAATCACTCCTGTGTCCATATTCCTCAATAAAGAACTTGTAGTCTGCTTGGGTTATTACAACATCTTGCATTAATGGAACTAGCTCTTTGTATCTAACTAAACTTTCATAGCTAATACCTTGCTTAGTATTTTCCTTACAAAAACTTATTCTGTCTCCTGCTCTACTGTACTCTTGAATGAGAATTGTAAGTGCTGCTGATTCAATCATAGGTGTATTAGAAGAACGTTTTTTAATACGAGCATCTTCAAAATCCTTTTTAGTCTTAATTGCTTTTTGCAGTTCCCAAGTCAAGTCCACTAATTCTCTCGCACTACCCCAATCTGATAAACATGCCATAACATTTGAGATACCAGTATCTAGCTCATTATAGAGCCTGAAAGGTACTACTTTTTTATTTAATTGAGGAATGAACTTATTACCTCCACCAAATAAATCTAGAAAGCCATTAATCTCATAGTTTCTGATGGCATAGTTGATAATAGGAAGTAATACTTTCAATAGGCGGGTTTTACCGCCTATTGTTTTGAGGGCTTTTATATATTTAACATCAACCATTTTACATACCTCCCTTAGTTAATACTGATTCATCAATTTTAAAAATGTAAGAGTGCCTTGCATTGCCTTGTCTCAAAGTTACTTTCTTTCGGTTCTCACTTGAACCTGGGAAAAGGACTCCTCTGATGGCTAACTCCCCCAAAATAGAATTCATTTTTATTTTGTTTTTAATTTCTAAAAGCTCACCTAACTTCTTTGCTTCAAATGCAATAGAATATTCACCATATTTAGCCTTATCCCTTTCATCTGTGAAACGAACTCCATCGTTCTCATCTTTATATTCACCTTTTGCTGGAAAAGCAGAGCCGTTTTCTATTACATGCTCGACAATTGTGTGATAAACCCTGTCAGCTTCAGCCTTATTTTTTAGTTCAGATGTCCCCAATATATGTTGCTTATACCCCCTGTCATTTGAAGTAATTAATTCTGCTCTTTTTAGACAATTTACATACTTTATAAAAGCTGGAAGTTCGTCTGGATAGAAAACTCCCTTGTTTACCAACTCTTTTGTCAACTCTTTTTGTTCCTTCTTATCATGAAAATCAGAGAAAAGACGGTATGTAGGACTAGTGTCACCCCATTTGCTTGTCATCTTTACAATAGAAACTTTACCCTCATAATCTGGATGCTCTTCAAGTAGAAGTTCTACTTTCCAATCGGATTCGACCGCCTTTTTAATATCAGTTGGAAATTGAATATCCTGTGGAGGTAATACCCCATTTTTTACTATTACTTGTTCCTTTACAGCTTGATTACCCATTATGACCATTCCTCTCTTGTAGAATTTTTTCGTTTCTACTTAGAGAGAAAAAACCTCTTGAAAATTTACCCCAAATATACTTAACTCACAGCCTGAAAAAGTAAATATGTTGCAAAACATACTGTATGTCGTAATTTATTTTCAAAGTCCCCATGAAAATGTCGATGTTCATACAAAGTCATTTCATGAACTTTTTGATTTGATGACTGCTACCTTTTAATGAAAGTGGGTGAGTGGGTATTCCGTTATTGTGAGGAATGTTAAGGACGGGAACAAATGATGCTCAAACCGGATGAGGAAATTTGAAAATTGGGTGAATTACTTGAGTATGTGTGGTGTGGGGTAAAATTTTGTTGTTCTCTGGTTTGTTTTTTTGCTCAGTCTATCTCTAGTTATAATATTTCTAATCACCGACAACTGTTAATTCCTTTTTATTCTGGACTCATAGTTTTAGAGTTCTTTTTAAAATGGGCGTCTGGGTATTCGGGTATTTGAGTGAAAAAGGAAGATCTAGTTTGAGATAGATAAGGAGGATACAAGATGGGTTACAAATTCTGAGTTGCTTGGGTTCATATGGTGTGGTTGAAAATGTTATTATGCATTCACATTTTTACTTTTTATATTCAGACTCTCTCTATCTACTATGTTTTAGCTGAACCATCCACTCATGAATGTTTCTTTTCTCATAAAAAAAGTTTTCAAAAATTACCCTCTAAATTATTTGAACATTCAATTAATTAGCAATACCTGAATTATCACTGAAAAATTTGTTTTATTTTTTCACAACCATTAAATACTCAAGGAATAAAAATAAGGTGCCAATTTTAATGACACCTTAAAATAAATCATCATATTCATGTTCTTCATCAAATAAATCCAGTGAAAACTGTTTATACTTATCTATGATCATAAATACTTCTGGAGTCGAACTGGAAAAATCAATACTCAAACTATCAAACAATTCTCCGATGTAATAAATATCAATGTCAACCTTTCTATTTCGACTTTTAAACCCATTCCTCTAGCTCTTCAAATAACATTACAACAAGATGCAGTTTTTTTTTATTGAGATTCCATTGTGTCCAGTCATATAAATCTTGTTCAGAATCAATTTTATCAAATAATGATTTTTCCTTTGCCCAAGGGAACCTTTCTAGACGGATTGACCATTTTAATACTACTCCCCAAGATATATTGCTCGATATTTTTCAAATATGTAATCCACCTCAGGAAACCCACATTTCTTCTCAACGAAAACATGACCCTGAACCTCTTTAAACTCAACTATTGCAACCTCAATCGGTTTGTTACTTAACAAATACCAATTTTCTACCTCTTCAAGCATTGTGTGTATCAACTTCAATTGAGCCTAATTGAAAGTCCAAGGCATAGCATCATAGAAGAATCCCTCATCAGAATCTTCAATCCCTAAATCAAAAGGTTTTGCCCAAGGGAAACAATTATAAATATTATCCTGTGTTATTTGCATAAATACTTCTTCCCTCTCAAATTTACATTTGAATTTTTACTTTGTTGTAATATAACTCGGAAATAGGGTGAGATAAAGTAAAAGAAGATGCCTATTTTTATAGCACCTTCACCAAAAACCACCAAATTCTTTTCTATCCATTTTCTCACCTAACTTTCAAAATTATAGCTAGGCATCTCCCATTCTCCTTTTTTCCACAAATCTAGATAGGGTTTGCCATCCATTGACTAATTGTAAATACCCCTTGCCACCGCAATCATAGCAAGTAGATTTAGATAACTTGCCTGATAATTAAAGCCTGGTATTGTTTGCTTATAAAAAGCTCATCAAGCTCAGTGAATAAATCCCATATTAAATTGAACTAGCCATCAATCATTAACCTCTATTTTGTAATACCTATAACGGATACATACTGTCAGCTACCCCAGGGACCTGCTCTTCAGTTGTTGAAGTAATTCATGCTTCATCTTGTACACCTACTCTCTCCATATAATTCCTCTTAACTTTTTAGAGAAATCTGTATCCCATATTACTTCACTTACGAAACCAAATGCATCATTGAAATAATAATCATCTGCCTCAACTGAAGATACATCGAGTTCTATTGCCATTACCCTTTTACCATCTAAACCTTTTCTTCTATTTCTCAAAACATCTGCATTAGATATATTTAACTGAGAAGCCACTTTTTCTACTAATTTATCTTTCTCAAATTCAAATCTATTAATTCCTTTTATAGTTATACGCCCATTCTCAATAGACCAATTAAATGTATCGACCATTTCAAATGGTATTTGATACCAATGAACATATCCTGTTCCATTTTCATCAAAGACAAGGGTCGTATCCTCAAAACCTGTAAGGTGTAACATACCTTGTGACCATTTTCCAATGATGTTCTTGGCTTCACAAAGAACCATTCCAAAATATTTGCCATTTTTACGGTCTAGTAAATCATTTAATGCTTCTGAATCAGTTATAGCTTCCCGAATATCACTATCAATTAAATGAATCCCTTTTAGTACAGTAAAATCCTCAATATAGTTATAAGCTAAAAATAAACGACTCAGATTTGAATTTCGATGTTTCTTTAATGCAGAAATATCCTTGATTTGATTATGTCTAAGGTTTATAAAATAAATTCCTTCTAATTCCCCTAATGATGTAATATCAGTGATTTTGTTGTGTCTCAAAGTTAAGTAATAAAGGCTTCTTATGCCCTCGAGTGGACTGATATCGCTTATTTCATTATGAGAAAGATTTAAGTCATCGATAAACTTACAATCTGCTAAAGGAGTAATATCACTAATACCACAATTCGTTAAACATAATTTCTTTAATCCACTGAAAATTTGATACGTATCCGATTCCCTACTTGCCCTGTCATACCGCTCCGATTGTTCTCTGAACAGATTTCGGATAGGAATTAAATTGGAGAATTTACAATTCTGTATATACAGGTATCTGAGACTCGTCAAACTTTGAATAAAAGACCATTCCTTATTATCACTATCTACTACATACAATTCTTCCAGATTGCAGAACCCCTCCAAAAAACTAAGGTCATCTGTGGCAAAGTAAATATGCAATGATTTAATATGAGTAAAATGCTCGATATCTGCAATCCATTTA
Source organism: Metabacillus sp. B2-18 (assembly GCF_021117275.1). NCBI lineage: Bacteria > Bacillati > Bacillota > Bacilli > Caryophanales > Bacillaceae > Metabacillus > Metabacillus sp. B2-18. Next base: position 3,934,919 of record NZ_CP088245.1, read on the forward strand.
CCCAATAAACGAATCATTTACATTGAAAGAAACATTAGGGAATACCATACTAAATGCTGCTGAATCTCCAATCCAAGGAATCGAAAAACCCGATGCCTTACCGACAGTGATAATTATTCCTTGGACAACTGATAAATCTGCTACTGTAATTCTTTCGGATTTAATATTTAACAGTTCTTTTACCGATTTTTTAAAACCTTTATCTTTAAATTCAATCTGACCCATTATGAAAACCCCCTAACTGCTTTATTAGAGTAACTAATAATTTTACTAATAGCGTGTCTTGTAATATAACTCAGAAAAGATTTTTATATAAGGTATAATGAAAATTAATTAAAAACAATTACAACTAAATAAGAATTCGGACAGTGACGATAATAAAAAAAGATGTCCAATTATCGACACCTTTCAAAATGAATATTATTTTAATGATTTTCACTTAAATAATTGTTGGGAACCTTTAATTATGATAAAATTCATTATATCTTACACTAGGGGCGTTAGTTCAGTGGGAGAATATTTCGCTGGCAGCGAAAGGGTCAGGGGTTCGAATCCCCTACGCTCCATAAACATAAGCGACAGAGATGTCGCTTTTTATTTTGCCTAAATTTATTTTGATTTACTCATTTGAAAGTATACTAATTGTATTTTGCTAATAATTTTAGGGTAGTGTTCCCAACTATGGTGGGAGAATATTTCGCTGGCAGCGAAAGGGTCAGGGGTTCGAATCCCCTACGCTCCATAAACATAAGCGACAGAGATGTCGCTTTTTATTTTGCCTAAATTTATTTTGATTTACTCATTTGAAAGTATACTAATTGTATTTTGCTAATAATTTTAGGGTAGTGTTCCCAACTATGGTGGGAGAGCGCTACGCTGGCAGCGTAGAGGTCAGGGGTTCGAGCCCCCTATGCTCCATCTTTAAGAACCTTGTATATCAAGGTTCTTCCTTTATATCTTTGAATTTGTGTAGTAGTATACTAAACTATAATTGGTTTTTAGCCTTATGGCGATTTCTGTTGTTTCAGAATTATTGCAAATTATCTTGTAATGATGTATAAGGTATGCACGTTTCCATTAATGGAATGTACTTGTCGAATTTAATTTAAGTTATACTATCCACAGAATGCTCTTCCACTCCAAAATATGAAGATAGTGGTTTATTCTAAAAAACAAACGTGTACAAAATGTATACATTAAAAATAGATAGTTTTTATGGAGCAATTTATACCCTTCAGAAAAATTGAGAATAGAACGTACACTTGTCTCATATTAATTAAGGACAAATCCCCCTCTAAGGAGTGTTTTTATGTCCGTAAATCATTCACACGATAAAGTGCCATATATTCAAAACCCTATTGATCAACCTGGATATGTTCATCATCAACCAGCATCCCATTCGCCTATTTATCCGATAGCTGGTATTCCTCAACCTACTAATTATTCCACCAACTTAGACCCAGTTTTTGTTCAGCACATTAGTAGACATCAAGGACAAAAAGTTGCATTAGTGACTACAGCTGGACGAATTGAAGGTGAAGTAGCCGGTGTAGCGGTTGATCATGTTCAAATTAATTTAGATGATCGCGCATTACATATTCGGCTTTCACAGGTGATTTTGTTCGAGGGGCCTTTAGCTTCTTATAGAGAGAACAACGAATAGTTTACTCAGTTTTCTTATACTTTTAGCCAGCCTTTAATTTACTCTTTCTAATATAAAAAAGTTCAACAGATTTTAAAAAAACAATCTGTTGAACTTCTTCTCATCTACATAATCTACTTACATTTTATTTTGGTTCACAATACCAAACTTACACTCTTAGTATCTGTTACAGCATTCACACTTTCTATCATAGTCGTGTTTCTTTCTGTAATCGTTTTTGTGATCCTTCTTATAGTCGTAATCTTTTCTATCATATTTTTTATGATCGTAATCTTTCTTATCATCCTTTTTGAAATCAAAATCTACATCAAATTTTTTGTAACCCCAACAGTAGCATTTACCATACTCTACATTTTTCTTCTTCTTACCCAATCTAATCATCTCCCTTTTGGTATAGTAAGAGAGAAAAACAAAAGGTATTTCTTAATTACTAGTGTTGACTTTATTGTCTTTCTCTCTTTGCTATTAATCTATTCTTTTAAGGAAAAAAAGATTGGGTAAATAATATGTAATTTCCTAGTTTTATTTATCATTTTTTCTATTGATAAAAGAAAGAACCCCCAATTTGTGGGGATTCTATTGGCTCTATAGTCAATGAAGGAAAAGTAAACTAAGGACACCTTTATTTAATTCACTACTTTTTCTATCTGATTAAAATCTTCTATCCACTTAACAAAATCATCTTTTTTTAATGGTGGTGAATAATAATATCCTTGAATTCCCGGCTTTTCCGGCATGCATGTTAAAAAGGTAATTTGTTCTTCGGTTTCAACACCCTCAATAATTACCTTCATATTTAAGGAATGACATAAAACAATAATCGCTTTTATAATCGCAGAATCCTTCTCTGATTCTGGTACTCCGTCTACAAACGATTTATCAATTTTCACTGTTGTAATTGGCAGTCTTTTTAAATAAGACAATGAAGATAATCCCGTTCCAAAATCATCAAGGGCAATATTAAACCCGAACTTCCGAAATTCACCTATCGAAATGATCGCATTTTCAATATTGTTGATCACACTCGTTTCTGTAATTTCTAGCTCAAGTTGATGACTGTCTATTCCATACTTAGCAACACTTTCTTTTAATACATCCATTAATCGTTGCGATGTAATATATTGTCCTGGAATATTAATAGAAACCCCTTTAATAGGATGGCCTTCTGATAGCCAATGGGACATTTGCTCGCAGACTTTTTCAATAATCCAATCTGTTACATCTATAATTTTCCCATTCTCTTCAAGTAAAGGTATGAACATTCCTGGAGAAATAAATCCATGAACAGGATGGTTCCAACGTAATAATGCTTCAGCACCTAAGCTTTCCTTTTCCGATCCTACCTTTGGCTGATAAACAACATAAAGTTCATCTTCTTCCATTGCTTTTTCAATATCTTGGATAATACCTCTTTCAAAAGAAAGCTTGTGAATAGAAGGATCGTATTCAATCACCTTATGTTTATATTCTATGGAAGAGTGTTGCAATACTGCCATAGCATTTGAAAAGAGTTGTTTTGCTTCTTTTTCATTAGAACATGTGGAAACCGAACAGGCTACCTCAACAACAAGCTTTTGGTTTTCAATAACAATTGGTGTCATTAAGGCAGAAACTAATTCATTCATACTTGCTTTAAAGTCTTTGTAGCTTTGCGTTAAACTTAAAATTGCAAATCGGTTCCCTTCAATACGGTATAATTCTGCCATTTCAGGCTTTGTTCGAATAATTGTTTCACTAACATCCCTTATAATTCTGTCACCAAAGGAGTATCCATAACCACTATTCCATTTTTCAAGACCATGTAGATGGATAATAGCTAAACTGCCTTTTGAGATGGAGGTATTTAGTTTTTTCTCGAACTGTCTTCTATTCGGTAATATTGTTAATGCATCAAAATAGTTTAGTCGATATTCAACATAGCGATCCAAGAGACTTGATAGTCCCGAAAAGGCGAAAAAGATCATAATTCCAACAGTTATACAGATAATTAGGAGAGTTAAATCCATCTCGTGCATATGAGATGATGGAGGCACCTCTGTATAAAAGATTACGGCTGCCATTCCCGTATAGTGCATGCTTGCTACCGCAAGACCCATAATGATAGACGTTATAATCTTAACAAACTGATTCTTAATCAATCTTTGCATCGTTGCGAAGATATATAGTGCCACATATGATACTACGATCGCTACTCCTATTGATGCCGTAAAAATCCATGGTCTATAAATGTATTGAGCCTCCATTTTCATAGCAGACATTCCAACATAGTGCATGGAAGAGATACCAAGTCCCATAACAATACCTGAAATAACATATGACCATTGACTCTTATTTTTCTTATTTGCAATATAAAATGCAAGGTATGATGCAACACCAGCAGGAAATACAGATATAATTGTTTGAACAAGGTCATACTCCATTGGAATAGGTAGTTTTAGCGCACTCATTCCAATAAAGTGCATAGACCAAATACCTAACCCCATTGCAATAGATGCCAAAGTAAGCCACACATTACGGTTAAAAAAACTATTTTGTTGAATTCTCTCGTTCATCGAAAGTGCAGTATAAGCTGCAAGACATGCAATGACAATTGATAAGAGAATGATAAGCGGTGAATATTCTCCTTCAAGTATATACACGTTGTCTGACACAGGTAAAAAGAACATATTCATAACCTCTTAATAAGATTTAGTAGTCTATTTGTTATATCGGCTAATTATCCTTTTTTTCCACTCTTTTTAGATAAAGATTAGGTCGGAACAGTGTAACTATGAAATTCGTTTAATAAGTGGATGAACAACAAAACAATATTTGATATTATATAGATTACAATCCATTTTTAAAATCATTAAAAAGAGACATGCAGCAGCATGCCTCTTTAGAAACCTTTATAGAATTCTTCTCCCCATTTGCCCTAGCGCAAAATGTATTCCATGTTGTAACGATTGAAAGCAATCAAACTGTGAGAAATTCATTCCTGACTGAGAGATGATCAGGCTTAATTCTGGATTAATTCCAACTAATATTGTTTTAGAACCAATTAACGAAGAAGCAGAGCCGATCTTTTCTATTAAGCTTGCTGTTTGCTCACTAATATCGTTATCAAGACCAGTTAAATCTAAAATAAGATAACTAGCTTTGTGTGAAGGTAGATTATTTAAAGTATTTGTAATCAGTTCTTCAGCACGATCTACCTCATATTTTCCAATTAACGGTACGACCACAATTCCTTCAAGAACAGGAATAATTGGAGAAGAAAGCTGTTTGACGAGATCTTTTAGTTCTTTTGTCTTTTCTTCGACAAGTTCTTCTAGTTGCTGTATTTGTTCCGATTCTTTCTTCCGGGCTAATTGATGGATATTTTGTGTGATACTGATTTCTGATGGATAATAGTTAATAATACTGTATTCGTGACCATCAAGCTGTTGTTGGACAACTTCATACCAAATATTTGTTCCGAACAATCCCGTGAATATACCTGCAAAATGTGCAGGAAGAAACTTACCTTCCTGCTTTTTATTCTGAGCCACATTAATTTTATATTCCCACGTATTTTTAAGGTGAGCTGTTAATGTTTTCGTTTCGTAGTTAAGATCGTTTATTTCAATCTGTCCCCAACCCGCTGAAGCATACGTAGATGTAATGGATTTTGCTGCCTCTTCTACACTTAAATCTTTCATTTTTTCAAAGTAATCACCAACGACCAACCCTTGCCGAAATCCTGAAGTCTCGAACACTAAGCTCGATGCTTCCGCACCAGAAATTTCTTCGATTGTATCAAAAAAAGACTTCATAGCTGTAGATATCCAAAAAAGAACGGCTTCTTGTCCCTCAAATTGAAAAGTCCCTTTTTGTACATCCCACTCAAACTGAAGTCCCTTTATATTAATGTTTTCATTTCCCACTATAAACCCACCTTTTGTAAAGCATACCTACTATTCTATTAATTATAGATACTCTTAAATAAGAAGTCCAACAAACTTAAACTTCTTCAAGTATAAGAGGTCCTTTTACCATTTGTATATCAATATACTTGGACCTTACTACTTCACTATGTAAAAACTCTATTTAAAATCGCAAAAAAGGAGCTTCTTTTTTAGAGGCTCTCTTATATTCTCAACCTTCGCGATCATAAACAGATGGTTTTCTTTCAGGCATTGCTTTCTGTAAAACCTTCATTCCAATCAGACTAACTTTAATCCATATCCAACTATACAATAATGAAAATAAGGATAAACTGCCTAACATTCCTAACCCTAATGAATTTACCGATGGACCCAAGATTGGAAATTGAAATAAAGAAATTAAGACAATAATTCCAAGTGACATTGTACCGCCAGCAAAAAGCATGACTTTAAATACATTTTTCATTTTTCTTAATCCGTATCCTATACTTATTCCTAACAGACCTGTTGTAAATGAAAACACTAATACCTCACTCGGTTGAATAATCGCAAGCAGAAAAATCGTGGTTACATAGGATAAGATCCCTATTTGAAATGAGATCGATGCAGCGATAATCATTGGCCATGTAGCTAACATACTTAACACGTATCCGAATCCAATAAATATACCCGCAGATTGAAATATAACTGCCAAAGCTGCCATTATAGCTCCCATTGCTATTTTGCTAAGTTGTGAATAATGGTCCATTGTTGGTACATCATCTATTTTATTGTAAAATAGTGCCCGTATTCCCCTACTTAGAAATGTTCTCATTTTTACACCCCCTATTAGTTAAATGCTACTGAAAGCCTATTTAGACCAGTTTCGTTTCTTAATACCTGTCCTTTTTTAGCAGTGAAAGACTCCACGGGCAGGACCAACGGAAATCTTTCACTATTCTTCAACTAAACATTTTGTTTATAAAGGATAGAAATTGGTGCCATTTCCAACATGTATTCTTGTATTAAAAGTTGGTGCATTGTTTTTTCATGAACAACTTTAAAGGTAGCTTTTACAATTTCTTTTATTCCTAAAGACAAGCCTAGTTGTTCAGCAACCGCAAAGGCACCCATTGCCTGTTGATTGAGAAGAAGTAGTTGGTGCATTCCTTGCCATGAACCTACTGCTCCCGCCATCAAATCTTGAAATGTGAGCAGTCCTTCCTCTAGCTTAGAAACCGTTGTTCCTAGAATGCGGTCCATTACAATATCTGGATTACGATTAATTAATTGAAATAGTTGTTTTGCTATTTTCTGATGTTCCTTTGTAGCGCCCTCTATCTTTTCAATGGCTTCCTTTATGTGAGGCTCTTGAATTTTTGGGATTATTTTTTGAATGACAACTTCAAATGCCATTTGAGCAGTTAGTACATGTTCAAACCATTTTTCTACTTCGTTTAATTGCTGATTCCTTATCTCATCATCTAGCTCAATTAATAATACGGGATTTTCTGTTTTCATCTTTTTTCCTTTCTTATTCTTCTTTTGTAATTTTCCATAACGCACCTGTATGACCATAGGCATGGATATATCCTTCAGTAACAGGGGAGTGACCAAAATCTAAAATATATAAACTCTTTCCGTCCGGATGAAATTTACAATCAACAGGTCGCTCTATTCCACCTGATTGATGTGCTGATGCTGCACCAAGTTGCTTATTTTTCATAAACACTTCTGATGTTCCCGTCTTAACATCAACCCTTACAACTTGAAAACCGTTGTTAAGATCTTTCTCATGTGGTGAATTTAACGGTGCATATGTACCCCATTCGGTTACAAATAGTTCTCCACGATACCCAAAATCATCTGAACGGCTAAAGTCCATCTTTGTCATAGCGGAATGAGGTTTCTCAAGATAAACAGGAGGGCCAGCCCATTCAGGCGGATTTTCGATTAATTGCTCTGCTTCTTTCCCCTTTGCAGGTTTACATTTTTCATCCCATACAGGAACTCCATCTGCTCTCATATCTGGGAATCCATACCAATCAGGCTTTTTTACAGATCCATGAGAGGTCATAGCATTGCGAATATGCCAAATTCGATCAGGATCACCTGCAATAGCTCTTTCTCCTTTTTCCTCTAAACAGTTATCAGATGCGTACAGCTCTCCCTCATCATTAAATGCTAAGCCATAAGGATTCCTTAGTCCCCATGCTAATAATTCAGGCTCGCTTCCATCTGGCTTAGCTCGCCAAAGTCCGGTTGAACACCAAAGTTCTCCCTTAATTTTTTCACCCTTCTTTGCAGGTGTTCCAAACGGTTTAAACGCTCCCGTTTCTGTTAAAAAGGGAAATGGCATGAGTGGATTTCTAGACGTTACATTATGACCAGTAAGAGTAATGTCATCCCCAGGTATATCATGAGCCTCTGGATGCTTTGCTAGGTCCACTGTAAAACCAGCCGGTAAACATACACCATTTTGTGAAACAGAGCCATTGGCAAAGTACATTAAACCGTCCTTAGGACTAAATACAGGACCACCTGGTTCATGCCAACCACCACTAGGTATTTTTTCAATTAACACTTCTCTTTTCTTTGTTTTCACATCATAACGGACCACTCTAGCAAGATATCCACCTTTACATGTTACATAGATATAACCTTCGTGATAGGTAACTCCTCTTGGTCCACCTAATGTTTCTACAGCAAATACATCTAGCTCTCCAGAGGGTGTTAAACTAAGAATTCTAGGTGGTAACGCTGGACGTGTTGGCCAAGTACTTCCACCTTCTAAAATATAAAGGGTTCCATCATCTGCAAATCCCATCCCAGTTGGAAAAGATAAGCCCGCTGCCACGACCTCAACTTTATAACCCTCAGGTACCCAGACATCATCTGGATTTAACAACGGTCTAGCACTTGTCGGCAGCTCAACAACCCTCTCCCGAATTTGCTTAGTATGTATCATTCACCATAGCTCCTTTGACTTTATATTATAAGAGGTTATTATTTCTCTCTTTCAGTATGATCTTGGAAGAAAATAACTATTCCTTATTATTGAGCGCCTATTTTTGCCCCTATGCAACTTTTTACCGTTAAGTCATTCACCTACACCCAATGTTTTGAATATGGTACATGTGATAGGAGGTTAATGATTACATGGAACTATTTGAAAAAGAATCACTAAATATAGATGATCTACAGGTTTGGAAAAAAGATGCTTTGGAAAAGTTTGAGGCTAAAATGGTGGATAAAGAGCAAAGGTTCCCGTGTATACCGGCAACTCAAGGTCATTCATTAAATCATTTACGATACGGCTTTGTAGGGGATCCTAGAGAAGTTTCATCTGCTGAAGAACTTGCTAACTTACTTTCCGCTTATACACCACAATCAAAAAACTATGGAAAATATACATCTCTTATTATCTTTTATGAAACACCAGCCGATTTATCCAAGACTAGTGTTGAAGAATTTGAACAAATGTTTTGGAAGCAATTAAGTTGGGCAAGTGAGTTTGATTCCATTGAATGGCCGGAAAATATTCCTGTTGATCCACATGATTCTGCATGGGAATTTTGTTTTCAAGGTGAAAAATACTTTATGTATTGCGCTACTCCAGCCCATCAAAATCGCCAAAGTCGATATTTCCCATATTTTATGCTTGCAATTACGCCAAGGTGGGTACTTGAGAAATTTAATTCTTCCCCTTCGCTGGCACAAAAAATAAAATCTAATATTAGAGAAAGAATTACACATTACGATTCTATTTCCATCCACCCTGATTTAAACAGCTATGGTGAAGAAGATAATTTTGAATGGAAGCAGTATTATCTCCATGATGATGATTCAGCTTTATCCAAATGCCCTTTTCACCGAATGCTTAATACTATGAAGAGGGAAGAATAGCTGGTATTCTATGCTCCCATTCCTATAAAAAAATGGGGGCTAATTTTTTCTTTTAGAATGGATCTTTCTTTTCTTACCTACACTATAGGTGTTCTTATATTAAAGAAGAAGGTAGGCGAAGGAATGAACATCATTGAAAATCAGCCAGCACTGCTAGTGTTAGATGTACAAAAAGGATTTGATGATCCTTATTGGGGTAAACGAAACAACCTGGAAGCTGAAAACAATATTTTAACGTTGTTAACAGAGTGGCGAAAACGTAACTGGACAGTCATCTATTCACAACACTTATCGTTGGAGCCACAATCTCCTCTTCATTATAAGAATCCAGTGGGAACAGAGTTTAAAGACAGCATTAAGCCTTTATCAGGTGAAGTAATTATGCAAAAAAATGTTAATAGTGCCTTTATTGGAACACAATTAGAAACCTATTTAAAAACAAATCAAATCAAAACGGTTGTTATCACTGGTTTATCTACACAACATTGCGTTTCAACAACAACACGTATGAGCGGAAACCTCGGATTTACAAATTATCTTGTTTCAGATGCTACGGCAGCATTTGAAATTACTGATCAAAATGGTACATATTATACTCCCGAAGATATTCATCAAACAGAATTGGCAACCTTACATAAGGAATTTGCGACGATTGTTAAAACGAGTGATGTAATAAAACAACTAAAGTAAAAGGCAGTGTGTATTTCCTTAACTGGTTCGGGTTTTCGAATACAAAATTGTTTAAATAAGCGGAGTTTTTCCGGTTAAATCTAAAAATGGAGCTCGATTTGGGGATATAAGCGGAATTTTTCCGGTTAAGCAAAGGAAAATGGCCCATTTTCATCTTCTTCGATTAAATAAGCGGAATCTTTCCGTCTGTTTCATCTATTTTTCGTGATATTTCCTCATTAAGAGGAATTTCTCCGCTTATTTTCTGGTGACTCTCAAAGAATGGGAGTTCACTTAATCCTGTGCAGTGCTTATCTCAGTATTAAAAGACGCTTGGAGCATATAAAGTCTCCAAGCATTTTTCTTTACTAACTTACTTGCCAAATTGCATATTAATTCCTAGTTCGAATTACAATCAATATGCTTCAAAACAGAACCTATTAGTATTCTCTCTGCCCTCTTGAATCCTACTAAACCTTTATATATTTGCTCCTTTGTGCAATCACTCGCTCTTTTAAAGTTTCATAATTGATAAGAATCATCCCTATACAAATAGTGACAGCACCTACTCCTGTTAACCAAGAAAAAAACTCATCATAAAAAAGAACTCCTACAACAACCGCAATAAAAGGTGAAATATAAAGCCAGGTTGACGGGAAAACCGGATCTGTCTTAACTACAAGCCAATAAAATAAACTATGACCAACCATTGAGCCAATTACAATTAAATAAAAAAGAGACAAAAGTGAGGCTGGTTGTATGATTGTTTGCGCAGAAATTTCTTCTGTGAACAAACCTAAAATAAATAATAAAATTCCCCCATACATCATTTGAACCGCATTTAATGCAACTGGGTGAATTCCTTCAAAGTTTTTTGATACACTCTTCGTATAGATCGTACCTGATGCATAAAAAACCTCTCCAAGAATGATGGCAAAACAACCAATGATCCAATAGGAATTCACCTCAAGTGAAAAGCTTGGTAATATAAGAAATAAAACTCCTATGACACCGATCATACATCCTACAATGGATGTTCTTCTGACTTTATGCCTTAAGATAATACTCTGAATCACAATGATCAACATCGGACCGGTTGCGGATAAAACCGCCGCTATTCCGGATGTTACATACTGTTCTGCCCAATACAATGTTGCAAATGTCCCAAACGTCAAACCAACCCCTGATAGAAAAAGTTCCTTTCTAACTAATAAACGCATGATGTTCTTCTCTTTAACAAGCATAATCAAAAACAATAAAAAGCCTGCGATAAAAAAGCGAATTCCCCCCGATAAAAACGGCGGCAACCCTGAATCTACTCCTATTTTTATCGCCAAAAAAGTCGTCCCAAAAATAATACACATTAAAACATAATTTATAATGACCATTCTAAACTCCTCCTTTATGTTGATCATACGATTAGCGCTATAGAACAGATTGAACACAATAGAACAGTTAGAATGGAAACATGTTAAAATCATTACATTAAGAGGAAATGGAGTTGGCAAAAGCTGTGCAAAGTGAACAATTATTATATAAACAGATCTATCACTATGTGGTGAATCAAATAGAGCGGAAAGAATGGAAAACTCACGACAAACTTCCCTCGGTTCGCAGCCTAGCCACTCAATTCAACGTTAACAGACTCACTGTATTAAAAGCATATCAATTACTAAAAAAAGAAGGAAAAATATATGTTAAGGATAAGTCAGGTTATTATGTGCAACCACAAATAACTAAAGACTATGAATATAGTGAAAATCCTATCATAGCTGCTTATACAAAAAAAAATCACCTATCAGAAATTCATAGAGCACCTGTTACCTATAACTTTTCTCAAGCCTTAATTGACCCAAATCTTTTACCAAATCACTTTTTTTCAGACTATGTGAAAAAAGTGTTCGATCTTTATCCTAAAGTTCTTGCTACCTATTCAACTGTTCAAGGAGATGAAGAACTGCGGGAGGTTCTTGCTGAATACTTTGTGAAACAATTTAAAACACATCTCACGAAAGATCACCTATTAATTACTTCTGGTTCACAACAGGCCATTCATTTAATCTCAGAAACTTTTATTAAACCCGGAGATATTGTTCTTTTTGAGAGACCGAGTTATTGTGCTGCTATTGATATTTTTCAAGCGCAAGGAGCACGCATTATGACTGTTGATATATACGAAAATGGGTATGACTTAGAACAGCTAGAAAACATGCTGAAGCAATACAAGCCACGACTATTTTACACAAATCCAACCTTTCACAATCCAACTGGCTATACTATTTCAGTAGAACAAAGAAAAAGATTAGTAGAATTGGCTGAACAGTATCGTTGTTTAATTGTTGAAGATGATGCTTATCATGATATTTACTATGAACAGCCCCCACCTCTCCCGATTTATACGTATGATACAGCTGGGACAGTCATTTATGTTCGAAGCTTTTGCAAATATATCTCGCCAGGATTAAGGGTTGCAACAATTATTTCTCAGCCTTCTATTATGCCCATGTTACTCACATCAAAATCGTTAATTGATAATGGATCACCTCTTCTTAATCAGAAGATTTTCCTCCATTATTTTTCGTCATTACGATTACACCAACATTTAGAAAAGCTAAGAATTGCGTTAGAGATTAGGAAGGAAATGATGGAGGAGGAATTAGCGAAAACAAACTGGAAATGGAGCAGCCCACAAGGCGGTTTAAGTTTATGGGTACAACTGCCCGATAATTTATCAATTGAATCATTGCTGTTAAAAAGCCTTCATCACTCTATCTCATTTGTACCAGGTGTAGTATGTGATCCATTAAAACAAGAATCTCACTGGATACGTCTAAGCTTTTCGTACGAAAATGAAAAAAAGTTAAAGGATGGAATGAAGCAATTTGTAGAACTTGCACAGAGGTTGGAAGAGGAGAAAAAATAAACCGATCAACACCAACCTTATAAAAAAATCCACCAGCTATAAAAAACTGGTGGATTTCTCATTATACCATTACCTTACACATATCATTTGTAAACTCAACCGGATCTTGAATTGGTAAGCCTTCAATTAAAAGCGCTTGGTTGTATAGAAGATTTGTATATAATGTTACCTTTTCCTTGTCACTCTCAAATGCATTCTTTAGAGATTGAAACACTTCGTGGTTGCTGTTGATTTCTAAGACTTTTTCTGCCTTTACATTTTGATTATCAGGCATAGCACTTAGAATTTTTTCCATTTCAATTGTTACTTCACCCTCAGTTGTTAAGCAAACAGGATGAGATCTTAGACGCTTGGATAATCTTACATCCTTTACTTTATCTGAAAGGATATTTTTCATGAACTCAAAGAGCTCTTTATTTTCAGTTTGCTCGGATTCTGTTTGCTTTTGATCTTCTTCTGACTCAATTCCTAAGTCACCGCTAGAAACCGATTTGAATTCTTTTTCGTTATAGCTCATGAGCATTTTGATAGCAAATTCATCAATATCTTCTGTGAAGAAAAGAATTTCATAGCCTTTTTCAGACACTAATTCTGTTTGTGGTAATTTTTCAATTCTCTCGATCGACTCACCAGAAGCATAGTAAATATACTTTTGATCTTCAGCCATTCTTGAAACATACTCATCAAGTGAAACAAGCTTTTTCTCTTTTGAAGAATAAAACATTAATAAGTCCTGTAACACTTCTTTGTTGCTACCAAAGTCACTGTACACTCCATATTTTAGCTGTCTGCCAAAGGATTTGTAAAACTTCTCATAATTTTCACGATCATTTTTCATGAGACTTTTTAATTCATTTTTAATTTTTTTGCTAATGTTTTTAGAAATGAACTTTAACTGACGATCCTGCTGTAAAATTTCCCTTGAAATATTAAGTGATAAATCCTCAGAATCAACCATTCCTTTAACAAAGCTAAAATAATCTGGAAGGAGTTCCGGACATTTATTCATGATTAATACACCGTTTGAGTAAAGCTCTAAGCCCTTTTCATATTCTTTTGAATAATAATCATATGGCATGTTTTCAGGGATATAAAGAATTGCATTGTATCTTACTGTACCGTCAACATTAATATGAATGTGCTTAATCGGCTTATCAAATCCGTAATGCTTTTCATTGTAAAATGCCACATAGTCTTCATCTGTTAATTCATTTTTATTTTTTCTCCAGATTGGCACCATGCTGTTGATGATTTGTTCTTCTTCGTATTCTTCTAACTCATTATCGCTGCCTTCTTTAGCTCGTTGGCCTTTAACATCCATTTTGATCGGATAGCGGATAAAATCAGAGTATTTTTTAATGATTGATTTTAGGTTATATTCCTCTAAAAACTCATCATAGTTATCTTCTTCTTCATTTTCTTTTATCTTCAAAATAATTTCTGTACCAACTGTATCTTTTTCATGCGGTTCAATTGTGTAGCCTTCAGCACCCTCTGATTCCCATTTGTAAGCTTCATCACTTCCAAGCGCTTTACTGATAACAGTAACAACATCAGCCACCATAAATGCAGCGTAAAATCCAACTCCAAATTGACCAATTATATCATGGCCGTCTTTTGATTCATTTTCCTTTTTAAACGCTAAGGAACCGCTTTTCGCGATAATACCCAGGTTGTTTTCAAGGTCTTCCTTTGTCATGCCAATACCTGTATCTAAAATAGTAAGTGTTCTATTTTCTTTATTTGGTGTAATTTTGATAAAGTAACTATCCTTTTCAAAGCTTAAAGAATCATCTGTTAATGCTCTGTAGTAGATTTTATCAATTGCATCACTAGCATTTGAAATTAACTCTCTTAAAAACACCTCTCGTTGTGAGTAAATAGAGTTAATCATCATTTCCAACAATCTTTTGGATTCTGCTTTAAATTGCTTTTTTTCCAATTTACAACCTCTCCTCTTCGAAAATTTAGCCTACTTTATTATGTAGTAAAATAGAAAATGATTAGGTGTTCTATGGACACTCCTTCTTCTAGTTTAGCACTCTAAGCTCTAGAGTGCTAAACTATTATTTAAATATCATATTTTTCTTATCTATGTCAACTAGTGGCAAATAAAAAAGTGCAATGAAAGCTAGTAAATAGCTAGTCATTGCACTTCATCTTTATACTAAAGCAGCTAATCTTTCTGTTACCTGCTCTTCTGTTAATCCATTTTCTGAAACATATCGATTACGTTCATGTACACGACACTCATGACTACATGCGCGCAAGTATTTATGCTCATTTTCTTCAGAGCAAAGAATTTTTTTATTACATTCAGGATTCCCACAGTTAACAAAGCGTTCACAAGGTTCACCAGTAAAATGATCTCTTCCAACTACAGTTGGTTCTACTCGGTTAACAGGTACAATTAGACGCTCATCAAATACATAACACTGACCGTCCCAATTCTTCCCTTGTACTTCAGGATCTTTACCATAAGTAACAATCCCACCGTGAAGCTGTGCCACATCCTCAAATCCCTCTTGACGAAGCCACCCTGAGAATTTTTCACAACGAATACCACCTGTGCAATACGTTAAGATCTTTTTGCCTTCAAACTGGTCTTTATTTTCACGAATCCAATCTGGTAACTCTTTAAACGTATTAATGTCAGGTAAAATCGCATTTTTGAAATGACCAACAGCATACTCATAGTCATTTCTAGCATCAATAATGACAGTATCTTCTTGTTTCATAGCTTCCATAAATTCTTTAGGGCTGTAATATTTACCTGTTAGCTCTAAAGGATTAACATCATCTTCTAAACGAAGCGTCACAAGCTCTGGGCGATGACGAACCTTCATTTTTTTGAAGGCATGCTCATCTTCTTCATCTATCTTATAAACCATTTCAGCAAAGCGAGGATCTTCTTTCATGTGAGCCATGTATTGATCCGTTTGCTCAACAGTCCCTGAAACTGTTCCATTAATTCCTTCTGTAGCAATTAAAATTCTGCCTTTTAGCCCAAGGTTTTTACAAAACTCTAGATGCTCTTGAGCATACTCCTCAGGGTTATCAATTTGAACATAGTGATAGTATAGTAAAACGCGATATTCTTTTGACATATATTTTTCACCTTCTATATTATATTTGCAAGATATACATACAGAGATGGTTACTTGCTTTTACATTTTACTTGTTTATAAAATGTAACATCTTATTAAAACAAATTTTCTACGAAAATGCAAATTGATAGTTTGTAAAGGTGAGATGTACCAATTTTGTTTATGTTCTTTTCGATTTTTTGTTCATACCCGCGATGAACGACACTTCCCTTGATTTTTCCAATCGTTTTGTCGTTCATATCCGCGATGATTGTCATTTCCCAACATTACACACATTACCCACCGTCACATTCATTACTAACTCAATTAGAACTCCATTCAAAAACAGCCCAATTTCAATTAATTGGGCTGTCACTTTAAGCAATGACAAAAATCAAGCAAAATCCTCTTCATTTTCAAGCCAAGTTGTTACCGCTGAGACTGCCTGTCTTTTTCCCGTCATTTCTTTCATATCAGGGTAGCCAATGTATAATAATCCAACCATCTCCGATTCGGAAGATAATGTAAACAGTTCCTTTACTTCATTCGAATAACAGCTTTCACCTGTTCTCCAAATAGCACCCAATCCAAGGGCATGGGCTGTGAGCAGCATATTTTGAACAGCTGCACAGACAGCTGCAACTTCCTCCTTCATCATGACACGTTTGTTTGCTGTTGTTGGTTCTACTGCAACAGCGATTATAACCGGTGCTCGCAAGGGTTTATTTTCTTCTCTTTCTAGTCGCTTTTGACTTTCTTCACTATTTGGATCTTCTAGTGTTTTTTCTACGAGAGATGCGAGTGTTTTACCGAGTGCTTTTCTGGCATCACCAGTTAATACAAAAAATCTCCATGGCTCTGTTCGGAAATGTGAAGGAGCCCATGTTCCTGCTTCAAGAATTTGATGAATCAACTCACTCGGGACAGGATCTTCCTTTACTTTTCCAATACTCCTTCTAGTTGCAATAGCTGAAAGGACGTCCATTATATTCACTCCCATTTTTTCAAGTTATTTCATC
Organism: Metabacillus sp. B2-18; assembly: GCF_021117275.1. Classification (NCBI taxonomy): domain Bacteria; kingdom Bacillati; phylum Bacillota; class Bacilli; order Caryophanales; family Bacillaceae; genus Metabacillus; species Metabacillus sp. B2-18. Next base: position 3,952,069 of record NZ_CP088245.1, read on the forward strand.
TTATTCAAAAACATGAGAAATGACTCTTTAGAATATCCTTCTCGAAATCACACCTACTCCCCCCATTAAATAAGTAGCGAGAATGAATACTATAAACATAGGAGGGGTTAGAGTGGAACCTTATGTTAAAGATGCACTAGATGAGTGGAAAGAGGAAATGTTAAAACAAAAACTTGATTTAGATGAAGAATACGAAAAAATCAAAAGTGAATTACAAATCTATTCTTATAAGTCAGGTATTACAAAACAGGTTATTCAATCAACAATAAATGATGAAATTATTGAAACGATCAAATCAACATATCACGTACCCTTTGTTGAAAAATACGAACAATTGAAGCAATACATACGAGTTTTGGAAGAAAAACGAAAAGTGTATCAAATGTTTGTTGATAAAATTCAAAAAGTAAGTGAAACTGAAGTAAACGAGAGTCATGTTTAAGAGAGCAACATGACTCTCGTTTTTTTGATTTTCCCTTTCCATTTTTCCTTACCAGGAAATTTTTAGATAGACTAGAATGATATGGATCGTTTGTAACGTTCCTATCATCTTATTGTAATAACGTAAACAAACTGTTAAGTGCTTGTTCTTTTAAACTCTTTTATTCGTGGTAAGATGAACTCATTGATTAGCTAATGTGCTAACAAGGAGGTTATACAACATGAAAAATAAGATTTTATCCTTAATTACCTTCGCATCACTAACAGCTGGATTTTCAGCACATGCAGCTGCAGAAGAGGTGACTGTAAAAGAAGGTGACACTTTATGGGAAATCGCAAAGTTAAATGAAGTAGAAGTAGAGAATATAATAGATTGGAATAAACTTCCTGGTGATATCATTCATCCAAATGATCAATTAAAACTGCATGAATCACATGAAGTATCAACAGGAGAAACATTATGGGATATTGCTGAAGAATATGATGTTGATATTGAAGAAATTGAAGCCTGGAACAAAATTGATTCACACATCATTAAACCGGGAGACGAGTTAATCATTAAAGAAAACGAAAAAGCACAAGCGTCTTCTGAAGATAAAAAAACAGAATCAAATAAGGAAAATAGTAAAGAATTAACTGTTACTGCTACTGCCTATACAGCAAATTGTGAAGGCTGCTCAGGTACAACTAAGATGGGTATTGATCTCCATGCAAATCCTGATAAAAAGGTAATAGCAGTTGATCCTGATGTGATTCCATTAGGATCAACTGTAGAGGTTGAAGGTTATGGGACAGCGATTGCGGCAGATACCGGTGGAGCTATTAAAGGAAATAAAATTGATGTTTTTATTCCCTCGGAATCAGATGCCCTACAATGGGGAAAACAGCAAGTAGAAGTGAAAATTATAGAAGAATAAACCATTTACACCCCCTTGGTGAGTAATAGTACCAAGGGGGTGTTGTTTTACTATTTTTTAATAACCGGAATCCATATTTCCGCTCGATAATCTTCTGAATAAGCATCTCCTTCAGGGTAAACCTCTATTTCAGGTGCAGGTGCAGGTGCATGCTCGTACCCTGTCGCAGGAAACCACTCAGAAAAAATTCGTTTCCAAACATGTTGAATAGCGTGAGGCATAGGACCAACAGACTCAAAAACAGCCCACGTTGCAGCAGGTATTTCTTTGACCTCTAAATCTGGAGATATCTTATCGGTAGTTTTTTCAACCGCTATATAATAGGTAAATTCATTTTTTTGTTGATTACCTTCCGCACAGACTCCTAATATTCCCATTTCTCCAGCTTGTTGTGCAAGCTTCTCAGAAAACCCATTCTCATTAGATTCTTTCCAAAATAATGGAATTCTTTCATTATTATTCTCCATTGAGACCCGGATCCCTTTACCAACAACCTGAAATGCTTCTCTTTGAATGATCTTATAATTCATTTCTTCTTCTCCTTTTAGTTGGATTTGAAAGGAAAGCTTAGGAAAGGCTTTGACGGTTTTGCCTGTGTGCCTCACTTCAGTCGGACTAATTCCATGTGCTTTTCGAAATGCTTTCGAAAAGGATTCAGGACTTTCATAGCCATATTTTAAAGCAATGTCCAATACTCTTACATTTGAATGAATTAGTTCTTGTGCTGCTAATGTTAACCTTCTTTTTCGAATATACTCGGCCACAGTAAATCCGGTGAGTATTTGAAACATTCTTTGAAAATGGAACCTGGACATGCAGGCAATTTTTGCTGCTTCTTCAATAGACAAATGTGAAGCTAAATTGTTTTCAATATATGCAATAGAATCATTTATTTTCTGTAAACTCTCCATAAGCTCCCCCTCATCCATACAATAACAAAGAAGTAACCTATTTTACCTGTCATTTCTTGCACAATAATGACAGATTAACTTCACTTTTTCTTAAAATCTATCAACTACCTTTTTTGTTATAGCTTTATACCAAATTTTAGCTTTTACTGTCGTTAATTGAAAGAAATCTAGTTTATCCGCCATATTTTAATAGATTGTGCAGAGAAATGTAGATAAATATTTGCAGGAAATCTTCCACTTTTCTAAAACTTATTAATAAAAGAGCTTTGTTACTTCTTATCCGTTCATTTTTATCCTCTTTTATTCAAGGAAGAAGCAAAATGAACAATGAGTTTTAACATAGCGGATAAAGAAACTAAAGGAAAGGTGGTCATTTTTCGTGAGAGACGATTTGACCTTACAACAGCTTGCAGAAGGAATTCCAAAATCACTTCTTAATGCATCAGATAAAGATTTAGAAGGCTTCCAGCATATTATTGAAGAAACAATTAAATTACGTGAAGGACACCGAAATCTTCAAAAACTAATTAAAAGCTTCTCAACATCAGGTATCCAACGTTCGTAACTTTTGAGTAAATCTTTATTAAGAGAGCCATTAGCAGGCTCTTTTTCTATGGAATTATTCCATATTGCATAAGTAATCATCTCATTTTAGAAATCAATTTAACGAGCCAAAAAGGCAGAAATAACAGAAAAAATGTTCCCAGTGCCACAAACTCTAGAGGAATGATATACCACGGCCATTGTCCAAAATAATCAATCATAGATGGATTAACAGGCTTTCTAGATATATACATATAATTACCACCAAGAATCAGATTTAAGACAAAGATGAAGGCTGCATAAACATTTAACCATATAAAAGCCTTCCAAATTGATTTAAATTGAGGACGGAACCCAGCAACAAACACCATAAATAAATTTGCAAGCACAGTACTTCCGTGTGATACAAAAAAATGCACATATCGATAATGAGGAAATGTGTAATGACTAATATCAGGTGTAATCATGGCTTGAACCGCACTACCAACACCAGCAAAGAATGTAAACTCAAATAGAGAATATGACTTGGTCAACAACATAACAGCAGATAATAGAATCGTAATGCTACTAAGATGCAAAGGCAAAGAGTGAGTATATGTCCAGGAATCAAACCAGTATAACCATATATGTAGACTGATTTCTGAAAGTATCATAATAAAAAATAAAGTAATACGCGCAATTTTATTATAAGGTTCTTGTCTTAAAACATTTCTTACTATATAAATGAAAACTATAAGTATGATAAAGATAAAGAGAGTTACCAAATGAACAGGTGAGAATAATGTAAAGGCATAATCTGTTTGTGGAAAAAAAATCCCTTCCATTACATGTCACCTCTTTCTTAGAAATGTTGTTTAATTTAGTGTATCTCTTTAGAAGGAAGGTTATCACCTCAAAAGCAAAAACAGTTATTTTTTATCTTCTTGAACAAAAAAACCAGCCTCAATATGAGACTGGTTACTAAATTTATTACCCATTTACCTCTGTACCTAAGCTAGAAGGATTTAACCCAACTGCTTCAAATACTTTACCGAATTTTTCATCACCTTGTGTGAATGTTTCATTCGCAGCATCTAATGAAGGTGCGTCTTTCTTCAACTCATCTGCTTTTGCTTGATAAGAATCAGATAAATCTTTAATCGCTGCTTCTAAGTCAGCTTTATGATCTGCTAATTCCTCTGGTACCTCTACACCATTAAGTCCTTCTACGACTGCTGCTGCAGAAGCTTCAGCTGCTGGTTTCATTTCTGCAGTTGGCTCTTCTTCTGCTTCATAAGCATTTAAATCTGCATCATTTTCATTAATTGCTTTTGAAACCGTCATGTAAAATTGCATCATGGCACTTTTTGCGTTTTGTTCTTTGTCAGCACCTTCAGTTGCTTCCTCACCTGCTGCTTTATCTTGCTCTTTCGTTGTTCCCTCTGATTCTTCAGAACATGCCGCTAATCCAATAGACAACATTAACACTGAAATTAAAAACCAAAACTTTTTCATCGATTTCCCCTCCAATTAATTACTAGCATATGTATAGATAACCTGATCACTCAACCTAATAATATTTTCCATATTCTGAATGATCTTCCACCTATGTATTATAGGATTCTAATAAAAGAATATCAACTGTTATTTTACGAAAATATATAATCATATATTTCCTATTTTATCGAGTAAACACTTAATTTTTTTTAGCCTAATAAACATTAGTCGTACTTATATTATAAAAGGTTACAAGAAAATATTCATATTAAAAATACCCTTTAATAGAAAAAATTTACATTATTTTTGAAAAATTTTTAAAATTCTCAAAACATAAAAAAAAGAGGCAACCCCCATTCTTACAAGGGCTGCCTCTTTCCAACATTAATTAGATCCTGTCTTCAATAGAACTTCTTGTTCATCTTCAAGTTTTACAGATTTTGATTTAACATATTTTGCTGTTAAAATCACTGCTGCAACAACAAGAACTTCAAAACCATACTTAACAAAGCCATTTTCAAATAATCCACTTAAGAAATGTTCACCAACAATCATTTTTGAAGCTGTCCAAGCAAGAACACCGGCGCCGATTGTAACGATGATTGGATATCTGTCAATCCATTTAAGAATTAACGTACTCCCCCACATAACAACTGGTACAGAAATAAGTAATCCGATAACAACTAGTAGCATGTTACCATGTGATGCACCTGCTACAGCTAATACATTATCAAGTCCCATTAACGCATCCGCAATAATAACGGTACGAATCGCTGCCCAAAAACTATCTCCAGCTTTAACATCACCATGATCATTATCATCCACAAGCAGTTTATAAGCTATGAAAACTAATAGAAGTCCACCAACTAAATGAAGACCAGGGATAGCTAATAACCAAACAACTGCTAAAGTCGCAACAATTCGAATCGCTATTGCTCCTATAGATCCCCATAAAATAACTTTTTTCTGTTGATGTTTAGGCAAATTTCTTGCCGCAAGCCCAATTAAAATGGCATTGTCTCCAGCTAAAACCAAATCAATCACAATAATAGATAAAAGTGCAGTGAGAAATTCCATTTCCATCTTGATTACCTCCTTCTGATATTGTTTTCAATCTGAAAGTTAAAAGATTGAAAGATTGCTTTTTACAAAAATAAAGAGACCTTTGCCATAGTGGCAAAGGTCTCGCTAAGCACAAACATTATGCCAATAAAGCCGATGAACCTCGTTCATGTAATGACGACTTTATTTCAGGTTAAACCTGACGCTACTCCCCTTTACGGTGGGAAATTTTACTATCGATTTGTCTATTTGTCATTATACTTTATTTTATGGGCGTGTGTCTATGATTTTGTTTAAGTGACAGGCACCACCCGGATTTTGTCGAATCAATTTTTTTCTCCTATTTAATATGAAAAACATCCAAATTACAATCTATAAATTCCATATATTACCACTTGCCCTTTCTCCTATATGACACTTGTCATACTCATTCTATGACACCTATGTCTACAAATTTCAAGAGACTATTTTTATAATTTAGTTAAGGATAGAAAACCCTTGATTGAAATGGGAGACAACATAAAACGTTCCTTCCTATTCATTCCACTCAATTTTTTTAACTACAGACTACTTTGTCTTTTTAACGTTTTTAAAGAAGGGAATTAAAAAATGAGTAAACAATTACAACGTAATTTAAGGAAGCAAGTCGCTCCTTATGAACAGTCAAGCTCGAAGGATAGTATCATTCAACTTATCACAACAATCGGTCCATTCATTATTCTATGGATTCTTGCCTATCAAAGCTTAGCGATTTCCTATCTTCTTACATTAGCTTTTACCATTATTGCTGGTGGCTTTCTTGTACGAATTTTTATCATCTTCCATGATTGCTGTCATTACTCATTCTTTAAGAATAGAAATGCAAATAAAATACTTGGAACAATAACAGGAATCCTTACTTTATTCCCTTACAGTCAATGGCAGCATGACCATTCCATCCACCATGCTACTAGCGGGAATTTAGACAAACGAGGAACTGGAGATATATGGGTACTTACAGTTGATGAATACCTTTCCTCTTCATTATTTGAAAGAATTAAATATCGTTTATATCGAAATCCAATCGTTATGTTTGGACTTGGTCCAATCTATGTTTTTCTTATTAAAAATCGTTTTAACAAAAAAGGAGCTAGACGTAACGAAAGATACAATACGTACCTTACTAACATAGCAATTGTTGTATTTGCAGGACTGTTGTGCTGGATGCTTGGAGTGATTCCGTTTTTATTAGTACAGTTGCCTATCTTTTTAATCTCAGGCTCTTTAGGAATCTGGCTATTTTATGTACAGCATACGTTTGAGGATTCTTACTTTGAAAAGAATGAAGAGTGGGAATACGTTATGGCAGCTGTGGAAGGCAGCTCGTATTATAAGCTACCAAAACTGTTACAATGGCTTTCCGGTAACATTGGTTATCATCATGTTCACCATTTAAGTCCAAGAGTACCAAACTATAAATTAGAAGACGTACACAATAATACAGAACCATTACAAAACGTTCCAACAATTACACTGGCAACAAGCTTAAAGTCGTTAAAGTTCCGTCTTTGGGACGCACAGAATAAAAGGTTTGTTGGTTTTAACTATTTGTCAAAATTACAAAAGTAATATTCTCCTTTAGAAGATGACGTATTAGTACAAACTGTCGGGAATGAAACGTACTAATTTTTGTCATCCTCTTAAAGTTTTAAGTAAATATATGTTAAAATATGATGTAATTTCATCTTAATTAAAGTAGGTTCTGGCATGAAAAAAAGAGTTAACATTTTTCAAAAAAGCAATGGGATCTCCCCTTATATTTGGGCTTTTTTAAGCATTTTACCTTTTTATTTTATTTTCCAATCATCCTCTTCGGCGGAAATCATTACAGGCATAATCCTTACTGTATCGTTTTTCATTACACTTCGTTACGCATTTCTTGCTAAAAGCTGGAGAATTTACGTTTTAACACTTATTTTGATTGGGATATCATTTACATCAACTTATCTATTTAATTATTTTTATTTTTCTTTTTATATTGCATATTTCATTGGAAATATAAAGGATCGTGCTCCTTTTTTAACACTATACATTATTCATTTAGTCAGTACAGCCGTTGCCATAAACTTTAGTATCGTTTTACATGAGCAGTTGCTATTACGCCAGGCTCCCTTCGTGATTATTAGCTCTCTTAGTGTCATCTTTCTTCCATTTAGTATTTATAATCGAAAACAACGTGATCAGCTCCAAGAAAAGCTGGAAGATGCTAATAAACGAATATCTGAACTAGTTATACTTGAAGAACGTCAACGAATTGCCCGTGACCTTCATGACACATTAGGTCAAAAGCTATCAATGATTGGTCTTAAGAGTGACTTAGCTCGAAAAATTATTTATAAAGATCCAGAGCAGGCAAAAAATGAAATGAAAGAAATTCAACAAACAGCTAGAACAGCATTAAATGAAGTAAGAAAAATGGTTTCTCAAATGAGAGGTATCCGTATAAAAGAGGAAATGGTACATGTTAAGCAAATATTAAAAGCAGCTCAAATTAATTTAGTATGTGACCAAGAAATGGTCTTATCAAATGTCCCGTTGTTAACCGAGAATATCTTAAGTATGTGCTTAAAAGAAGCTGTTACAAATGTTGTCAGACATAGTAAGGCCTCTAATTGTTATCTTTCTCTTGAACAAAATTCGACCGAATTAATCATGACTATCAAGGATGATGGAATCGGTTTTGAAGACCTTACAATCGCAAAAGGAAACGGCCTTTCCGGGATGAGGGAACGCCTCGATTTTGTTAATGGAAATCTTGAAATAAAAAACGAAAAAGGTACATCATTAACGATTAGAGTACCTAATGTTGTAAAACAGATAGATTAGGAGGGGCTTGCTATGATACGAATTGTGATTGCTGAAGATCAACAAATGCTTTTAGGTGCCTTAGGTTCACTTCTTAACTTGGAGGACGATATGGAAGTTGTTGGCAAGGCTAATAATGGAGAGGATGCCCTTACACTCGTTCACAAACACAGTCCTGATATATGTATAATGGATATTGAAATGCCTAAAATGACTGGCCTTGAAGCTGCAGAAAAGATTGTGAACAGTGATTGTAAAGTAATCATCCTTACAACCTTTGCCCGTTCAGGTTATTTTCAAAGAGCCATTAAAGCTGGTGTCAAAGGATACCTTCTAAAGGATAGTCCCAGTGACGAGTTAGCGAATTCGATAAGAAGCATAATGTCAGGCAGACGAATATATGCACCTGAACTAATGGACGACGTATATAGTGAAGAAAATCCCTTGACTGAGCGCGAAAAGGAAGTACTAGGCTTAGTCGCAGACGGCATGAATACAAAAGAAATTGCCGATCAGCTTAGTATTAAAACCGGGACGGTACGAAACTATATATCCACTATCCTAGAAAAGCTTGATGTAAAAAATAGAATTGAAGCCATTACTCAATCAAAAGAAAAAGGTTGGTTTAAATAATATAAAAAAGAGGTCTCCTTTTGGATAAAATGTACCCTATAGAGTAGACACTTAAAAAAAGTGCTCTCTCTATAGGGTGCTTTTTTGTATAATGTAAGCATCACAACTACAGACATAACTTGGAGACGGAGAATCATGAGTAAAAAGCTATTTACAGAAAAAGAAATCAAACTATTATCTAAAAACCCATATGTGAAATCGGTCAGTTCAAAGGGAATTACTTACTCGGATGAGTTTAAACAACATTTTGTATCTGAATTCAGTAAGGGGAAGCTTTCAAGACAAATCTTTGAAGAAGCTGGATTTGATGTTGAAATTATTGGCATGCAAAGAATTAAATCTTCTTCAGAACGTTGGAGAAACACTTATAAAACTGAAGGCTTGTTGGGGCTTAAAGACACTAGGAAAAATAATTCTGGAAGACCGCGAGTAAAAGAACTGTCCCTTGAGGAGAAGTATGCAAGATTAGAAGCTAAGATGAATCTTGTAAAGGCAGAAAATGAACTCCTAAAAAAGATTCGTATGTTAGAAAGGGGGCTGAAGAAGTAAGGCTTCCTTCTAGTCAGAGGTACATTCTTATTCGTGAGGTTATTGAAAAATACAACCTAAAACACATGGTGAAATTCCTTTGTGACGTTGCCGGGGTGTCACGAAGTGGTTACTATAATTATTTCTCAGCTAAGTCCGAAGAACAAAGGAAACGTCAGGAAGTGAGGGATGAAGAAGCTAAAGCATTAATTTTAAAAGCCTTCCACTTTAAAGGTCGAAAGAAAGGGGCACGCCAAATTAAGATGACATTGGCGGGTCAATTTCAGTGTGTCTTTAATTTGAAACGTGTTCGCAGAATTATGAAGAAATACAATATTTTCTGTCCTATTAGAAAAGCTAACCCATATAAAAGAATGATGAAGGCAACCCAAGAACATCGCGTTGTGCCAAACATATTAAACCGCCAATTTAAGCAAGGGATTCCATATAACGTACTTCTTACTGACATCACTTATATGCATTACCATAATGGCCAAAGAGCTTATTTATCAGTAATTAAAGATGGATCAACAGGTGAAATTCTAGCTTATCATCTATCGGATCGTATCACCATGGAGTTAGCTACAAACACCTTGCACAAGTTAAAGAAGAACCGAAACTATAAGAAAGCTAAAGACGCTCTCATTCATTCAGATCAAGGAACTCACTACACCCATCCAGGATTCCAAAAGCTTGTGAAGAAAATGGGATTACGGCAATCTATGTCTAGACGGGGAAACTGTTGGGATAACGCACCAATAGAATCATTCTTTGGCCACCTTAAAGACGAAGCAAATATTAAGCCATGTAAAACTTTGGACGAACTAAAACGCGAAATAGACAAATACATCACTTACTATAACCATCAAGATATCAATGGAACCTAAAAAAGATGACCCCTGTAAAATACAGAGATCATCTTCTTCAGGCTGCTTAATGCCTTTTTTTAAAACTGTCCTTTACAAAGGGTACATTTTAGGATAAGGTGACCTCTTTTTTGATTAAACTAAAGGCGCACATGATGAGTACACCTGAACCATAAACATCTATTTATTCGCTTTTATTCGTTTCACCTTTTAAAAGATGAAAATCTTTAATAGGCATTGTAATAATTTTTCCACCTATTTGAACATGAACTGTATCTTGAAAAATAGCTTTAACAATTCCTTTTAGAGATATTGTTGAATTAACAGAAATTGGATTTTTCATATTTGCTTCCATTTATTACACACCTTTCTACTATAATATTAGTTTTTTAATATTGGATAGGTTTGTGTGAAACGATTACATGTGTTTCAACAAAGTGAAATAAGTAGTAAAACAAACTATAATGCCATCTCTAATAGTGAGATTTATTATATTCACAATTATAACCCTTTAGAACTAAAAAGTCTTATAGGAACTCTTGGGCTTTTAGTACATTTTTTTATAAATTAAAATTAGGCTTTTCCATACGCAACTATTCTGTTTTCATTCCGTCATATGTAGTAATACGGAAACGTTTTTCGTGTTAGATATCATTACCGGGAGGAAACATCATGAAAAAACATAAGCATAATTTCATTAAAGTAGCTATATTAACACTAGGAATAAGTGGAGTGTTTGGAGCTAGTTCAGCTAGTGCTTCAACAACATATGAAATAAAAAAAGGTGATACCTTATATAGCCTCGCAAAAAAGTATAACACCTCTGTTTCACAATTGAAGTTCATCAACCACCTTACATCAAACACGATCATTGTTGGAAAAAAACTTGTTTGGATAGTCAACACTAAACTAGACAACATTTTTAAGGTGTCCAAGTTTAAATTCAATTGGGCTAAGATAGCCTAATGTTCCATGGATTCGTTTGTGATTAAACCAATGGATATACTGTTGTAGTTCGTTCTCTAATTCTTCAAGACTATCAAAATGACGTCCCTTGACAAACTCAGTTTTAATGATTTTAAATGTAGCTTCTGCTACTGCATTATCATATGGGCATCCTTTCATGCTTAGCGATCGCTGGATATTAAAAGTCGCTAATGCCTCGTCAATGAGCTTATTCTTAAACTCACTTCCTCGATCTGTATGAAACAGCTTAATCTTACGTAAATCTGTTTTGATTGACGCTAACGCACGATAAACTAATAAAGCATTTTTATGACGACCGATACTATATCCAATAATTTCACGGTTAAAAAGATCAACAAATATACATATGTATTGCCATTTTTTATTGACTCTCACATATGTTAAATCACTTACTACGACTGATAATGCTTCGTCTTGTGTAAACTGACGATCAAGCTCATTTTTCTGTTCCGATTCGTTTGTCCCACTGGCATGTGGCTTGAATTGCGCTAGAGTATATGAAGACACCAGGCCTTGTTCTTTCATTATTCGTCCGATTCGACGTCTAGACACAACCTTTCCACGCTTAGCTAGTTCCTTTTTGATTTTACGAGTCCCGTAATTTTGGAAACTCTCATGAAAAATCTCAATAATATCTGAAGTGATGTCGTCTTCAGCCTGACGTTCTTTTGCTTCATAATAATAAGTACTTCTAGGTATTTGTAGGACCTTGCACATTGCTGATATCGAGTATTTGTGCTGGTTATTCTTAATCACATTTACTTTCGTCCTAGTATCAGCGCGGCTTGCTTTAAAATGTCATTCTCCATTTCTAATTGCTTATTTCGCTTTCTAAGCTCAGCTAGTTCCTTTTGTTCCGGTGTTAAATTGTCTTTTTCCTTGAAAGAACCAGAAGTTTGATTCTGACTCACCCATTTATCTAAAGACGAAGGAGTAAGATCATATTCTTGAATAATCTCTTTTCTAGGTTTGCCGCTGTTGTAAAGCTGCACAATCTGTTGTTTAAATTCCTCAGTAAATGTTCGGCGTTCTCTTTTAGTCATTGTAGATTCTCCTCGATAATATTATCTGTAGTCTACTTGACCTTAATTTTTCTGTCTAGTTAAGTGTAGCCGATTCAGTTATCCCTACAAATGTTACTGTAAAAGCAGGTGATACTCTATATAGCATCGCAAAAAATTACGGTTTAACTGTTAGTGAGTTAAAGTCAATTAACTACCTAACCTCTAACTGGATCAAGGTTGGTCAAACACTTAATGTTGCATATGCTAAAAAGGATGCAAGCTCACCCAATAGTTATGATGCGTCTAAAAAGGAAGTGAATGTCACACCAACAAAAGGATTTACATTTGACGCAGAAGAGCCACGAAAATTCATCTTACAATCTACTAATAAAGAAGAATATTTTTCTAGACTTGAGGTCTTAGATAGCAATGTTAACTTAGAAGAAATTAAGACTAATTCCATGATGTATCTTAATGGAAATAAAGTAACAGAGTATGATCCAAAAGCCACTTCACATCCTTTTTATCATGACGCTTTGCTTTATTTACATGGATATAACAACAAGACTCAAACAACAATTGTTGTAAAAGAGATTTATAAGATTTACCATTCATTACTCAAACAAAGAAGAATCTGAAGCAATTACACCTAAAATGATTAAAATCCTCCAAACTACTACAGTTAGATAACAGTTCTTCATAAATTAATTTCTATAAATTTATTAACCATCTCTTGACTATAATAAAAAAATATTTTACTATTATCTCAAGTAAATAAAAACGTTCTCCTAAAGGGGAGTAGCTTTTACAACAAAGTCGTCATTACAGAGTTTCTAACTCTCGGCTTCGTTGGCAACCTTTTCGTTGTTAGCAAGACCTTTACTGTTAAGTAAAGGTCTTTATGTGTTTTCCTAAGACCTTTACCATCTACGGTAAAGGTCTTTTCATTTGACTGCCTATAGGAAACGTAAAAAAGGAGATTACCATTATGGTAAAAAAAGTATCAATGGAAGATTTGATTAGAAAAAACAAAGAAGAACTTCTTAAAGATAAAACGCAAATGGATAGAATTGAGAAACGCATTGATCAAAAGTATTTATCACAAAGCAAACAAACAGGAGGAGATAAATGATGTTATTGAGGAAATATATGTCACTTTTAGGTGTAGGATCTGCGATAATTGATCTTATCTTAAGTAAGGAAACGTATAAACGTGGAGAACTGATCAATGGTTACTTTCATGTTAAAGGTGGAACTATTGAACAGCAATTAAGAAGAATTGATAGTGATCTAGTATTAATTGATGCTACGACAAAAACTGAAAAAGTGATTGATACTGCGACGATCTTATCAACAAAGCTTCTCCGATCAGAAGAAGCTAGCAAAATTTCATTTACATTTAAGTTGCCAGAAAACATTCCTGTATCTAGTGAGCATATTTCTTATCGCTTTAAAACAAGACTTACTTTTAATGAAGGTGTAGAAAGTAAAGATCAAGATATCATACAGGTAATATCATAAGATTGATAAGCAGAAAGGAAAGATGAAAGATGTAAAATCGATTTCTTTAATCATTGCTAATCTTAACAAGGAGAAACGATTTTAATTGCATTTAAAGAATATGCGTACCTTCTTCATGGGTATTGTATTATTAACAATTGTCGAAACAAAACTTCTAGCTTCTACTACATTAGAGGTGAAAAATCCACCACGACTGAACCTTAATATCGTAACAACCATTCAAGGTTTTTCACCTAAATCTTAAAAGGAATGATGAAATGCTCAAAATTATCAAACGAATAAAATTCATATTTACTTTTTGGAGATTTCTACCTTTTCTAAAAGAATTTTTTTTATCAAAACAGGTTGAAACCACTAAAAAAGTGATTGGGCTGTTATTCATCGTAGCCTACGCAATGTTTCCATTCGACTTAATTCCTGACTTCCTCTCTTTTTTAGGAATTATCGACGATGTTGTAATCGCAACATTCGTTTTGGAGCGATTAATTAAGATGGCTCCTGAGTCACTTAAGGAGAAGTATAATTTGTAAATATTTACCTACTTGTTCGGATAAAATATAAAGCCAAACGTTATTGGATTAAAGTACTGCTTATTCTAAGATTGTTTGCTATGAACAAATTTTAAAACAATAGTGAAATGGAGCGGAAGACACTTGACTCCTGCGGGAGCAGCGGGACAGGTGAGACCCCGCAGGCTGAAAGCCGAGGAGGCTCACCGCAGGCTGAAAGCCGAGGAGGCTCACCGCAGGCTGAAAGCCGAGGAGGCTCACCGCAGGCTGAAAGCCGAGGAGGCTCACCGCAGGCTGAAAGCCGAGGAGGCTCACCGCACGCCCCGCGGAAAGCAAGTGTCTGGAGCGCAATGGAACGAACTTATTTCTCAGGCGAATTTCAATCCCTATAATAATATGAAGCCTACACAAAACGTGTAGGCTTCATTACTTATTCTTCTATTTGCTTTACTTTCTTCCTTTTAATCACAGTATAAAAAGCCGGAACAAAAAGCAATGTGAAAATGGTTGAAAAGAAAATACCTGAAATAATTGAAATAGCAAGTGGAGTAAATAATACATCTCCACTAAATGCAATTGGTAATAGTGCACCCATTGATGTAACTGCCGTTAAGACTACAGGTCTTAATCTCGCTTCACCTGACTCTACTACAGCCTCCAGTAAAGTAGCACCTTCTTGAAGTCTCTGCTCCATAAACTCAATAAACACCGTTGCATTTCTAACAACTATTCCTGCTAAGGAGACAATTCCCATCATCGCCATAAAGCCTAAGCCTGTTTGAGTAAGGAATAAACCTATAACAGCTCCTGAAATAGCAAGATAAACAGAACTCATAATCAGCAACGGAATTCTTAGTGAGTTGAATTGAACAACCATTAAAATATAGATAAGAAACACAACAATAATGAATAGCTTTCCTACTTCTACAAAGAAATCTGAACGAGCCGAAGACTCTCCACCTACAGAAACATTAATTGAATCTGACGTATATTGTTCCGCTAACGTCTTAATTTCAGATTCTACATCTGATTTTTTGTCGTCAGTTGGATATGTTCGAATGGTAATGGTTCTTTCTCCGTTACTATGTGGAACAGATTGAATTTCTTGACCTTCCTCTACAGCTACAAGCTCAGATAATGGTACAAGAACTGGTGGTCCTTGCTGTGACATCGAGTTGGAAGGTAATTTTATTTCCTCTAGGTTTATATCACTTTCATCACGATCACCTGAAACCTTTATAGTGAAATCACGGCTTGTTGTCCCATCATCATAACTTCCCATCGGAACTCCGTCTGTTATTAATCTAATTTGTTGGCTAATCTCATTAGGTGTGATTCCATGCTCTTGCATTTTATTACGGATTGGTTCGTAAACAATAGTTGGACGTGGTTGACCAACATCATCAATGACTGCTCCACTTCCATCTATTTTTGAGATTTTCTCTTTCATTTCGTCAACAGTATCGGTAAGTTCTTTGATATCACTACCCGATACAGTAATAGCAATTGGTGCGCCAACAGGTGGACCTGCCTCAATCGTAGCCATTGAAATGATTGCTTCTGGGTACCTCTCTCTTAAAGAATCCTGCCATTTATCGATCGTTTCTGCTGCTGATTGTGATTCTTTATCGACTCTAAGGACAATTTGCCCATTATTTTCACCTGGATTAGAAATAACACTTCCAAACATCCCTGGTTCACCCGTACCGGCAAATATTGTACTTTCATAAATCGCTGAATCTTCTTTTTTCATATACTTTTGCATTTCTTCCAGAAAATCTTCTGTTTGTTCAATTGTTTTTTCCGGTGGCAATGTAACAGTAACTGTTACTTCTTCACGATCTGCACTAGGAAAAAACACAACTGGAATAAATGGAACTAACCCATAAACCAATGTACAAAACACTAATACGGTTAATCCAATTCTCATCGGATATTTGACAACTTTCTTTAAGATCTTGTTGCTATAAAAAGCTGCAAGACCTTCTAGCGGTTTTCCTAATAAACCATCTTTTTGATTTTTAACAGTTGCTTTGTTTACTAAGCGCTTCTGATTCCACATTAAAAAGATCGGCACTAGTGTTAAAGCGATAATCGTTGATCCAATGATCGTTGTAATTAATACAGAAGGTAACGCGCGTATAAATGCTCCATTTGATCCCCCAATAAAGGTTAATGGCAAGAAAGTGAAAACGATCGCTAAGGTTGAAGTGATAACAGAAACTCTCACTTCTTTCGTTCCCTGTAGAGCTCCTTGTAAAGGACCATCACCTAGTTTGTATCTTCTTCTTATGTTGTCGTTCACAACAATGGCATCATCAACAAGAATTCCTAGTGCAATAATCATTCCGATAATCGAAATTTGATTTAAATCAACATTCATATATGGCAAAGGTATTAGCCCTAGTGCAATTGAAGCAGGTATTGCAATAGCAACAAGAAAAGCAGAACTAACATTTAATCCTAAAAGAGTTACTAGCACTACCACTGCAATCGAAATTAAAAAAGAAAGACCTAAATCCTTGAAAATTTTCCCGACAATCGTATTTTGAGTGTAATAAGTGTCCAAAGTAATATTTTCGGGCAAATCATTCGCTAGTTTTTTCACCTTTTCATCAACCGTTTCATGAAGAGATGGAATGTCCACTCCCGCTTCCTGCAGAACCGTCATTGAAACAGCAGGTGTGTTATTATAGTTAACGATTTTAGGTTTTTCTGAAGGAACTAACTTTAGTTCACCTACATCACCTATCAAAATGTCGTTACCTTTTTCATCTAGCTTTAAAAAGATCTTTTCTACCTCTTCAACCGTCTTAATATGCTCCAACAACAATTGCTTGTTTTCCCCATTTATTTCTTTACTGCCTAAAGGTGTAATCTCAAGTTCATTATTTATGCTGTTCATGACATCTGGGAAGATAAGGGAATAATCACTTAGCTTATCTTGATCAAGGGTTAACATGTATTCATCTTCTACAATCCCTTTAAATGATACCTTTCGAACTCCTTCAATTTTTTCCAATTCTTTCTGCCATCCAAGTAATAATTCTCTCTGGTTCTGTAATAGTTCTCTGTCATCACTTAGTAAATGATAGGAAGAAAGAGTGCCTGTTTGAATATCCGAATTAACTTCTGACTTCAACACATTTTCAGGGAATGTTTGGCTAGTGTCTGATACAGCCTGCCTTACTTGTGATAATACTTGATTACGATCTTCATTATCTGATAATTCAAGAACAATAGAAGAAACTCCAGCTCCGGATACAGATGAAAATTCTGCTATCCCTTTAATACCCTCGAGTTCTTCTTCTAAAGGATTCGTAACTGTTCTTTCAACAAGTTCTGGCTCAGCACCAGGAAAGATTGTTGTGATAGTAGCCACATTTACTGATATTTCAGGAATTTCACGCTTTGGCAGCTGCAAGGCTGTAAGTGCTCCTACCAGTATAAAAAGCACGATAAAAGTAAGGGTAACTTTTGGTCTCCTAATTAATGAATTGAACATTCGTAATCTCCTTTTCTTTTTTTGAAATATCAATGATTTTATGACCAATGGGTACTCTAATTTTACATAAAGACCCATAAAATAAATATATCCACTGACCAGTGGGTACTCGGAAATAAGGTAAGGAACGTTTATGAATTGTTCCTTTGACACCCTTTTAAAAAAAGATCTACTACAAATAAGACTGTCTTAAGTAACATTGAATAATCAAACTCTTTGTTAAAAAAGATATCTCTTTTATAGTTTTCAAGCATACCGATAAAAGCTTTCGCATGATCACTTGCATTAAGGATGTTTTCTTTTTCCATAACAGAAGTGACGTATTGATGATAATTATCTAAAAAATCATGTAAAGTTTTTATCATCTTAGGATTATTATTATATGCCTGCAAATATTTATTAGGAGTATGCTTATCTCTATAAAATACGGCAAGTTGTTCCTCAGCAATGCAAATTAATTTTTCTTTAAAAGAAGAAAAGGTGTTTACCTTTGCTTCAATCATATCTATATACCGCTGAAAATTTCTTTCATGTGTTTCTATATATAATTCATCTTTTGATGAAAAATACAAATAAATTGTACCTTTTGACACACCTGCTTTTTCAGCAATATCCAGCATTTTTGTATCATAAAACCCCTTTTTACCGAATATTTGCATGGCCGCATCTACTATTTTATCTTTCTGATCTTGCCCACGTGTCAATACTTACCCTCCATTCAGAACCGGTTGGTCATTATAAATATATAAGGTCTTTTAAAAATCGTCAATGTTGAATGTGCTTTTTGTTTCTGTGAAAATTTTCAAGTAAAATCAAAAAGATAAGCCCACTAGTGCTTACCTTTTTGATTTTATTATCTCCCTCGCACCTAACCCATCATGCTAATAATCGAAGTTTTCTTTTTTATAAATATTATACATGTGCTGCATTTTTTGTTTTATAATCAATAAGTTTTCCATTTTCAATATAGACGCTATTTCTGCCAGTACGCTTGGAGGCATAAAGCGCTTTATCAGCTGAATTCAGTGCATCTGTCATCATATTTTCTTCGATCACTTTCGCGACCCCGAAGCTTGCTGTAATATGTATGATTTCATTATTTATAACAAGTGGTTCATTTTCAATACTTTTTCTCATCATGTCTGCATACTCTCCAGCTTCTTCCAATGTCATTGAAGGTAAACATAACACAAATTCTTCTCCACCATAACGTCCAAATAAATCATTAGGTTGCAACAATTGCTTACAAATACGAACAACATGTCGAATTGCTTCGTCTCCTATATGATGTCCATAAGTGTCGTTAATCTGTTTAAAATGGTCAATATCAAAAAGAATTAAAACGACTGTTTGATCCTTTTTTCTCATTTCTTCAACTAATTTTATGCTTTCTTCAAGGAATGCAGATCGATTTAGTATGTTTGTTAATTGATCAATGTATGCCAGACGCTCAAGTCTATTTTGTAATCGTCGTTGCTCTGTAACATCTAGAATAACGATTGTATTTCCTAAAACATCTCCGCTTTTTTTCTTAATCGGAGAAGAACGTAATTGATAATAATGATTTCTCTCATGCCATTCTAATTCAAATTCTGATTCATGGTCCATCGAATCTAATTCAGGAAACGGAAAGGCTGAAGAATCATAATTATTTTCCCATAGCAACTCCATTTTCTTGCCTATCATAGTATTATCTAACTTTTTTATTAAACTAGTAGCAGCATAATTAAAATCAATAATTCGTTTTGATTGATCCAAAACAACTACTCCATCACGCATACTATCAAAAATAAGGCCCCTTGCGATAGGTGCTAAATCAAATAAATTAGTAGATAAAAACGCCCAAATATATAATGCTGATGTAACACTTAATACAACTGGAACTGGGTCAATACTAAAAGGAACAAGTCCGATTAGGTAAAGAAATGAAGCAATCATTGGTAAATACAATCCAAGGAGCATGACTAATGTTTGTTTCCAATATGTTGACTTTGTTTGCTTCCAATAATGAAGTAATAAAATACCTCCAACTAGTAAACAAGCAAATGTGTAACTGCCATGAACAATATACCAGGGACCTAAAACAAACCCCAATAATGGTGCAATCCCCTGTTTAAGATAAATGGTTTGATAAAAAAGGTGATGAAAATTATTTGTCAGGACAATTAGTGTTGTTAAGACTGGAATACTAAAAGCAGTTATTACATTCTTTTTGGTTATATATTTTTCTGCCCCAATATACTGAGTAACTAAAATCAAGCTAAGAGGTGCAATATATGGGAGTCCTAAATACTGAAAGTAGGTCCAAAACACAATCATCGACAAGCTTTGACTAGATAGCTCAAAAGCATGTCCAAATGTATAAATAGAAGAGAACAAAGAAATTAGTATAAACGTTTTGCTTCCAAAAAAGTTTTTTCTTCGAATAAAAGCAAATACTCCTATAAATAAACTTAACACTCCAGAAACTGCCAAAGAAACAATATATATAAAGATTTGAGAATTCATGTGATTTACACTCCACCATATGCTGTTTACTAGTTAAATGTTACCATATAATGCTTAAAAATGGATAATAATATCTTTAAATTTTCTTTCAATTAACAATAGGATAGGACCTTTTCTTCATTATCCACTTCTAAAACAAAATAACTGTTATTTAGAAGAACCAGGCTGTTGATTGTCTCTTACATTCTTCCAAATTGAATACATAGGACCTTTTGAGATGACTTCTGCTAGATGCGTAGCCATGTAGTCCGTGGAGTAATGCATATTTTCTTTCACCCACCATTTTGTGACTCCAATATAAGCAGAGCTTATGAAATTTAATAGAAAATCAGATGGAATCTCCAATGATTCTACGTTCTCAACAATTTCATGAAATTTCTGTTGAAATTTATGATAAATATGCTTTTCAATTTTCACAGTAAATTCTTGTACTCCATTAGGACCAAACATAACCTGATAAAAATCTCGATTTTTCTTTATGTTATCAAACACTCTTTTTAATGTAATTTGAAATCTGTCCAGATCCACTCGTCCATTTTGAATATGATAATCTGGATTTATTTCATCCATTAATTCCTGTAAATAGGTATTACTTACCTGCTCAAGCAAATCGTATTTGTCTTGGTAGTGTAAATAAAATGTTGCTCTATTAATAAGTGCTTCATCCGCGATGTCAGAATGGTCATGTTTTCAAATCCTTTTTCCTGAATGAGTTTTAATAAGGCTTCTTTTATTAACTTTTTTGTTCGTATAACCCGAAGATCTGTTTTCTTTCCCATCTTCCTCTCTCCCTATATATAAACTTTGTAAATTAATTAACTATTTCCTTAAGTATGTTGTATAAAAAACAAATGCACTTTTATTGATCATTGAATTAATCAAGGTATTTTTTATAATTACATTATACTCGACATTTTGTCAATTAATTAACAGTATGTCTATAAAGGAGGACAATTCCCGATGTTTCGAACTTACTTTACAAACAAATTACTTTGGATTGGTTTAGGTCTTATATCCCTTTTAGCCTGTATCTTCACCTTTGCATTTATGGGTTCTACAGTAAACCCCACTCCAAAAGAGCTGCCAATTGGAATTGTGTTAGAGGATGATGGTGTACAACTACCAAATGGGGAAGAACTTAATTTTGGTGAGAAATTGAGTGAACAAATTAAAAATAATGACAGTACTTCAGTTGAATGGATCTTGTATGAAACAGAAAAGGATGCACTAGAGGAAATGAAGAACAAAGAAGTGTATGGAACGTTAATCCTTTCAAAGGATTTGTCTAAAAATGTTTATTCATTGTTAACAAATACACCTACAAAGCCGGTTATCAAAACCTATTTAAATGAAGGTATGAATATGACCGGAGCAAATGTGGCATCTCAAATAACAGCTGGAGTAACTAACCAGTTTAATCAACAAATTCAGGAACAATTGTATAATAGAATAGATGAGGTAAAAGCACCTATAAGTTCAGATCTTGCCAAATTACTTGCAAACCCAATATCAGTTACTACTGAGAAGATTAATCCTATAGGGGAAAATTCAGCAAATGGAAATACACCTGCATTATTTACTCAATTACTCTGGTTAACAACCTTTTTCAGTTCAATGATTCTCTTTACAATTGTTAATAAAGTTACGGGAGGAAAATGGAGTCTAACTTCTATCGGTAGTCAATTGCTTTCAGGCACTTTATTTGTTACTAGTATCTCTATTATCATTTTGCTACTAACTGAAAATTTGTTAAATGTAGCGATACCTAATAGTAGCGATATGTTGCTTTTAATGATCTTTACTGGTCTATGCTTTTTCTTCATACAAAATGCTTTACTAAATTGGGTAGGGTACCCAGCTGCTCCACTAATTATTTTGCTATTCTTCTTTTCAATGCCTGTTCTAACAATGGCACCGGAAATGCTTCCTACTATTACTCACGATTGGTTATATTCATGGGTTCCGTTCCGTTTTAGTGTAGAAGGGTTTAAAGATTTCTTATTTTTCAAGAAGGAGATTTTTGAAGAAGGGGTAGGTACGCTTGGAATCATTGGTTTAAGCTCATTACTCTTAATTGGATTATCTATCTTAAAGCCTGCTAAAAAAACTAACAATAAAACTGAAAAGAAACAGAAGACTGTTGCTATCTAATTTTTAAAAGCCACATTCTAGATAAGAATGTGGCTTTATCATTGGATTATTTTGTAAATACTTCGGTTAATACAGGAACAATTTGCTTTTTACGAGAAACAACACCTTTAAGAGTAGCTTGGTTGTTATCTAGTGTTACGTTAAATGCTTGTTCCACTTTGCTTGTTTCATTACCGATTGCAACTGCTACAGAATCATTTGTTAAAATGTCTGTAACAACGAATAGGAATAAATCTAAGCCTTTTTCAGAAACAACGTTTGAAAGAGCTGCTTCAATTTCAGCTTTATGTACAAGAACATCATTTGTATCAACAGCATTAACTTGTGCGATTTCTACTTTGCTAGATCCCATTTGGAATTCTTTTGCATCAAGTGAAATTAATTGCTCAACAGATTTATCACTTAAATCTGCTCCAGCTTTTAACATTTCTAGTCCGTAAGTGTTTGCATCAACACCTGCAATCTCAGCTAATTCTTTAGCAGCATCAATATCTTCTTGGGTACAAGTTGGTGATTTAAATAATAAAGAGTCAGAAATAATCGCTGAAAGCATTAATCCTGCTGTTTCTTTTTCAATTGCAACACCATTCTCTTTGTAAAGCTTGTTAAGAATTGTTGCCGTACAACCTACCGGCTCAGCACGATAGTACAAAGGATCACTTGTTTCAAAATTTGCAATACGGTGGTGGTCGATAACCTCAAGTACGCGAACTGAATCAATATCGTCAGCACTTTGTTGACGCTCATTATGGTCAACTAAAATAACTTCACTTGCTTCACCTGCTACTTTTTCAACAAGACGTGGAGCTTCTTTTTTAAAGTAGTCAAGTGCATATTGAGTTTCCCCGCTTACTTCACCTAAACGAACAGGCTCAGCATTTTGACCAATTTTATTTTTTAATTCAGCATACGCAATGGCAGAACAGATTGTATCTGTATCCGGATTTTTGTGACCAAAAACAAGTACTTTTTCCATAATGAACTCCTTTACACATTAAAATATACTCTATCATATCATAATTACTATGGATTATTTAACCATGAATTATGAAAAAATATTGATTTTATCAAAAATGTTACAGCATTCCAATCTTTGTGAAGCTTCCTTCCATTCTCTTATTACTTCTACCACAATTTCTCTAGCAGTTTGATTGATTTTAAGAAGTCTTGTAGCTTGACCGGACCATAATCAAATCTATCTTAACCAATTAAAAGCCTGTAGAGAATAAACCAATTCTCAACAGACTTTATTTTATGCTCTACTAAAATGAATTGATACCCATTCATTTGTCTGAGCTTTTTCTTCTATAGTAAAACCACCTTTGGCAAATACATCAATTAATTGATCAATATGCCATTCAACTAATCCTGAAATAAAGAAAGTGTCACTATTTTTTAATAGATCATGCTTTTCAATAATACTCATTGTTTCATTTGCCCCGATATTAATGATAATAAAATCATAATGATCATTTATTTGATAATCACCAGTGATAAGATCCGCCTGAACAACTTGAAGATCGTTTTTTAGGTTGTTTAATTCTGCGTTATGATGAAATTCACGTGCCACATCCTCATAATCGACTGCCACAACTTTGTTAGCCCCTTTTAGAGATGCTGCAATTGCAAGCATACCAGAGCCTGTACCTAGGTCAAGAACACTTTTCCCAGTAAGATCTTTATCTAGTATCATTCGTAAGCAACCTTGAGTTGTTTCGTGTAGCCCAGTTCCAAACGCTGCCAAAGGGTCAAATTTTAGCACATGTTTATCTTCATACTGTTCTTTGGAATTTGGATATTGAATAACCCAACCATTCCCTAAATCAATATCCTCAAATTCATAGGTTTGCTCCCAATTTGTTTCATCATAGGTTTTATAATGAATGGCTTCTCTTGAAATAGATAACGTTGATTCAATCAACGGATAATAAGATTCTGGTAGGTTTTCTACCTCAAGATCACTCGCATAGATTTTTAAGTCTATATGCTGATCTTCTTTTTCCTCATAACCATATCCGTTTTGGACCTTAATGATTTCAATTGGTGATTCATAATATAGATTGTAGATGCCTGCTGTATTTAGCAGATCCGTAACTTCCTGAACATTTTTATAAGGTATGTTTATTGAAAATTCATGTAACATGATTGATTCCTCTCTTTATATGTAATGCGCTCAAACGTCCATTCACAGTTTAATATAGATCGTATTAAGATAGCAAATTGTTTTCAAATCTAATAAAAAAGAACCTAGTATTGCACTAGGTTCTTCATTCACTATTTATCACCATTCACATAGTCACGCCATTTATGCTGTGGCTGCCAATTTAATAGCTTCTTAGCTTTTTCATTAGAAAATAATGTCTCATAGCCTTCTAATTGTTTACGAATTTCAACATCCGGATAAATGGTATCCATAAGCTTTTGACTTTCAATGTTCATGCTTGTTTCATCCGCAGCGATATTTAACGCAACTGAACCTAAGCCATCTGCTTCTACAGCCAAGCGATAGGCAACTGCTGCATCTCTTGCATCAATATAGCTCCACATAATCACTTTTCTTTGTTCTGGATCATTGATAAAACTAGGGAAGTTTTCGTACATATGTGGAGCAATGATGTTCCCTAATCTCATTGATACAACCTGTATACCAGTCCGCCTGTGAATCATATCGGCTGTTTGTTCATTCACAATTTTTGATAACCCATAACTATCTTCAGGTAATTGTGGATGATTTTCATCAAGTGGCGCATATTGCGGCAGCAGCTCTTTTAATGGGAAAACTAATCCATATGATGATTCACTTGATGAAATCACTGCTTTTTTTATTCCTAGAGTTCCAGCAGCTTCTAATATATTATAGGTCGACATCACATTGTTTTGGAATGTCACTTCATTTGGATGAGAATAGGCAACTGGAATTGCTGCTAAATGAACAACAGCATCTGCACCGGCCAATACTCCATAAACCTCACCTGAATTTTGCAAATCTGTTATCACTGTTTTACAAATTGGATTCTCGGGATGTTTAATATCTGCATTTACAACTTCATATCCATGATCAAGAAATTCTTTTATAACAGAATATCCAAGAAGGCCGCTCCCTCCTGTTACAACAACTTTCTTCATAAAGTCACACACCTTATTTTAAAATGTCTTCAATTTTCGCAATCACATCAGCTGTTAATGTAACATCAGATCCTTTTGCATTTTCAATAATTTGCTCTGGCTTTGTTGCACCAACTAGAGTACTCGCGATATTAGGTAAACGTAGAATCCATGCAATCGCTAATTGAGATAAACTAATATCTAACTCTTTAGCTAGATTTCCTAGTTGTTCAACCTTTGTAAGTGTTTCATCATTTAATAATTGATCCATAAACATGTTCGAGTTAGGATCTGTTGCACGACTTCCTTTTGGAGCTCGGTTATTTAAACTATATTTTCCTGTTAATACACCTTGTGCTAATGGAGAAAATACAATTTGACCAATTCCGTGCTGTTCACTAACCGGGATCACTTCTTTTTCTATGTAACGGTGAAACATATTATAGTTCGGTTGATTTACAACAATGCGATCTAATAAATATTTCTCTGCAGTCCCAACTGCTTCTTGAATTTGTTGAGCTGTCCATTCACTTACACCTGCATATAATATTTTTCCTTGGCGAACTAAATCATCAATGGTTCTTAATGTTTCATCAACAGGTGTTTCTGGATCATAACGGTGACAGTAATAAATGTCCACATAATCAGTATTTAATCGTTTTAAGCTGGCATGAAGCTGTTCAAACACATGCTTTCTAGAAAGTCCACGATCATTAGGTCCTTCCCCCATCGGCCAAAACACTTTGGTTGCTAACACATATGAATCACGACTGTACCCACCAAGTGCTTCTCCGACAACTTTTTCAGATTCCCCTGTTGCATATACATTTGCTGTATCAAATGAATTTAGTCCTAAATCATAGGCTGTTTCAATCGTTTTAACTGCTTTATCTTTTTCAGTAGAAGCACCATATGTAAGCCAGCTTCCTAAGCTTACTTCACTTACTTTTAATCCTGATCTGCCTAAACGTCTATATTTCATCTCAACATCTCCTTTAACAAAATGAATGAACATGTTATTTGTGGTATCGTTTACATTTGTAAATTATATATAGTTGCCAAATGGTATACAAGTACTGAAATATTATTGATATAATAAAAAATAAGTTATCTACTTTACTTTTTATAGTAACTATAAGGGGGATACTATGGAGAAAGCAAACGAGTTACATATTGAATGTTCCATTGAAAAAGCACTAAATATTATAGGTGGAAAATGGTCATTTCTTGTTATTAAACAACTCTTTGATGGAACAAGAAGATTCGGTGAACTACAGCGTGCAATCCCGAATATCAGTCCAAAAGCACTAACAGATACACTTCGTCATTTAGAAAGTCATGAAGTACTAACTCGTGAAACCTTTGCAACTGTACCTGTGACAGTTCAATATACTTTAACAGAGAAAGGCCATGCTTTAAATATAATGTTAAAAGAAATGAAAAAGTGGGGAGCACAGTGGGGATAACTGAGGCTTCATATATAATAGGATATTAAGCAGAGTGAACTCTTATATGAGTTCACTTTTTTTATTTTTCAAGTGAGATTTATCACATCAATTTTTATTGGAATCCCTTAACCTTACCTTAAGAAAAGCAAAATGTAAGGGGGATTATGATGAGCAAAAAAATAAAGCACGAAGATCATGAACTTAAAGGTACTTTAATTAGTGTTTTTGTCATTGGTTTTTTCATTGTAGTCATGTGGTTTGGTGTTTATTTCTTTTATTTATCACGATAGTTAGGGGGTTTTACGATGCACTTTCATAAATTTGAAAAAATCTGGTTAGGATTCGGTATTATTTCTTTAGTTTTATTTCTAAGTATTATTGGAGTAACAGCATTTGCTTTCAATCATCATCCTTCAGGGGGGATGGATACAATCGATCCTGATAAAGTAGAGCAAACAGCTCCTTTTGACAACCCTGGTGTACATCAAATTGATGACAACACATATGAAGTGATTATCGTTGCAAAAGCATTTGGGTACGATCCAGCGGAAATAAAAGTACCAGTTGGAAAAAAAGTAGTTTTTAAGGTAGCTAGTACTGATGTTACTCATAGCTTCTCAATTGCAAAAACAAATGTAAACATGATGGTTGTACCTGGTCAAATTAATACAAAGGAATATACGTTTGATGAGGCTGGACAGTATTTGGTGATTTGTAACGAGTACTGTGGCACAGGGCATCATTTTATGAAAACAACAATTGAGGTGGTTGAGTGATGAAACAGATTAGTTTAGGAGATAGAAAGCTCGCTATTACAAATATTGTTGTAGCATATATTGCTTTTTTAATAGGTACATTTTGCGGTCTAATGCAGGTGTTTATTAGAAATGATGCACTAACACTTCCACCATGGCTTGACTATTATCAAATACTAACAGCACATGGCGTTTTATTAGCACTTATTTTTACAACTTATTTTATCTTTGCATTTCTTATTTCTGGAATGAGCTATTCCCTCGGTGCTTTTGGACCGAAAGTACGCCTTTTTTCATGGATTGGATTTTTTGTAACAACAGCTGGAACAATTCTTGCAACCGTCGAAATTATTGCTGGCAGAGCTTCTGTTCTTTACACATTTTACGCACCACTTCAAGCAAGCGGATGGTATTATGTAGGTTTGGCACTATTCGTAGTAGGAACTTGGATATACAGCTTTGCCCTTATTGGTCATTATGTAAAATGGAAAAAACAACATAAAAAACAACTAAGCCCTTTGTTTGCCTATATGACGATATCTACTCTTATTCTTTGGATTATTGCTTGCCTAGGTGTAGTAGCAACTGTATTATTTCAATTTATTCCTTGGGCATTTGGTTGGGTTGATACTATAAATGTTGAATTGAGCCGTTCACTTTTCTGGTATTTCGGGCACCCGCTCGTATACTTCTGGTTGTTACCTGCTTATATGGCATGGTATGTAGTTGTTCCAAGAATTATTGGCGGAAAAGTTTTTAGTGACTCACTTGCTCGTTTGTCATTCGTGTTATTTATTTTATTTTCTATACCTGTTGGCTTTCACCATCAGCTTACAGAACCAGGTATCTCAAGCTTTTGGAAGTTTTTACAGACAGTTTTAACATTTATGGTTATTATTCCATCATTAATGACTGCTTTCTCTATGTTTGGAACATTCGAAAGAACAGGAAGATTAAAAGGAGCTTCAGGATTATTTGGTTGGTTCTTTAAACTTCCTTGGAAAGATATTCGATTTACATCTTTATTCATAGCTATGTTCTTCTTTATCCCAGGTGGAGCTGGTGGAATAATCAATGCAAGTTTCCAGCTAAACGAGGTTGTCCATAATACCCTTTGGGTTGTTGGACATTTTCACATTACCGTTGGTACACCTGTTGCTATGACATTTATGGGACTAACGTTTTGGTTAATACCTTACTTAACAGGTAGAAAACTAACAAAGTCGATTCAGAAACTGGCTTTCATTCAGATCATTACTTGGTCAATCGGTATGTTGCTCATGAGTACCTCACAGCATATTTTAGGTTTACTAGGAGCACCGAGACGTACAGCTTATGCCGGTTATATGGATGATCCGACTGCTTTAGAGTGGTTCAATGGAATACTATCCAACCATGTAACAATGGCCATTGGTGGGACGATTCTCTTTTTATCTGCGATGATCTTAATCTATATTGTGTTTCAAACATTGTTCTTTGCACCTAAAGCAAAAACGGAGAATGAATTTGTTGAGTTTCCAATGGCAGAGAGTGACCTTGATCAAACTCCTAAATTTTTGGAGAATTGGTGGATCTGGATCGGTATTGCTTTCGCTTTAATTGCATTTGCTTATACCATTCCTTTAGCTGAGATGATCCATCATGCACCACCTGGCTCCTCAGGATTTAAAACGTGGTAGGAGGTTGATTGCTATGTTTACAGTTACCTTTTCAATGCTTATTGTAACAACGATCTTAATGGCTCTTTTAGTAGATTTTACAACAAAAGAAGAAAATGAATAATGAAAAGGACTCTCCTAAATGATTTATGGAGAGTCCTTTTCTATTGTAAGAGAAAAAATGATATATTATTAAGGATGTTTTAACATAATTTGTTGTTTATAATGTGTTAAACACAAAACAGGATCGTTCCATTGCGCTCCAGACACTCGCTTTCCGCGGGGAGGAAGCTGAGCCTCCTTCGCCTGCGGGGTCTCAGCCTTTCCTCTACCTCCCGCAGGAGTCGAGTGTCTTCCGCTCCATTCCACTATCGTTTTTATAGTATGACTCAAGTACAATATTGGAGAAAACAACCATTCCTAATCTTGTTATCTAGCAACAAAGTAATTATTAAAAGTAAAAAACAAAAGCAACATTAGCTTTTGTTTTTTATAAGCGGCATATCTGTAAAGGACAATCCTCACAGCGGCAAATGTTCTTAAGACCATTTAAATCAAAAACCGTGATATAGCCCTTATCATAATCTATTAATCCATCTTTTTTCAGTTGACTTAGCATACGTGTCACTGTTTCTCTAGGTGTTCCTATTAAACATGACATTTCATCATGGGTGAATTTTTTTGTAATTTCCCATTTATCACCCTGCTGTTTGCCATATGTGTTTGTCATTCGAATGATTACTGAAGCCATAGCCCCGTTTTTACCAAAAAACATTAAATCACGTAGCTTTGTTTGTGTTAGCTGTTGAGAATGACTAACCCATTTTGTAAATTCAATTGAAAAATCACGGTGTTCCCAAAGAAGCCGTTCAACATCATGCAGATTAATCATACCTACAACAGAATCTTCTAATGCTTTTGCGTTCTCTCTTGCTTTATTTTTAGCATTTGGAGGATAATCACCAAAAAGATCATCCTCTTCAAAATAATTTAATGTCAGAATTTTTCCATCTTCTGTTGCTTTATATAAATTAATTGTTCCCTCTACTACATAATAGAGAGCATTCACAGGATCTCCCTCAAAAAAGATGTGGTCTCCACTTTTAAACGTCATCATCTTCATGTTCTTTTTTACTAAATTTAAACTGTTACTGGAAAAGAAAGTTGTATTTTTGATATCTTCATTTCTCTTTTTTACACATGTTGTCATCATCATCGCCCCTGTATCGTTTCTTATACCCTTATTTTAAAGCAATGATGAAGAGAAAGTTATCAGGGAATTCCCTTATTTTCATTCCGGGATTCCCCCAATATGCAAAAAGAAGGAGCATTTAATTTTATGCTCCTTCTTTTATTTAAAAGGTACCTTTACCTTTATTCTTGTTCCCTCATTTATTTGGGATTGAACTTGGAAATCTGCTTCAATGGACCGGGCTCTTTCCTCCATACTAAATAATCCAACACCATTCCTTTTTGCTTGTTGATCAAATCCTACTCCATGATCATCAATGACAACCTCTAACTCATTTTCGCCTTCTATTATTGACAGGGAAATCTCATTTGTTTTAGCGTATTTTCTTGCATTTGTCATTGCCTCCTGTACAATGCGATAGATGCTAGTTTCAACCTCAGAATCAAGTCGTCTTTCAAGCTTATATGTAAAGTTTGTTTTTAGACCGTAATGCTCATTAAACTTATTTATAAAAGATCGAATAGCCGGAATAAGTCCAAGGTCATCTAAAATTGACGGTCGTAATTGCCATGATATTTGACGTATTTCATCAATGATGTTGGATATTTCGGTTTCCATTTGTTCAATGAATTGTTGATTCGAGTCGGTTCTTAATCGGTTAATCATGATAAGAAGACTATATAGGTTCTGACCAATACCATCATGAAGCTCCCGGGAGATTTTTTTCCGCTCCTCTTCTTGTATGCCGATCAGCTTACTCATCATTCTCTGTAATTCTTTTTCTGCACGCTTTCTACCGGTAATTTCATTACGGATCGCCAAGTATTGATAAGGCTTACCTTTTCCATTTAAAAAAGGAACAATTGTTGTATCAACCCAGTAATACGTGCCATCCTTTGCCCGATTCTTAATTTCTCCCTTCCATACCTTTCCGGTTCCGATTGTCTTCCAAAGGTTGCGAAAAAAGTCAGGAGAGTGGTAACCAGAATTAATGATTTTGTGACTTTTCCCAATCAATTCTTCAGTACTATATTTTGAAATTTTACAAAATGTTTCATTCACATAAGTAATAATCCCTTTTTGATCAGTTATCGCTACAATAGATGACTCGTCAAGAGCAAATTTAAAGTCCATCAATTCCGAAAGAGATGCTTTTAGTTCAGCTTTCATTTTTTTGAAGGATGATTCTTGCTCCTTTGCGGTTTCAACATGTAAAACAAAATATAATTGATCTAATAGTGAAAGCTTATTACCATTAACCTGAAATTTTGTGATAGATTGATCTTTTAAAATCCCTAACATTTCAAACGCAGAACAATCGTTTTCATGCAACAATTGAACATCGAAATGTGGAAATAACATGTTTATTTTTTTACCTTTTACATCCTCTTGCTTATGGCCAAATAGTTTTTCTGATGAGAGGTTAAAAGATTCTATTGTACCTTGTTCATTAATGATGATGTATACTTGAGAATCATTTTGAATCATTTATGTGAAATTCCTTTCCAAATGGTCCATTAAATACCATAGCCTAACAATCCCTTTTTTAAAGCATATTCTACAAGCTCAGGTCTTGTTTTTAACTTTAATTTTTCCATAATCCTCGCCTTATGATTTTCAACCGTTTTAACACTGATGATGAGCTTTTCTGCAATTTCTTTATTCGAAAACCCTTTGGCAATTAATGTTAGAACCTCTTTTTCTCGTTCTGATAAGAGGGAATACGTATCAACGTTTGCGCCACTTTGTAATTTGTCTAGATAATCCTCCATTAATTTCTTTGTTGCCGTTGGATACAAATAAGCTGATCCTTCAGCAACAACTGAGATAGCATGAATTAATTCGTTATGAAGTGCACTTTTTAATATGCAGCCAGATGCACCTGCCTGGATAACACGGAATAAATATTCTTCATCATCATGCATAGTTAAAATAAGAATTTGAACTTCAGGCCACCTTTTCTTAATTTCAACCGTTGCAGATAATCCATCTTTTCCATGTGGCATACTTAAATCCATTAATACAACTGTAGGTTTAAGCTGTTCCACCATTCTGATAGCCTCGTCACCCTCAGAAGCTTCCCCTACAACCTCCATGTTTTCGATATCATTGATTAACAATTTTAACCCTGAGCGAACCACAGCATGGTCATCAACTAATAAAATGGATGTTGTCAAAAAATATCACCTCTCATTCTGAATGGATATGGTTAGTTGACAATGATGTTCATCAATTCTTACTAAACAGATTGTTCCTTTAACTAACTCCATCTTTTCATTGTATTCTTGAATATGATGTAAAAACTGCTCATGTTTATTCTTTGATTGTAATTCAATTTTATAGTCTATTTTAATTTGAACGAGCTCTTCCCAAAAGAAAGTGACTTCTAGGTGGCTAACGGTAAATAGGTCTGCTAGTTCCTTTAGCATATCTTTCAGTAGTCGATAAAAAAACACTTCGACTATTTGCGGCAGTCGTTTCTTTTCTCCATAACTATGAATTTGAACTGTTACTCCATTCTTTTTGCTATAGTTTAATAAAAAAGCTTCTATTGCCCCGTTTATTCCTTTATGACAAAAAGGTAGCACATCTTGAGAGATAAACCTTAAATCCTCGATCGTACACTTCGTTAATTTTATCATTTCTTCATTTCGAGTTCTATCTTGTCGGTCATCAATATATTGCTGTACATATTGTAAATGGTTAAATAATGCATACATTTTTTGCGCAATATCTTCATGTAAAAGAGAGGAAATTTCCTCTAGCTCCTTTTCATAATGCCGAAGCATATGTGTATCAAGTAAATCGTGATTTTCACTGTTCATACTTTCACCTTTATCCTTAAGCATCTAAGAGTATGTAGGCTACTCTTATCTCTTATTTTAATGAATGCCACGTTATGAGACTGTGATATTCATCACGAGTAGATAACTTGGCTTATTATTAATCAAAAAAGAGCCACTTTGGGCTCTTTTTATCGTTTATTCTTCTGAAAGATAGTTTTTCACACCATATTCTTTTTGCTTATCTTCTAACCAAGTTGGATATTCAGTTGACAGCTTTTCATCAAATAAGATATCTTTA
The DNA here is from genome assembly GCF_021117275.1 of Metabacillus sp. B2-18. Lineage (NCBI taxonomy): Bacteria > Bacillati > Bacillota > Bacilli > Caryophanales > Bacillaceae > Metabacillus > Metabacillus sp. B2-18. Next base: position 3,985,717 of record NZ_CP088245.1, read on the forward strand.
ATTTCTTCTTTACTGTTATCAAAGTTTGCTTCAGCCGCTTCTTGAATTTCGGTTACTTTAATAATATGATAGCCGTATTCCGTTTTTACAGGCTCACTTATTTGATCGACCTTCATAGAAAATGCCGCTTCTTCGAATTCTGCTACCATGCTTCCTTCTCCAAAGAATCCTAAGTCTCCACCAGCTTCAGCTGTTGATGGATCTGTTGAATATTCTTTGGCTAGCTCTGTAAAGTCTTCACCAGCATCGATCTTTTCTTTCACTTCTTTCGCAGTTTCTTCATCCTCAACTAAAATATGACTTGCCTTTACCTGTTTAGTTTGAGCAAAAGTATCTTTGTTTTCATCAAAGTATGTTCGCATTTCTTCCTCAGTAATTTCAATCTTTGATTCTAGTAATTTTTCAATTTGAAGGTTAACTTTTACGTCTTCTTCTACGTCTTCCATCGTTAAGCCGCTAGAAGCTAATGTTTGTTTAAACGTTTCTTCTCCACCATATGTGCTGATTAACTCATCAAGCTCTGCATCTACTTCTTCATCAGTTATAGTGATATTTTCTTTTGCAGTTTCTTGCTCAATGATGCTTTTTGTGATTAATGTGTCTACTGCCGTTGTCCCATTTTGCTTAACAAAATACGTATATAGGTCGTCCTTTGTTACTGATTCATTTCCTACCTTTGCGACAACTTCACTTCTTGTAGAAAGAAAAATAAAAATGGCAATTGCTGCAACGACGAGGACTGCAAGGATGCCTATTGTTTTTTTGCTTGTTAATAACCTCTGAACCATTGTAAAACTCCCTATTATGTTTATAGTCTTTCGATTGTTAATACTGACTAGCTTTTACTATAAAGAGAAAGTGTGGGATAAATATGTACGAATTGTGGGAAATTATGAAAATGATTTTCATTACAGTGGTTCATTCTGTATCCTTAAAGAATGGTCGGATGGTTTCTACTGAGAATCTATTCTTGGAATAGTATAAAACGCTTACTAAGTCCAAGAAAAAAAGACCCCAATTTGGAGTCTTTTATAGAGCTGCAGTTGCAGCGTCATTATTATTTTTGAACGTTAGCAGCTTGTGGTCCACGAGCTCCTTGCTCTACTTCAAAAGTAACTGTTTGGCCTTCTTCTAAAGTTTTGAAGCCATCACCTTGAATTGCAGAGAAGTGTACGAATACATCGTCTTGTCCTTCTACTTCGATGAAACCGAAACCTTTTTCTGAATTAAACCATTTTACTTTACCTTGTAGCATTGTTTTTCCTCCTGTGTGGTATCTAAAAAGTCCACATTGTATTACTATTCTTGCTAGACAACGATTCTTCAAGAGGAAAAAACTTTTTAAAGCAACTTCCATCTCTCAGTCTTATCCGAACAAAAATAATTAAGTCAATCTTAACACTTATTTTTGTGTAAATCAAGAAACTAAACAAGCTTTTATCCACAAATGTTCGATAAAAACCTACATATTTCTTACCACTAATGCCCATTATAGTGAATAAAGATTCTGATTTACATGAGGTGGTAAAATGAATACCCCTACCTACCAGGATATTTTAAAAATAAATGAAAACCTAAATAACACAAGCTTTTCCCATTGGTATCACGATGATTTGTTTACTGCAACATGGTGGTTTCTATTATTATCAACAATTGGACCTTTTATAGTATGGAATAAATTAAGAGATCGGAGTAGATCACTCGAGCTTATTATATTCGGACTTATTAGTTCTTTGCTTGCTTCATTTTTAGATGAAGTAGGAGTTTATCTTGGATTGTGGGGATATCCTGACAAGCTTATTCCAATTATTCCACCACTTTTACCGGCTGATCTTGCCGTTATCCCTGTTTTTTCAATGCTAATCTATCAATATTCACCAACACTTACTTCTTATATGTGGAAATATATTATTTTTGCTGGTGTACTCGCATTTATTATTGAACCTACTTTTGTAAAGTTTGAGATGTATGCCAATCACAAGTGGTGGACACATACCTGCTCATTTATTGGATTAATCCTATATGGAATGATTATTCATTATTTCATTCGTGTTATTTTAATACATTTTCAAAAAACTGATCATTCATTTTAAAATGTTACATCTTCATTTCAAAAATGGCCTGTTTATGCTTGATAAAAGGTTACCTGGTTCTTCCCCTTATCTTTAGATTGATAAAGGGCTTGATCTGCTAAATCAATAACCTCATCAGGTTCTATGCCACATTCAGGCCAAATAGCTCCACCAATACTACATCTAATAACAACCTCAACTCCATCTCCTAACAAGATCGGTGAATTGATGGAACTAATTATGCTTTCTCCTAATTTGATACCTTCATCAATTCTGGAATTTGTTTCACAACGAATAATTAAAATGAATTCATCTCCACCGAGTCGAGCAGCAAAATCCCCTTCCTTAACAAACGTCTTCAGTCTTTCCGCAACTTTCACTAATAAATAGTCACCCGCCTGATGGCCGTAAGTATCATTTATATCTTTAAAGCCATCCAAATCCATAAATAAAAAGAGATAGTTTTCATCATTAGCTTCGTTTTCTAACTTTTTATCAATATAAGAGTATAATGCTACTCTGTTTGGTAGCCCTGTAAGGCTGTCTTTTAGAGCAAGTTTTTTCATTCTGCCAAGCTCAGATTTTGTTTCCATAATGGTTTCAACCATTTCTCTTAAGGATAAGGAAAGGTCATTCAAGTCCTTAATTCGTGTGAAATAAGGCATTTCTGTACGTTCTCCCCTTTTTAATTGATTGGCTGCAATAGCAATTTCCTTAAGCGGATTCGCAACTCTACCCGCAATAAACCAACCAATCACTGCAAACAAAATCGCGGCTATCATTCCTACTGTTAATGTATAGCTTTTTAGCTTTTCAACCGAGGCAAAGGCATAGTCAACAGGCTCTCGTACAATAATCTTCCAGTTTAGACCAGGATAATTTAAATATCCATCACTGTATGAATAACTTGTTACATAGTCCTTTCCATCAGGCCATTTCCTAATATTCCAGTTCTCATCAGATACCGAATTGTCATTTGTAATCGATGTCGGCAAAGCTGTACCAATCATATCACCTGGACCTAACAGAATACGATTATCGTCTGAACGAATGATAAAAACTTCAACTCGTTTTGCACTATTTAAGTGTGCTTTATACGGCTCAATAATCGATCTATGTATTTCTTTTGACCAATCCCAGCTAAGGTGAGAGGCTAGTACCCCCGAAAACTCTCCCTTCTGATTTCGGATTGGAAAGCTAATATCAACAAACTCCACAGGTTCTCCATTGGGACTAGGTATTAATTTTGCAAGCAATACCGCTTCATGGACATCACCAACAAATGGCTTTTTAATTGCCTCAAGATAAACAGGTCGCTCTTTAATGCTATTTCCAACTAACATATTATTTGTTGCTACAATTACTTCCCCTTCTTTATCGGTTATTCCGACCCAGGAAAAAGAAGAGATGTTCTTTTGTAACTCGTTTAAAAGGACTCTCTTTTCATCAAGATTCCCCTCATCTTTTATCGTGTTTAGTTCACTAAGCAGTTTTAATTCGTTATATCGGGACCACATAAAAAAGTCTAATTTATCAGCCATCTGATAGGAAACATTTGATAATGAGTTTCCAATTTCTTCTTCCATTTCCTCACTTGATTTAGATCCTACAGAAATAGTTAAAACAGCTGTTAACAATATAATAAAGATTAAAAATGTTAATGAAAAAAATGTCCGCAAACTAACATGTGACATAGGAGATTCTCCTTATTTCAACCATAAATTTAACCACAAGACTCATCTATCTTATAGCCTATTTGTTATATCGGTAAACTTTAAAAAAATCTAAACTATTTCAGAAAAAATATCTATTTAAAAAGGCAGTTGACACGATGTCAACTGCCTTCCTCTTACTATTAAGCTCTTTTAAATGGCCACCAATTTGCTGGTCCAAATGTTTTTACCATAACTGGAATAAATAGTGGTAATACAATGAGCGCATATAACAGTAATCCTGTTAGAATAATCGATGCTATTTGAATAAGAGATAACATGCCTGATGGAATCATTGCTGCAAATGTCCCACCTAAAATGACAACAGCTGAAATAATAACTGTTCCCATTTTCTTCATCGCAAGCAGCATCGCTTCACCAACTGAAAGATCTTTATATTCATTAAAGCGATCCATTAAGAAAATGCTATAATCTACGCCTAAAGCTACTAATATGACAAATCCGAAGAACGGCACTGCCCAGCTAATTCCCGAATAACCCAAGATGTTAACAAAGATCACTTCATTAATTCCCATAGCTGTATAATAAGTTAGTATTAATGATCCAATTATATAGATTGGCATAATAATTGAGCGGAACAAGAAAACAAGAATAATAGAAATACCAACAAGCATTAAAACAACTGTACGTGAATAATCGTTGTTAGACATTGTACTTAAGTCAGCATTCGTACTTGTAATTCCACCAATAGCCACCTTTGCATTTTCAAGCTTCGTATCTTTCGTAGCTCTTTCAATTGCAGCATTTAACTCATCCACTTGATTAATTGCTTCGTTTGAATAAGGATTTGCTTTGAAGATAACATCAAGCGTCATGACTTTACGATCGTCAGACAAATAGGTGTCTAATGCCTGTTCGAAGTCCTCACTCTCTAACACTTCTTCTGGTAAATAAAACCCTGATTCAGATGATTGAGACAAGTCAGCTAAATAATCCTGAGCAGAGCCAAGACCATCAGACACTTTGTTCAAACCGTCAACACTTTGTGATAATCCATCTGTTAATTGACTCATTTGACCGTCTAAATCACCAAATCCATCAAGTAGTTGCTGCTGTCCTTTCGTTACCTCTGAAAGACCATTTGAAAATTGCGGAATACCGTTAACGGCTTGACCTTGGTAATCAGCAAGCTGATTTAAGCCAGCTTGTTGCTGATCAATTCCTTGAATTAGTTGTTGGAGTCCGTTTACAATTTGCTGCTGTCCTTCAATTAATTTTGGGAATTGACTATTTGCTGTGTTCATTCCGCCTTGTATTGCTGCAAGTCCAGCATTTAGCTTCTCCATACCACCTGCTAATTCTGGTAATTGTGTTTGTGCAACATTTTGAACGGTTCCCTTTATTGCAGCATAATTTGAATCTTCTGCTAGCCCCACATATGCCTCATTATTTTCTAAAGCCTCAAAATTTGAATTCAACGAATTTAGTGCACCTGATAAATCAGAGATACCTGTTCCGACTTTGACATATTCACTATTTAGTTTACCGATATTTGTTTCAGCTTCTTGGTATCCCTTCAATAATTGTTCGCTTCCTGCAAGAATTTCTTCTGCCCCTGCTTTTGCCTCAGCTAATCCGGCTTTTAAATCCCCAGAACCAGTTGAAGTTTGACGGATTCCATCTTCAATTTGAGCCAGGCTTGATTGAAGCTCTGTTACACCTGAATTAAGTTTTGTCGTTCCAGTAATTAAATCACCGATACCATCAGTCGCTTCTTTTAACTTTGGTGCAGAACCAGCCATTTCACTCTCTGCTTCCGCTAAACCATCACTGATTTTTTCGATTCCTTCATTGCCTTCTCCAAGGCCTTCTTCAAGACTTTCTGCTTGTTTTGATACATAAAAATCTTCAATTTTTTCTCCAGTCGGTCTTGTTACAGATCGCACAGTGTCAACTAAATCAACCTTTTCTAATTCCTTTGTAATTTTCTCAGCGAGCGCGATGTATTCAGTTGAACCCATTTCTTCATCATTCTCCAGAACTACTTGAGTCGGCATTGAATCCCCAGGTCCGAAGCTATCTGAAATAGCATTAAAAGCTTTTATCGAATTATAATCTCCACCTATTTCCTCTAGTGAATTAAATGATAATTCTCCATCGTAGAAGGTTAAAAACGGCACAGATACACACGCAACAACAAGAAGGGCAATAAGAGGTCTTGCAAGAGAAAAACGTCCAACGACTCCCCAAATTTTACTATCTTTGTGCTCTAATGTACCTTTTGATGGCCAGAAGATTTTGTTCCCTAGTACAGCCATGAAAAATGGAACAACAGTAAATAAAGCTATTAAAAGAATGGCAACTCCTACTGCAACAGCTGATGCTGATTGATACAATTTAAATTGTGAAAAGCCAATTGCAGCAAACCCAATCATAACAGCTAAGCCACTAAAGAAAACAGTTCTTCCCGCGTTACGATATGTCTCAACTATTGCCTCTGTAACACTCTCCCTATGTGATAACTCTTCTTTAAAACGACTTAATAAAAGAATACAATAATCTGTCCCAATCCCAAATAACACAGCCACTAAGAAAATTTGTGTGAAGTTAGATATTGGAAAATTCACAACATCAACCAGCACAGAAACGATTGATTGTGATGCTAAATAGGTAAGACCTACTGTTATTAAAGGGATAATTGGTGCAATAATTGATCGGAAAACTAACAGTAAGACAGCTAAAATAAAGACAACTGTAATTCCCTCAGTTTTCTTTAAACCTTCCTGTGAGCTTGTCATTACATCCTGATCAATCATCCAGCCACTTGTATAATAATGTTCAACATCTACATCTTCAATTGTTTCATAGAGTAATGCAGATATCTCTTTTGCTTCACGATCATTTCTGTTAATCGTCACATTAGCAAGAATCGTTTTTCCATCTTCCGAAACTAACTGCTCTTCTAATGCTTCCTCATTAAAATGAGTTAAAATATCCGTAACATCTAATTCTTCATTTTCTTCTAACAAGTGAATCGCTTTTTCAGCTTCCTTTATTTCTTCATTCGTTAATTTATTATCATTATGAAAAACGAGTGCTGCTGAAATTTCATCTCCTACACTTTCTTTCTCCTGGACTTCATTCATGATTTCGTCGGCTAACGATGATGAATAACCATCTGGCACACTAACCTGGCCCTTTTCCTTTACTAGGTCCGCCATGTTAGGAGCAACTAAAAATAGTCCTACAACGATTGCTACCCATCCAATGATAACAAGCCATTTGCCTTTTATAATTGCGTTCACAACTACTCCTCCATTTTACAGTCTTTTAAATTATCCAACAGAGTGTTTAATTTCTCATATGTTTCAATAAATGAGACTATTTCATCTTCATCAAAGCTGGTAATGATCGACTCAACTAGCCTATGAATTTTCTCTTCTGTTTTTTCAAACAATTCTGTTCCCTTTTCCGTTAAGGTTAAATAAATAACCCTACGGTCATTTTCATCCCTTGTTCGTTTAATTAACTCCTTTTCTGTTAGTCGATTAATGATTGCTGTAATGGCACTTTTTTTCACATCAAAGATCTCAGATAGCTCAGTAGAGGTACACGTACCAACTTTATGTATATATCTGAGCGTATAGTGCTGATCGTTCGTTATAAAGTCCCCTATACTATCCTTAACAAGGCTTTCCCCCTTTTTGGTAACAGAAAAGCTTACTGCAAGATACCGATTAATTAATTCTTCTATTTGTTTTTCCTTCATAAAAGGAGCCACCCTTTCAAAGTAATTAAACTATTTAACTATTAACGTGTTTAACTATAATTTTTTTATCTTCTTCTGTCAATAAATAATGCTTATTCTTTCTAAAAAAAATCATTCATAACATCTAACAAGTTATATTTAGCATATAGTTACCAATAAAGGGAAACATAGGAGTAAAATAAAAGGAGAGGTATAGATGAGATCTTTCATAGGACGTAGACGATTCATTTATAAAGAATACCAACACATTTCGTTGCTTTTCTTTATTATTTTTGGTTTACTTTGTGTTGGTTATTTCGTAGATTATCTTGTTTTTCAGGATTGGTCATTTTTATATGTCACCTCTCTTGCTCCGCTTTTTCTCGGAATTGTTTACAAGCTTAAAAGTAAAGGTGAAGGTGAAAGGAAAATTGTTTTAACACCAAAAAGGTAGTCCAATACAAAAAGAAGGAGCAACTATTGCCCCTTCCTCTGTTTCTCACTCTTTAATGTTACGATTACAGACTTTAGATACATCTTATATTTCTCTGCTTCCTCTGTTTGTTCATTATGTAATACTTTGATGATTCTTTCAAAATTATCAATCAAATGATCTTCCTTCATTCCACGTGAAGTTAAAATATTATTTAGCCAAAGTGCATAGTCAATAAACAACTTTTCCTCATTAAGAGAAAAGGCCGTATCTAAATGCTTAAAATGATGATAATTATCTTCAACACATTTTTTTCTACCTAGTTCTCCATATTTTTCTTCTAAAATTGGATAGGCTTCATATATTCCTTCAACAATCTCATCAATCATAGAGGCAATGACTTCCTGCTTCATTCTGCCACCACTTCATATCTTTGAACAATTGGTTTAATAGATGCAAGTTCTTGATCAGGGTAATTTTTCTCAAGTTCATGTACTTTTTTGTAAGCATCACTTGTTACCCAATTTAAATAATCTTGCTTTGTTTTCCAATTAATTTGAACGGTTAATTCATTAGGTTTTACTTCGTTTTGTAATAACTGAAACGATTCAAACCCCTCATATGTATCGACAAGTTTAGAACGTGTCTGATATATTCCTATAACCTCTTCCACCTTCTCTATTGGGACATTAAAGGTTGAATGAACAATATACATGTAAAACTCTCTCCCCGCGTAGATAGTGTATGATGCTTTCCTTCACTATTATAGATGAAGATAGGTCCACCTGGAAACTATCCTACCTTTTAATGAAAATTGTATCTCTATATCATACTCTCTCTTTTTTTTTGAAATACTATCATAGAATTTGAAACAGTGGGGGTTAGAAAGTGAAAAAAATGCCAATGACTTCGGTTACTAGTGGAATGGGAATTGAAGTAGTACCAGATGTTTTTTGTTTATCTGTTCAAATCGTAAATGTCGTATTTATTGGAGATCCTAAGAAGTCTAATGAATTTGTCTTAGTTGATGCAGGAATGCCTGGATCACACGAGCTCATTATATCTGAAGCTGAAAAGCGATTCGGGGAGGGCTGCAAACCTACTAGTATCGTTTTAACGCATGGACATTTTGACCATGTAGGAGCGTTAAAAGAATTATTAAATAAATGGGATGTTCCGGTATATGCCCATCCTTTAGAAGCACCTTATTTGTCTGGAAGAAGTGACTATCCACCACCAAACCAAGAGGCTGAAGGACTGGTTGCTAAAATGTCACCGATGTTTCCAAGACATAGTATAGATGTTAGCTCAAATCTTGAACAGCTAAATGAGGAGGGTTTTATTCCTTCTTTAGCAGACTGGAGGTTCATCCATACACCTGGACATACGCCTGGTCACATTTCTTTGTTCAGAGAATCCGATCGAGCTCTAATTGTCGGAGATGCTTTTACAACAGTTGAACAAGAATCCTTATACGACGTGATGACCCAAAAACAAGAAATGCATGGTCCACCTGCATACTTTACAACAGATTGGAAAGCTGCTGAAGAATCGGTAAAAAAACTACAGTCCGTTAATCCTTCTATCGCTATATCAGGCCATGGTCTTCCAATAGCTGATGATGAATTAACAACAAATTTAAAAAAACTTGTTGATACGTTTGCTGAAACTGAAGTACCTGAAAATAAGAAATAAATGTCTATAACGCATTAGCGTTTCCTGCTATTGCGTTTTTTTATGGCCTGATTTCACGACAAAATCTTGATAATGTATTTCTAACCTCATAATTTTCACCATACACTTAAATGATGACAAATTAAGGAGGGGACATCATGATTATCATAGGAAACAGAGAAGTGAATGGAAACGAATTAAAATCCTCCGCTTTTAAGGCAGAACAAATTGAAATGATCGACAAAATGGATCGTTATCAAGAAACCTATTCTTTTATGAATAGGCAACATTTTCAATTCACACTTCAAATACGATATGCAACCATCCAGGCTGCTCGCGACTTATTAGCTAGTAAGGCTAAATTTACGACGTTTGAACGTGCTCACTGTAATGAACGTTTTTGGCATTTAACAGAGCAAGGTGGATTTAAACTAAAGCAAGGAATTAATCCGGCTGATGCCATTAACGATATTTTCCAGAATGGTGTAGAGTATGGATTTGAATGTGCTACTGCGATGGTGATCATCTTTTATAAAGCTGTTTTAGATTCCATTAATAACGCTCAATTCAACCGTATTTATCAGGGCATTTACCTTCGCGACTGGCAATCAGATAATGATTTGCCAATTTATACGAGACGGGGAAATGATTACTTACCAGGAGATTGCTTGTATTTTGATAATCCTCAATTTAATCCCAAAACGCCACAATGGCGAGGAGAAAATGTAATTGATTTAGGTAATGACCTTTATTTCGGTCATGGTATCGGAATAAAAACAGCAGATGGAATCATTGAATCCTTAAATAAGAGAAGAAAAGCTTATGCAACGGAGTCTGCGTATCTTCTATCACAAGTTACCAGATTAGATAACCGGTATCTTTATCAATTCTCTAATACTAGAGCTCAGATTCCAACTTTTCTTGCTGCAAAAACAATCGTTAGTAAATTAGGCAGTGCCACTTTTTATCATTAATCTAATAATAAAAGGCAATCGGGAACGACCGATTGCCTTTTATTTACATTTATTCAGTTCTCTTCCTTTTTATTCTATCGAATAAGTACATAATCATTGTCACAATAACAGAAAGTAGTGTGTATAGTAGCACCCAAATGAAAAAGGATTCATTGAATAGAAGGAGCATTAAAAAGGTAAAGAGGACAAATAAAATGGCTGGTGTAACATAGGTTTTTTTCGTCACAATGTAACCAACTATTGAAATGGTAAGTACGATGACTGGGAAAACCAAAAAGATAAGCTGAAATTCCATACTTCACCTCAAACGGTATGTGCTTTATGTTTTCTCATTTTACCATAAAACAAATAAAAGAAACCATTTTAGGGTGGAGCTTATTATTTCCACAACCAACATATTTCATTAAACTTTCACACTTATCTAATGATCTTAAAATAAACATCACGTTGTCTTGGGCCATCAAATTCACAGAAGTAAATTCCTTGCCATGTTCCTAGTAATAATCTTCCATTTGTAACGATTATTGTTTGCGAGCTGCCAACAGTGCTCGCTTTCATATGTGCTGCCGTGTTACCTTCTCCGTGTAAATCTTTGACAAGCTTCCATGGGTAAACTTCATCAAAGCGTCGCAACATATCAGTTTTAACATCAGGGTCGGCATTTTCATTGATCGTAATGCCAGCAGTTGTATGTGGACAATATACCAAAACCGCACCCTCGTCCATATTCTGATCATTTATGAAAGATTGAACTAAATGAGTGACTTCAATCATTTCATCCCGTTTATGAGTTTCTAGCGTGTGTTTCTTTAACATAAAAAGTCTCCTTTCTATCGCTATTAACACTAGTATATACCGTTTAAAGCAGTCTCTTAAACATTCCAATCATTTTTATACCAAGATAAGCACTCATAAAAGTGATTTTCAACTCTTCAAGAATTGCCAGGAAATAAGCTACTAAGATAAGCGGAGAAACTCCTCTTATTGAGGAAATAGCACAAAAAATAGATTAAATAGACGGAAAGATTCCGCCTATTTAATCGAAAAAGATGAAAATGGACCATTTTACTTTACTTAACCGGAAAAACTCCGCTTATATCCCTCAACCGAGTTCTATTCTTCAGTTTAACCGGAAGAACTCCGCTTATTGAAACTACCGGTTACTCAATTAATCCGTCACTCAGACATCCCCCTGGTAGATACATATCTTTTTTAGCTCACCAATTGAACTGGAATACCAATGAGAATTTCTTGCAGGCAAAACTTTATGTCTCCATGTTAAAAGTGGTTCGAAATTCAGAGCATATTTACCGTCCATTTAATAAACCCATATAAATCAACAAAAAAGAAGCAGTCTTATTCAGTTGCGAATAGGACTGCTTCTTGGTGTGCTAATTTAGTTTTTGTATTAGGAAACCGAATCCGTTAATTTATAGACTAGTTTTTTCATTTATTTATTGTAATCTCCATTTTCGCTAGGAATGAGGATTTGACCACTCCAGTCCTTTTTGAGCAAGGTCTGAAGAATCAACTTTGACAGTTTGCTTGGTTGATAAGGTTTTATTAGGTATTCGTTAGCTCCAAGAGCCAAGCCTTTTTCTTTTTCATCTAGAGCCGTTGAAATAAAGATTGGAATTGACTTAAATTCATCTATTGCTTTTAATTCCTTAATAATATCCCAACCATCAAGCCCTTTTTCCTCTAACATGATATCAAGGACAATAGCATCGGGCTTTTCTTCTTTTATTGCTGCTAATGCCTCTTCTCCGTTGCTGTAGATTTTTACATAAAAATGACTTTCCTCTAATTCTGTTTGAAGAAGATTTGCAAGACTGTTATCATCTTCAACAATAATGACATTCACTTTGCCTTTGTTTTCCGGTTCATGAGGCTTATCAACTTTAAGATTTCCCCCAATAACTAATGGGAAGCTAACAGTAAAAGTACTACCTTCTTTTAATACAGATTGTACGAAAACATCACCTTCATGGGCTTTCATGATTTCTTTTACAATAGCTAAACCTAGTCCTGTTCCACCGATTCTTCTTCTATCAGAATTATCTACTCGATAAAATTTTGTGAACAATTTATGAATCGCATCTTCTGGAATACCAAGACCTTGATCTTTTACAGAAACGTTTAAATTAGGTCCTTCTTCAAATACATTGATAAAGATGTCTCCTCCATCTGGAGAATATTTAATCGCATTGCTTATCAGATTATTAAATACTTGGCCAATCTTATCTTTATCTCCTAATACCATCGTATTACTTGTCTGAATATCACAATTTATCATGTGAGAAGGATTATTCACTTGATAGGTTTCAACAATATTCATGATAAGTGGAACGAGATCATCGTACTTTTTGTCATAAGTTTGTTTTCCGGCTTCCATTCGTTGAACATCCAAGAAATCATTAATTAAAGCTGTCAATCGCTTCGCTTCTTGGTAAATGGTTGTTAAATATTTTCTTTGTCGTTCAGGCTTTAACTCCTTATTCAGCATAAGTTCTGTAAAGCCAAGAACACTTGCTAGAGGTGTTCTAAGTTCATGGCTTACCGTGCTAACAAACTCAGACTTCATCACATCAACTTCATATTCCTTAGTGATATCACGGTGGACAATAACTGTTCCAAATTTTTCACCTGCTCTAGTCAGCGGTTCACAATATACTTGAACCACACGATTAGTAGGACTATGTTGATGATAGATAAAAGAAGACTGATCTGTTTTACCGTCTATGAGAATTGAATCAAAAAATTGTTTTAATTCTTGTTTATTTTCAACCGAATTTGCTAGCTTAGAAAGCCATTTTTCATATGAATCTTCAACAAGAGTATCTCGGTGACATTCAATAATATCACATATTTTTTGATTAACCTGTATCACTTTACCCTTTACATCAATAAGCTGAATTCCTTCATTAATTGTATCTAAAATATCTTGTGTTAATAAGCGTTCTTCCTCAGATTGTTCAAAAATATGAATTTTATCTAGAGAAATTGCAATCTGTTTGCTAAGTCCGTCATATTCTACTAATTCATCCTCTTTGTAGGATGTAGAATATCTGGAGTAGACCATAATAGCCTCTATCTCACCTGAAGATGATAGCACAGGCATATACAGGTCGTAACAATAGGATTTAACAAGATGGAATCCTGTTTCTTCCTCATCACACTCTCGTTTTATTGTATAAGGTTTTCTAAGCTCCTTTAACTTCTCAATCTCACCAGAATTTATGTTATGAATAAACTTCTCTACACCTTTTGATGAGAGACCAATACTAGCATGTTGATATGTGCGATTCATCACAACAACAATTCCTTTATCAGCCCCTATTACCTCGCACATTGTTTGCACAATACTATCCAATACTCTTTGTTTATCTAGCGTATTTGCAATACCTTTTACAAGATCATTTCGTCTCTTAAGATCCATCTCTCTATTCTGAGCAACCTCTAAAGCTTCTTCAAGCTCTGTCTGCTGTGCTTGCAATTCATCCTGCTGAGCAAGTAACTCCTCATTTTGTGCACTCAGGTCTTGTTCCTTATCTTGTATACTCTTTGTCATTTTCTCAAAAGCAGAAGAGAGAAGCCCTAATTCATCTCGTCTATTGGACGAATCAGTAAATAAAATAGGTTCCCCATCTGTTATCTGACCTGCAGCAAGGGTTAGCTTATTTAAGGGAGCACCGATATTGTTCAGCATTTTTCGAACAAAAACAACCATACCAATAACTAATAATAATAGGAATACACCAAACAATATTTGATTAATTGTAATTTTTTTTCTTTGCTCATCTTTCAGAATAGTAAGGAGACCTTCAAGATTATCTGTATATTTTTTAATATTATTTTGATAGGTTCGAATCGTATCTGAACCATTTTGGTTTACAGCTATTTGATAAACTTCTTCTGGCTGATTATTATCATATAAACTCTTAGAGCGAGGTATTACATCTTCAAAATAATAGTCGTAAAAGTCCTTTGTTTGTTGGATAAATAGTACATCTTCTTCTGTATCAGCAACATTTTCTAGTTCTGATATTTTTTCATCAACTATATCCCTTTGTTCTTGAACCTTATTATAATAAGTTTGTTCACCTTTATAAGCGAAATAGGCTCTCATTTCTGAAATGGCTAAATTAAAAGAGTAATCTAGGTCTGATACAATTGTTTCTTTTACTTCCAATTTTCTACTTTCATTATCAAAGTTATCCAAAATGGAGTTTTCATAAATCATCAAAGCCGCTACTAAAAGGCTAAAGACAAAAATAATTGTGAAAGTCAAAACACCATATTGTCTAGCCAAACTTGTTTTTAAATATTTATCGAGCTTCACCTAATATCTCCTCAATTCTTTCAACAAGCTGTATTGGGCTAAAAGGCTTTGACATAAAATAATTAGCTCCCGCTTCAAGTACCTTTTGCTGGTCAGTTGCCTGACTCTTTGCACTTAGCATCATGATTTTTGTTTGTATGTTTTCCTTTCGTATCAATTCAATTAATTCTAAACCGGTATAAACAGGCATCATATAATCAAGCAGAATTAAATCATACTCATTCTGCTTAATGAGATCATACGCCTCTTGCCCATCACAAGCCTCATCAATTGAATACCCTTCATCTTCAAGAGTATCAACAACGAGCATTCGCAATACTTCTTCATCTTCTGCAAGTAATATTTTTGACATATTATTTAACTCCCTACATCGCTTTCTTTTAAAAATCTCAGACCTGTAGAAATTTCACAGGTCTGAGATTTTCATTTTTGATTATTCGTTAATATTGATTTTTTTAAATGTTTCCTGCAGATAATTATAAGACTTCTTCAAGCGCTCATGATATGTTGGTTCATCCCAATTATCCCAAGAATATTGGATCCAATCACCTTCTAAAGAAGGTACCATCTGTACAGGTTCCTGATCTTTATTTGTGACAACAACCTTTGCAAAAAGAGATTGGATTATTTCTGAGCTAGCTATTCCTTTTTCTGACCATACATCGCCCATAATTTCTTTTTGACTTGGATCTTTCACATTAATCATTAACCAAGGAAGACGAAGTTCTAAAGTTCCATCCTTTATATAAAAATCCGCAAGGGAAGTTGAGTTCTCCTTTTGTGGGTTGCCTACACCATATGTTAATTTTCCTGTCTCATATGATGAAAAAGGAACGGTCATTTGTCCTTCTTCTTTATTTATCGTCAATTCTTTGTTTAGTGTTAAGCGTATTGGGTGATAGATTCCATTATTTTTTTTATTCGCATAATCTTTTGTTTCAATCATATTAAGCACTTTTCCATATTGATAATAGAATGTATCATAGTAGCTATCCACTAGCACTCTTGATTGATCCTCACCATTTATCTCTACAACAAAATCAATACCTTCTTCATTAACACGTTTCACATTAGGAATGGTCGATTGCCCTTGGTTTTTTATCGTATTTAACAAAATCGACGTATTATATTCTTCTGGATTCCATTTTGTTTGATCATAATCAATTCTTATGAATAAACCTCGTTCATCACTAGACATGAAAACATTTTTAATTGCCTCTTCTTCATTACTCTGAGCAACCGGTTCTGCATTTCTAGCCTTCCAATCAGAAGTGTCACCATCAATTTGTAGCTGTGTTTCTTGCGTATCAGGCTCAAAGCTTAACAGTCCAAAATGCTGCTCATTCGTTTGAATATTATCCCAATATGGTCGACGATCTGAATTATCATATTCCATCGTGTTCCATGTTCGTTTAAACCACTCATCCTGCCATGAGAAAACAAGTCCTCCTGCCATATTTTGTTCAACAATATCTTCATATAGACTCGATAGAAATTGACCTTGTTCTTGTTCAGAATGATGTCCTTGGTCATAGCCATGGACATTTTCATGAGATAACCCTCGTGAAGCCGGAATTCCATACTCAGCAACCACCACTGGCATGTCATGATATTGTCTCATATCATTTAAATATCCAGCATAGTTATTCTTTTCCCCACGATGATCAATAAAGTTAACATATTTCTCCTCATAATTTAGAAATTCAGGATAATAAGGGTAAATATGATAAGAGGCAAACAAACCCGAATAAAACTCGTCCTTAGCTTTTATTTTATTTGGATTAATGGATACCTTATCTTCATCCTCATCAGGCTCAGCAGGATGTGTAAGCAAATCAGTTGTCACCCAGTTTGCAAAACTCATTGGATGCTGCCATTGATAGTTTTCCGCTTCATATGATGCTGTATAATCCATCATTTCAGCGAGCCACACTTCAAATGGAGAGGCATTTTCAGTCATCATATACTTTCCGTTATAACTAGATTTAGTAGGATATTTTTCATTTGTTCTAATTACACTATCAGGATCCCACTCAACTCCAATAATCCACCCTAGAAGATACGGAGATAGATCATGAACATATTTTCCACTAGCATGACCTGTTCTTTCTTCAATGTCGGCATTTCCATGAATAATATCGACTGTTCGCTGAATTTCCGCCTTAAAATCATCCAATACTTCCGGATCATACGCTGTTCTTCCTGCTTCGTCATCAAAAAACACATCTTCATTTACCCATACACCGTGAAAGAGATAAAGAGGATCTTCACGGTTAATGTTATGCTCATATAATGCCTGATAAAACGCTGGTGGATGTATTGTATAAACACGTAAAGCATTAGCATTCATTTCACTTATCTGATCAAACCATCTTGCATATTCTTGTTTTGTTATGCCTGTTTCTCCAGGGAAGGTCCCCGGTTTGGCGATCCCCATATTCACACCTTTAATTAGGACATCTTCCCAGGCACCGTTTTGATAAACTTGTAGGTAGTCGTTAGAAGCAGCACCAGTTAGTTTCATTCCTTCTTTTGTCAAAACCTCTGGTTCAACTTTTGCATTTTGACTAACAGCTGCTTTCTCTTTTTCTGTTAAAATGGTCGTCATCATTGGTACGTAAGCCTTCCAAAAGAATGTATCTGTTCTTCCCTTTTGCTCAAAAGAAAACAGCTTTTGCCACATCGACAAACCACTCATTTGATAAATACTTGGTACTTTCTCCTGATCAACAAAATCACCTGCAAAATAATAGCTATCATACATTTGATTATTATGGTGAATAACAGCTGGGAATTTTGTTGGTATATTAAATTCCTTTAACTTTTGTTGACCACTTTGTGTTAATGGTAAATCAAACGTAGCTTGAACCTCTTCCTCACTACGCGCATTTACTATATCAAACCAATAGTTATATTGAATGGTTCTATCCATATCAAAGTTAGACAAACCTGCATCTGTAAGTGTAAATAAGGCATGGTCATCAAATGTATCTTTGTTCGTCAAAACAACCACTTGATCTTCTTCGTTTACAAAAACAAAACCGTTTCCCGTATATTTAAAAGGTTTTCCATATTGGGCTTCATAGTTCTTTTTCACCCAACTAGGCACTTCAGCATTGCTCAATTCATTAAAATACCGCCCCATCCAGCCAGTCCAATCTATGTTTAAGAGATTATAAAACTCCTGACGAACCTTCTCTTCCGTTGGGGATCCAAACGTATTAAATTCAGCAATAAGTGTTTGCTCATTTTCAATAAGAGACGCAGATAATGCTCTAACCTCTTCAATTGTCATCCCACCGTACAATAACTCTGAACGATTCCCTTCTTGATTCCCCTCAAGATATTCTTCTTTATACACACCGTATCCATCAGCTAAATACAACACATCGTAAGGAGATAAATCGTCCGGAAGTTCTCTCGTATCAAATTTAGGTGGCTCATTACTTGGCACAAATCCAACATAATCATTTTGTGCCTTGTATTCATCACCGCCATCCTTAATCAATTTCAAGTGATTCAGTAACCAAACTAACCCTTTATGTTCCCGATAAGATTGATCAGGTACCGTTTTATCAATAATCAATACATTAACATTTTCACTTGCTTTTAATTGCCATAACCAAAAAGGAGACGAGAATAAAACAAGTAGTAAAAATAGTCCTATGATAATCAGTACATTTTTTTTATTCATTTGACACACCTTTTCTAACCATTTCTCCCCAGCCTTTTTTCCCTATAAGCATTTCAAGCATTCCCTCTACTCTCCAAATAACTGTTAAAGGGCGGTACCAAAACGTTTCTGTTATAGATACAAGAAATAAGATCACAAAATGCTTCACTTTAGGATATCTTTCCATACTCCATTCCTCTAATAAAACTGAAGCCATAGAATAGATAGAACCGTATATTAATGAGAGTAGAAAGAAGATAATAGCATATTCTAAATAGATACTTCCTGCAAAAATAGAAAGTATTAGGATTATGTATCCTATTAATTCAATGAACGGACCTAAAAACTCAACAAAAAAGAAATATGGCATAGAAAACATGCCAATTGAGCCGTACTTTGGATTAAACATTAATTTTCGATGCTTCCATAAACTATCGAATAAGCCTTTGTGCCATCTTTTTCTTTGACGTCTTAAATATTTTATGGATTCCGGAGCCTCAGTCCAACAAACCGGGTCAGGTACATAGATAATCTTTTTGTTTTCTTTCTTTTCTTTAATTAATCGATGAAGCCTAACTACAAGCTCCATATCCTCTCCAACAGTGTGAGCATAGCCACCTGCTTCAATAACCCACTTCTTTGAAAAAACGCCAAATGCACCTGATACGATGAGTAATAAATTATTTTCACTTAACCCTACTCTACCGGTTAAAAACGCTCGTAAATACTCAACAATTTGCATAACGACAAGTGGTTTTTTTGGAAGATCTATCTTTGTAAGCTCACCATTCTGTATTTTACAACCATTAGCGATTCTAACACTACCACCTGAGGCTATGACCTCGTCATCTGATTCAATAATTGGCTTCAACACCTTCAAGAAAGCATTTCTTTCAATAATGGAATCGCCATCTAAGGAGCAAAAATAAGGATATTTTGAAAGATTAATTCCTGCGTTTAACGCATCTGCTTTTCCTCCATTTTCCTTATCGATGACATACATATAAGGATAAATCGTAGATTGGTAAACGCCTTTGACTTCTTTTGTATTCAACTGTTTTCTAATTACTCGATTGATTTTCACCATATTAAAACGATCTATTAGCTTTTCAAGAGTATCGTCTTTTGAACCATCGTTAATAATAATAATTTCATATTCAGGGTACTCAATACTTATTAAGGAGCGAATACTCCCATAAATACCCGCAGATTCATTGTAGGCAGGGACAAGAATGGAGACAGGCTTTGTAAATTCAGATTGAAGCAATTCTTCATAAGGTTCGACCTCATCTAACTCATAATTTTTACGTATATTGAGTAGGGAAATAACAAGCATTGCTCCATACACAACAATAATGATGATCATGTAGATAAAGATAAACCAACTACCAACTACCAAAAAACTAGACCAATTAATATTCAACGCCCTCCTTTCCAAGCCATTCAAGGGCCATATCCTTTGCAAAACCATCATTGGATTCTGATACGACTTTTCGTAATAGATCTACCCCACCCTTAAACTGTAAAATTGCTTTGGCTGCCTCAGAACGAACAACATATTCACGATCAGATAATAATGAAACTAACCGATCTTTAAATGGACTTAGTCTTCTAACACCAGCAACTTTTGCCGCCATCATTCGAACTTGCCAGCTTGTTGACTCAAAGAACTTACTTAATATAGCTTCGTCTATTGGTGCCCCTGTGTTAGCAAATGCCTTTAAAGCTCTAATTCTTAACTCTTCATCACTATTTTCAAGTAATTTTTGAATTAGGTTAATATAATGTAAATATTGCTTTTTCCCGATCGTTTCAATTATCATGTATTGCATTTGTTTTGATAATGCACCAAAGTCATCTGCTAGTTCATTAAAGTGCTCTTCTTTCAAGAGAGATAAAATAGATAATAGCGTGAAATTTGAAATAGCTGGATCAACATTCTTTAAATAATAAACAATCTGATCATCATGAAATTTAGCAAAAAGATTTAACATCTGAAATTTTTCAGTACGTGTTACATTTTTTTTAGCATATAATTTATGTAGCTCACCTACAAAGTGATTCATATAAAAATCCTCAATAGAGTATAGAGCGTTCATTCTTAGGCTCCATCTCCGCTGCTTTAGTTCACTTTTTATATAATTTGTTAAGTGCTTATTTGCAAATCCGCTTATTTTTCCTTTTACATCCTCACTATCAAGTACATTAGAATATTCATTAAGCAATTCAATTAGTGCGATAAATTTCTCTTCTGTTTTATCAGGTTGTAAACTCCCTTCTTTACCCGATTGTAGAAAATGAAACATATCTAAGCGATATGTTTCTTTAAGATCGTCAATTTTTTTCCTTTTTTGATTATGAAAATGCTTTATAATAAGCAAATACGTAAACAAACTAATTAAGATAAAAAACATTGCCAGAAATAAAATAAAAAGCACTACTAAACTTATCTCAAACATATTACTTCATCCTCTTAATTAAGTGACCTAATCGGGTTTCAAGCTCTAATAATTTAAACGGCTTTGTTATATAATCATCGGCCCCAAGCTGTAAGGCTCTAAAGATGTCATGTTCACTTTTTCGGGATGTTAGCATCATCACTGTAAATCTTTCCTGATATTGAAGACTTCTTAATTTCTGTAATACTTCCAATCCATCCATTCTCGGCATCATGCCATCAAGTATGAGTAAATATGGATCTTTGTTGTTAAGATGCCACCCTGCTTCCATAAACTCCATACCATCTTTAAAGGTTTTAATATCAAGTGTAAATCCATCTGTAAACTTACTTTTACTGATTAAGTCCTCAAGCATTGTGCGAATAATTGGGTCATCATCAATAATTCCAATGTGAATTGGTTTCTTAGTATATTTAACATTATTTACAGCAGCCACTTTCACCTGATTTCTACCAGCCTGTTTCGCCTCGTAAAGTGCTCCATCTGCAATATCGATATTTCTTTTTAGCTCTAACTGAGTTGGGTGAACTTCATGAATTCCTGCAGAGAACGAATTATAGAATTTTGAATCTCCAAAACGAAAAGCAGTGTTGGAGAACTCCTTTAAAATCCGCTCAATAACAAGTTTCGCCTCATTAGCTTCTGTTTCAGGCAGAAGGATAATAAATTCCTCACCACCATAACGAATAATGGTGTCATTAATTCTTAGGCCCCTTCTAACAACATCAGCGAATGTGCTAAAACCTCATCACCTACGATATGACCGTATGTGTCATTCACTTGTTTAAAATGATCTAAATCAACAAGCACTAAGCAAAATGGCTCATATCTTCTATTTAAATTACTAACCAAGCGTTCATAAGTTTGAGCTAAAAATTTCCTGTTATAAACCCTTGTTAGCTCATCGATTAACATTACATCGTCAACAGCTTGTTTTCGCTCAAGTTGGCGGTTTATTCTTACAATAAATTCATCCATTTCCAAAGGTTTTTGTATGAAATCATCTGCGCCCAGCTTATAGCTTTTCATTCTGATTTCCTTTGATTTATCAACACTAATCATAATTGTCGGAATAAACTGTTGCTTCATTTTTTCCTTTATTTGCAACAGTACATCTAGTCCATTTTTATCTTTCATATGAACATCAATAACAACACAGTCAGGATTCAAGTCATAATAGGAATTAATAGCACGGTCTGGGTCAGCAACAGCAATCACCACCCAGCCTTCTTTCTCTAATTCATCCTTAAGGTACATTAATAATGCTGTATCATCGTCTATGAGCAAAATAAGGTTTTTATCTTCATACTCTTTTTTGTTCTCAATAATTTCATCAACATTGGAATATTCTTCATAATAAATAATGGAAATAAGGGGTAGCAAAAAAGATTGCAATTCCTCTTTGTCCCAAACTCGTTCTTCATGCTCCTTTAAATGGCTCATCAATTCTTGGGCCATATCTCCTGCTTCAGAAAATCCAATGGTTGCAGCAGTTCCAGATATGGAGTGAAGGAAACGATAAAGTTCTTTATGTTGAATTTCTTGTTGTTCATTTAACCAAGCTTCAAGCTGTTTTCGTACATTTTTAATTAATGTTTGCAAATATTTACTCATTGGCCTCTCCTACTCAAAACGAATATTTACATTTATCTCTTCTATCCATATAACCATATTTTAGGGGGGAATTCTAGAAAAAAGTTTATATTTTGACAAGATTCGACTTTCGAAACACTTATTCTCTGTTCCCCTGCGAAAAGATCGCAATAAACTTTACTAATTGCAGCAAGGAAAGCAAGGCAGCGGCCACATAAGTTAAAGCAGCAGCACTTAATACTTTACTTACCCCTCTTTCCTCATTATTAACAATCATTCCTTCAGAAAGCATTAATCTTTTTGCTCTTGAGCTTGCATTAAATTCTACTGGCAACGTAATAAGCTGAAAGGCTACAACTGCTGAGAAAAAGATGATCCCTAAGCCAATTAAATTTAAACTTCCTAATAAAAAGCCACCAAATAACAAAAATGGCGCAATACCTGAAGTAAAGTTCACAATTGGAAACATTTTATGTCGTAAAACGAGTGCACCGTATGCTTCACGATGTTGAATAGCATGACCAACCTCGTGTGCTGCAACAGAAATCGCTGCAATTGATTGACTTCCATAGACTGAATCCGATAATCTAACAGCTTTTTTTAAGGGATCATAATGATCCGTTAAAGAACCCCTCACATGTTCAACAGGTACGTCTGATAACCCGTTTCGGTCAAGTAACTGCCTTGCAATCTCAGCCCCAGTCATATGAGAAGATGCCGACACTTTAGCATACTTTTCAAAATTCCCCTTAACTCGAAACTGCGCCCATAATGAAAGACCAAAAGCAATAATGATTAAAAAATCCAATGGATGGAAAAACATTGTTGATATCCTCCCTACAACAGATACTTGATTATGGTTAGTTTAATCAAAACATTGATTTCTACCATACAAAATTTCATATGGTTTCTTTTGCTTAATCCGCAAACTATAAACAGAAGGTGTACATACTAAAATATGCTTAAATAAATCGCTGTCACTCCAACTGTCTTTTTGAAGGCTGCTCGTTGATTTTAAAAACATAGTGCAATGGAGCGGAAGACACTTGACTCCTGCGGGAGGTAGAGGAAAGGCCGAGACCCCGCAGGCAAAGCCGAGGAGGCTTGGCTCCCTCCCCGCGGAAAGCAAGTGTCTGGAGCGCAATGGAACGACCTCGTTAAAACGAACAGATTTATAAGACCAAGCAAGATAAGAGTTTTTGTGTAGAACTAATTTTAGAATACATTCTTTTTTTAGAATAATTTAAAGCTTCAAATGCTAAAAGTTAGGAAGTGAAACTGTTGAAAGTAAATGAAGAAGAAAAGAAATTACTTAGTGAAGCAATCGATAAAATGAATGAAGGGTTAGACTCCTTTATTGGTTTTTATAATGATTCTGAAGAAGATAAGGCACTTATTGAATTCTCAGAGGATACAATTGAGACGATTGAAAAGGCCATTGAAACATATGGAAAAGACGAGGTAACAGCCAAAATTAATACAATTATTAAAGAAGTTTTATCTTTTATACCAAATAAGAAAGGATGAGTTCACAACATGGCAAAATCAAATAAAACCATCACACAATGGTTGCGTTGGCCAATTCATTTTCGTATTACCCTTATCGTTCTACTCATCATTTTAGTGTTTGGTGAAATCATTACTCTTATCGAGCCAAACGAGTTTCCAACAACATTTGATGGAATTTGGTGGGCTGTTGTAACTGTCTCCACTGTTGGATTTGGCGATTATGTCCCACAAACGTACCTTGGAAGAGGCATCGCTATGTTAATGATTTTAGCTGGAGCTAGTTTTGTAACCGCTTATTTTGCTAGCGTTTCTTCAGCTGCGATTAAAAGACAGCACTCCTACCTTGAAGGAAATGTGACGTTTTCGGGTAAAAATCATGTGATTTTAATTGGGTGGAATGAAAAAGCAAATGAAATGATTGACTCATTAAAAACCGTTAAGCCATATAAACAAATTGTCTTAATAGATGACTCATTAAAAGAATCGCCATTAATTGAAAATGTTCATTTTATCCGTGGAAATGCTGCCAATGAACAAACTTTACTTAAAGCGAATATCCAAGAAGCTGATGCAGCTATCATCACTGCTGATCAGCACAAAAATGAACAAGATGCTGATATGAACTCTATTCTTGTCCTGCTATCCCTAAAAGGACTAAATCCAAATTTATACTGTGTGATTGAATTGCTAACAGAACAGCAAGCAAATAATGCTAGCAGAGCCGGAGCAAATGAAATTATTAAGTCTTATAAATTAACAAGTCACTTTATTATGAGTAGTTACTTAGCGAAAAACGGTTTGTCATCATTTTATTCTGAGCTTAACCCTGCGAGCGGTAATTTATTTCAAGTTCTTCCGGTAAATAAAGAGCTGATTGGCAAAACCTTCAAAGACGCAAGTCACCAACTCCTCGAAAAAGAATCTATTTTAATTGGCATAAAAAGAGGAGAGGACACGAAAGTAAATCCGCCCCTCTCCTTTGAAATACAAGATCATGATTCACTAATAGTGTTTACTCACTAGTCAAGCAATACAGCCTCTAATTCCTTAACAAGCGCCTTCCCTAAATCAATATATTCTTCAGGGAAGGTTGCATCTTTATCTTGCGGCTCCTGGAATTGATCAAAAGATGCACTAAAATTCCCAATATGCACATGGTCATCTAATCCAATTTGATATTTATGAGATAAAAGAAAGGGTGTACCCAATTCAATTGTTGTATTTCTAGAATCAAGCTGTCCATCCACAGATGTAAATGGAACCCTCAAGAATTGATAACCTACTTCAGAATCAATTTTATAATCAAAGTAGCCATGATCATAATCCCAATTTCCACCTATCGTATAGCCTAAAGGTTTAAGCTCCTGCTCTAGGTCATATAATTGAAATGTTTGTCCTTCTAACCTTGAACGAACTTCAATCATAGCAAATCCTCCTTTGTCTTAGACCTGTTAATGCTACATTTCTTCTTGCAGGTTTCGTGACCTCTTTCTAAAACAAAGCCTGCTCTACTAAAGAAATGGCTTAACATTGCCTTTTCCTTAGATTTGCCTAATATAAGAAAATCATGACCATTAAAACGAAAAAAGGCCGACATTATTGTCGACCCTTGTTCAAAATTATTTTTCTAAGCGTTTTTCAAGTTCTGCTTTCTTTTCTTC
Organism: Metabacillus sp. B2-18; assembly: GCF_021117275.1. Lineage (NCBI taxonomy): Bacteria > Bacillati > Bacillota > Bacilli > Caryophanales > Bacillaceae > Metabacillus > Metabacillus sp. B2-18. The sequence goes on from NZ_CP088245.1 coordinate 4,011,528, forward strand.
AAAGCCAGGCTTTCCAAGTAAAGCGAACATGTTTACTTTATATGCTTCAACCCCCGGTTGATCAAATGGATTAACTCCTAGAAGATAACCACTCATAGCACAAGCCTTTTCAAAGAAATACACTAAATATCCAAGTGTATATTCATCCATTTTTGGAATGCTTACTACTAGGTTAGGAACTCCACCATCAGTATGAGCCAACATCGTTCCTTGGAATGCCTTTTTGTTAACAAAGTCTACTGATTTACCAGCAAGATAATTCAAACCATCTAAATCACTTTCTTCTTCTTCAATCGTTAATTCATGGCGAGGTGTCTCAACATTAATGACTGTTTCAAAAATGTCGCGACGTCCTTCTTGTACATATTGCCCTAAAGAGTGTAAGTCAGTTGAGAAGTTTGCTGAAGAAGGATAAATTCCTTTTTGGTCTTTTCCTTCACTTTCGCCAAATAATTGCTTCCACCATTCAGCAAAATACTGTAGACCTGGCTCATAGTTAATGAGCATTTCAATCGTTTTTCCTTTGTTGTATAAAACATTACGAACAGCAGCGTATTGATAAGCTGGATTTTCCTCAAGCTCAGATTTTCCGAAATCTTCACTTGCAGCTTGAGCACCCTTCATCATAGCTTCAATATCTACACCTGTTACAGCGATTGGTAATAACCCAACAGCCGTTAAGATTGAATAACGTCCACCAACATCATCTGGAATGATGAATGACTCGTACCCTTCTTCAGTTGCAAGTGTTTTCAAAGCACCACGCGCTTTATCAGTTGTTGCATAAATACGTTGCTTCGCTTCAGATTTCCCATACTTTTCTTCAAGAAGCTTTCTAAAAATACGGAATGCTAGTGCGGGTTCAGTAGTTGTACCAGATTTAGAAATAACATTAATCGAGAAATCTTTTCCTTCAAGTAAATCATGAAGATCCTTCATGTATGTAGAGCTGATGTTATTTCCTACAAAAATAACTTGTGGAGCTTGTCTTTGTTCTTTTGATAAAGAATTATAAAAAGAATGATTAAGCATTTCAATGGCAGCACGTGCTCCTAAATAAGAACCACCAATTCCAATGACAAGAAGAACTTCTGAGTCGTTCTTAATTTTTTCAGCACTTTTTTGAATACGAGCAAATTCTTCTTTATCATAATTGTTAGGAAGATCTACCCAACCTAAGTAGTCACTTCCAGCTCCTGTTTGCTCATGAATTGAATGATGAGCAACTTTCACAAAATCCCTTAAATATGTAAGTTCATGTTCGTTAAAAAAAGTTAAGGCACTAGAATAATCAAAGCTTACATGCGTCATAACATTTTTCCTCCAATGTTTGCTTTTTGTTTATAGCTATTAACAACTTTATCTAAACTACATGTGTAAATCAAGTATAGATCTTTATGTAATCGCTAACATTTCCAATCTTTTCTGACAATTCATTTACAAAACAAGTAAACACGGGTATAACCCCGTGCTTACTTGTTTGCATTTTATAAAGATGCTGTTAAGATCGCAACCACATCGTCTTTATTTAAAGATTTAAAATTACCGAATTCACCATTAATCATTGCTTTATCAGCCATCAAATCAATGTTTTCATCATTAATATCATAATCCTTCAAACGATATGGTGCTCCAATGCTGCTCCAAAACTCACGAAGTTTATCAATTCCTTCAAGAGCTACAGATCGGTCGTCTTTACCAGTAGGATCAACATCAAAAACATTAACAGCCAGTTGTACAAAACGTGATACATTTTGATCTAAGTTATGCTTCATCCAGTTCGGGAATAGAATGGCTAATCCACCAGCATGTGGAATATCGTATACAGCAGAAACAGCATGTTCAATATTATGACTTGCCCAATCTCCTCGATACCCCATTTGCAGTTGTCCATTTAACGCAATCGTACCAGAGTAAAGAAAGGTTTCACGAAGCTCGTAATTTTCTAAGTCATTTATTAGCTTAGGAGCTGTTTCAATAACCGTTTTTAATGTAGCCTCACAGAAACGATCTTGTAACGGTGTATTTGTTGTATGATGAAAGTATTGTTCGAAAACATGTGACATCATATCAACAATACCATATATCGTTTGATCTTTTGGTACAGTGAACGTATTTACTGGATCCAATATTGAAAATTTAGGGAATGTTAAAGGACTTCCCCAACCATATTTTTCTTTTGTTTCCCAATTCGTAATAACAGAACCAGAGTTCATCTCAGAACCTGTTGCAGCTAATGTTAATACTGTACCAAATGGCACTGCTTCAGTAGGAATATGTTTCTTTGTCACAATATCCCAAGCATCTCCATCATATTTCGCCCCTACAGAAATAGCCTTAGTACAGTCTATTACACTTCCTCCACCTACAGCTAATATAAAATCAATGTTTTCTTTTTTACATATTTCAACGCCACGGTGAACCGTTGATAACCTAGGGTTTGGTTCTACTCCAGACAATTCAAAGATCTCAAGGTTGTTTTTTTCTAAAATTTGAACAACTTTATCATAGAGACCATTGCGCTTAATACTTCCTCCACCATATACAACAAGAACCTTTTTTCCGTACTTTGGAACTTCATTTTCAAGTTGTTCTACCTGTCCCTTACCAAAGATTAATTTAGTGGGATTATAGTATGTAAAATTATCCATTTATATCGCCTCCATATTTAGATTATGTAATTTCCTGATTTTATTGTAAAGAAATGTGCTTTTATTAAAATTTTCTTTGAATAGTTTTTTTGTTTTTTCGCAAGATATAAGTGTAGTTAACAACTAAGGAGGTTGTAAAATAAAATGAGCGCAATTCAACGTATAGCACTTGTACTTACGATAATAGGAGCAATTAACTGGGGACTAATTGGTTTTTTCCAATTTGATCTAGTAGCAGCTATCTTCGGCGGCCAGGATTCAGCATTATCACGAATCATTTACGGTTTAGTTGGTATTGCTGGTTTAATCAATCTTGGTCTGTTATTCAAACCTTCTGAGGAAGTAGCAAGAGAACCTCGCCCAGAAGCTCGATAAGAGTGAAGAAAAAAGAGTTAACTTCGGTTAGCTCTTTTTTTATTTTTGATTAAAGGGAATAAAAAAAGACGAACACCCTGTGTTCATCTTTTCTTCGTTCATTATTTTTTAATTTCTTCACGTTTTGATTGCTCAATCCACTCTTCAAGCTTGTCTTTTAATGTGTTGAAACCTTGTGGAGTTTCTGTTTCAGCTTTTACAGTTGCTTGACGTTTTTTAGGTCTTTTTGGAGCTTCTTGCTTTTCTTCAGCAGGTGCTTCTTGAGTAGCACGGATTGATAAGCTGATTTTCCCAGATTTTTCGTCAATAGAAAGAACTTTTACTTGAACTTCATCATTAACGTTTAAGTGCTCATTAACATCTTTAACAAAACCATGTGTAATTTCTGAGATGTGAACAAGTCCTTGTGTTTCTTCATCTAGTGCAACAAATGCACCATATGGCTGAATACCTGTTACTTTTCCTGTATGAACACTTCCTATTTCGTACTTCGCTGTCATAATAACACTCCTATTTTTCTTATAATTATATGTCCCATTATACGCAATTAAAAATTATATCATATCTTTGCGTCTTTGACAAAAATAAATATTTTTGATCTCATTTTTTAGTATACCCAAAAAAGAAAAAGCAACGATGAATTCGTTGCTTTAAGGCATTGGCTTATACACAATTTTTGGGGATCCATTTTCTAGACGAAGCTCAAGTGAAACCGTTTCTCCATCCCCTTTTATATAAATATGATTGATAACCTCTCCGTTTTCTTGATACTGAAATTCAACCATCGTAACTTCGTTTGATAAAGTCTGGAAGTCAGTAGAACTTATCTCGGAAATAAATTGACTTTTATCAGGTATGTTTGTGCCTTCTCCTTTATATAAGAGGTTATAAGCCATATCATAATCTCCAGTTATCACTGCATACATATAGATTCTTGCCACAACTAAATCAATTGTATTTGTTCCCGCAAACGGTCCATCAAACACTTTATCGTTATTAGTTCTTTTGTATTCCTCATATGTTGCTACCATTTGATCTGTTAGAGGCAACAGGTTCACGCTTAATCCATTTGGAGTAATTTTCAATTTCAAAGGGATGAGAGACTCTACTTGATTCTCAAGCTCTTCCGTTAGATGAAAATCACTGTCCTTAAGTTCACTTAAAAAAGCATCAACTATTTGTGAAGACATTGTATTATTGTTTTCAGAAATAAACTTCTCAAAACCTGATATGATCTCCTCTTTAACTCTTGCCTCATTAGTTGTAATCTGAGAATTTTCTGTTCCTGTCAAATAGTTTTTCATTAGATCTTGAAACAATATTTTCAAATCATTTATATTAGAAAAATTAGGGTGTTGGATTATGGTTTTCTCTAGCAGAATCAGTCTAGTTTCAAGTTCATCACGACTGATGACTAATTCAGCGTCTACCTTAAATCTTTTGTTTTTCTGAATATCCAGAAATAGTTTTAGTTCTTCTGATAATTTCTGTGAAAAAGTCTCGGAAATTTTGTCATAATCAACGGTAAAAGAGATCATTCCTTCACCATCATCAACAAAAATGTAACCATTCCCCTTTATTTCATCCACTAAGTTACTATATTCTTCTGTTCCATTTTTTACACTTCCACTATTAAGTTGTTGAACATAATCTTTAACGTTAGAAACATCTACACTCTGTTCCTTAAAGTGCGTTTCCCACCTATCTATATAGCGTTCTTTTAATAGCTCTAGTTTTTCAATATAATGAAGAATTTGTTCATCACTTATATCACTTTGATTTTTTAACATAGTAAATTCTGTATAAGGCATTGATACACGATATTCAATAATTGTTTTAACATTATTTCTATAGTTTTTTAACTCTGTTTGCGATTTATAACTCTTTCTTTGTTCAAAGGCTGCAACTGCACTTTTAGCTTCCTGGACAAACTGATATTGTTCCACATCTTTGGATTGTAGAGAATCATTTAACTCATCTACTTTTCTTTCGTAGTAGCCCCTAATCTCATTTGTTGCAGCCTCAATGTCTGAAGTTGTTACGGGTTGTTGATTTATTTGTTCATCTGGTGGATGTTCTGACCCCGTGTTATCCGGTTGCTTCAGAAGTTGCGCACCAAGGATTCCTCCAATTAAAAGTACACCGATAAAGGAGGCAACATACGGTAGTTGAAGTCTCATGCGCTTTTTATTCGGTTTTTCCGATGTTTTTACCTTGTTCACTATTTTATCTACAGAGGAAACTGAAGGCACTTGTTCGTATGATTGCTTTAAGTTTCTCATTCGTTCTTCAAATAATTTATCATCCATGTATGTCACCTTCTTTCTTATCAAGTTCTTCAATGACTTTTTTCAACATTGTTTTCCCGCGTAATATTCGTGTTTTAACCGTAGATAATGAAATAGACATGATTTCTGCAATTTCCTCATACTTCTTTTCATGAAAATAAAAAAGAACGATTGGTATCCGATATTTCTCATCTAGCTTTTGTATCGCTAAATGAAGAACCCGATCTTCCTCATTACGTAAAACCTCAGCTTCTGTTTCAGGGTAATACTCCTGTCGAAAGTCTTGTTGTATTTTAAAAACCTTCCGTAGATTAGATTGACGTTTTCTAGCAAAGTCCCTCGTTACATTAAGTGTTATTTTATATAACCAAGTAGAAAATTTTGCCTTAGTAAACTGATCTATAAATCGATACACACGAATAAATACTTCCTGTGTAATATCTTCAATCTCTTCTTGTCTGTTCCCTAATTGATAAGCAAACTTCTCCACAACAGGGTAATGTAGTTCAACTAGCTGTTGAAAAGCTGACATATTTCCCTGTTTGGCCTTTTTTATTAATTCTTCTTCGGTCATGTCTCTGCCCTCCTCTTTCATTTTATTTAACGCCATCATGTTCGACATTGTTTCATTTGGAAATTGATTTTAATGAGGATTTAAAAAGAGAGGAAAAATTTGATTTTTAGGTTTAAGCCACATAAAAAAGAGGGAATAATACAAGCATAAGGCTTTCTAGTATTCCCCCTTTAGTTTCTATATGAGCTGATCAACTGGTCAGCTTTTTTTAGTTGAGATTTATACTTATACGCCAGCTTTTTGTTTTTGAACAAAACGCTGCATTCTTCTTAATGATTCTTGAAGCTGTTCTAATGAAGAAGCATAGGAGCATCGGATATACCCTTCGCCGCTTTCACCAAACACGCTACCCGGAACAACAGCCACTCTTTCTTCCATGAGAAGCTTTTCTGCAAATTCTTCTGACGAAAGATTTGTTTCCTTTATAGAAGGAAATGCGTAAAACGCACCACCTGGTACATGACAAGTCAGCCCCATTTCTGTTAATGCGTTAACAAAAAGGTTTCGCCGTTGCCTGTAGCTTTTTTTCATATGCAAAACATCTTCTTTGCCATTCTTAATTGCTTCGATTGCAGCGTATTGAGCCATAGAAGGTGCACACATCATTGTGTATTGATGAATTTTTAGCATTGCGCTTAAAAATTCAGGCTGTGCAGCTACATACCCTAAACGCCAGCCTGTCATGGCAAATCCTTTCGAAAACCCTGAAACAAGGATTGTCCGTTCTACCATTCCATCAATCGATACAAAGCTTGTATACACATCATCATATGTAAGCTCCGCGTAGATTTCATCTGAAATAACCAATAAATCATACTTTTCAATAATTGTAGCTATTTTTTCTAAGTCTTCTTTATTAAGAAGTGTTCCAGTTGGATTATTTGGTGAGCACAAAATAACAGCTTTCGTTTTATCTGTGATTGCCTTTTCTAAATCTGAAGGCTGAAGCTTGAACTCCATTTCACCGCTCGTTTGAACAGATACTGGTACCCCACCTGCAAGAGAAATTAGTGATGAATAAGATACGAAGCTAGGCTCAATGACAATAACCTCATCACCAGGGTTCACAATAGCTCTAAGTGCAAGATCAAGAGCTTGGCTTGCCCCAACTGTTACTAACAATTCCTCTGATGGACTATAGCTTACATTTGTTTTTTCTTGAAGGTAATAACTTATTTCTTTTCTTAATTCAAGAAGGCCCGCATTTGCTGTGTAGGAGGTATACCCTTGTTCTAAGGAAAGGATACTTGCTTCTCTTACATTCCAAGGTGTAACAAAATCAGGTTCACCAACACCTAATGAAATTACACCTTCCATACTTGCTGCCAGGTCAAAGAACTTGCGTATTCCTGATGGTTTTAAGCCTTTGACTGTACTTGAAAGGTAATGCGTTGGTTCAATCATGGTGATACCACAATTCTCTTATCCTCATCATCTTGTTCAAATATAGTACCATCATGTTTATATTTCTTTAAGATAAAATGAGTTGTTGTAGACAAAACAGAGTCTAAAGTTGAAAGCTTTTCAGAAACAAATTGAGCAATAGCAGACATCGATTTTCCTTCTATTATAACTGAAAGATCGTAAGCACCTGACATTAAGTAAACAGACTTTACTTCATTAAAACGATAAATTCGACTTGCAATATCATCAAAGCCTACTCCTCTTTTTGGCTGAACTTTCACATCGATCATTGCTTTTACACCTTCGTGCCCATCAACCTTACGCCAATTCACCTGTGCTGTATAATCAACAATAATACGTTGATCTTCAAGATTTTTAATTATCTTTTTCGTTTCTTCTTCTGATAAGTCAATCATTTTGGCGATTTGTTCTGCAGTCAAGCGGCAGTCATCTTGCAATATTTCTAATAACTCTACTTCCTTTTCACTAAACTTCATTTTTCACCACTCCTACTTTTCAAATCTTCAGATAATTATACCACCATATTGCTCGTTTTTCATACGTTTCACAAAAAGAAAAAAGGGTAGATTTTTACATGAGTGTTTTTTTATATCCCGGTAAAAAATATAAAAAAACATAATTCTTCTTTAACAGCCTATTTGGTTAACAAAGTTTCCTTATAAGCTATACCCCTATATGACAAGCAGCAATTTTAGTGTGTTAAGTCAAACACATATTTTATCATACAATCTGGCAATATATATAGGAAAAATGGAGTGAATGCTTATGAATAAAAGCCATTACTACTGTAGCACAATGAATATTTTTGGCATAAACGTTCACTATGAGGTTTATCGCCAACATCCATCCAATCCTGTTATGATTTTAGTACATGGGTTTTTGTCCTCTAGTTTTTGCTACAGAAAAATTATCCCTTTACTCAAAGAGGATTTTACAATCGTTACAATTGATCTTCCTCCATTTGGAAAAACAGAAAAATCAACTAAATTTGTTCACTCTTATACAAACATGGCAAAAGTAGTAATACGTTTAGCAGAAGGACTGAACATAAAAAGAGCTTACCTTGTTGGTCACTCCATGGGTGGGCAAGTATCTTTGAATGCAGCAAAGCAAAGACCTGATTTATTTGAGAAAGTGGTATTACTATGTAGCTCAGGATATATGAAAGGTGTACATCCTTCACTAAAATTTGGTTCTTATGTTCCATATTTTTATCTATGCATTAAGCATTGGCTAGCAAGTCAAGGAATTCTAAAGAACTTAAACAACGTGGTACATGATCGCTCATTAATTGATCAGGAAATGATGGACGGGTATATGGAGCCTTTTCTCGATGACAAAATATTTCGTGCTTTAAATCGGATGATTCGTGACCATGAAGGTGATCTTAGTTCAGAAGAGTTAAAGCAGATCGAACAGCCTAGCTTGCTTATATGGGGAAATGAAGACAAAGTCGTACCTGTTTCTATTGGAGAAAGATTACAAAACGACTTACCTAATTCAACATTTTTCTCATTTAAACAAACTGGCCACTTAGTACCTGAGGAAAGGCCGGAACACGTTTCAGAAAAAATTATGAACTTCCTTATTCAGGCTCAATAGAAAAACCACTCATATGAGTGGTTTTTCGCTTAAATTTCACAGCTTGTATTATTTTTGATTTGAAGTAACTGCTTAGACATGGATTCACATTCCGTTAGAGGGATGATTTCTTCGAACGAAAATTCATAAATCGCTTGTATTTTTCTTGCTAACTTTAGTTTATCATCTATTAAATGAACAGCCTGGAGCACATCAACTACTTCCGTTTCATAACTATCTTCTCCATAACCTAACGGATCCCACTGTAATAAAACTTCCATTAACCTTATATTCGTTTGCTGTGTTTCCATTATTTCACCTTTATTAATCTTATTTTTTGCACTGTTATTGTAACACACTTATGATAGAAGTAGATAATGAAAGAAAGAAGCTATATCCATTTTTGTTTATGATTCATAACTGTACTACTCATGTTAAAAGAATCCTATTATAAATATAGCTCACAGTTTTATAAGAATCTTTAATAAGGGGTGAAGCAATTGAGTCAATTTGATCAAGTTATTAACCGAAAAAAAACAGATTCAGTAAAATGGGATTATACAAAAAGAATATTTGGTGTAGAAGATGTTCTACCGATGTGGGTGGCTGACATGGATTTTCAAGCACCTGAGGAAGTGATTGATGCCTTACATACTCGAGTTGACCACGGAATATTTGGATATACAATGCCTGGATCAAAAATGGAAGAAGCCGTTAAAAATTGGTTGAAGTCTCGTCATTCCTGGGAGATTGATCCAAAAACAATCACTTACAGTCCTGGAATTGTCACAGCTATTAGTATGGCTATCCATGCCTTTACTACTTCAGAAGACAAGATTGTCGTACAACCGCCTGTCTACTACCCGTTTTTCGAAATTGCCCAAAAGCATAAACGCGAGGTTCTTTATAATCAATTATTACTAAATGAAAACTTCCGTTATGAAATTGATTTTAATGATTTGGAAGAAAAACTTTCGGATGAAAGAACAAAACTTTTTATCTTATGTAATCCTCACAATCCAAGTGGTCGTGTTTGGAGTGAAGAGGAACTAACAAAAATTGGGGATCTTTGTATAAAGCATAATGTTCTTATTATATCAGACGATATTCATTCCGATCTGCTGCTGTTTGGAAATCAATATACTCCAATTGCTTCTATTCGAAAAGACATTGCCAATCAAACCATTACTTGTATTGCACCTAGTAAAACGTTCAATTTAGCTGGCCTACAAGCATCAATCTTGTTAATACCAAATGACTCCCTTAAAAGGCGTTACAATGAAGTTCAACAGCTGTTTGGGGTAATGGGTATCAACACGTTAGGAGCTGATGCGATGCAGGCAGCTTATGAACATGGGAGCAACTGGCTTGATGAATTAATTCAATATCTTCAGGAAAATGTATTATTAATAGAAGAATATTTAATGAATCATCTTCCTCAGGTAAAAATCATGCGTCCTGAATCAACATATCTTGTGTGGATTGATGTAAGAAGTTTAAATAAATCAGATAAAGAATTACAGGAACTACTTCTTAACAAGGGTAAACTAGCTTTACATATAGGTTCAAAGTTTGGCGAAAACGGAGAAGGTTTCCTTAGAATGAACATTGCTTGCCCAAAGGAGACTTTGTTAGATGGTTTAAAAAGATTGAAGATAGCCCTAACATAATTATCCTAAACTTCCAAATGAGCTCTTTTAAACTTAAGAGCTCATTTATTTCGTTTTTATGAAAAATTAGTTAAATTATGTTTATTTTAGAATAATTTTCACAATTTAATGGTATAATTAGGGAAACTTACTTATATCAAAGGTGAACCTTATATGGAACTAGTAAAAGATATTATCTTGCAAATTACATTCGTTGTTCTCCCTATTTTTGTCTATCATTTATTATGGTTAAGTAGAAACAATCTTAGCTCTTTAAAACCCAATAAACTATTAATTACGTGCGGCTCAATTTTTTCTTCTATCTTGTGTCTGATTTACCCGATCGAGCTAATTGATGGAGCTTTCTTTACCCTTCAACCTATTCCCTTATTTACTAGCGTCGTTTACGGAGGATCCATACCTGGTCTGCTTACTCTTCTTACAACTTCAATTTATTTTTCACAACTTTATGAACTGGGCTGGGTTTATTTTTGTGGGAGTGTAACGGTTTATTTTATTCTTTCACTGTCTCTACGAAGCAATTGGTATTCCTACACGTTTAAAAAGAAATTAAATTATGCTGCGATATATGGAATTAGTATTTTAATTTTTTCACTTTGCACAATCATAATTGTAAGCGTTTTAATTCCACATTATGTTGATTTAACTAATTATGTAATCCCAGGCATTACAATTTTCACCCTTACCTTGATACTTAGTCTATGTATATACCTCATTGAGTACATGCGGGCAAATGCTGTTATGAGGATGGAGTTAATGAAAGCAGAAAAGCTTTCCATTGTCAGTGAACTCGCAGCAAGTGTTGCACACGAAGTGAGAAATCCGTTAACTGTTGTCAGAGGTTTTGTTCAATTAATAGGTAATTCAACAAATTGGCCTTTATCTACAGTAAGTTGTTAAAAAATGAGGTTCTACCGAACCTCATTCATTGAATACATGACTTTAAAGTTAGACTATCATCTTACTTGATTTCTTTATAAATTGTTGCCCATACAACTTTAAGTTGTTCTTTCAATTTCCTGTTTTCTTCCTCCAAATTCTTATTTCTCTTCCGAAGTGATGCAATTATGACATCTTTTGATTTTTCTGTCATATCCCGTTTAACTTTCATGGGTGATTCTAATCCTTCTTCTTGCTTCCTTAAAGTTTCAATACGAGATCTAATTTCAATGTACTTATAAAGAAATGATTTAGAAACTCCAGATTCTTCTGCTACAGAGTTGAAGTTAATCTTTTTCTGTTGTTTTATCATTTTTTTAAGTGTTTTTTCTACCTTTTGAAATGTTATATTCTTTTTATCTTCTATGCTTCTTAATAGGGGACCAGTATTAGGATTCTTATTAGCCACTTTGTTTTACACACCTTTATATTAATTTCTGGATTCTCTTCTTAATTTTTGCTGTCCATATATTCCACCGTTTTTAATGATTCCGTCTCTAATTTCTTTATACTTTTTTAGTTTAGGTTGAATTATCTCGATTGAACGAATTCTTCCAGATTTCTGATATATCTGTATATCAGATTCCATTTTAGTAATTTGTTCGTTGTAGAAATTCAAAAATGTTTGGTCTACATGAAAACTTCGGCAGTTATTTTTAATGCATGGTGGTTCTAAAGTTTGTTCTAAAAAATCACAATTGTTCTTAGGGCTTTTAATACAAAAACCATGATCTAATCGAATAGAATCTAAGTTGTGACGTATCCATTCCAACTCTAATCCGTTTTCGTCTGCTTGTTGCTCTATACTAGTGGCGATTATTTTACCGCCTTGATTTAATCTTATAGCTCCACTGCTTGTGGCTTTTTCCCATTCTTTTCGAAGAGTTTTATCATGAATCTTGGCATATACCAATGTCATTTCAGGGCTCGCATGAGCCATAAGTTTTTGTACATGCAAAATGGTCATACCGTTATTGATAAGATTGACTCCATAACGGTGTCTAAACGCATGTGCTTTAAATCGATAGGTATCTCTCTTTTCGTCGATTATTTTATTTTCCATAGCTAGTTTGTTTAAATTGTTTACTACATTGTCCCTTGAAATAGGCTGACCTTTTCTCGGCCCATAATAGGTAGGAAACAAATAATTAAAGGGGTTTGTTTCAATGGTTGTTTTTTCTCTAGTCAATTTTTGTTGAGAAATCACAACCATTGCTATTTCTTCCGAAATTGGCACTCTATGGTCTTTATTTTTAACTTTACGTTGGTCTCCAATAATCCACCAACCATCTTCTCTTTGAATCAAACAATCTATTTTCAAAGTACACACATCTGAAATTCTAAATCCTGTTGCCTCTAATAAAATCACAATCGGGATAATTTCTTTTGGTAGTTTTCCTATATGGTTCAGGATTTGATTCCAAACGAAATCAGATATATATTTTATTTCATTAGAAGCTTTAGGTGGTAGTTTAGGTTTGTCTTCAGGAACGATTAAATTTCCTGCAGATTTAATTGGGGCTTCAGCCCATTCATATCTTTGAATATATAAAATAAACAATTCTATTACAGATAATGACCGATGAACGTGGTTATCCGAAGGGGCTTGTCCTTTATGAACACTATTCCCTCCCATAGGAGAAGTTCTTAAATAATATATAAATCCTTCTATATCACTTCTACTTAAAGAGGTTAAGCCTTTCCAATCTGGGTACTTGCAGTAAATATATTTAAAGAACTCTTGAAGTTTTGCTATGTTTTGTATGGCAGTACCCCAGCTTAAACTTTCTTGCATTAGGACACGTTTTTCGAAATATCTTTTTACCAAAGCTCGATAAGGGCTTGGTATAAAAGTGAAATTTAAGGTATAACCACATTTACTATTGTTGTAGTCAATACCTAGTTTTCTAACATCCCAAATATCTTTTTCTGTTTCGATACGTTCGTCATACCATTCAAAGTAAAAAGAACTAATCCGATTATATAATTGGAGGTATCCTTTAATAGTTAAATTGCTTATACCAAGTTCTAAAAGATAAGTCTTATAGTGAATTGAAAACTTCTCATGAGGAATTTCTATAAAAGAAAAAATATTTGGATAAAACCTTAAAATAAAAGTTTGTAATTTATTGATTGCACTAGCACTGCTCCATATTGTTGTCATTTTTAAAATCGAATCAGTCAACTGTCTAAAGAAATAATATTTCAATTCATGGTTTATTCCTGAACTTAAAGTCTCGTCGAATTTAAGCCTTTGTTTTCCTAAATTAGTGTCTTTAGTGTAGAAAGGGCAATCGATGGCATTCCATAGATCATTTTTCCAATATCCATTTAGTTCTTGTACTAGTTGCTCATATCGTGGAGATTTGGTCGAATTAGTAAATTTATATAATTTCATTTTAATTGATCACCCTTCATATTATCCTGTGCTTTCTGCCACTCTTTCCGAATTGTTTCATCCGAAGAATGCATATAAGTTTGTATTGTAGTTTGAACTTGTGCGTGACCTAACAACTTCTGAATAATCGAAGCTTCTACTCCTTTTTCATGAAGTTCAGTTGCATAGGTGTGTCTTAACATATGTGGAGTAACATCAATCTCAGTTTTCTTCCTTATACGCTCAATCACATCGAAAGCTGCTCGATAATTTAACGGTTTACCCTTATTAGGTCCTGATAAATTGATAAAAACAAAATTTGTATCTACATCGTGAAGATCAATAAGATAATCTTGAAATACATTCATAGTATCGGCAGATACATACACCTTTCGTCCTTCACCATTTACAGTTTTTGATTTCCGAACCTGAATGGTAGTGGAACCAATATCAAAATCCTCAATCCATAAAGATAAGGCTTCTCCAATTCTAAGACCACCCTCATATAAAATCCTAATCAATAAAGCATCGCGAATGTTACTACACGCATCGTGAACAGTTTGCACCTGAGTTTTTGTGAGTGTTAAAATTCCCCTTCGAGGTTCTTTTATTTTCAATATGCTTTTTTCAAATGGTTTACCCTTTGATATATGATGTAAAAAGGGTTTGAATGATCGGTACTGACCAGTAACTTGCTTCTTTGTTTTTTCGGATAGGTCCTTTTCATAATCCTCAATCCTAATCAAATAATCATAGAAACCTTGGACACATGTTAATATAGTATTCACTGTTCGTTCTGATCTCTTTGCTTGAGTTTTCTCAAGATGAACTACTTTAGTAGATTGATAAGGACTTCTTAGCCAAGATATAAACTCCGATAATAAATTTAAGTCAACCTCTTGGTATCCTATTTCTTTTTCGCTTAAAAATTGAAAGTATAACTTCAAATGACGACAATATGCTTTTAACGTATTTTCCGCTTTACCTATGTTGTCTAGATACTTAAGGTATTTGACAACAGGAACCACAGGTTTGTTATTTTCATCAATGAGTACATATCGTTTTTTATTATCAATTTGAAACTCTTGAACTTTCATAAACATCACCTCCAGATTAGATAGTGATACATTTATGAAACTCTTTCTATAAAAACTATGAATACTATATTTTCCCACTGTAGATAAGTTGATTTTAAAGAAACAAAAAAGAAGCAATACTTAACTTTAAATACGTTAAATACTACTTCTTTATATACTGTAGATAAAGTACAGATAGTCAAAGAAGAGAGTACATGGATCTTGTGTTAACAGAATTGGATCGAGCCCAAGCCATCATAACTGACTATCTAGGTATGGCTGGACAAAAAAGCATGGCCAAAGAAAAAATAAACTTAACCGATACTCTAAATGATATCACTACGCTCATGACATCTTATGCAAACTATAAAACAGTAAAATTCAAATGTGAAATTGATAAGGATTTGTATGTTTTTGGAGACCCAATTAAGCTAAAACAAGTTTTTATTAATATTATCAAAAATTCCATAGAGGCTGTTCCAAATATGGAAGGTTTGGTAACAATTCATGCATGTTTATTGGAAAGCACAATACATATTAAAATATCTGATAACGGGATTGGAATGACTAAAGAGCAAATTGAGAGATTAGGAGAACCATACTATTCTTCTAAAGATGATGGAACGGGACTTGGACTGACGGTTACATATAGTATAGTTAAAAACCATGGTGGTTCTGTCAAATACATAAGTGAAGTTAGCAAAGGAACAGTTGCTATTATTTCTTTTCCTCTTTACTTCGATACCAGCTCGGATTATTCTCACCTTTTTAACGAGAATTTATCAGGTTAATAAGAAATAAAAGGTGACAGATATGATTCTGTCACCTTTACATGATTATTCTTCTTCCTCAGGTTTGACTTCTTTCTTATCGCCACGATTTGCTTCTTTTTCCGTTACTTCTCCACAGGCAATTCTAGCTCCTGAATCTCCTGCTGGCTGAGTCATGCCGTCATCCATTTTTTCCGTTATCACAATAGCTGCTCCATCTGGATCAAGAATAGAATTTTTCTTTCCACTTTTTAGGGTTAATTGAGGAGCCATTAATTCCGCTTCTGTTTTTCCATTTTCGGAAATAACATTTGGAAGGTCCCCTGCATGAGCACCTTCGGGATGCAAAAGCCCATGCTTTTTATCATCAGGATTCAAATGATCTCCAGCACTTTTAAAATCAGGTCCCTTACAAGTACCTTTTTCATGAATGTTTATTCCATGCTCACCTTCTGGTAACCCCTCTACCATCACTTCAAACTTTACACCTTCTGGTTGCTCAGATACTTTAATGGTACCAAGTGAATCACCACTTGCATTAAACATTTCAACATCCATTTTGGTGATTTCTTTTTCCATACAACCGGACAAAATAAAAGGAAAAACAAAGTACAAAGACAAAAATGTTTTACGTTTCATATTACCCTCCAATGAAATCGTTTGGCTATAGGGTATTTTTTGTCACAATGTATAAACTTATTCATTTTATGAAAAGTTGTCTTCCCTTAGTCTTAGTCTTGATCTTGCTTCGTTTGATTTATTAATTTTTCTACTTGTTCTTGTTCTTTTTTAGAAAGCTTCATGATAAATCGGAAAGCAAAGAAAGCTGCTATAGTAAAAATGATCATTGTAATCGCAGCAGGTATATATTCTGACTTATCCTCAGGAAAATATAAAAATAATCCAAAAATAGGAAATAATTGATTCATGTTTTCACGACCTTTCTTCCTCCTAACTATAGCAAGTTTTAGACGAATTCACTAGCTATTAAAAGTATAGTCAAGAAACAGTCACAAATGCGATTTTAAAGCCTTCATGGTACTATAAAAGATATAAAATAAATATCCAAGGGGTGAGAATAATGGATGAAAAGAAAATCGGAGATGTTGTAACAGGCATTTATAAAACAGGTAAATACATTGGTGTTATTACCGACATTAAACCTATGCATTATTTAGTACAAGTTAAAGCTGTCCTAAAGCACCCACAACAAGGTGATTTACATAATCCAAAACAGGTGGATGTCCAATTTTTTCACGAGAGAAGGGCATTGGCTTACAACGAACAAACAAACGTTCCAAAACAGATGGTAAAACGATTCGAAGACGAAATTCCAGAATATCAGCAGTCGCTAAGAAAAGCGCTGGATGTTATGAAGAAAGAACTTGAAGAAAATAATATTGAATGGGCTAAGGAATCCCTGAAAAGGGTTGATGTTCTTGAGAAAGAGTATTTCCCTCATTAATTGAAAGATGTTTACTCAATAACAATATTTAGCATTTACTTTTAAATATTGTTATTGAGCTTTTTTCATATACATAATTTTGTACATTATTTCTGCTTTATGTTGCATATTTATTTAATACCTTTGACAGATCAATTCGATCACCTATTGTTGTTGGGGATGGCTTTTGCAAGTACCTTTTATCCTCTTCAACTAATTTAAATAAATTGTACGTAGTTAGGGCATCATCTAATGCACGGTGATGTTTACCGGTAGCCTTTTTCCCATATTCCTCAACAGCCTTCCATAAGCCGGTTTGATTACGATCACCAAAAAACTTTTTATATTCCATTGATAAATCTCTAAATTTTCCTGTGAATGGAAATTCTTCACTACTCATTTGGCAATTATGACGGAGCACCTTCATATCCATATTGCCCCAAGTAATAACAGTTGTTGATGATCCATTATTATAATCATTTAGTACAGCTAAAAGCTCTGAAAAAGTCATTCCTTGATCAATTTTATTTTGCGAAATTTGCAGAAAAGTTTTACATCGCTCAGTTAATAAGGGGAATTTGTTCGGTTTAACATATGAGGAGAATTGCTCTTCAATTTGTTGGTTCTTAACAGAAACAATACCCACTTCAATAATTTCTGGATAAAAGCCCTTTGGATTCGCTTTTCCTTCCGGCATGGTAAATTCAAAATCAATAAATAATAATTGCTCTTGTCCCTCCAATCTGTTTCGCTCCTCCTTTAGTTTATTTTATTTAAACGTTAAGAAAATATTGGCAACATAGAAAAGTTTTTTACGTAGGTAATCAACATCCATAAGGGCTACTACTCATCACGCTTCGCCTTTCAGGCTCGCCAATCAACGAGTTTTCTTTATACGTTAAATAGGTATGAATTGGCAGCAAAGAGGGTTGATTCGACGTAGTGGCCAATTCTAAGTATGAAGTATAAGGGCAACTACGTTTCTGTCTTCGCCTTTCAGGCTCGCCAATCAACGAGTTTTCTTTATTATATCACCGATGCATTAAAAAGAACTTTAATTTTTCCAAAAATAATGAATTGTCCCTTGACTATTTTTAATTGACTAGATGATTATCTTTACTCTATCTTACAATATATTCAGCAACGATCATTATTAGGTATAATTTTAAATTGACTGTTGAAATTTATTGAGTTTTTCCGATATATAACATATAAATTGTTTATTCGTTTTGTCTCTGTTGTGTCGTTATAGAGCAGAATAAGTAGAAAGAAAGTGAATCAGTATGCGACATTTATTTGGTTGGGCTTGTATCTTTACTATGGTACCAATCTTCATCATATGTGTTTTTGTGGCAGGTAAAGAATCTCAAGCTATTAAAGGGATTAGTACCATATTGGATGAAAAAATACCCATTGAATCTGTTGATTTAGCACAAAACAGTTATGTATATGATCATGAGGGTCGCCTTATTTCAGAAATAACATCAAATCAACAAAATCGGATTTATGTTAAATACGAAAACATCCCTGAGATCGTAAAAAAAGCTTATCTCATTTCAGAAGATCAGCGTTTCTTTGACCATATAGGCTTTGATGCTGCTGGTATGTTTCGAGCAGTATTAATTAACGCGAAATCTGAATCGGTGGAGCAAGGCGGAAGCACTATTACTCAACAGCTGGCTAGAAACGTTTATTTAAATCACGAACAATCTTATAATCGAAAGCTGAGCGAACTCCTTTATTCCTATCAACTTGAAAAATCCTTTACAAAAGAACAAATATTTGAATACTACTTAAATGCTATTTATTTCGCTAATGGTCAGTATGGAATTGGAACAGCAGCAGATTTTTATTTTAATAAACAAATTCACGAACTACATCTAGCTGAACTTATCTTTATTAGTGCCGTACCAAATAATCCCACACAATACGATCCAGTTAAAAATTATAAAGCAACAAAAGTAAGACAAGAAAGATTACTACAAACTCTATATGAATTCGGAGCTATTACAGCGGAAGAGAGAGAGACCGCAACAAATTTTCCTATAAAACTTTCTATAAAGAAGGAAGTAGATATTCAACCAGATTATGTAACATATGTTCACCATGAGTTAAAGCAGTTGGTTGCTGCAAAAGAAGGATTAAAGGATCATAACCAAATAAATACACGTGTAAATGACATTTTAAGTCAAGGTGTGATCATTTATACAGCGTTAGAAAGTGAACGTCAAAATAAACTTGTTCAATCAATTAACACTTACATTCAATCCGATGATATTCAAGGTGCTGCTGCAGTCATTAATCATCAATCACATCAAATTGTTGCCCTTGCTGGAGGCACAAACTATAATAAATTTGAATTTAACCGCGCTTTTCAAGCTTATAGGCAACCCGGCTCTTCTATTAAACCATTACTGGATTATGCACCTTATATAGATGTAACCGGAGCAACTACCAAATCCCGAATCAACGCAGGCAGATTTTGCAGTGGTGGCTATTGTCCCAAAAATTATAGCGGAAGAAATTATGGCATGGTTTCATTGGAAACGGCTTTAAAATACTCCTATAACACTGCTGCAGTGCGGATGCTTCATGAAATTGGAATTGAAAAAGGTTTTTCTTACTTAGCGCCATTTAATTTTGCGAAAATCTCAAAACAAGATTATCACCTTCCAGCTGCCATTGGTGGGATGATGTATGGAATTTCTCCCCTTGAATTAACAAATGCATACACTACTTTTGGCAATAACGGTATATATTATGAAAATCATGCTATTGTTAAAGTAACTGATCAAACAGGCAAAACACTTTACGAATGGGGTGAGAATCCTATTCGCGTATGGAAGGAAACGACCAACAAACAGATGCGATCATTACTTTCTGCTGTTGTGTCAAGCGGCACAGGTAAAAAGGCTGCAATGAATAAAAGCTATGTAGGTGGTAAAACTGGAACTTCTAACGATTATCATGACTTATGGTTTGCTGGTTTAACGGATCAGTATACTGGTGTAGTTTGGATTGGTAAAGATCAGCCTGCTAACATTAGGAGTGTTTATGACAGAGGCTCACATCTTCTTATTTGGAAAGAAATGATGAAATAAAGACAAGTACTTCAAAAAGGGGGGAATAAAATTTGAATGCAGATAATCAGCCTATTCTTCTCTTTGACGGAGTGTGTCATTTTTGCGATCAAGCTGTTCAGTTTATTATTCGATACGATAAAAAAGCTAAGTTTCAATTCGCTGCTCTGCAGTCAAACACAGGACAAGAACTCTTGGAAAAATTCCAACTTCCGACTACTAACTTCAATAGTTTAGTCGTGATTAGGGGTAGTAGCTATTATACAAAATCATCAGCTGTTCTTGAAATCTGTAAACTTCTAGGTGGAACTTGGCAACTTCTATATCTATTCAAAATAGTCCCGAGACCAATTCGAGACCTGCTATACGACTTCATTGCAAGAAATCGATATAAGTGGTTTGGCAAAAAAGATCAATGTACAATCCCAAAACCTGAGGATAGAAAAAGGTTTTTACCTTGAACAATAAAAAAAGCTGAGATTGATGTTATCCGTCAATCTCAGCTTTTTTATTTTAGACAGGCAAGCTCGCCATCACACTATTATAAAGCCTAATACATAGATACAATGTTCCAAGTATAAAGATAAACCAAAAAAGAACATGAAATAGCACTAATCCTATTAAAGATAGCGAGGTTAATGACTGACTAAATTTATAAACGATAAAAACAAAATAAATCAGTGTTGCTAAAAGAAATATTCCGATGATTGCATAAGGATACTGAACAGCAGCAAGAGAAAGTGCCCCACCAATTAAATAAATGGAAGATCCTCCTCTAATTTTAGTCAAATTTTCACCTGCTACATCTTTTGAAAAAAACAAAAGCGAAAGCTCAGTAACCGTGTTTGCAATTAGTTTTAATGCTGAAAACAGCATAAAAAACAGAAGAGAAAAAACAGTAAATAACGCCAGCTTGATCCCACTATTAGAGAAGAATTCCAGCATTCCATCATAAATACCAAACACCTGCAAATAATCGATTACAATCATGACTGTAACGATCGATAACGAAGCACTAAATAATAAGATTGTAATTAGCGGAAAATAACTAGTAAAGTATGTATTTTTCATAAAATCAGTTTCCTTGCTAAATAATTCAGTTTCCATCCTATTATGAATTAGCAGATTCGCTTTGACAAGACTTCATGTAAATAAATAGAAATTCATATTTCTTTGTACTAAAAAACAGGATGTCTATAATTAACACCCTGTTAACGAAGTACAACGCGTACATATTCACGCGGTCGAAACTTTTCAAATACATTTGCTTCCTCTGTTAACGATTCAATCGGTGTTTCAGTATTTGTTAACTGTATGACTGAGTCCTCAAATGAAATCGTTTCGACATATTCTCGTTTTACTCTTTCATTTATATACCAAGCACTGCTAAACAAGGATGAAAACAAACATCCTGCGACAAAAATCTTTGTTTTGTGCATGGAATCACCTCAAACCTTAGGATGTTCTTAAGGTCTTTATAATATACAAGTTAGCAGAAATTTGTTATCATTTTTATGTTCATATGAACTCGAAATGAGCAATATTTGATATAATTTCATAGTGCTCCACAATCTGGAACATAATAAATCAGTAATACTGAGCCAGATTTGTTTTAAATACAATAAGGAGGTTAAAAGATGACATTATTACACGTGGCAATTTTATCACCATTTTTACTTGCCATACTTATTCCATTCCTGTATAAGTACTTTCGTAACATTCATACAGGCTGGTTTGTACTAGGATTGCCGATCCTGCTCTTTGTTTATTTTATACAATTTCTAGATTCAACGATGCACGGTGAACAAATCAGTTACACCGCAAATTGGATACCTTCTCTTGGTATTAACTTTACCGCATACATAGATGGTCTTGGACTGTTATTTGCGTTATTAATTTCTGGAATCGGTGCCTTAGTTGTACTCTATTCGATTTATTACCTATCAAAAGAGAAAGAACAATTAAACACCTTCTATGTGTATTTACTCATGTTTATGGGTGCCATGCTCGGTGTTGTTTTATCAGATAACCTAATTGTCTTATACACCTTTTGGGAATTCACATCACTTTCTTCTTTCTTGTTAATTGGTTATTGGTATCACCGAGAAAAATCACGTTACGGTGCACAGAAGTCTATGCTTATCACTATTTTCGGCGGCCTTCTCATGCTTGGTGGTTTTATCATGCTTTATATGATGACCGGTACTTTCAGCATTCGAGAAATTGTTGGTCAAGTACCGGAAATAGCACAGCATGAACTTTTTGTTCCTGCTCTTATTTTAATTTTGTTTGGAGCTTTTACAAAATCAGCGCAGTTTCCATTTTATATTTGGTTACCAGATGCAATGGAAGCACCAACACCAGTAAGTGCTTATCTCCACTCAGCAACCATGGTTAAAGCTGGGATTTATCTAGTAGCACGTTTCAGTCCTGTATTTTCCGGGACACCTGAATGGTTTTGGATTGTTTCATCATTCGGTATTTTCACGATGTTCTGGGGATCATTCAATGCAGTGAAGCAGACTGATTTAAAAGGGATACTTGCATTCTCAACAGTCAGTCAATTAGGAATGATCATGTCAATGCTCGGTGTTGGTTCCGCTGCACTAGCTCTAGAGTCTATTGATGATAGCTACTATACAGTTGCGACGCTTGCTGCTATTTTCCATCTAATAAACCATGCTACTTTTAAAGGAAGCTTGTTTATGGTGGTTGGAATTATTGACCATGAAACAGGAACACGTGATATCAGGAAGCTTGGCGGTCTTATGAGTTTGATGCCAATTACGTTCACGATATCAATTATTGGAGCCTTTTCAATGGCAGGATTGCCTCCTTTTAATGGTTTTCTTAGTAAAGAAATGTTCTTTACTAGTATGATTCGTGTAATGGAAATGGATGTTTTCAATATTGAAACAATTGGTCTATTATTTCCGATTATCGCCTGGGTTGGTAGTATTTTCACTTTTATTTACAGCATGGTATTGGTATTTAAAACCTTCACGGGGAAATATCAACCTGAAAAGCTTAAGAAGAAGCCACATGAAGCACCAATTGGAATGCTCATTTCGCCGATTATATTGGCTTCACTTGTCGTTATTTTCTTCTTCTTCCCGAACATTTTAGCTTACACGATTATTGAACCGGCGATGGCTTCAATCATTCCGGGATTACTAGGTGATGAAGGACATTTTCATGTTCATATCTATCCTTGGCATGGATTCACTGTTGAATTATTCATGACAATAGGTGTTATTGCATTAGGTATTGTCGGGTACTTATCTCTTACAAAGTGGAGATCTGTTTATCGTCTAGTTCCTGAAAAGCTAACGCTAAATAAAGGATATGATGCAGCATTACATCAACTTGATCGATCTTCGTTCCGTTTAACTAGATTTTATATGACTGGATTTATCCGTGATTATCTAGCGTATATTTTCACCTTCTTTATTCTTATTCTAGGATCTGCCTTGGTTGCGACCGGAGGATTTTCATTCTCCCTGGCAGGAACTGCTCCAATTGGTGTTTATGAGGCAGTTTTAGCTTTTGTTATGGTAATTGGTACAGTGACAGTTTTATTTTCTAAATCCCGTTTGACTGCCATTATTGCTCTAGGGTCAGTTGGATACTCATTATCACTCTTTTTCGTCCTATTTCGGGCGCCTGACCTAGCTTTAACGCAATTATGTGTGGAAACAGTATCAGTAGCGTTGTTCCTGCTTTGTTTCTACCATTTACCGGAATTTAAAAAGAAAGAAAAAAAGCTTCACTTTAAATTAACAAACCTACTTATATCTCTAGGTGTTGGTACGATCGTTACACTTATTGCTCTATCTGCCAATAGCCAACGTGTATCAGAAACAATTTCAACTTATTTCATTGAAAACAGCTATAAGCTGGCTGGTGGAAAAAATATGGTTAACGTCATTCTTGTAGACTTTAGAGGCTTTGATACATTATTTGAAATAGCTGTTTTAGGGATTGCTGCACTAGGAATTTTTGGTATGATTCGCTTAAAAGTCAGAAGGGAGGAAAAAGGGTGAAAAAAGATATAAAAACAAATGATATCATCTTTCAAACTGTTACAAAGATTGTTGTGTTTATTATCATTATCTATTCATTACACCTTTTCTTTTCTGGACACTATACACCAGGTGGAGGTTTTATTGGCGGACTAATGACTGCTGCGGCACTCGTCTTACTGTTATTAGCCTTTGATATAAAAACAGTTGTCAATACCCTACAGGTTGATTATCTGAAGTTAACGGCAACTGGTTTATTAATTGCTGTATTAACAGGAATCGGTTCATTTTTCTTCAATGTTCCGTTCCTAACACATACATTTAGCTATGTACAGTTACCTCTGCTAGGAAAAACATCCTTAGCTACAGCGGTATTATTTGATTTAGGAGTTTACCTCGTTGTTATCGGTGTAACGATGACCATTATTCAAACGATTGGAGAGACGGAATAATGGAAATTTTAATGTCTATTGTTGTCGGGATCATTATTACGGCTGCGGTTTATTTAATGTTATCCAAAAGTTTATTACGAATTATTATTGGTACTGGTTTGCTAAGTCATGGTGCACATTTACTCATCTTAACGATGGGAGGACTAAAAAAAGGTGCTGCTCCATTGCTTGGTGAGCATGCAGAAGTCTACGTTGATCCACTTCCACAAGCTTTAATTTTAACTGCGATTGTTATTAGCTTTGGAGTCACATCCTTTTTCCTTGTTCTTGCCTACCGTTCATACCAAGAGCTTGGGACTGATGATATGGATCAACTAAGGGGAAATGATCAATATGAATAACTTAATTATCTTGCCAATTGTCATCCCATTTTTAATGGGAATACTTTTAATCTTTTTCAACAAACATATTACTGTTCAAAAATGGCTAAGTGCTGCTGCTTCATTCTTAAGTGTCATTGCTTCCATTGTGATCGTTCAGACCGTTCATACAAACGGCATTCAGACACTAGAGATCGGAAATTGGGCACCACCTTATGGAATCGTACTTGTTGCCGATATGTATGCTAGCTTGTTAGTGTTAACAACAAGTATAATTGGCTTTACATCGTTATTGTTTGCTTTCTCATCCGTAACAAGAGATCGAGAAAAGTTTTACTTTTATCCAGGAGTTCAATTTTTACTTTTAGGTGTAACTGGTGCTTTTCTAACAGGTGATATTTTTAATCTCTTTGTATTTTTTGAAGTCATGCTTATGTCTTCTTACTTGTTGATTGTATTAGGAAGCTCCAAAAATCAGCTTCGCGAGTCAATTAAATACATCTTAGTCAATGTTATTTCTTCGGCACTTTTTGTTATTGCGGTAGCGTATTTATATGCAGTAACAGGAACATTAAATATGGCAGACTTAAGTGTAAGAATAGCAGATATGGGGCAATCCGGGTTATTAACAGTCATCGCCATTCTCTTTCTAGTCATCTTTGGCTTGAAGGGTGCGATTTTCCCGTTGTACTTTTGGCTTCCTGCCTCCTACCAGGCACCACCTGCTGTTGTTACAGCATTGTTCGGCGCTTTATTAACAAAAGTTGGGGTTTATTCCATTACACGTGTGTATTCCGTTATTTTCTATCACGAGCCATCTTTTACACACCAAATACTCGCCTGGCTTTCAGCACTAACAATTGTTTTTGGTGTCATTGGAGCAATTGCCTATTGGGATATTAAAAAGATTGTCATCTATAACATTATTACTGCAGTTGGTGTTATTTTATTTGGAATCGCAGCAAACACTCCAAACTCAGTAGAAGGCTCTATTTATTATTTAGTTCACGACATGATTGTTAAAGGAGCATTATTCTTCTTAGTGGGTACAATTATTGCGATAACAGGCACTAGTAATTTACGTAAATTTAGCGGATTGATTGCTAGCCACCCTTTTCTTGGATGGATGTTCTTAATTGCCACTTTGGCTTTAGCAGGAATTCCACCACTCAGCGGCTTTATCGGAAAGCTAAAAATTATTCAGGGCGGCTTTGAAGCTGGTGAATACACAATTGCTTTCGTTGTACTGCTATCAAGTTTGTTAGTACTATACTCTGTAATGAAGATATTCATCCATGGTTTTTGGGGAGAGCCAAATAAAATCCCAGTTAATAAAGAGGCTACAAAGGGGTTAATACTCCCAATAGTCATCTTGCTTGTATTGTCAATTGCTTATGGCTTTGGGGTTGAATCACTATCACCTTATATTTCACAGGCTGCCGATACTCTGCTTGATCCATCAATCTATATTCAAGCCGTATTGAAGGAGTAGATCATATGGCATTTCAAATTTTACTTAACTTTATTTTAGGGTTCTTATGGATGTTTCTTTCGAATGATTATTCTTCCTTAGCTTTTGCTAAAGGGTACTTTTTCGGGATATTAATTCTTTTTGTTCTAAGACGTTTTTTTCAACACAGATTTTATTTATATAACGTGATTGCGATTATTAAGCTTCTCTATATTTTCTTAGTAGAGCTTGTTAAATCCAATGTATCTGTACTAAAAGTAATACTCTCTCCCAAGCTTAATTTAAGACCAGGAATTTTTTCTCTTGAGACGGAGCTTGAAAAGGAGTGGGAAATTACGATTCTTTCCAATCTCATTACATTAACACCGGGAACTCTCGTGCTTGAAGTTTCTGAAGATAATAAAACATTATATATCCATGCAATGGATATTGATGACGTCGAACAAGCAAAACTTGATATAAAAAATACGTTTGAAAAAGCGATCAAGGAGGTGAGCCGTTAATGTTTACGCTAGTTATGACCATTTCACTCATTATCGTTGCCATCTCGACTCTTTTATTCGTCTATCGACTAGTAAAAGGACCATCAACACCAGATCGTGTTATAGCACTAGATGCAATCGGGATCAACTTAATTGCAATAACGGCTATTATCTCCATTGTTCTTAACACAAGTGCTTTTGTTGAGGTTATTCTTCTATTAGGAATATTGGCTTTTATTGGTACTGTTGCCTTTTCTAAATACCTGGAGAAAGGAGAGATCATTGAAAATGATCGAAATCAGTAAATTCATTGTTGGCTTTCTTATTCTCCAAGGTTCGTTACTAAGCTTAATAGCAGCAATCGGAGTTGTTCGTTTGCCTGATCCGTATACTCGTAACCATGCTGCTTCAAAGAGTGCTACATTAGGTATCATTAGTATCCTATTGGGATTATTTATGTATTATTTACTTATTGATCACCATGCAAATTCTAGGGTGCTTTTAGGGATTATCTTTGTCTTTATCACAGCGCCTGTTGCAGGACATCTAATAAGTAGAGCCGCATATAATACCGGTGTTCCGTTGTGGGAGAAAAGTATTCAAGATGATTTAGCTAAAGCAAGAAAACATGAAAAAAGTAGATGAGCGTTGCTCATCTACTTTTTTATCCTCTAATTAACTAATGTCCTCTTGCTTTGCGCATGCATGATCAATATCATCGTTTAATAAAAGATTTCCTCATTTTTGTTTCTTCAAAATTGCCATTGTACATCTGGACAAGCATATCAGCTCTTCATCTTCATCTACGATCTTTATTTCCCATACCATTGTTGTTTTCCCACGATGTGCAGGTTTAGCATATGCTGTGACTACACCTGATTTTTTCCCACGAATATGATTTGCGTTTATTTCTAGACCTACACATACTTCTGTTTCATGATCAACTAGATTATAAGCGCCAATACTTGCTACAGTTTCTGCAAGAGCAACTGATGCCCCACCATGAAGTAATCCGAATGGTTGGTGTGTACGATGATCTACTGGCATTGTGGCAATCACACACTCAGGTGTAACAGTGGTTACTTCTATTCCTAAAGTCTCCATTAATGTATTTTTCACATTAAAATCCATTATGACCCGACCCTTCACATAGTCTATTACTCTTAATAATTTACCTTGTTTACTTTAAACAATTGTAAATATAGTCTATCATAAGGAGATTCTTGAAGCGAAAAATAAAAGATCAAATCATCACTTAATGGCTTTAAAGAATTTAAGTGTGCATAATTACATAAGTAGAAGATGAAATAACCTTCAGACTTAAATAACAGCTAAAATCCTGCAAAAATTCTTACTATTTTCTTAGAACAAACACAACAAAAATAAAATAAACAAACAATAAAAGTAATGTTGGAAGTACAGCCATAATATCCATTATAACCTCCTCATTTAGGAAACGCTTTCCTGATTCCTAAAAGGATATAATTAACATCTTAATGGATAAATATCATGGCTATATTGAGGATTTGTTTAGTTTTTGTAAAATTAAAGAATACAGGAAAACTACTTGAAATAAAATAGACCTGGCATTCACCAAGTCTATATTTCAATATCTATTTTTAATCCATTTTCTCTTGATGTTTCAATTAAGAACGATCCTTTTAAAGCTTTGACCCGTTCACTAATACCAGAAAGGCCTGTTCTTTCTTTTTGATCACCTATTTCTTCATAATTAAAACCAATACCATCGTCCTCGTAATGGAGAACAATCTTATCTTTTATAGAAACAAGAATAATCATAACATTTGTTGCTTCTGAATGTTTATGAGCATTTATAAGCAATTCCTGTACAATTCGATAAATGTTTAATTGAGTATCAATATCCAAAGAAGCATTTATATTTCCAGTATTAAGTCGGATATCAAAGCTTACAATGTCTTGATATTGCATAATGAGCTTATTTAATGCCTTAACTAAGCCTAAATCATAAAGTAACTGTGGTCGCAGTTCTTGACATGTTTTTCTTGTTTCTTTAATAACCTTCGTCATACTGCTGTTTATGCTTTGTAGCTGTTTTTTAAGAACATCAGCATCCTCTTCTGACATTGCCAATTCACATTGCCTTTTTAAAGTAACCAAGTCTTGAAGAACAGAGTCATTTATTTCCTTAGCTAAATGAGATCGTTGCTTTTCTTCTATAGAAAACAAAATCTTATTCAGCCAATCTGGTTTTCCTTCCTCTGTCTCAACTTTTTGTAAGTGTTGCATTAGTTCATCAATTTTCAAAAAGTTTTCTAATGAAACATTCGTGTAAAACGAAAGAGTTTTTAACCATGACACCTCATCACGAGTTAATTTAGGTGTGTTTAGTATAGACAAGCATACTAATACATAGCTCTTGTTGTCAGTTACACCTATATTAATAACAAAACCTTTATCTACTTCAACAATCTTACCAATTTCATTTGAAGCTTCTTTAATTTCTTTTAAATAAGATCTGTAGTTTGGTTCCTTTGCTAAGGGATCAACAGAAGTAATATTCTTTACCTTATCAAGCTCGATAAAATATGCCTTGCTAACATGGAGTACATCCACAATTACTTGCTTTAATTCTGCAATAACCTGTTCCAAATTGCTTGCTTTTCTTATGCTTTGAGTATACTTAAAAATACTGTCCTGATAATTATACTTTTCAGAAAATCGCTTTAATCTAAAACGATCATCTAAAACTTCCTTCACATAAAAAATGAACACCATAGCTAAGTAAATATAAACAAAAAGGTGGACAGAAGAAAAAGTTTGATTGCTATCTTTTAAAGTGAACATAATCATAACCATAATCAGAGTTGGAATTATGGCTAATATTGAATAATATTTAAGTCTTCCTAACAAGAATTCTATATCGTATATCTTCGTTACCAAAAATTGGTAAACTAATGAAAAGGGAATTAAAAGTAAAAAAGCAGATAAAAATATTGGCGAAAATACATACTTTTGAAAAATCACATACGGAATAACATAGAACAAAAGAAAAGGTGTAAAAGCTAAAACATTGGTTACAATTAATATTTTGACTAAATATGCTTGTTCTGAATATCTAATCTTTCTTAAACCTGAAAACTTTAAACTAAAAGTTAAAATAAGTAAAATAAGAAACGACACTAGTGTAAGCAACTTGTTACTTATTATGGTCATTCCCCAAAAATTATGAACTAATTCAGCCAAAATATTGATAAATACCAGCATATAACCAAATATAATATAAGAAAATCTGAAAAGTTCTTTTCCTAATTCTTTAAAATATTGATAGATAAAGTGTAAATAGCTTACTGGAACTAATGTAAATAATGCTATATTCACGTATCTACTTAGTAAATCTCCCCTTGAAGAACCACTTGCACTAAGATAAGCCATGGCTACTATTAATAAAAATAGTATTAATAAATGAGCAGACCGTTGATTTGTCTCTTTGTTTGATTTATTAATAAAATAAATACTAAACAAGCATAAAGCAAGAACTGCTAAAGGGATGATTATTATAAACAAAACCTGATTACTGAATAAAGTTGATGGAACAATATATTCTTTAGTTATTCCATTTTTCTTAAGTACCTTAACTGAATTTATCTGTTCAAGGAGACCATGACTAACAGCTGGAACATGAAGCTGTGGATCTTTGTTATTTATTTCAACGATCTTATCCCCAACATGAATACCCACTTTTTCTGCCCAGGTTTTTGGCTCAATTTCAGAAATCAGCATTTCTTCGTTATTTGTTTCAATTATTCTAGCTCCAACATATGGGTATTTATAATTTAAAATTATAATATAAAGGACAAAAATGATACTTAATATGACTAATAGTTGGAGCATCCTATTAAAGGTAAGACGCATCTAAATTATAATCACCTTTCAACATAAATTATGATATTAATCGTTCAAAATTGTTCTTTACTAGTTAATAGAACAGCTTTTAATCTCTCAACTTGGTCTTGTTTAATTGGTAATTCATTTATTAATTTTGCTGCTTTATTCACAGCTATTTGCTTCATAACATTTAAATAATGCACAGTTCCGGAATTTGAGAGTTTGTTACTAAATTTTGTATAACTTCCAAAGTAGGCCTCGACTGTTTTTTCACTTTTAAAGCCTTCAATAATATCCAAAGCATGTTCGTTACACTTTTTTTGAAGGTAAAGAAAGCCTAATGATTTTTTTTGTGCTGAAATATCATTTTTATTTGGATTAAATAAATCTCTAAAGTCATTTTCAATTTGTGCAGCAATTCCAATTTGATACGAATAGATCTCAACTTTTTCTTCATTTGCACCAGCTAAAAGCATGCCACTTACAGATGCTAATGCAATTAAAGAACCTGACTTATACTTCATCATTTTGATACATTCATCTTCAGTAAATAAAGAGTTTTCCAAATCAAGATGCTGCCCTTCCATTGCTTGGAGAGAAAACTGAGTAAATGCATCAAGTATTTGAATCTTATATGGAGAAGATAATGATAATATCACTTTATGACTTAACGTATAAATCATCGTTGCCGCATTTAAAGCAATAGAAGGGTTAATTTTCATCCATGGCTCTTCCAGATTATCTAAGTCTTCAAGATCATCCAACATATCAAAAGATAAGATTAGTAATTGAATAGCAGCAGCAAGCCTCACTATTTCTGCATTTTTTCCCTCGAATGCCTCATAATGTAATATGGCCAAATGAGCAAAATGAAAGTTGTCTTTTTCCTTAATAAAAGAAACAACAAGATGCTGTAATTTGCTCTCTTTTACTTGCGATTCAATGATTTGAATCATTTGTTGTTTAATATGTTCATTATCAACCATCTATTGGCCAACCACCTGTCTAGGTTTATATGACTACATGCTGAGATCTCTTTCAATGAATAAATCAATCATCTTCCATTCTCAACTAACCGCCAAATTATGTCAATAAAAAACAAAAGAAACTTGGTTTTATCCAAGTTTCTTAAGATACATTTAAAAATGCAAATTTATCATATTTATCGATACTTTTATTTATAAGCTGCAGCGATTCTTTTGATTCTTTTAACTCTTGTTCTATCTTTAATAAAAGCTGTGTCATTTCATCAATCTTCTGTTGATTCACAGTTTCACACTCCCTATTTGTTGGTAAGCGAATGTAAGGCCAACCTAGTCTGCTTTCTATAAGTTAAATTCTAATCTAAATAAGGTATTTTTTCACCGAAAATAATTCTTATGACTCAATGCGTGATACCGCAAGTCAAACGCAATAGTTCAAATTATATATTTCTTCGTCTTACCGACCTTTTTTTATTTTTGTTTCTACCTTAAGTCCTAACAAATAAACATTTCGTCTGCCATTTTGTTTTTATGGGTATATGGTAGCCCTAATTTCATATTTTGAGCTAAAAAGTCTATTCCATTGTGCTCCACTATCGCTTTAATTAAAAAACCAGATGAAAATTTTTTAAAAACAGCCTAAAAAAGAGACCTATTTCAAATAGATCTCTACCTAACTTAAACAGACAATATAGTCTTTGTAAAAATGTTTTCTGCCTCTGAAACAGCTAATTCGATCAACTGAGATTTCATTTCTTGAGGACCATGATACTCTATTGTGTAATCCTCAATTCCTGTTTTTGAATACAAACACTCCATTGTCACCTTGCAATTGTCCTTTAACACCGAAAAAACCGCAACCATTTTGTCATCTAACTCATAAAATGTTGGCTGCACCATCATCGTGTCTACAAGCCTCCTTAGAATAAAGAGAATTTTGAGGACTTGTCATAGGATGTATACACTCATATCTTTAACATTCTCTGTTTGATGACAGTTTCCTTCAAATAATTACAAATTATTATTGAACATCGAAAAAAATAAAGTGCGGGTAAAGTACCCACACTTGTTCTCGTAATAAAAAATTTATAATTCCCCTACTTTTCATCTAATTCCATAAGGTTTGTTGCCCATTCAATAGAAGATAAATAAATGCGGTTAATCTCTTCTTTTGGTATTTTCAAACCTTCTATATTCCAAGTTGATTTTTCAATACTTTCGGCCCAAAGTAACACATGATATAAATCGTTTTCTTTCCCGAGCAAAGCATCTTGAATATCATCGGATAGTGGTAAGTCCTTTAACACATCCTGGATATTTCGATGCATCAATGTATCAATTAATGAAAACATTCCTGTTAACATGAAAGGTGCAGACTGACCCATCTCAAGATAAATGGCAATCTGTTCACATAACTTCCCACGAATTAAGGATAACTTAATTACTTCTTGCATATTAATATCTTTTGGGTAATTTATATTTTTTAATGAAATAACATAAATCCATTTTTTAAGTTCATTTAATCCAAGTAGGACAATTGCCTGTTTGATAGATTCAATTTTATTAACAGGTCTAAAAGCCGGTGAATTAATTAATTTTAACAGCTTATATGACATAGAGATATCATGCTCAATTTCGGAGGCAATTTTATCAATATTAGGCTCTGTCTTCGCTATTTCTGAAAGTATATGATAATACGTTTTTAAGTAAGAAGGAACATCATAACTTGAAACAATATGTGGTTTGCTGAAAAAATAA
The DNA here is from genome assembly GCF_021117275.1 of Metabacillus sp. B2-18. Classification (NCBI taxonomy): domain Bacteria; kingdom Bacillati; phylum Bacillota; class Bacilli; order Caryophanales; family Bacillaceae; genus Metabacillus; species Metabacillus sp. B2-18. Next base: position 4,045,133 of record NZ_CP088245.1, read on the forward strand.
CCCTGAAAATATGTATATCCCGTTTTCTTTGCAAATAAAAAATCCTCTCTTGTTTCCACTTTTTCTGCTAAAAGTTCTATATTATAAGGACGATACCGTTGAACCATGGATTTTTGTTCACTTTTGGATGTGTTTAGAAAGTCCACTTTGATGATATCAACATAAGGTAATAATCTCGGTAATAAGGATGATTGCTCTTGGACATAAAAATCATCAAGCGCAATAGTATAGCCTAATTCTTTTAACTCTTTACATGAAAGAATTAGCTCTTCACTTATTTCAACATTCTCTAATATTTCCACAACAATAGAGGAGGGATTAAAAAATGTTGGTACTCGGGATTTTAGCAGACTATCTGTAAAGTTGACAAAACAACGTTTGCCTTCTGATAAATCATGAATACCAATATTTAAAAAACTATTAATAATGACTTCTGTTGTAGCAAGGTCTCCATCAATATCTGGAAATATATTTTCCTTACTTCCTCTATATAAAAGTTCATATGCAAAAACTTCTTCTTTTATATTAAATATTGGCTGCCGTGCAACAAAAACCTCCATGCTTTGACCCCCGATACAAAAAATAACCAATAATTTCAATTTATTCTATTTTACTACATTTATCTTAATAATAAATCATATTTTGGTTATTTACTAATAATTGCGGGTCTATAGTATTATAAATGACTCAAAAAACTCAACGTTATTTTAATCCATCCGAAAAATGACAACCATAATGGTACACTCAGCAATGTGGCCCAAGCCATTCCTTTAAAAAAATTGTCTTCATGCATAGTGTTCACACCCTTTATAAAGATCTGTAGTCATTATTTTTTCCATGGTATTATTTATTAAACCTGATTCATCACCAAATTTTGTGATAAGAAAAAAATAAGAAAACACTTTTGAAATCCTGGCAATAATGTTAGCGACCAAACTACACATTAGGAGGATCCAAAAGTGCTTTCCGTATCACTAGATTTGCCAGAATTTGAAGTTGTTAAACAGGAAGATTTGACTTCCAGTTATGTTGTTGTTGTTCAAAAGAATTCAGTAAAAGAACGTTGTTCTTTTTGTGGTTTTCTTTCTTCTTTTGTCCATGATAGAAGGACAAGAAAAGTAAGAGATCTTGATATATTAAATAAGCAAGTATATCTGCTTATTAAGGTAAAACGGTATAGATGTTTAAATTGCTCTGAAGTATTTTCAGAGTGTTACGATTCAATAGAACCTGGTAAACATCAAACTAATCGTCTCCGTGAACACCTGTATCAACTTTGCCAAGATACAACCATTAAACATGTTAGTGAGAAATACCATATTCCATATACCACTTTAGAAAGGATCTATTACTCAGTGGCTCATGAAAAAGCACTTATTCACAAAGAGGCAATTACACACGCTACTGACAAAGATGACCTTGTCTTAAGCCTAGATGAGGTAGCCGTTAGAAAGGGTCATCGATATGAAACGGTACTTCTTGATGCAAAGCTAGGATGCATTCTAGGTATGATTCATCAACGTAGTTATGAGTCTACCTCTCAGTTGTTAACAAATTACATTTCATCATCTCAAGCTGTAAAAACGGTTGTAGTTGATATGTGGGATCCGTTTCACAAAGCAATTAAATCTTTATTTCCTTTGGCTTCGATAGTGATTGATAAGTATCATGTTGTTCAAAAAGTTACACAAGCTCTAGATAAAGTCAGAAAGAAATACCCTAAGTTAAAGAAAGCCAGATTCCTATTGTTAAAAGGGTATGAAAAGTTATCTGAACAACAAAAAGTCCGATTAGATGAGTTATTAGAAGAATATCCTTTACTTGCTTCAGCTTATTACCTTAAGGAAACCTTCAGAGAAATGTATAAACTTGATAATTATAATGATGCAGAAGAATCGTTTGAAGAATGGATTCAACTTGCATGGAGTAGTCCATATCCTTCTTTTCATGAGGTAGCTAAAACCCTTGAAAATTGGAAAGCTGAAATTCTTCAATATTTCTTGTCAAGATATACAAACGGAAGGACCGAAGGTACTAACCATAAGGTTAAAAACATTAAAAGAAGAGCCTATGGTTATAGAAATTTAGAACGGTTTAGATTACGTGTATTTCTGGAATGTACAGGAAACACTTATAAAAAACAAGTAGCATAACTCTCTTTTATTCTTCAGCTATCAGTATGGTAGTTAGTAACTTGGATGCCGTCAAGGAAAGCACTTGACCGCATCCAAGTTACTAACTAAGTAGTCTACAAGCTGAAGAAGGAGATAGTTTGATTGCGACACAATCAAGCTAACTTATTTCTGGGATAGGTGTTTATCACAGAAAATGGTGAAGAGACTTAAACCTAAGGTAAGCGCTTACAGTCAGATTTTTCTTATTAATACTTACAATATTCATCCATAGACAGCATCATTCCTCTCTATATTATTCTTCTTTTTCCAACATGTTTTCATCCTATGTATCTTCTCACCTCATTACCCATCCTTTCATATAGTAATGACATATAGGTAGGGAGTGAAAAAAATGCCTGCAATTAATGGTGAAAAATATTTGGAGCGCATGGATCAGCTACATCCTGATGTATGGGTGAAGGGGGAAAAAATTTCAGGGAAGCTCTCTCAGCACCCAGTCTATAAAGGTGCCATGCAATCAAAGGCATCTCTGTATGACACTCAAGTTCATCCTGATTTTATAAAAAAAATGACATTTACATCTCCTACATCAAATGAACGTGTAGGACTATCTTTTTTGCAACCCAGAACGAAAGAAGACCTAGAAGCAAGAAGATATATGATTAAAACTTGGGCCAAAAAAACAGCAGGAATGATGGGACGTACACCAGATTACTTAAACACAGCATTAATGACGTTCGCAGCTTCAGCTACTATTCTACGTGAACAAGGTGATGAGTTTTGTAAAAATCTACTCAATATTTATGAAGATGCCAGAGAAAAAGATCTTTCCTTCACACACAGCTTTATCAATCCACAAGTAAATCGTTCAACAAATTATCATGAGTTATCTTCACAACCAATTGCTGCAAAAATAGTAAAGAAAACATCAGATGGACTTATACTAAAAGGGGCAAGGATGTTAGCAACACAAGGAGGTATGACTGACGAGGTATTCATCTTACCAACAGGTCAAACCGATGATTATGCCTTTTGTTTTAGTATTCCTTCAGATGCAGATGGAATTAAATTTATATGCCGTGAATCCTTTTATCAAGACGACTCTCAATTTAACTATCCACTTTCTTCTCGTTTCGATGAAATGGACACGATGATTGTGTTTAATAATGTAGTAGTGCCTTGGGAAAGAGTTATTTTTTATCACCGCAATGATCTTGCACATCAGCTTTTTGCAAGAAGTAGCTTTACACCACAAGCATTGCACCAGGTCATTATTAGACAAATTACAAAAACAGAGTTCTTAATTGGTCTTGCTCAAAAAATGGTTACTGCTTTAAACGTATCAGAGTATCATCATATACAAGAAAAAATTAGTGAAATGATTATTGGGTTAGAAACAATGAAGGCTCTTTTAGATCGTTCAGAGCTTGAAGCAAAGGAAGACGAATGGGGGACAATGGTTCCATATGTTCACTCTTTATTTGTTGCATCAAATATTTTCCCAAAGCTCTACCCTCGAATGATTGAAATCATTCAATTAATAGGTGCCGGGGGAATGGTAGCTATACCTTCAGAAGAGGATTTTGCTTCCAGCTTAGTTAGTGAAATTGATCATTTCTGTCAAGGATATGCTTGTGATGCTGAAACAAAAGCGAAACTCTTTCGCCTTGCATGGGATCTTACGATGAGCAGCTTTGGAACACGACAAACACAATATGAACGGTACTTTTTTGGTGATCCCAAGAGGCTAACATCAACTCTTTATCAGGGGTACCCACGAGAAGAATACATTCGTGATGTTGAAAAATTTTTAGAGCAAAATAGAGAGGCTTAACGACAAAGCCTCTTTACATTTCACCTACCCAATGTCCAATTTTACCTGCGAGCTCACCAGCAGTATCAGATTCCACTCTTTTCGATAAAGATGATTGAAGGCGGAGACTAAGTTCTTCTCTTCCCTCTTCATAGCTAACAGTCGTAGACCACTCAATTTCCGGGATGGCAATCATACTGAATTCTTGTTTTTTATTTTCATAAATATAAACGTTTGTTATGAATTCTTCTCCGTTTTTCACATTTGCTTTTCTAATTTTCACTATTCTTCATCCTTTCAGTAGTCTCTGACATTATTATAATTCATGTTTCTTTCAATTTCAGCATTCTCTACCCAAACAACAAACAAAAGAACTGATTTAGCAGGAACCTAAATCAGTTCTAGTAGATGATAACTCTTAATACAACTTAAAAGTTAAAAATGCTTGGTTGATCCACAATATCACTATCTTCAAAATTTGTGATATTAAACACATTTTCAATTTCGATATAATCCCCTGTATTTAATGCCCCTGCACCAACAGATGACTCACTTTGACTTTTAGGTGACAGGCTAAACGTATCACCTACTTTAAAAACAGCTGCATCATTTATCCTATTAAGATTGATAGGTCCAACCAATGCCGGCATATCCTTCCTCCTTGTAACATAAATGTAAAATTAATTGTTCAACATTATATGAAAAAGAGGAAAAAAGGGTTCTCGCCGAGCTTTATACTTCAGCATTCTTTAGCTCTTCTTTATATTTAGATCTTAATTTGATTAATCGAATAACATTTAAAACAACAGCTTTTAACACGGCATACGTTGGAACAGCAAGAATCATCCCAATGATTCCTCCAAAGCTTCCAGCTCCTATTAAAAGTAAAATAATTGTTAAAGGATGTGTGTTCAAACGTTTCCCGATAATTAACGGAGAAAGGAAATTCCCATCAAGCTGCTGAACAATCGTTACAACTAAAGCAGCAAGCAATGCTTTTGTCGGCGAATCTAATAAAGCAATAATGACGGCAGGAGCAGCACCGATAAACGGCCCCAAATAAGGAATTATATTAGCTACCGCGACAACAATTCCAAGAACAAGTGCATAATCAAGTCCTATTATAGTGTATCCTATGAAGCATCCAATCCCGACAGCAATGGACACAATTAACTGTCCTTGTATGTAAGCTGCTAACGTTTCATATAAATCTTGTAAAATCTTCAATCCTTCATGACGATATGTTGATGGTAAAACCTTTACTGCCGTAGAAGGGAGCTTATGACCATCTTTTAACATGTAAAAAAGAATAAATGGAACTGTAATAATCGTTAAGGTAATGTTTGTTACAACACCAAGCACAGCTGTGAAGCTTGTTGTAATATTTTCCGGCAGGCTCTTCGCATAACCAGTCAATGTATCTTCAATTTGCTTAAATGACACATAATCCTGCTCCATGACCCATGTAAACCAGTGAGTTTGAGACATATTAATAATAAATTGTGTAAACTCGTTTACGTATGAAGGGAAATTATTCACTAAATCTGTTATTTGTTCTGTAACAATCGGTCCAATAAATAAAACAATCCCTGTAACGACGCCAATAAATACAATATATGGAATCAGGATAGCCAGCGTACGAGGAACCTTTCCTTTTTCAAGTAACTTCACTAATGGATTAAAAATGAAGAATAGAATTCCCGCAATAAGAATTGGGAAAAACAAAGTTGATGCAAAAACAATTATGGGTTCAAACAAAAAGGAAACCCTTGTTCCTACAAAAACAATTAATAACATTAATAAAATTTGCAATGTCCAAAAATGAACTTTTGATCTTAACACTCTACTTCCTCCAGTTTCTATAGACCTTATCTATTTTTCAGTATAGTCATCTATATCCTTCCTTAAGCAACTTAAACATTTGTATCTAACAGTATATACGACTATTCCTCGAAATTGTTTCAAAATAATTCAAATTTTCATATACTACAAATGTACATGATTTACTAGATCTTTACCAATCTTTTCTTTGACGTAAACAGCTTAACCTAAAGAAAGCCAGCCCTGTTGTCGGACTGACTTTAGTGTTGAAATTATTCTTCAGCTTCCAATAATTGAAGTGTTTTTTCTTTTATTTCATGTTGAGAAGCCATTTGGATTTCTACAGAACGAATCAGGTGACCTTCCGTATCTAGAATATGAAATTCAAATCCTTCATACAGTATTTTATCTCCCTGCTTACTTTCCATGTTCTGAGTCAGAATCCATCCTCCAAGAGTATCAATATCTTCATCATCAATACTTAAGCCTAACATATTATTAATTTCGTAGATTAGCACCTTTCCATCGACAACAAAATGTTTTTCTCCACGCTTCTGAATGTCAGGAACCTCATCCTGATCAAACTCATCACGTATATCTCCAACAATTTCTTCAATGATATCTTCAACCGTCACAAGGCCAGCTGTTCCGCCATATTCATCCATTAAAATTGCCATATGAACTCGTTCCTTTTGCATTTTGATCAAGAGATCGTGAATTGGGATCGATTCAATCACTTGAATGACCGGACGAATATATTTTTGAATGAGCGTATTTTTTCGGCCTTCAGGTGTTAAATAGTATAAATCAGTAAAGATTTCTTTAATATTTACCATTCCAAGAATATGATCTTTATCCCCGTTTACTACTGGGTATCGAGTAAACTTCTCGTTTCTCATAATATCAAGATTTTCCTGAAAAGACTTCTCTACTGATGTTGTTACGATTTCAGTTCTAGGAACCATAATTTCCTTTGCAATTCGATCGTCAAACTCAAATATTCGATTCACATATTTGAACTCAGATTGATTGATTTCACCACTCTTATAGCTTTCAGAAAGAATAATTCTTAGCTCTTCTTCTGTATGAGCAATTTCATGTTCTGATGCTGGCTTAAGTCCAAACATTCGAACAAGTAAATTTGCAGAACCATTTAATATCCAAATAAACGGAAACATGACTCGGTAGAAAAAAATCAAAGGTCTCGCAAAGAGCAATGTAATAAATTCAGCCTTTTGAATGGCCATCGTTTTTGGAGCCAATTCACCTATTACAACATGCAAGTAGGTAATCACTAAAAAGGCAATAACGAATGTTAATACACTTATAATTGATTCATTCAGATGAAAACTGACTAGAAGAGGGTGTAGGATACTTTCCATCGTTGGTTCACCAAGCCACCCAAGACCCAGAGCAGTTATCGTAATACCTAATTGACAAGCAGACAAATACTCATCAAGGTTAGATGTTACCTTCTTTGCTGCAAGTGCTGACTTATTTCCTTCTGCTATAAGCTGGTCAATTCGTGAGCTTCTTAGTTTCACGATCGCAAATTCCGATGCCACGAAAAATGCGGTAATTGCAATTAAAATCGCAACAATAATCAGGTTAACTATATCCAAAATAAGGAACTGCTCAGGTCGTGTTAATAGTATCTATCAAACTATTACACTTTTGAAAATAGACAGTTCCTTTCACCTCCTAAATTAAGAAAATTTAAACGAATATTATTCTTCGTCACCTTGTACAAAGATCATAACGAACTTTAGTAATTCAAATAATGCCATTAATGCTCCAGCTACATATGTTAATGCAGCAGCACCTAACACCTTATTAACGCCATGTTCTTCATTATTAGAAATAATTCCTTCCGAAACCATTAATTTCTTTGCTCTCGAGCTTGCGTTAAACTCTACAGGTAAAGTGATAAGCTGAAACGCTACAGCAAATGAAAACAAAATGATTCCTAAACCAATTAAGTTAAGTTGGCCTAACAAGAATCCGCCTATTAATAAAAATGGGGCAACACCAGATGTTAGATTTACAACTGGAAACATTTTATGACGAAGCACTAAAGCACCGTATGATTGCTGATGCTGAATGGCATGCCCAACCTCATGAGCAGCAACTGAAACTGAAGCAATTGAATGTCCGTAATATACCGGTTCTGATAACCGAACAACTCGAGAAAGTGGATCATAGTGATCTGTTAACGTTCCTCTAACTGGCTCTACCTTAACTTGATATAGACCATTTTGATCTAAAATATGTCTCGCTACCTCAGCACCCGTTTTATGTGATGAAACAGCCACATCTGACCACTTCTTAAAATTACTCTTTACTTTAAATTGAGCCCATATTGATAAGCCTAATGCTGCAAAAATTAAAAAATCCATTGGGTGGAAAAACATTTGTTTCCGCTCCTCCTTTTCATATCTAAACGTTTTTGTGCACTTTTAAACTATTGTAATAGCAAATGCAATGTCTTCAGTAAAGCCTTGCTTTGTGAAGAGATTTGATTAGAAATCTCCATTTGAGAATCTTCATTTAGTTTATCAAAAATTGATTTGAGTTCTTTGATTTCTTGTTCCAGCTGCTTCATATGAGAAGCCAGAATTTCAGCATGTTTTAAGCACTGCTTTTGCTTTTCATCACATTGTTTATCCAGCCTCTTAAGCTCCAAACGTTCCTTTATATCTTTTAAACTCATGTGAAGTTCTTTGCACGCTTCGATAAAACGGATATCCTCAATTGCCTTTTCTGAATATAAACGATATTTAGATTCTGAAATGGTTTCAACATTCAAAAGACCAATTTGAGTATAATAATCAATCGTTCTTTTTGAGACATTTGCTTCCTTTGCTAATTCACCGATTTTATACAGCAAAACCCCATCTTATCACCTCGTACAATTGATACAAATATCTTATCTTCTCCAAACCGTACAGTCAAACGTTATACTTGTTATTTTAATCTTTATTTATAGAGTGTATTAGATATGTCATCTTTTTTGGTTTGCATTATGTAAATGGTTATTTAATCATAGAAAAAAACAGACCAGTTTAGGTCTGCTTTTCAATCATCAGTCAGGCATAACTGACACGATTTGTTGACATCGAACAAAGAATGTTGAATCTCCCACTCTTACGACAACGTGGTCTGGTTTGACATCCATTACTTTTCCTCTTAAGCTGTCACGAGTTGTTTGGATTACAGCAAACTTACCTACAAGAGTTTGCAATGTCTGATAAACATAAGGCTCAACAAGAGTAACCATTTCTGGGCCACCATGACTATGCATTTGATTATTAGGATAATTCATTATGAAGGCTCCCTCCCTTATTTTCATTTACACTATATGAGGGGAGCTAGGCCAATGTCACAAACATTTAAACTGTTTTGCGATACTCTGTCAAAAAATGCTCAATATCTTGATCAAGTCGTTCTATTTGTTTTATGGCATCTTCGTAGCTAATTTTTCTGTAGTGGTGTTTGCCAAAAGGTTCCTCATCCATTTCATCCGCTTTTCGGACAATGCGTTGTAATGTGTTTTTATCTATTGAGTTTTCCGGTAAATAAGAGTCTGTATGAAGTAAAATAGCAAGAGCAACTTCTTTAGCGTATTTGCGGTCTTCACCGAGTCTAATTAAAAGCTTATGTGCTCGTTCTGCTCCTTTAATGGCATGAATGTCATTTTTTCGATATGCTTCATAGTCCCATTCTCCATTTGTGTACCATTCATAGTGTCCGATGTCATGAAGCAATCCTGCCTTAGCTGCTATGTCGGGATTTACATCATGCTTAATGGCGAGCTGCACAGCATATTGGGCAACAGTAATCGCATGTGAAACTCCGGAACGATTCAAATATTTTTGTGCTATAGGATGTGTAAAAACATCGGTGATACTTACTCGTCGCATGGTAATCCTCCTTCAATAATATTCAGAATAATCTAACATATATATGTTATCCCTTCAAGTAAAAGGGGAGTTTTTCTTACAAGTTTCTTATTATACTTTAGTGATGTTCTTATATTTATATGATAAAAAGATGGAATTGGAACGTTTATTTCCATACTTTTCCCTTCCAACAGAAAAGGAAACTATTAAAATAGTTTCCTAAGACTTGATTGGGATATTAATTTTAAATGTAGTGGAATGCTTATTCGATTGGACATCAATCGAACCTCCATATTGATCAACCACCTTTTTAATGATTCCTAATCCATCCCCTCTTGCAACCCCCCGTTTCTCAGGTTTTGTGGAAAAGCCTGCTTGGAAGATTTTACTGAGGTGGTTTTTAGGAATTTCAGGACCAATGTTCTCCACTTTAAATATGTATGTTGAAGGTGTTTCTCTTGCTTCTATATTGATAAACCTTTCTGATTCTGTACCGAGCAGTGTTGCGTCAAATGCATTATCTATTAAATTGGAAAGAACTTTTATCAAATCAATAGAATTCATCTTTTTGAAGCTATTATGAGGATCTATATGTATATGCATATCAACCTTATCGTTTTGAGCTCTTACCCACTTTGATTGTAGCAAAATGAAAAGAGCAGGGTGATTAACTTTAACAGGCAATTCAAGCATTTCCACTTCTGCAGTTAAAGAATTCACATATTCAAACGCCCGATCCTCTCTACCGATCTTTAATAATCCCTGAATTACTTGAATATGATTAATAAAGTCATGCCGAATAGAACGCATTGTATGTAACATAGATTGAAATTCAACCTGATACGTTACTTCTGCATCTCCAACTTGTGATCTTTCTTCTTTTTGATAACAATATTGAAAAGTTATGAATATAGCAAAAGTAAATAAAACAAACAGACCACAAAAAATAAGATAAGGGATACTATTTTGTAACGCCTCTTTTTTCATAGCTTCTACGGTCTCGATGTTGGAATCAAGTACTCTTCCATTATCTAGGGGGCCCTTCAATAAGTTATATAATGTTTTAGCAACAAATGATGTTGATCTAAGCATCCCTTTTTCATGAAAATACTTGAATTGTTCGAGCGAAGAAAAATGTTCTTCTTCTGCTTGTCTAATAGTTGTTTGCATTTCTGTATCCATAATTCCTGGTGAAAATGCAATAGTTGTCATATTTGCTTTTGCTTCTATAAACTCAGCACCAACTGTTTGAGTGTACATATTTAATCCTGCTTTTGTACTACAATAGAAACTCCAACCTGGAATTGGCCGATTTGCAGCTCCAGATGTAATATTGACGATAATTGTATGTACTGAGTATTTCTCCGCTTCTTTTATTATTTCTTCACTCATTAACATTGGAGCAAGCAAATTTACATTCACGTGTGAAATAATAGCATGTTCATTTGCATGCCCCCCCTTTTTAATAGGATTAATAGTGCCTGCATTATTTACTAATGTAATTTTTTCGGCTGCTTTAAAGTTAATTGACGACAACACCCTTTCAATCCCACTTAAAACAAGAGATGTGTCAGATAAGTCGCATGCTTCAAAACGTATTGTAGATTCTCTTTGTTCAGCTACTTGCTGAAGAGAGGAATTTATTGATCGTGATAAACAAATAACTGTATGATCCTTTTGTAGTATTTCTTCTACAAATGCTTCACCTAAACCTCTCGATGCCCCTGTAACGATGTAATAGTGCACAAGTTTCACTCCTTTTTCATACGTTCATTACAATTATATCCATCCCTGTTTACCTTAGCCATTCTTATTCATCAGAATATCTCGACAACACTCACAAATGACCTTTGACAAACATGTACCATAATACTACTCTTAAATCAGAATATACATATATAAATTGTTAACTAAAGTAGGGATAAAATGACGGGAAGTTCTTACGATCCATTTAAATACCATTTTGAAAGATTAGAGGATGTAGCGGAAAAAATAAGTGAAGTGCTTCAATGTCCAATTACCATTGAAGATGTTAATCATAGATTATTAGCTTACAGTACACATGACGACCAAACAGATCAAGCCCGAATATCCACCATTATCGGTAGACGTGTTCCTGAAAAAGTGATTAACAGCCTTTGGAAAGATGGGACAATCCCTAAGCTATTAAAAACAGATGAACCAATTAGAGTGAAAACCATTGATGAGGTAGGTCTTGGAAATCGAATTGCCATCTCTATTTGGAAAAATGATGAAGTACTAGGATTTATATGGGCATTGGAAATAGAAAAACATCTTCAAGAATCTGATTTACTCCTATTAAAAAAAGCTGCACAAGCCGTAAAAAACAAAATGCTAAATCTTCAGGTGCGAAAAAACAAAAAAATAGAAAGAAATCAGGAATTCTTTTGGAAGCTCTTAACTGGTCATATATCAACTGAAGACGAAATTACAGATGGCCTATATGAATTAAACTTACAGCTACCACCTCCTTTTTCGGTTGTTATCTTTAAGTTCCCACAAGAGTTAAATGATGAAGCTGAAAAAAAGCTAACATACTTATTGCAAACAACTCAGCAAGTGAATATTTTGCTTTTCACAATTGATTTTGATGAGCTTATTATTTTATTATCAGGAAAAAGTGACACAGCTTTAACAGATATTAAGCAATTTACTATATCTACTCTTAGCCAACTACATGAGAGATATTCCTACAAAGACGTTACAGCGAGTATTGGAGGAATCTTTACCGATTCAACTTTTATTGAAAAAAGCTACAAAGAGGCACTTGCAGTTCTCGCATTAAAAAAGCGATTTCCAAGTGAAACAATCGACTTAAATAGTTTTTCAGAACTAGGTTTTTATCAATATTTAGATATTTTATATGAACAACGAAAACAAACCGGTTATATTCATTACCCTCTCTATAAATTAAAGGAATACGACAAACAGCATAGTACAGACCTTGTTCGAACACTTGAAGTGTTTCTTGATCACGACAGTAATGTTCATGAAGCTTCCAAAGCATTGAATATTCATATCAACACATTGAACTATCGATTAAAAAGAATTTCCGAAATAGCTGAACTAAACTTAAAAAACATGAATCAAAAAATTACAATTTACTTAAATTTAAAGCTTGATCGAATGTCTTTGTGATTTTTCACAAAAAGGCGCAAAACCTTTCTCATTTTTAAACAAAGATATTTAACTGAATTTTATTTATACTTGCGTTAATAAATAGAAACTTTTAAATATTGGCTTTTAAAGGAGGAAGGTTTTTTATGATTATTGGTGTACCGAAAGAAATTAAAAACAATGAAAACCGAGTAGCTTTAACTCCAGGTGGTGTTACACAGCTTGTTGCTTCTGGCCACCGTGTGTTAATTGAAAACAATGCAGGTGTAGGTAGTGGATTTGAAAATGAGGACTATGTCTTCGCTGGAGCACAAATCGTAGAAGAAGCTGCAAAAGTATGGGCAGATGCTGAAATGGTGATGAAAGTAAAAGAACCTCTTCCTTCTGAATATGCTTACTTTAGAAAAGGTTTAGTTTTATTCACTTATCTACACTTAGCTGCTGAGCCTGAATTAGCTCAAGCATTAAAGAAAAGTGAAGTAACGGCTATTGCTTATGAAACAGTAACTGTTAACCGCACACTTCCTTTGCTAACTCCAATGAGTGAAGTAGCCGGACGTATGGCTGCACAAATCGGTGCCCAATTTCTTGAAAAACCTAAAGGTGGTAAGGGAATCTTACTAGCTGGTGTTCCTGGAGTAAGCCGTGGAAAGGTAACAATCATTGGTGGTGGAGTTGTTGGAACAAACGCTGCAAAAATGGCAATTGGCCTAGGAGCCGATGTGACAATTATTGATTTAAGTGCTGAACGCTTACGTCAATTAGATGATATTTTTGGAACACAAATTAAAACATTGATGTCGAACCCAATGAACATCGCAACTGCTGTTGCAGAAGCTGATCTGTTAATCTGTGCTGTATTAATTCCAGGAGCAAAAGCACCAACACTTGTAACAGAAGAAATGGTAGAAGCAATGAAGCCTGGTTCTGTGATCGTTGATGTTGCGATTGATCAGGGTGGTATTGTTGAAACAGTTGACCATATTACAACTCATGACAACCCAACGTACGAAAAACACGGAGTTTTACATTATGCAGTTGCTAATATGCCAGGGGCTGTTCCACGTACATCAACCATTGCATTAACAAATGTAACAGTTCCTTATGCCTTGCAAATTGCAAATAAAGGTGCATATCGAGCTATTAGTGAAAACCCTGCTCTTCAAGAAGGTGTGAATGTAATTGCTGGAGAAATCACTTATAAAGCGGTAGCTCAAGATCTAGGTTACACATACAAAACAGTTGAAGAAGTATTAGAAAAAGCTCATTTAATGAACTAAGTAAGTGGTTAAGAGAGGCAGAGTATTCTGTCTCTTTTTTCTGTATAAAAATATCTCACATATTTTTTGTGTTTTTTCACAAACTAATCCTGATATGGAAAAGGAGGTAATTACATGCAAAAAAATGCTAGAGGGTATGTTCAGGATTCTTGTTCAGCATTAGAAACAGCTAAGTCCTCATTACAAAATGCCCTTAATACAGTTGAACAAGATTCTAATCGAGAAAGAATTCAAAGTTCATTGCAATCCGTAGAGGCAGCACTTCAACAATGCGGTCAAACAGCAGATATTTTAGAGCAAGCATAACAACATACATTCTAATTCTAAGAGCTAGCACATGCATAGCTCTTTTTTTATGCTTCATTATCGCTTTAACTTTTGTTATCCTAACCGATACAAGACTTAAGGGGGTGAACTATTGGATATTGCAGCATTATCAATTGGATTGAGCCAAGCATCCTTAGGTCAAAATGTTAGTATTGCCTTAGCAAAGAAAGTAATGGAAACTTCACAGCAAAGTAGCGAGCAGTTATTAAAGGTTATGCAAGCTCCACACCCAACTCATGGCAATGTGATTGATGTAAAAGGATAAAACATCATCTTAGAATCGCTAGAAGTAAGCCCAGGAATGATAAAATCTCTTGGGCTTACTTCTTAAAAAAGTATGTAGTCTAATTTTTTATTCTGTATTTGCATAAATCCCCAATTATTTTTCCATCCTTTTTCTTTTAACGACGAATTGCTACAAATTCCTTTGAAACTGTCGAAATAACTCTAAAACTATTCGTAAGAATTAGTTATATCCACCTAGAAGTTTGGTCATTATGAGTGTATCGGGCAAGACTAGACCAAACTATCATCCTAACTCACTTTTACTACAAGACACCCACGTCTTGCCCGTATTTATTTTATCAAGATAACTTCGTCATAACTCCTTAATCAAAGCTAAATCTTTCTTCTTCCCAAGGATCTCCTTGCATATGATATCCATTCCGTTCCCAGAAACCAGGATGATTTTTCTCAGTAAATTGAATTCCTCTTACCCACTTAGCACTTTTCCAAAAGTAAAGATGAGGAATAACTGCACGCAATGGAAATCCATGCTCAGGTGTTAAAGGTTCATCATTATAGGCATAGGCAAGTAAGCTTGTTTCTTTCATAAAATCCGCTAAAGGAAGATTTGTTGTCCAGCCTTCTTCAGCATGTATAATCACAAAGTTGGCCTTTGGCTTAAACTTAATGTCCTTCAAAAGGTCCCGAGTTTTTATACCTTGCCAGCTAACATCAAGTTTAGACCAGCCTGTTACACAGTGAATATCGTTAGTTAAGTTTGATTGAGGAAAATGCGTTTTAAGATCGTGTAGTGTATATAACTTTGGGTTTTCTACAAGACCGTAAATTTGCAAATTCCACTTCTCTATATCCTCATAGTACGGTACATTACCTGTATGTAAAACAGGAAAGGTTGTTGTTACGTTTTGATTTGGTGGTACACGGTCCGATGAAGATGTTTTTCTTTTTTTACCAAAGTACATTTATTTGAATCCCTCTCTTCCAACTCTTTATGTTAACCTATATAACAAACTGGTTGACAATGTTTCATTGGTCTATTATTCTTTTTTTAAGGATTATATCAAAAAGGGGGATAAACAATGAAAAAGAAATTAACTACATATGATCTTGCATTAGTTGGAATGTTTGCTGCTTTAATGGCGATAGGAGCAAACATAACATCTTGGGCACCGTTTCTTGAAGTAGCTGGTGTGCCTTTATCTATGCAGCCGTTCTTTTGTATTTTAGCAGGTTTATTATTAGGGAGCAGACTTGGTGCTTTATCAATGATCGTATATGCCTTAGTAGGAATGGCAGGAGCACCTGTTTTTGCACAATTTAGCGGTGGAATTGGTGTTATATTCGGAAGTACTGGTGGATTTATTATGTCTTATATTGTAGCAGCTTATGCAGCCGGTAAAGTGATTGAATTCAGTAAAGAAAAGAAGCTTCCTACATTTATGACAGCCTCTTTTGTCGGTATCTCACTTATTTATCTTGTCGGCACAACCTATATGTGGCTTGCATTAAATGTTTGGATTAATGCTCCTATGTCATATGGAGCTGCTTGGGCTATTATGGCTTGGTTTATTGTAAAAGATGTAGCTTTTACCGTTTTAGGTGCATTTATTGCTCCACGGATTTACTTTGCAGTATCAAAAGCAACATCAAAAAGAATAGCAGCTTGAATGAATACACCAAGGCATTTTATAAAGCCTTGGTGTTTTTTAAAATGTTTTTGTTAACCTTATTCTATTGAACCTTTATTTTCCTCAAGATAAAGCTGTTCTTGCTCAGCCGTCATCACGCCTGTTGCCTCTCCGATTGTACCTCCTTGAATTCTCCAAATTTTATTATGATCTTTGTCAGCTTCTGAGAAATCATCAACCGACCACCTATGTAAAATATCTAAAAATACTTCTTCATTTTCATATTGCCCAGTTTCAACAACTGCAATAAGATAGTTTATCCGTTCAGTTGTCATTTCATAATGAAGCCACTTTTCCTCGGCAATTACTTTTTGATGAGACATTCCATGCAGATAATTAAGTATATCTTCCTCTGTTAACTCAGTAGTATCTTTACCTCCGAATGGGTTTTCATCTAGATTAACTTCCTCTGAAGCCTTATCAACCTTCTCCTTTGATGTTTGTTCTTCGATATCAGCTTGGGCAGTAGATACAGCTTTTGAATTTACCATATCTAGCATAATGACACTAAAACACCCTAAACATATTGCACCTACTATCACACTAGCAACAAGTATTTTGTTTTCCTTCATCCATGACATGGAAGTAACCTCCTAAAAAAGGATAGTTCTATGATACAATGGATAATTTAATAGAGACAAGAGAAGACTTTGTCGAAAGAAATCACATCTAAACTTTTTTACTAATTTGTTAGTATGAATGTATAATAAATACTAGTTTTGGTTATAAAGTTAGTAGAGTAAACAAAGAGGGTGTGAAAAAATGAAGGCTTTAGTAATCAAAAGATATTTTTTAGATATAAATGAAAGAGAACAACTGGAAAGAGAGTTCACCAAACAAAATCCCGATTTAATTGAAAATATACTAGAATGGGATGATGAGGAGTTACTGGAGAAATTAAATATAGACAGAAAAAACTTGGTTTAGTAGACCAAGTTTTTTTCTGTTTAACCACTTATAACAAAACAGCTGCAATCCAGCCAAAGATAATTAACGGGATATTATAGTGCACAAAGGTTGGAACACATGTATCCCAAATATGATGATGATTTCCGTCAGCTGCTAGTCCAGATGTTGGACCTAATGTACTATCAGAAGCAGGAGATCCTGCATCTCCTAGTGCCGCAGCTGTTCCAACAATCGCAATTGTTGCCATTGGACTAAAGCCTAACTCCAAGCATAATGGAACGAATATCGTTGTAATGATTGGAATTGTTGAAAATGAAGATCCTATCCCCATCGTAATGAGCAAGCCCACAATCAGCATTAGGATGGCCCCAATTGTTTGATTTCCCCCAATTAAATTTGCTGCGTCTTCTACTAACTTTTCAACATGACCAGTTTCTTTAAGAACACTAGCAAATCCTGAAGCTGTAATCATCACAAAACCAATAAAAGCCATCATCTTCATACCTGAAGTCACAATCGAATCTGCTTCGTTTCGTTTTAAGACACCACCAAGAAATAAAACACTTAAACCTGCTAACGCACCGAAGATCATTCCTTCTACTCCGAGTTTCTGAGAAAGATAGAGTTGTACAGAAAGCGAAACTAGAATCGACACAATTGCTACAGTAATACTTTTCTTTGTATAAGTTTGACCTGATTGCTGCCCAGCCATTTCACGAGTTTCATATTGTCTTTTCTTACGATATGTAAAGAAAACAGCTATTAACAAGCCACATACCATCCCTATTGCAGGTATTGCCATAGCAGAGGGAATATCTGCTAACGAAACCGTTAAGCCGCTTTCCCGCATATTCGTTTGCATAATTTCATGGAAAATCGCCCCAAACCCTACAGGCAAGAACATATATGGAGTAATTAATCCAAACGTAAGAACAGTCGCAATTAATCGACGATCAACTTGAAGCTCATTCAATACTTTTAATAGAGGTGGAATAAGCACTGGAATAAAAGCAATGTGAACGGGAATGACATTTTGTGAGAAAATAGCCATGATTAAGATCATAAAAACAATTAGTGCCTTTGATAAAGCTTTTCTTCTTGTATCACCGTCACGACCTACTACTTTTATAACTGAAGATACCATTGCATCTGGAAGTCCTGAAGATGTTAGGGCAACTGCAAATGCTCCTAACAATGCATAACTTAGCGCAACTGTTGCATTGCCTCCCAAGCCTGCTGTAAAGGTATCTACTGTTGTGGCTAAATCAAGACCACCTGTTAGTCCTCCTATTAATGCGCCTATCACAAGTGCAAAAACAACATTTGTTCTTAATAAGCTTAAAATAAGCATAGCAAAAACAGCAATAATAACTGCATTCAAATATAAAACCCCCAAAAATCCTTTAGTTTACTAATATGGTAGAGAATTAAACAACGAAAATTAATTTACCATACTTTTTTCGAGCCTGTCAATTGCGAAAGGAGAATTTTTTTGACGATTTTGATCATTTATTTGCTAATTTCAAAGTTTTATTTGGCGATTCCGGCTTGGACCCCTTATTTTGGACACAAACTTTAGAATACTTTTGTTTTTGTCGTTTTTCATTTTCTTCTTCACCTTTGGCATTTTAGATGATGTCACTTCAGCGTCAAGCCAAGATCGCTTGACCCTTTCGCTCCATCATCTACGTGTGTGTTAGGTGAAGAAGGAGTTACTCTGCCATCGCTATAAGCTGATTGCCATTTCTTCAATAAACCCAGTCTCCATATACTGTTTGTTAAATTGAAGAGGAGACATATAGTTTAGGCTACCATGGTATCGACGTTTGTTATAAAACTCTATATACTCATCTACTCTAAGATACGCTTCATCAAAACTGTCAAAAATATATCTCTGGTAACATTCACGTTCAATGATACTATGAAAGGACTCAATAAATGCATTTAGATTGGGTGATTTCGGTGGTATCCTTTCATGGAACACCTTATGGTGTTCACAGAACTCTCCGAAATCATAACTAGTAAATTGGGGCCCATTATCAGTCCGAATTATAAGGCTAAACTTCTCTTCTTCTTGTGGTAAATGCACCTGTCTCTTCAGGAGTGCTTCTTGAAGCATATTTGTTATATCTTTGGCTTTACACACTGGTCCACGGTAATATCCTACGATACAACGGTCAAACACATCAATTGCACAAGCTAAGAAGAAAAATCGACCACTACCGTTTATAGAGCCATATTTTATATCTAACTGCCATAATTGATTTGGTCCATTAATATAATGCTGTTTTGCTAGGCGTCTTGGGAAAGATGAAGCCTTCCTTCTTGGTAATAAAATACCTAGTTCACCACACATACGATATACCTTCTTATGGTTAATGTTAAGGTTGAATGTGTCTCTCAAATATTCGGTGAGCTTATGGTATCCGTAGACACCTTCTTCACCTTCAACAGCTTCCATTAATATTTCTTCAATCTTTTCATCAGGAACCATTACTCCTGTATGAGTCTTTGAATAGCCTGGATAAGGTCGTCCTTTTTTCACTACAGTCTTTTCTTTTTGTTTATTTATATGGTAATAGTACAAGGATCTTGGCACCTCCACTGCTTTTGTCAAAAGTTTTATTGGAAATCCTTCATGAGCCCATAACCTGATCTCCTGAATTTTCTCTTCTAACGAGAATCGCTTTTTTTTAGCAAGTTTCTTAGCATTGCGACTTCCAATTCTTTTTCTCCAAGCAGCTTCATTGCCTGTTGATATTTCTCTTTTAATTCATCTTTTGAAGGATTTTCCGATAATACAGTAGTCCCTTCTTTTTCCATAATCTCTTGAACATCATCTTCGTATTCTTTCATCCATTTTCTAAGTGTCTCACGGGTAATTCCTGCTTTTCTTGCAGTAGATGTTAAATTACCTGTTTCAAGTGCGATTCGTACATACTTCTTTTTTACATCCTCAATTACATCTATCTTCTTTTTAGGCATGTCTTTAGCCTCCGTCATTTAGATACTCTTAGCTTAGTCATAGTTTACTTTTTTTAATATTTCGTGTCTAAATGATTAAGGGGTCTAAAAAGATTCTTAGCATTTATTTGCCGCTTTGCTCTATATATTTGATTTTCGACAAAATCACGAAAAAAGGACCAACATTCACGCATGTCGGTCCTTTTTCTTTATTTCACTTCAAAATTCTCTACTAAAGTAGCTAATGTTCTTGCCATTACGCCAGTTGCACCTGTTGGTCCAAGTTCAGATTTTTGGGAAGTTGTAGCTGTGCCTGCTATATCTAGGTGTACCCATGGAGTGCCTTCAGCGAATTCTCCAATAAACGTTCCTGCCATAATGGCATGTCCTTCACGACCAGGTGAATTGTTTAAGTCGGCCATCTTGCTATTTCGAACACGTTTTTTATCGCCTTCAAATATCGGTAAACGCCAGACTGGTTCATCACATTCGTGTGATGCTTGAAGAACTTGTTCAAAAAACTCCTCATTATTAGTCATAGCACCAGTTGTTTCTGTTCCTAACGCAATAATTACACCACCAGTTAATGTAGCAACATCAACTAAATAATTAGCTCCATGAAATTTTGCATAAGTAATTCCATCAGCAAGCGCCAAACGACCTTCTGCATCAGTATTCAAAACCTCAATCGTTTTTCCACTTAATGAAACAATCACATCATCAGGTTTAAATGCACCACCACTAATCATATTATCTGTAGATGGGATTACAGCTACAACATTTTGTTCCGGCTTCATTTCACCGATGATCTGCATAGCTCCAAGTACAGATGCTGCTCCCCCCATGTCCGTTTTCATCCCGACAATTCCATCCTTTGGCTTAATGGAGTAGCCACCTGTATCATAGGTGATTCCTTTTCCAACAAGACCAATTACATCTGTCCACTCTTCTTTTCCCTGATATTTTAAGACAATCATTTTAGGTGGCTCTTCTGAACCTTTATTAACTGCTAGGAGAGCTCCCATCCCAAGTCGTTCCATATCCTCTTTTTCCAAAACTTCGTATTCAAATTGATATCTTTTTGCTAATTCAATTGAATAAGAAGCAAGCTCTGTAGCTGTTAGAAGATTTGGCGGCATATTAGTTAGCGTTCTTGCACTATTTGTTCCCTCACCAAAAGCATAACCAACTTCAAGTGCAGATTTAATTTCAAGGCTTTCTTCACTTTCAGTTAATACTGAGATAGTTTCAATATTTTTTTCAGGTTCATTTGACTTTTGTTTATAATCTAAAATCTTATAAGTTGATAAGGAAAAAGCTTCTGCAAGAGCATGTGCTGCTTCAACGTCGTTCATTCTTTCATTTGAAAACGTGTCAATCGCTACACTTATATGTTGGAGCTTTGCTTGTTGAATCGTCTGAAATAATTCTCCAAAAGCTCTTTTCACTCGAAAAAATGTAATGTCTGCTTCTTTCCCTAAGCCAACAAAGAAGATACGTTTTACAGCAAGTTTTCCAAGGGTATGTAGTTTAGTAACGGATTTATATTTTGTTGAGAGATCTCCGTCTTTCATTAACTCTGTTATTTGACCATTTAATTTCTCGTCAAGTTCTTTGGCATATCCAGTGAGTTTGCTCGTTTTTTGATATAGCCCAATAACTAATGTATCGTTATCGTTAAGTTCAATTGTATTTGCTGCATGTATAACTTTAAACATTCATAGCACCTCCATTATGTATGTATATCTATTGTATAGTACATATTTAAAAAAGTGTAATAAGACAAATCCAACTAACGAACTTCACCTTATTCTGACAATGTATATGCTATAATGAAGAAAATCTTTTTAACAATTTTCTTTATATTAGGAGTTTTATAATACATAATTGCCCTAAAAACGAAAGGAGCTTAATCTTGGAATTATTGTACAACTTTCCTTTACTCGCTGCACTGGCAGCCATTTTCTTTGCACAGTTTATTAAGGTACCGATTTATTTCTTTGTTTCAAAGAGGCTGGATTGGTCACTAATTACAAGTACCGGCGGTATGCCAAGCTCTCATTCGGCAGCTGTAACTGCACTTTCAACAGGAGTTGCTCTTGATCACGGACTTGGTTCATCCATTTTTGCTATTTCTGCTATCTTTGCGATCATCACGATGTTTGATGCAACAGGAGTAAGACGTCATGCCGGTGAACAAGCAACCGTTCTTAATCAGCTTGTTCTTGACTTTAACCGCTTTGTTGAGGAAGCCAAAGTATGGCCTAAAAAAGCTGAACAAGATAAACAAAAAAAGTTGAAGGAGCTACTTGGACATCAGCCGATTGAAGTGTTTTTTGGAGGATTAACCGGTATTCTTCTTGCACTATTGTTACACTACCTTTTTGTTTTGTAAGGAGGCTTTAAATGAGGCTTATATCCATCTGTCCCAGCAATACGGAGCTTGCAGTTTATCTTGGTTTAAAGGAGCAATTAGTCGCCCTGGATGATTTCTCTGATTGGCCGCTGGATTTATCACATCTTCCACGTTTAGGCCCAGACCTTTCCATTAATATGGATATGTTGGAATCTTATCTTCCTGACTTGGTGCTAGCTTCTCTTAGTGTACCTGGAATGGAAAAAAACATTGAAGAATTGGAAAAGAGGAAAATTCCACATATTGTTTTTAATCCTCAGTCATTTCAAGACATTTGCGATGATCTTCACACATTAAGTAAATTAACCGGAAAGCAAAAGGAAGCTGAAGGTGTTATTAAAGACTTTCAAGCTACTCTTCAATCATATAAGGAAATTTCTGATGGGATACAGAACCCACCTTCCATTTTTTTTGAATGGTGGCCGAACCCAATTTTTTCTCCTGGTCAAATCAACTGGTTAACTGAGCTAAGCAGATTAGCAGGAGCAAGAAACATTTTTGAAGATGTTGAATTAGCTAGCGTGCAGACAACATGGGAAGATGTTCTGAATCGAAACCCAGAATATTTTTGTTTATGCTGGGTCGGAGTTAAGCAATCTAGAATGAAATTGACACATGTACTAAAAAGGGAAAGGGCACAAACCCTTCGAGCCGTTCAAAATAACCAACTCCATTTATTAGAGGAATCATTGTTTTGCCGTCCCTCTCCACGGCTTCTCCTTGGTTTACAAAAGCTCGCCTATTTGTTGCATCCTGATATTTATCCCCGTCCTAATTAAAAGACAAAAAGCTAATGCTCTTTTCATTAGCTTTTTGTCTTATTTTTTATATATTTTTGCCTAAACACTTGCATTGATTCATCTTCATTTAAGTTTTTTAATTGTTCTTCCGTTAATGTTCCATCACCCATTTGAACAACGTATACTTCTATTTGCTTTTTACCCCAATTATTATAAACCTCTTTTACGGTTTCATAATATAAATCTAATTTGTTTCCTTTAATGGCTCCACCCTTGTCCGCTACCACTCCATATCCGTAGCCTGGGATAAAAAGTATGGTACCAATTGGGAAAACATCTAAATCTGCAGCAACTGTCGAATATAGATCTCTTTTTACTTTTACCCCTGAATAGGTAATCCCATAGCTAGGATGATCGGGATGTTTACCAGTAGACTCAACACCTGCCGTATAACCAGTTGCTACCACTTTTCTTGTCGGATATTGAGACCAGTCAATTGCTTCTTCCAGTGAAACTTCTTGATTAATTGCTTCAACACTCGAAGACACTTGTGTTCTAATCGATGGTTCACTGTTCATGGCTTTAAAAGTAAGTCCTAAAAAACGGAAAGTTTCATTTTCTTCAGCTTCAGTGTGTGTATGAACTAGTTTTTCATTAAAATCCTCATTATGATTATAATACCAATTGGAGAGATCTTTAGCCTCAACACCTGAAATTGCGCTATATGTTGTTGTTAATGCTCCCAGAAATAATAATGTCATGATTAGTCTTCTACTAACTCTCTTTATACTGATCATATGTTTCTTAAACACTCCTCTCACAAATCTATTCGTTCCCAGATTGTGAGAAAAGTATTCAAAATGGAGAAAAGTAAATTTTACCATATCTGTTTTTTATTGATTTCTAAAAGCGAAAAAAGCCTGACATTCCGTTGTCAGACTTTTTGGTAGAAAATATATTAAAACATCTGATATCCGCTTTTACGAAGCATTTTAATAATAACCCCTGAGAGAATCGCACCGATCAGTCCGCAGGATAAAATTAATAAATCTGCTAAAGCTAATGACATCATTTTATCCCCTAATTGTGAAAACGAATCACTAGGGCTTCTAAAATACTCTATAAATTTGACGTTATCAACTATGAAAATGCATACAATTGGATACACAATAGCCATAATCCAAGACATGCGTAAAAGCATATTCAATAAAAACCCAATACCAAAAAATAATACTAAAAATAATAACATGGATATTAATAAAACCGGTAAGCTCAACATGCCTATCACCTCCATTACACCACTATTAAGTGTACTGAACTAACGATAGACAGTCAATGCTTTGTCAGTGAACGTTTTATGACTTCTTCCCAGTGCCATCACAGTTATTACATGTTTCAGAGCCACCTAGTATTAGTTGAAAATACCCTTTCCCAGAACAATATGGGCATTCCTTTGTTTCAACCTTTGTTGTGTTCATTTCTGTCTCCCCTTTAGGATAGTAGTGGTTTTTAATAATATACCAATTATTCTGACAATTATAAAGGGAGAAAATCTCACAAAAAGGTTTGTGTAAGCGAATACATTTAAGCTTTTCTTTAAAATCCTCTCTTTATCATAGTATTGTGAATATTATAAAAACATAGTATATGTAGTATATCCAAAATGATCCCCAGGATTAAATTGATCATATTTATTTAACTTTGATTCAATGACGTCAGACGCTAGTTTTGTAATTAAGAGTGATGAATTTTTGTCCTCTACTAACTTTTTAGGATGTATAAAAGCTACTTCATCTAATTCCTCTTCTTGAACCTGTATTTCATTTGAATTTGCCAATAATGAAAAAATGACCATGTTATCACTAATCACTTCTTTTATTACCCCTGAACGAATTCCAACAACTCCAGCTATACTTGCAGAAATGCCTGTTTCTTCTTTAATTTCCCTTAATACAGCCTCATCAATGGTTTCTCCTTCATTAACAAATCCAGCCGGAAAAGACCATTTCCCCTTGAGTCCACCATATTTCTTTTTAACAACAAGCCATTCTCCTTCATGATTAGCCACAATTCCAGATACTGCTAACCATACATTTCCCCTTTTGGATTGAGTCAATATAGAGCCCCCCTTTTTTATTATTTTAACACATAGAGAAATAAAAAAGAGACAAAGGCATATGCCTTCGTCTCTTTTTCACAACTATTATAAAATGTTAAATTTTCCTTTTTTCAATACTAATGAAGGACCGCCAACCATGTATAAAGCACGGTTATCAATCATTTTCTTCATAAATGAAGCTTTAGTACCTACTAATTTTTTACCAAATACAACACCAACTGCATCGTCTTCACCTAATGATGCAACAGATCCTTTAATGTCCGGAGTGAAAGATGCCATTTCTCCACGACCACGAATGGCTGATGCAAGGTTTTTCGCACAAGTTTCACCTTGTTGCATAGCGATTTGCGCTGTTGGAGGATATGGACGATTAATTTCTTCATTAATGATTAATGAACAATCTCCAATAATGAATACATCATCATGTCCCGGTGCACGTAGTTGTGGATCAACTTTTACACGGCCACGCATATTTTCAAATCCCGCTTCTTCCACAACACTGTTACCACGAACACCAGCTGCCCAAACAACCGTTCCAGCTTTAATTGTTTCTAACTCTTCACCTTTTGCAACGATGATTCCTTCTTCGATACATTCTTTAATTGCTGTACCGATCATGAATTCTACGCCTTTTTTCTGTAAGTGATTTGTAGCATACTCAACTAACTCAGGATCAAATCCTGGTAATGCTGTTGGTGCTGCTTCCACACAGATAATACGTACTTTTTTAAAGTCAACATCATATTCTTTACAAAGCTCTGGGATTCTGTTTCCAAGCTCTCCTAAGAATTCAATTCCAGTGAAGCCAGCTCCACCGACAACAATTGTTAAACGCTCATCTTTCTTTTCTGCTTCCATGTTATATGTAGCAAATTGATATTCAATATGCTCACGTAATTGTCTAGCAGAGTCAATGCTTGTGATTCCGAATGCATACTCTTTTAAACCTTGAATGCCAAATGTTTCAGGGTGAGCACCTAATGAAATAACTAAATAATCATATTCAACTTCACCATTTTCTAAAACGATTTTCTTCGATTCTTTATCGATTGATACAACAGTATCTTGAACAAATTTCACACGATTTGTATCGATAATGTCTTTGATTTGGTAACGAGCACGGTCATGGTGTAAAGTACCAGCTGAAGCCTCATGTAACCATGTTGTTTCATAGTGATAATCATTTTTGTTCACTAATGTGATATCTGCTTCATCAACACTAATTAATTTTTGTAAACGTGTAACTGTAATTAACCCACCATAACCTGCACCTAATATAACGACTCTTGGTTTTTTCACCGAAATACATCCACCTTTTCTTTTTAAAATTGTTGTAAAGGATCGAATAATGTCTATTACTATATTCGACTTAAAACCACAATTTTATTTTTATTTAAGAGATAAAACTTTGTGAAAACATTCACTTACTAATGCATACCTTGGTATCTGCTACGTATAATATATATAAATACACCTATAAATCATATTATCCATTCAACAATATTTTTTCAAGTTATTTTTTCTAACAAAAGACTATGTTTTTTTCTTCGTATAATTTATAATACATGGATTTTAGGTACTACTTTTATCGAAAGTGTTTTCAAAATGTGAAAAAAGAAGAATTTTGTCTTATGGATTGTCATTCATTTCAAGTGAAAATTTATGAATTGGTACACAATTAAATGTAGTAAAAGGAGGATGAGATATGAAAGAAGATACTAAAGTTTATGATATTACCATTATCGGTGGAGGTCCTGTTGGATTATTCACTGCATTCTATGGTGGAATGAGACAGGCAAGTGTAAAAATTATTGAGAGCCTTCCACAATTAGGTGGCCAGCTTTCTACATTATATCCTGAAAAATACATCTATGACGTTGCAGGCTTTCCAAAAATAAGAGCTCAAGAGCTTGTAGACAATTTGAAGGAGCAAATGGGTCAGTTTGAGCAAACAGTTGTTTTAGATCAAGCTGTTGAACACGTTGAGAAACAAGCTGACGGAGTATTCATGTTAACCACTAATAATGAAGTTCATTATACAAAAACAATCATCATTACAGCAGGTAATGGTGCTTTTAAGCCTCGCAAACTTGAGCTTGAGGAAAGCGAGAAATATGAGAATCAAAATTTACATTATTTCGTTGATGATTTAAATAAATTTGCCGAAAGAAACGTAGCTATTCTTGGTGGTGGAGACTCTGCCGTTGACTGGGCATTAATGCTCGAACCTGTTGCAAAAAGTGTAAGTTTAATACATAGAAGAGATAAATTCAGAGCACATGAACATAGTGTTGAATTATTGATGAAATCGAAGGTACAGGTTTTAACACCATTTGTTCCAGTCGAGCTAAATGGGGAACAGGCTATTTCTCAAGTAGTATTAGAAGAAGTGAAAGGTGATCGAAAAGAAGTTTTAGAAATTGACGATCTTATCGTTAATTATGGATTTGTATCCTCACTTGGACCAATTAAAGATTGGGGTTTAACAATTGAGAAAAATTCAATTGTTGTTAACTCAAAAATGGAAACGAACATTGAAGGAATTTATGCAGCTGGAGATATCTGCACCTATGATGGCAAGGTAAAACTAATTGCAAGTGGATTTGGCGAGGCTCCGACAGCAGTAAACAATGCTAAGGCATATATGGATCCAAAAGCACGTGTCCAACCATTACACAGCACGAGTTTATTTAATTAATAAGCTATGTTAAATAACTCTGTTGATATTTGATTATAACGAACCCTTGTTCTATAATGAATTTGTAAAATTAAACGATATGGAGTTGGCAAGGATGGCATTGAAGGACATTATCGAAGAAATTAGAAAGTTGAGTACGGGAGACCAATACCGACTAAAAGAGTTCTTTACTAAATCTTTGGCTTCCTATTCCGCAAGTGAACCTGTTTTTAAAGAGGTTTCAGAGCGGAAGCATAAAGATGGATTTACTTGTTCTCATTGCCATTCCAATAACTCCGTTCGTTTCGGTAAGTATAATGTGAAAATGGGTAGCCGTACATTGGAACGACAACGATACCGCTGCAAAGATTGTGGAAAGACTTTTACTGATGTGACGAATACGCCTCTTCATCGTACTCATCTTCCTCACAAATGGTTGGAGTTCGTTCAGTGTATGATAGAAGGCTAT
The DNA here is from genome assembly GCF_021117275.1 of Metabacillus sp. B2-18. Classification (NCBI taxonomy): domain Bacteria; kingdom Bacillati; phylum Bacillota; class Bacilli; order Caryophanales; family Bacillaceae; genus Metabacillus; species Metabacillus sp. B2-18. The sequence continues at coordinate 4,073,774 of NZ_CP088245.1, forward strand.
TCACTGCGTAAATCGTCAGAGCTTTTAGAAGTTCATTATGTAACTTTATTTTATTGGAGGCATAAGCTCCTTTCAGCCATTAAAAAGATGGATTTTGACCAATTCGAAGGTATTGTGGAAATGGACGAGACTTATTTTCTCTACTCGGAAAAAGGGAAACGTAAAGTGGAAGGACGAAAAGCTCGAAAACGTGGAGGTTCGTCTTCTCAACGGGGTATCAGCAAAGAACAAGTCTGTGTTCTTGTTGCAAGAGACCGTCAGAAGGTAACATACTCGAAAGTAGTTGGTCAGGGTCGGATTATAAAAACTCGTTTGGAAGAAGCTATTGGGTCTAAACTTTCCTCTTCCAATGTTCTTTGTACTGATGCTTGGCGGGCATTTATGACCTACGCAAAAGAAAAAGGACTTGAACATTATAGATTTAAATCAGATGGTAAGGAACGGGTCCGTGGTGTTTATCATATTCAAAATGTAAATAGTTATCACAGTCGTTTAAAAGGCTGGTTAAATCGATTTAATGGTGTGGCTACAAAATACCTCGACCATTATTTGAGTTGGTTTCAATTTCTCGACCAAATCAAACATCGAAATGACGACACAACTGTTAGTAAGATGATTGTTGAAAGTAGCCTGTTTTCAATTGATGTCACCTATGATAAATTGCGTTTATCACAATTTTCATTATGAAAATCAAACGATGTACCGAAGGTGAGATAGGAAAAAAAGGGGTAGTAATAGATGGTTTATAATTTGAAATCAAGTTCATTCGATACAAATGATTTTATTTTCAACCTGCAAAAAGGGATTTCAGAAATAATCAAAGATGATTTAATTGGTATCTATATCCACGGTTCCTTAGCAATGGGAGGATTTAATCCGAACAGTAGTGATATTGATGTATTGGTCGTTACAAACAAGTCGATGACAGTTGAAACTAAAAGGAAATTAGCAAAGCTCTTATTAATGCATTCTAGTTCCCCATTTCCTGTTGAAATTAGTTTCCTGAATACTGAACAATTAAAGGTCTGGCAGCATCCTTGCCCATTTGATTTTCATTATAGTGAATTTTGGAGAGAACGATATGCAAATGATTTATTAAGTGGAACAGACAAATTTTTGAATGGTGATGTTAATACCGATGCAGATTTAGCAGCTCATATTACCATCACTAATAAAAGAGGGGTTTGTGTATATGGTAAATCTATTGATGAAGTTTTTCCTTTAGTTCCATCCTCAGATTATCTATCATCAATAATGGGTGATTTCACGGATTGTTTAGAAAATATCGAAGAAGACCCAATTTACTGTACGCTAAATTTGATTAGAGTTTATTGGTACCTAAAAGAAGGTGTTATTTCTTCAAAGCAAGAAGCTGGTAACTGGGGGTTATCTACACTTCCCAAAGAGATAAAAAACACCGTTGAAAAAGTGGTTAAATGTTATTCAAATGATAAAGATACTTATAGTTTTGAGAAAGATGAACTGGTATTCTTAAAAAACTACATTTCAAACGATGTAAAGAAATTATTGAACTAACAAGGGAACTCCTTAATACTGAAGTCCCCTCGTTTATATTAAAAATCAACATTATTGTTTAACATAGCTAATTAATATAAAAAGCTGTTTACCACAAAAGTAAACAGCCTTTTTCTATCATCCGTGAAAGTCTAGCAATTTTCAGGCGTTCCAGTGTTTGTAGCTGTTCTAAACGATGATCCGCATCCACAACTGGCTATGGCATTTGGGTTATCTATCGTAAAGCCCCCACCCATCATGGATTGCTTGTAATCTATAATCGTTCCATTTAAAATGGCTGCATCTTCTTTTTTAATAAGAATTGTCATATCATGTTGTTCAAGAACTTGATCTTCTTCCGTTATTTCATGCTCAAATCCCATTCCATATGAAAGACCACTGCAGCCTCCACCTTTAACACCAACACGAAGATACGCATTTTCCTCTTCATGTTCTTTCATCATATCTTTTATCTGATAAGCAGCAGCTTCTGTAATTTTGACAATTTCACTCATCTGAATACCTCCTTGCTTTATGTGAAAGGATCATACTACTAGTATACAACTATTGTATGTGTTCACTCAAATAATTGAAACGATAGATTATTTAATATAAAAGGTTCCAGTACATATGACTTCTGCAGGACCTGTCATTAAAACATTTCCTTCATTTGTCCAATTAATCATAAGATCTCCTCCAGCGAGGTGCACAACAGTTTCTTCTCCTTGATTTGTATGTTTGTTTAACACGGAAGACACAACTGCTGCACAAGCTCCTGTACCACATGCCTGTGTAACACCAGACCCTCTCTCCCAGACTCGAAAATGCAATTCATTTTTGGAAACAACCTCTACAAACTCTACATTTACTCCTTCAGGAAAACGAGGATCTTTTTCAACGATAGGACCAAGTGATGTAACAGGTGCTTGAGTTATATCATCCACATAGAAAATAATATGAGGATTCCCCATTGAAACAGCTGTTACATCATATTGTTGCCCTGAGAATTCGATTGATTCTGATATGGTTTGTTCAGAACCCTCACCTTCCATTGGTATCTCTGCTTTAGATAAACGCGGTGATCCCATATCAACTGTTACGAGGTTTACTCGGTTTTCCTCAACATGAATAGTTGCTTCAACAAGACCTGACAATGTTTCAATTTTAAATGTTTTCTCTTTTACTAAATTATGCTCAAAGGCGTACTTAGCAACACATCTTAATCCATTTCCGCAATTCTTTCCTTCTGAGCCATCATTATTAAAGATTCTCATTTTAACTTCCGCTTTATCTGAAGGACAAATTAAGATAAGACCATCAGAGCCAATCCCTGTATATACATTTGAGACCTGTCTGGCAATGTCTGATAATTGGCCTTCTTCAAGTTTTTCCTCAAAAGTATTAACATATATATAGTTGTTTCCTAATCCGTGCATTTTCGTAAATTGAAATGAGTTCATTGTTATCCTCCAAATATCTTCATTTTTATTAGTATAAAATGTTGGAAATCTGAAAACAATATAATTATCCCCCGTTTTATAGAAATAAAAGCTTCCTGTTAGTCAGGGAGCTTTTATTTTTAACTGCTTCTTAAAATCTAAGCTTACTTTCAAAAAAATATTAGAGGGTATCCCTAAAAAATCCCATAATTTTAATAATAAATAGTCCTTTTTACATAGTTTTCTGATATAATTTAGTTAAATTAGTACTACATGTCCACTCTTGACGAGATAAAGGAGTGATTCTTTGTGAATAATGAACTACATCATTTGTATGATCGTAAAGTTAATTGCTTAATGTGTAAAACCAATTATACGACGAAAAAAGTACTTTCCAGATTTATTCGTTCACACCGGCACGATACAGACTTTTGTTCATATTACACTTCAACAGAAATCAATCCGCTTTTATATTATGTTTCTGTTTGTCCAAACTGCGGCTTTTCTTCCTCTGAGGAATGCTCGACTTATTTTCCTCCAAATGCAAAAGAAATGATTCAACAAAAAATTTGTGACAATTGGAGTGGAAGAAATTATTGTTTTGAGCGTACCGTTGATACAGCGATAGAATCTTACAAGTTAGCCATTTACTGCTCTAGTATAAAAAAAGAAAATCATGTTGCACTAGCTGGTCTTTATTTAAGATTATCGTGGTTATTTCGTACTGAGAAAATTAACCACGAGGAAGAACAACGCTTTTTAAGGCTAGCTCTTGAAGAATATGTTAACTCTTATATGGTTGATGACTATTCAGGAACCCAGCTTTCAGAAATTAAGCTTCTTTATCTGATCGGAGACTTAAGCAGAAGATTAGATCTAGTTAGCCAAGCAACACAGTATTTTTCAAAGGTAATAGAAAAACAAACGGACACTCTTGAAAAAGGTATTGTGCAAATGGCTAAAGATCGTTGGGCAGAAATGCGTGAAGTAAAATCAAGTTAATAAAAAGACTTTAAAAAGCTGACCATTTTTCGGTCAGCTTTTTCAGGTAATCATTCGCTATGTCAAACTCCTTCATGGCCTTTTAATCGCACTTTTCGACAAGTTTTAAAACATAGGATTTTCCTCTAAAAACGTATATATATTTTCAACTAACTCATCTGGGTCATCTCCAGTTACTACTTCTCCATTTACTAAAGCATATAACGAATGTCCACATTTGCCACAATAGCTTAAACATCCGTATTCAATAATATCTAAATTAGGGTCTTTTTCCAGCTTTTCTAACGCTGCCTGAGCCCCTTGTGCTAAATTACTTATACAAAATTCAATAATTGGCTTCATCTTAACACCTCTCTACTGCTTAATCCTAATAGGATTACAAATAAACGTCAAATTTTATTATACTCTATGGTATCTAGCAATAAATACTATATATAACATTTATGTGATGCTTTTTTGTCATTTTTTTAGTTAAAAAAACGAAATAGGATTGTAAACACTAAACAAATAATTCATAATTGTGTTGTACCATAAAGGAAAAAATTTTTAAAATAAAAAGAAAACGTTTTTTTGGAGTAATATTGTTGTAAAATGATTCAGTCGTTATACTTTTAATATTTCATTTATAAAGATAGGACTAGCCTTAACTAAACGTTTCCTTTTTAAAATTTATTTCCTAATTATTCATTTTTATTTGGTCAAAAGAATAGAACATATTGTGTGTATTATTCTTGGCCTTGCAATTATAGTTTATTAAAAACGTGGGGAAAAAGGAGTATCAAAAATGAAGAACCTAGTCATACTTGGCGGAGGATATGGCGGTATGCGCGTACTGCTTCGTTTACTTCCAAATCAATTGCCTGAAGATGTTCAAATTACTCTTATTGATAAAAATCCTTATCATTGTTTAAAAACAGAATACTATGCACTTGCGGCAGGTACTATTTCAGATCATCATATAAGGGTCTCTTTTCCGGAGCATCCTAGACTTCATTCCATTTTTGGAGAAGTAACGTCTGTTGATCTTGAAAACAAACAAGTACTATTAAATGATCACGAGCCTGTTCAATTTGATGACTTAATCATTGGTTTAGGTTGTGTAGATAAATATCATAACGTACCAGGAGCAGATGAATTCACTTATAGCATTCAAAGTATTGACCAGTCACGCGAAACCTACCAAGTGCTCAATAATTTAAAAGCAGATGCAACTGTAGGGATTGTTGGTGCAGGTTTAAGTGGTGTTGAGCTTGCCAGCGAACTTCGTGAAAGTCGTAAAGACCTTAACATTAAATTGTTTGATCGCAGTAAGCATATCCTATCAAGCTTTCCTGAACGTTTAAGTAGTTATGTTGAAAAATGGTTCACAGAGCATGGTGTTGAAATTATTAGTGAAGCTAATATAACGAAGGTAGAACCAAACATTGTCTATAATCATGATCAACCTTTTGAGTGTGATGCTATCGTATGGACAGCTGGAATTCAGCCAAATAAAGTGGTTAGAGATCTTCCGGTTGAAAAGGATAATCAAGGAAGAGTTGTATTAACTGTTCAACATTTTATTCCAAGTCACGAAGATGTGTTTGTTGTTGGAGACTGCGCAAGTCTTCCACATGCCCCTAGTGCTCAGCTGGCAGAAGCGCAAGCTGAACAAATTGTCCAAGTACTATTAAAGAAGTGGAACAACGAACCTCTTCCAGAATCATTCCCACCTTTTAAATTGAAAGGTGTACTAGGTTCTTTAGGGAAAAAGCAAGGCTTTGGACTTGTTAATGACAGACCTTTAATGGGCCGTGTACCACGACTATTAAAGTCCGGTGTTCTTTGGATGTATAAATATCATAATGGTTAATAACAAAAGCGGAAGCGCCTCGTTCAGCCCCGACCAGCATAAGACGATTTAGAATAGAAGGCGTACTTTGCCTTATATTCTAAATTGGCTTATGACCTCGAGGGGCTAGGTGCTGGAGCTGGATGTCGAAGCGTTATCCAAAATTATACGCTAAACGATAAAAAACACTCAAGTCAATGGACTTGAGTGTTTTTATTTAGTTACTTACATATCCATGCTCTTCCATTTCTTCACAAATTACCTTTAGACGGGGACTTCCCTCACCTACCACCTTGCCCTCGATGACAACAAGTGGATAAAAGTACTCATCATTAAGAATCTTTTGGGCAAACTCCTGCTTATCAGGCTCTTCTTGTGGCTGATCAATATCAATATATACGATTTTAAACAGTTGATCTTTATATTTTCGACTTAATGCAGCTTCTAACCACTCATACGTTTCTTTAGCTGATGGTAAATTCACACAGCTTGGACAAAGAACCTCTGCACCATATACACTAATTTCAACAGGCTTCATTTTCCTTCACCTACCGTCTTTTTCTCCATTGTAGTCGATATATTATCATCTTTCCATCCTTAACATTATATAAGAACTGTTAAACATCTTGAGGCTAGCTAGAATTCTTTGAGATTAGAGCTATTTTCATGACAGCATTTGGGTATACTTACTAATGAAAACAGGTTCCTTTCCCTTACCTTTAGAAAGATTATATGGTAATATTGGGTTTATTAAGCCTTAGAAAATTCAATCTTACGATTAGATTTTTTTCTTCATTTCAAATATAATATAGATAAGGAAAGGAGTCGATTATAATGACAACTGAAACAGCTATGCTTGAACAAGTACAAGAAGTATTAGATAAACTTCGTCCATTCTTGCTTCGTGATGGAGGAGATTGTGAATTAGTAGATATAGAAGATGGTATTGTTAAACTTCGCCTTTTAGGTGCTTGTGGAAGCTGCCCAAGCTCAACAATCACTTTAAAAGCTGGTATAGAGCGTGCGTTATTAGAAGAAGTACCAGGTGTTGTAGAAGTAGAACAAGTATTCTAATACAAAAAGACTGACATATAGGTGTCAGTCTTTTTTATTCCATCCCACTCTTGTATATAAAAAACTCGCCAATTGGCGAGTTTTTTATATACTCTTTATTTCCTGTACCTGCTCTACTCTACAGCCAACTAGATCAATATCTAGGCACTCTACATCACAATTTTTAAAATCATGAGAAAGCTTTTCTGCCAATTCATTTCCTTTGCCTTTTTCAATAAAGCAAATAACAGTAGGGCCTGCACCACTTAATGCTGAGCCATAGGCTCCAAGTGCTTCGACCTTTTCTTGAACAGCTTGAATTTCAGGAATTAATTTCCCTCTATATGGCTGATGAAAAAGATCCTTGCTCATCATATTACCTACTAAATGCCAATCATTCGTAAGAAGTCCTGCAATAAGCATATTACTGATTGCACTTGCTTCAACTGCTGTTTTATAAGCCAACTCTTGAGGTAATACATTTCTAGCATCGCTTGTAAATACCTCATATTTTGGTACAACGACTACTGCGTCAACATTCACTTCTTTAACGCAAACCAGTTCTGTTTTGTCTTCTTGATGAAGCCCAACGACAAGGCCACCATACAGAGAAGCTCCAACATTATCTGGGTGTCCTTCTTCAAGGCTTGCAATCCGTAATTTTTCTTCATCTGTTAATTGAAGATCACAAAGCTGATTTGAAAGCTCAATACCAGCAATTATGGCAGCAGCACTGCTTCCAATTCCTCTTGCCATTGGAATGTCACTCCAAACCTTTACTTCACATGCTGGTAATGTTTGATTATATTTTTCTGCTACCTTAATCGCCACTTTGGCAATTAAGTTTTGATCATTTGTAGGGATATCTCTTACATGGTCTGTCATCGGTAAGAAAATACGCTCTTCTGCTTTTTTTACCTCAAGCGTTAAGTATTTACCTAACGCTAAACCAACCGAATCAAATCCAGGACCTAAATTAGCTGTACTTCCCGGAACTGTAATTTTTAACATGTCTCCTTCAATCATTGTACTGTAACTCCACTTAATTGCTGTAGGAATGTCTCTTCGTCATTTGGAAGAACAATCGGTTTAATTTCAGAAACATCAATAGCTGTGTTTGGATCTTTTAATCCGTTTCCAGTTAGTACAGCAACAACTTTACTGCCTTCTGCAATTAAGCCTAATTTACGATGTTTAATTAAACCTGCGATAGATGCACAAGAACCAGGTTCCGCAAAAACACCTTCTTCACGTGCAATTAGTTGATAGGCTTCTAAAATCTCTTCATCTGTCACAGAATCAATACGTCCTTCTGACTCTTCTTTCGCTTTAACCGCCGTTTCCCAGCTTGCCGGGTTACCGATACGAATAGCCGTAGCAACAGTTTCCGGATTTGCAATTGGCTCACCACGAACAATTGCGGCTGCTCCTTCTGCCTGGAATCCGTGAATTTTTGGAAGGCCTGTTTGTTTCTTTTCGTTATACTCTTTGAAGCCTTTCCAATATGCAGTAATGTTTCCAGCGTTTCCGACAGGGATTGCTAAATAGTCCGGCGCACTGCCTAGCTGCTCACACACTTCGAATGCAGCTGTTTTTTGTCCTTCGATACGATATGGATTAACAGAGTTAACTAATGTTATCGGTAATTTTTCACTAATGTTTCGAACCATTGTTAATGCATGGTCAAAATTTCCTTGAATAGCATAAATATCCGCTCCATACATAACTGCTTGTGCTAATTTACCAAAAGCAATTTTCCCATCAGGAATAAGAACAATACACTTCATATTTGCTCTTGCTGCGTACGCAGCTGCAGCAGCAGATGTATTACCGGTAGAAGCACAGATAACAGTGTCACTGCCTTCTTCCTTAGCCTTAGCAACAGCCATAACCATACCACGATCTTTAAAAGAACCAGTTGGATTTGTTCCCTCTGTTTTTACGTAAAGCTCAACACCTAGCTTTTCAGATAGCTTAGGTAGATGAATAAGAGGAGTATTCCCCTCCTGTAAAGTAAGTTTTGGTGTATTTTCAGTTACAGGTAAAAATTCTGCAAATTCTTGGATAAGGCCTTTCCACATCATATTGATCCGTTCCCTTCTACACGATACGTGCTTTTAACTTCTTCGACTACTTCCAAGTCATTTAATTGCTGTAAAATATCTTCAAAATCACTTTGAGCTGCTTTATGTGTGACAATGACGATTTCTGCTAGGTTACTATTTTTAATAGGTAATTGAAGGATTTTTTCAAAGCTCACTCCTCTTTCAGAGAAAAGAGATGTAATATTTGAGAATGCTCCAACCTGATCTTTCGCGCTAATTCTTAAGAAGTGCTGAGCGTAAATATGCTCTGGACTTTTTAATTGTTTATCAAATTGAGGGTCAACAGCACTGCGGCCATTCACATTCAATCTCATATTTTTCATGACTCCGACTAAATCGGAAACTACTGATGTTGCCGTAGGAAGACTTCCGGCACCAGGACCGTAGAACATTGTCTCACCAACAGCTTCACCATATACATAAACTGCGTTGTACTCATCGTTTACTGCTGCAAGTGGATGTGTTTCTGGTAATAATGTTGGCTCAACAGACACTTCAATCTTTCCATTTTCACGTTCTGCAATACCAATTAGCTTCATTGTATAACCTAGTCGCTTGCTGTAGCTGATGTCATCATCAGATACACTAGAAATACCTTTTGTATTTACATCATCTAAATCAACATGCATTGAGAATCCCAGTCTTGCAAGGATTGCCATTTTTCTTGCTGCATCCAATCCTTCTACATCTGAAGTTGGATCTGCTTCTGCAAAGCCTAAGTCTTGTGCTTCTTTTAGTACCTCATCATAGGCACTACCTTGCTTTGTCATTTTTGTTAAGATAAAGTTTGTTGTACCGTTAACGATTCCCATCATCTTCGTAATACGATCTGAAGCTAAGCCCTCAGCTAGTGTACGTAGAATTGGAATACCACCAGCTACACTTGCCTCATAAAATAGATCACAGCCGTTATCAGTTGCAATCGAAAGCAATTCTGTTCCGTACACAGCCATTAAATCCTTGTTCGCCGTTACAACATGCTTTTTAGCCTTCAGTGCTTCAATTAGGTGTTTACGAGTTTCTTCAACCCCACCCATTACCTCAATAACAACATCTATGTCAGGATTTTTAATCACATCGTCCACGTTTGTTGTAAGCATTTCTTTATCAATATGAACTTGTCTTTCTTTTTCTAACGTTTTTACGACAACCTTTTTAACCTTAACAGGGCAGCCTACTTGGTGCATAAGTTTATCTTGATGGTCTTCTATAATCTTTACAACACCACTACCAACCGTACCAAGACCTAAAAGTCCAACATGAATTGCCTCCACAATATCCCACTCCTTTTTGTTTATCTATAAAGTACAATTGTACTCTCATAAAAGACACAATGAATATACTTGTCATTATAAAATGTAAAGAACTGTTTTACAAGGGTGAATTTTCAGTTTTTATAATAAAAACGTTTTCAAGTGAAAAATACGGTCATAATTAACCCTTACTTCAAACATCATCAAATCGTTACTTTTGTTTTAGGTTCTTCTCCGCTTAGAACAGCTTTAATATTCATTGCACAAAGATTCATCATTGAATATCTCGTTTCAAGACTAGCACTGCCGATATGTGGAAATGCCACAACATTGTTCAATCCCACTAAAGGATGATCAGCTTGTATTGGTTCATGTAAAAACACATCAAGACCTGCTGCCGCAATTTCTTTATTTACTAAAGCATGATAAAGGTCCCCTTCATTTACAACCGCACCTCTACTTGCATTAATAAAAATTCCTGTATTTTTCATTTTCTTAAATGCCTCTAAATCAAATAGATTCTTTGTTTCATTTGTAAGTGGTGCAAGGCATACAACGAAATCAGAGGAATTTAACAGCTCATCAAAACGACAAAACTTTGCTCCTAATGTTGTTTCAGCTTCTTCATTTCTAGTTCGATTATGATAAAGAATCTTCATGTCAAAACCAGTTGCCCGCTTCGCAACAGCTTGTCCTATTTTCCCCATTCCAACAATGCCGATCGTTTTATGATGAACATCGTGACCAGCTAAAAGAAGAGGAGCCCAGCTTTTCCATTGATTATCTTTGACATAATCCGCTGCCTCTATTAATCTTCGTGCTGATGTAAGTAATAACCCAAACGTTAAATCAGCAGTTGTATCTGTAAGGATATCAGGAGTATTACATACAACTACCCCTTTTTCATTTGCATATTGTACATTAATATTATCAAAACCAACCGCTAAATTGGCTACAACTTTAAGCTGAGCTCCTTTGTCTAGTAACTCCTGATCAATTGAATCAGAAAGCATTGTTAACAAAGCGTCTGCATTTGTTACTTTTTCAAGCAACACCTCTCTAGGGCATGGCTTCTCTTCCTCAGCCCACATTTCAACATCAGCTATTTCGTAAAGTGGCTGCAGCTGTTCTTCTGAGCATTTTCTTGTTACATATATGTAAGGCCTTTTCATTTTCTCACCTCTTACGTTAGTTTAAGACAATATATATTTTACCATAATTTTCAATGACTTCTTACTAGGGGAGTAACCAATAGTTTAATAAACGGAGTTTTTCCGGTTATCCTGAAGAATGGAACTCGGTTGGTGGATATTAGCGGAATTCTTCCGGTTAAGCAAAGGAAAATGGTCGATTTTCATCTTTTTTGATTAAATAGGCGGAATCTTTCCGTCTATTTAATCTATTTTTTGTGCTATTTCCCTCATTAAGAGGAATTTCTCCGCTTATTTCCTGAGGGTTCTTGTAGATTTGACAATCGCTTAAATGGGTGCTTATTTTGATATAAAAAATGCTTGGAGCATATATGTCTCCAAGCATTTTCCTTTGCTGAACTACATGCTAAATTTAATTCTAGTGTTAACTACTATATGAAAAGCTATATTTATACGTATTTTGTACTTCAAAACCGAACCCTTTAGGAAAATCAGGGCTGGTTCAAACCTACCTTATCGCAAGCCAATCAATTGCAGGGACAGAAATCCTTCTTGTTCTTATCGTTAACATACTTGAGTAAGCTTTTAAAAATTCTTCATACTGTCCTGATCTTTTTAAGATTACTTTCATTCGGTCTTCAAATCTCGGTTGTTGGTCTTCTGGTGATAAATAGTATTCTTCTACACACTCAAAATAATGAATTGGAAATAGCAGCCTGCTGTATATTAGTCTCCAGGAAAAGGGAGAAAGAGGAGTGGTACGATCATACTCTTCGAGGAATTTAAATCCCTCTGATCTAAGCTCTTCAGGTTTTTCCAAGAAATACTGCCTCATATATTCCGCTAAATCCCGACTACTATGATCAAACACCCAATCTGTTGGAGACTTTATACACATGCTAGGATTCCATGTGTATTCATGAAACCGCTGGTGACAAATTGTCCCTGAATCAATCGGCTGTGGTTCTTCATCCAATTCTGTGTCAACTATATATTGAATAGCATTTTCTGATAATCCTACATAATATGGAAAAGATTCAACAAACAACTTTTCAAATGCAGAAAGTGGTTGACTTTGAACTTTCCCCCTCCAGAACATCTCCAATTGATCCAGTCTTTTTTCCCAAAGAATTTTCCACTGACCGATCCGCTGCGTTTTCGATACTTGATATGGATAAGCCCTTGCCTTTGAATGAAAACGAGCTAAATCCCTTCCTAATAGGTTAAACCTGCTTTGTGTATAGGATGAACATTTTAGTACAGCATATCTAACTGAATCTTGCTCAAAAAACAAGTGATTTTGTTTCGTTAAGACCATAGTGGCTAAATGAGGTTCCCCTTTTTCAAGCATATATTGACTTAATTGATACAATTCATATAGCTCTTCCTCTTCAATATGCGATACAGGAACAATAATAAATTGATTATTATGCAGGCTAAACGAGTCATAATTCCCTAATTTACTTATTTCTCTTACCTTTATCCCATACTCTTCATAAATTGTTTGTTTCATTTCCTTATCCTCCCAGCAATAACCCCATACTAATCATAATCATTTATTCTTATCTTTATGATTAGACTAAAAAGAAAATAAGTTATTAGAAGGAAATCACCCTTCTATAAAGAATTTTATCTTTATTCATGTTATTAGAGAGTAAAACAAGGGAATGATTAGAAATGAACTGATTCATAAAATACGATAAGATACGTTTTTTATTCGTATATATCAGTGATTCATTTCATACAATGAATAAATACACAAAAAGTCTCGTCTACTGACGAGCCTTAAAAGGAAAGACAGAGGTATTGGCACTTATCTAATATTAAAAATAACTTCTGTGACATTACTTTCATAACGTACAAAAAAAGAATTGGGTGATAAGAATGAAAAGTGAAGAGAAAATGGACATTGTTGAAAAAACAGCAAGAGATTGGCTAGTGAAACGAGGCGTAAAGCTGGAGGATATCGCAGACCTTGTATACTTCCTACAAGAAAAATATCATCCTGATCTCAAAATGGACGATTGCTTGGATAATGTAGATCGTGTCCTTACAAAAAGAGAAGTACAAAACGCTATTCTTACAGGAATTCAGTTTGATATTCTCGCTGAAAAAGGACAACTAGAGGAGCCTCTTCAATCTATTATCGGCACTGATGAAAGTCTTTATGGAGTAGATGAGATTTTAGCATTTTCGATTGTTAACATATATGGCTCCATCGGCTTTACTAACTATGGATATATTGACAAAATGAAGCCAGGTATCCTTCAATATCTTAATGATAAATCGGGTGGAAAATGTCATACATTCTTAGATGACATTGTTGGCGCAATTGCAGCAGCAGCTTCAAGCAGACTTGCTCATCGTGCCAGAGATGTAGAATAAATAAGGTTTTAAAAAGCTACTTCCATTTTGAAAGTAGCTTTTTTACATTGCGTTTCAATTTATATTTTTCAAGTAGTCACTCAATGAATCTACTGTATAAGTTGGTTGACTATTGTATTGCTTTAGTAGCTCCTTCGTCGTTACACCAGTATGGACAAGCAGAGTATCAATTCCACAATTCATGCCTGCCATTATATCTGTATCGTAATTATCTCCAACCATTAATGTATCTTCTTTTGCTACTCCCAATACCTCTAGTGCTTGTTCAACAATAATTTTCTCCGGCTTACCAATAAATATAGGTGCTGTATTAGTTGATACAGCTATGACGGATGTTAATGCACCATTTCCAGGTAATAACCCTCTTTCAGTAGGAATTGCGATATCTGCGTTTGTGGAAATGAAGTCTGCACCGTTTCGTACTGCAATGCAGGCTTTTGCATATTTTTCATAAGATATGTCTCGGTCAATTCCCACAACAACATAATCTGGATTTTCATCAACTAAATGAAGTCCACTTGTTTGGATAGCCTCCCTTAAGCCCGCTTCCCCTATCATATAAACAGTTGCCTGCTCCTTTTTTTGTGCGATATAATTCGCTGTTGCCTGACTTGTCGTAAATACCCGATCCTCTGAAGCTTTTATTTGAAATTCATTTAGTTTCTTGGCAACTTGTTTAGGTGTTTGAGAAGAGTTGTTCGTCACAAACAGATATGGAATCTCATTTTTAACTAAATAGTCAACAAAATGACTAGCTTCCTCAATTCGCTCAGTTCCTTTATACATCGTTCCATCTAAGTCGATTAAATACCCTTTGTATTTTTTCAAAAGTAATCCTCCCCTGGTTGTTTAACCTTTATTAAAAGACTGGTAATAAAAACAAAGAGGATGACAAGTATTCGTCATCCTAATGGTTTAAATGCAGAGACCGGGCCCAATTCATTTTCTATGTAGCTTCGAACTTGAGCTGGGAATGAAGTAATTCCTGCTTTATGGGAAGTAACAACCTGCTGTAGCTCCTCATGGTTAATTTCTAAATAATCCTGAACAAGTTGTTTTCTAAGAAGGATGACTTGTTTTAAGTCATTTGCCTGTTCTTGAGTAACTACTTTTTCATCTAAAAGTATGTCGATAATGTCTTCGTAACTACCAGGATCTCTCATAATGAATCCATCAATCATCGAATTTCCCACATCTATGACCGTTTCAATGAACATATGACAAATTCTTTCTAGTCCTGCCTTCTCTATTTCTTGATTCCAAGATGTTTGGTTATTAAAGAGTTTTATCTGTCCTTCTAGAAATTTCAGTTTAGCTTCTATTTGTTCTCGATCTACAAAATACAAGTAATCACCTTCCTATACTAAAGCAACACGTTCCTTCTGTAATTGTCCAGGCTTTGCATAAAAGTATCCTTGTGCTAAATCAACCTGGTTTCTTTTGAGAACCTCTGCTTCTTCTTTCTTTTCGATACCTTCAGCTACTACTAAGGAGCCTGTTTCTCTTGCAATTAAAATAAGTCCTTTTAGCATTGATTCCTTTACCTTGCTCGTGTCAATATCTTGAATGACAGATCGATCTATTTTTATAATGTCCGGAAGAAGCTCACTTATTGTATATAAACTCGAATATCCTGCTCCTGTATCATCAACAGCTATTCTAAAGCCCTTTTGACGTAATTGTTTTATATTATCATGGAAAAATTTTAAGCCTTCAATTGAATCTCGTTCAGTTACTTCAAAAATCATCCTTCTAGGCTCGATATCAGGGTACCTCGTTAACAGTTTTTCTAGTCCAGGAATAAACCGTTTATTCCCAAGTGTAATTGGAGTGAAGTTTAAAAATACATCATCCATACAACCTACTGAATTGATCAAATGAAATGCTTTCTCAAGGACTAAAAGTTCAAGATCATAAATTAAATTGGATTGCCTCGCTAATGAAAATAATTGTAAAGGACTCTCAAATGCAGTATCTTTAGGTCCCCTTGTCAAAAACTCCCATGCTTTAATTTGATTTGTTGATAGGTCTATGATTGGTTGAGCTAACAGACTAACATCCTGTTTTTGAATAATATCACGCATTTCTAATAACGTTTCTATATATCGTGACTGAATTCGCTTTTCAGCCATTGCCACTGCTTGTTGTTGTGCTGTATATAGCGCATCCTGGATCGTTGAGTGCTCTCTTTCAATGAACATATAACCAATTTCAAAAGATTGGTTAAAATAAGGATACTTTGTAAACATCCATCTTTCTAACCTTGGCACTAGTGTTCGGATAAGATTCTCAATATACACAACACTTTGCTTATCATCATTTATTTTAAAGAAGATGGTTAATCCTTCACTGTAATAATCGTGAACAACAAGTAAGTCTGAGTTGTATGGGGAATCTTCAACAATGCTTTTGAATCCTGTTCTTAGATCTGTTTTATATTCCTCTAATTGTACCGGTTCCAATTGTTGAGAAAATTCACGAAGATTTGAAATAGTCATGACTACTACAGCAACCTGATGTCCGCTTAACATCGCTTGATGGACACCTTCTAAAATCGGGTCTCGAAGTACAAATTTAGGTGGATAGAACTTTAATTTGCTTTTATGTAAAAATAGTTTACTCCATTTTCTTAAACGCCTATAATGTTTTTCACAAAGCCCACTTATCATATTATGTACTCAACCCTTCTGACATTAACTATACGTAGTAACATTTTAACATATTTTTCTGTTTTTCGACTTTTTTTTGAAAAAATTATTTTCATTTTGTTCCATTTATGATTGAGGTTTTTTCAGGACTTAATTCTTCTGATATGATAAGGTATGGATGAAATTTGGGTAAATAAGGAGAGATATAATGTCTGAACGATTTTTTTTATATGATGATACCGTTGATACAAAAACAAGGTTTGTAAGCTTTGTGGGGGAAAATCAGCGATTCGACCTGGCCATTGTTCAAAGCGACCGTTATTATGGTAAGCATCTTGTTTTGGATATACAAAGTAATCGCTTTGCCATTATTGGTGAGGATGATTTAAAGGAACCAGGATACATAGAATATGCTTATCAGCTAAATGAGGAAGATGCAGCAGAGCTCCGTGATTTTTTATATGAATTAATGTGATGTATGTTAAGGTGATTTTCCGTAGAAACTACCGATTAAAAGGTAGGTGACCTATGATGGATGATAAAGAAAAAGAAACGTATGCCGATTTTTCAAATGTAGAAACACAACGTAACTTTTTAATTCCTGAACAACTTCCAGAGGGTCCTTATGGCTCACCGCGAAATAAAGACGAGCCTGTTACTAATAAAAGTACACCTTGGCAGGAAGGACAACGTTATTATAGTGCCTTTAATTACGAGAATAAATCACTTCATCAAAATTTGGAGCGACATGATATGCCGGCTCATCCAACCCATGATGACCCCAGCAAAAATGAAGAACCACCTTATACGTCAAAATAAGATGGTTAACTAGGTAACGTGACTACTTTTTGTCACGTTATTTTTTTTTTCTTTTTAAAACAAAGTACGCACAGCCGAAATTACAGTATTCAAATATGTACTCATCAAGGGTACTAATTTTTGTGTCATATGTTGCTTTTTGATTTTGATCATCAAAAAAACCACGAAGTCTTAGCTGACTATAGCCCCAATCTCCAACAATAAAATCGTATTTATTTAAAATTTCGCTGTATCTTTCCTTAAAAGCCTCTTCGTTAAAACCGTCTTTTTCTTCTTTTACTAATTCAAAATGCTGGTTTTGAACACTTATCATGATTTCACCTCATCCATATTCCTTATTCTTATCATAATCTAAACATCTTCAACCATCAATTGCTAAGAAAATTTCATGACAATTTGGTAACTATAAAAGAAGAGGAGGTGCTAATATTGATAAAAACCAAATTAGCGGTTAGTATTGTAGGTTTATCTTTATTAACAGCATGTCAGTACGGTGCAGAAGAAGATACTTCTTTTATGCATGAAAGTGGAAATACAATAAATGTAAGTGATCGTACTGATTTGTACAACGAAGAAGGTTCGCCAAATGCAAATGATAAAGGAGCAAACTTCGGATTTGTTCGACATCAAAAAAGCGGCATTCCTCAAGATATAGCCTATACTCCTACACCTGGAATGGACCGAGAAGCTGTTGCCAATTCGATTAGCAGCTTAAGTGTTCAGCTTCCTAACGTAAATGATGTAGCAACATTAGTTACAGATGAAGAAGTGTTAGTCGCTTACGAAACAGATTCAGATAATCGTTTTGAAACAGCCGATCAAGTAAAGAAAACAGCCTTATCAGTTATTCCACGTTATTATCACGTGTACGTTTCTGATAATCCAAATATGATTCAGCAAATTCAAGCCTATAGCCCACTTGATTCAACAAGTCGGGATATTGATGAAATCTTAACAGATACAATTAACAAAATGCTTGAGTCTCCTCAAGGCCGTGCTTTGAATAATGGCGAAAATGCTAATGGCGAAGGCTATGGAGAAATGAATGAGGATATCGATGATGATATGAAGGACGATTATGAAAAATCCCGCTACGAGAAGGAAAAAATGCAATAAAATTAAATGGAACTGTCATTTGACAGTTCCATTTTTCTACATTAATTAAGCCTGTGCTTGCTTTTGTTTAGCTGCAGAATTTACTTGTTCATCTGCATGATAGGATGAACGAACAAGCGGACCAGCTTCGCAATGGCTAAAGCCTTTACTTAATGCAATTTCACGTAGTTCAGCAAATTCATCTGGATGATAATATTTTTGAACTTTAAGGTGTTTTTTCGTTGGTTGCAGGTATTGACCAATTGTCATAATATCCACATCATGAGCACGTAAATCATCCATTGTTTCGATGATTTGCTCTTTTGTTTCTCCAAGACCAATCATGATACTTGATTTAGTTGGAATTTCAGGTTGCATTTCTTTTGCACGTTGTAAAAATTCTAAAGAACGATCATATTTTGCACGGGCACGAACTCTAGGCGTAAGCTCACGAACTGTTTCAATATTATGGTTAAGGATATCAGGCTTTGCATCCATTAACATCTTAAGATTCTCATAAACGCCACCCATATCTGAAGGTAGCACTTCAATTGTTGTAAATGGGCTTTTGCGTCGAATCGCACGAACTGTTTCAGCAAATACTTGTGCTCCACCATCTTTTAGGTCATCACGAGCAACTGCAGTAACAACTGCATGTTTAAGATTCATAAGAGCAACCGAGTCTGCTACGCGTTCTGGTTCTGCTAGGTCTAATTCAGTAGGAAGTCCTGTTTTAACGGCACAGAATCGGCATGCACGAGTACATACAGCACCTAAAATCATAAACGTAGCTGTACGACGAACAGCCCAACATTCATGAATATTTGGACATCTAGCCTCTTCACAGACAGTGTGTAAATTTTGCTCTCTCATAAGCTTTTTTAAATCTGTATAGTTCTCGTTCGTGTTTAATTTTATTTTTAACCATTCTGGCTTACGTAGATATTCTTCCTTTTTCGCCATCTGATTCATCTCCATTATGTAATCTATTTATAGTTGTCCACTAATCAAACTATTTCAATATACGTTTCCACTTTAACATAAGGAAACGAGTCGGACAAGGAAAAGGACTGTATGTAATTTCTAACATTTTCTATTAATGAAATACAAATTGAAAACCAAACTATAAAAAGATACTTCCATGGGCTGTTATTGACAAGGATTGGACTTTTTCTGGCAGTATTACCTTTTATATTGATACCAGGTACCACTGACAGTGAAGGTGTGATTCAATTTGGAACAAATGAAAGGAGCTCATTACTGTGCAAAAAGTACTTTCCTTTATGATCATCTTCTTCATGATGATCTCTGTTTCAGCACATCAAGTTTCCTATGCTGCTGAAAAATCCGACCAAGAAAAAGAATATGAAAAGCTAATGAGCTTATATACAAAAGTAGAAACATTAACGAACATACCTTGGTATGTATTAGCTGCAATTGATCAATATGAAAGAAATGTTCGTCATTCAAGAAAAGACATCCCAAAAGCTAATGGGTCCATTGAAATTTATGTCAAACCCGAAGTATGGGCAGGACCACTCAATCCAAATATGCAGGATACAAATCCTAGAAGCATAGGTTTATTTGGTGGTATTGGAGAGGATGGTAATGGAGATCAGGTTGCCGATCCAACAAATGATGAAGACATCCTCTATTCCTTTGCGAATTATTTACAATCATATGGATCTGATTTGGAAAATTTAAAGATTGGCTTATGGCATTATTATCAACGTGATAAAACAGTTGGACTCATTTTAGGTCATATGAAATTATATAAAAAATATGGCCACTTGGATTTAGATAAACATGCATTCCCTGTTCCTCTAAAACATAACTATAGTTACAAAAATACGTGGGGAGATGCCCGCGGCTGGGGTGGCAGAAGAATTCATGAAGGAACTGACATTTTTGCAAACTACGGGGTTCCAGTAAGAGCAACTTGTTACGGAGTTGTTGAGATGAAGGGGTGGAATCGATATGGTGGTTGGAGAGTAGGGATACGCGATATCGACAATACGTACCATTATTTTGCCCATTTAAATGGTTTTGCTGATGGTCTCCAAACAGGACAAGTTGTCGAGCCAGGTCAATTAATTGGGTCAGTAGGAAGCTCTGGTTATGGCCCTCCAGGTACAGCAGGGAAATTCCCACCACACCTACATTATGGTCTTTATAAAGATAACGGTCGAACTGAATGGTCATTTGATCCTTACCCTCATTTAAAATCTTGGGAACGAGCAGAACGAAAAAGAAAATAACGTCGACAAAACTCGGGGCGTGCCTGTCACTTCCCGAAATGCAAAAAAGAGGCTGATTTTCTCAGCCTCTTTTCATTTATTTTTGTTTTGCTTTAATTACAGCATTTGTAATACTTGCCGCAAGGCCTCCCCAAACGACTACAATACCGATTACCATCATTGCAATAGCAGATGCACTCATTATTGAGAAACCCCCTTATCATTTGAAGTTGTAGATTCTTTTTGCTTTTTATTTGTAACCGAGAATAGTACACCAACTAAAACTGCTCCAATGGCTACCGTCCAACCCCAATTAAATAGGAATTCACGAGGGTAGTCACCATATTCGCTTGTTAAGTTCGTTCTTAAGTTATCGAACATCATATATCCTAGTACGATTGGAGTGATAAAACCTAAGCATACTCTCCACCAAGTACCTAATTGAATGTCTGACAGCTCATTAGCATGCTTTTGAATATTCTTTAATTCCTTTGCAAACCATGCAATTGCAATTACTTCAATGAAACCAGCTAATGTAATACCAAATGTATTAATGAAGTAGTCAACTGAATCTAGGAAATAAAGACCACCTTTTGTAGCGAATATTAATGAGATAACAGCAGCTAATCCACCACCTATTGCAACAGCCTTTGTACGAGATACTTTAAATTTCTCTTGAATACCTGCAACATATGTTTCAGTAATGGAAATCAAGGATGTTAAACCTGCTAATATTAATGAACCAAAGAATAGGAACCCAAATAATCCATTAAAAGCAGGGAATTCATTAATAATTTGTGGGAATACAACAAATGCTAGACCAACACCAGAAGAAACTACTTCTGCTACAGGAACTCCTTGCTGTGCTGCCATAAATCCTAATGCACTAAATACTCCAATACCAGCAAGAACTTCGAATGCTGAGTTTCCGAAACCAGTAATAAAAGCATTGTTTGTAATATCAGATTTTTTAGGAAGATAACTTGAATAAGTAATCATAATAGCAAATGCAATCGATAAACTAAAGAAGATCTGTCCGTAAGCCGCAACCCATACTTTACCATCTAGAATTTTACTCCAATCTGGTTTGAAGAACGCATCTAATCCTTGAGCAGCTCCATCAAGTGTTAAAGCGCGAATAACGATAATAGTAAACATAATAACTAAAACTGGAATAAATACTTTATTAGCTGCTTCAATACCTTTTTTAACACCCGCAAATAAAACGCCTAAAGTAACAATCCAAACTAAGATAAGTGGAATTAAAACCCCTGGTACTAGCCCACCAAATTGACCAGGCTTTTCTGCTAGTTGTAGGTACTCACCGAATAAGAATCCTTCTGTATCAGTACCCCAATTTTGGTTAAATGCAAAAACAGAATAAGATGAAGCCCAAGCGATAATAACTGGATAGTAACATGAAATAACAAATGCGATAGCAACCTGCCACCAGCCCAACCATGAACTTCCCTTACCAACTTTACCGAAAGTTGTAGGAGCAGATCCACGATATTTATGTCCTAGTGTAAACTCCATTACTAGTAATGGGATACCAGCTGTTAACAAAGCAAATAGATATGGTAAGAAAAATGCTCCTCCTCCATTTTCATATGCTGTTGCCGGAAATCTCCAGATATTTCCTAAACCTACTGCAGAACCAACAGCTGCTAGAATAAAGCCAGCCCTTGTCCCCCACTGTGGGCGATTTTCCATAATATTTTCCTCCTCTTCTCATCTCTCACTTAAATGTGGAAACAATTAGAAATTATATAATTTTCTGATTATTTATTATAATCTATACATAGTATAATCGGACATTATGCCTATGTCTATAAAAAATTTTTAAAAAATACTATTTTAAGATGATATTTTCAGAAATTTTAGACTCTATTAAATAGAATATGGAAATACTTTATACATTTTCAAACAAAGACAGATTTTCCCTTTAACTCTTTAATTCTTAAAAGTTGTAAAATGAAATAGTCACCATAAATATTTTTTAACTTCTAAATATTCAGTATCTTTCGACCCTACCTTATATTAATAAAAAATAGATATTACTATTCATGGAATAACATTACAAAGAAATGGAAAAAAAAAGAAAGGCGAATCGCCTTCCTTTTTATACTGCTTTTGCTCTTTTTGCAAAAATGAAAATAAACCCTACTAATAAGATAGATATTGTAAGTAAACCAACTAAACTACTACCCGTAAAACCTAAAACAAGATAACCGATTGTAGCAACGCCTCCACCAATTAAGGCGTAAGGTAACTGAGTCAATACGTGATCAATGTGATGACTTCCTGCTCCTGTAGAGGATAGTATTGTCGTATCAGAAATTGGTGAACAATGATCACCTAATACAGAACCTGCAAGAACTGCTGCCATAGCCGCAAGCAACATGTTAATATCAGTAGCTGCTGTAATTTCACCTGCAATTGGTAACATGATTCCAAAAGTTCCCCAAGAAGTACCAGTTGCAAACGCAATGAATGCTGCCAATATAAACATTACGACTGGAAGATACGATAAGTTAAGGTTAGATTTTTCAACAATTCCCGCTAAATATTCCCCTGTACTTAATTGACCGATCAAATCTACAATAACCCACGCAAATAATAGGATGTAGATAGCTGGTAGCATTGATTTAACACCTTCAATGATTGCAAGGGGCAAATAACGTCCATTAATTCCTCTACTAAAAAATAATATGATGGTGATTGCTAGTCCAAATAGTCCGCCATATAATAGCGATGCTGAAACATCTGTATTTTCAAAGATTGCAAAAATATCTACAGCTGATTTGTCTTCAATTGCTGAATAACCCGTATAAAGCATCGATGCCACTGTACCAATAATTAAAGAAAGAATAGGCCAAACAAGGTTACCAATCGTGCCTTTATCACTTGTTGGTAAATCTTCTTTAATTTCACCCAATGCTTCTTTGGAAGGATCAACTACTTGTCCAGTTTGAATCGCACGATCTTCATGAACTTTCATGCTGCCAATATTAATATTGAAATAAGCTACTGCAAACACAAGAACCAATGCAGCAAAAACATAGTAGTTCATCGGAATCATTGTCATAAATGCGCCAAGCGGTGTAAACTCAGTAACACCATGAGTAGTTAAAATTGTCGCAATCATTGCAATGATATATGCTCCCCAGCTTGAAATTGGTGAAACAACACAAACTGGTGCTGATGTTGAATCAATAATATAAGCAAGTTTAGCCCGTGAAACCTTTTGACGATCAGTAATCGGACGACTAACTTGTCCAACGGCAAGTGCATTAAAATAATCATCAATGAAAATGAGTATTCCTAATATTGCTGCTGTAAATTGAGCTCCTGTTCGAGTTTTTACACGCTTTTCTGCCCACTCACCAAAAGCACGACTCCCGCCTGAGATAGAAATAAGTGCTGTAACAATTCCTAAGATTAACAAGAATAATATGATATAAACATTCCAAGTGTTTAATTCACCTTCAGAAATGAAAATACCTTTAACAGCATTTATTATGACCATCCCGGAATCTGCGATTGAAAAATCCTTTAGTAATAACGCTGCTGATACAATCCCCACGCCTAGAGATAACAAAACTCTCCTTGTTAAGATAACCATTAAGATGGCGATTATCGGGGGAATAATTGAAAAAATAGTGCCTGACATGATGTAAAATGCCTCCCTGTTTTTATTATTGGAAGGGCTTATACTGATTGTAAGGAACAATGCACCCTAAAAAAGTGCATAGAAAAAGAGTAACGATAGAAAATAACTATCATTACTCTTATTTGAATAATGTTATGTTATCCTCCATCTCGATCAGTAGCCCTCCATTATAGTTTTCTATAATGACAGTATTACCTTTATTCAACGTAATACCAGCAAATGCAGCCTGACTAGCTAACATTCACTTCGGCAAAAACCCCTTTTCAATACGTTCATCGTTGTCATTCTCACATATTGTACTCTTGGTTTCTGCGCCTCTACCTCATCATGAGATAAGGTGATGTAGGTCAATATTTAATTAACTTTCAATAGTTTAGCAAAATAGTAGTCATATGACAACTATGGAATTGCTGGTAATTCAATGGCAGGTGCATTTTCTCCGCTTCCATTATTATAATACTGCGGTACATCACCGTGAGCTGCAATGTCAACAATAGGAATTGTATTAGTAATCGTAACAGGCTTTGTTGAGAAGGGGATAACAACCTGGACAGTTACTTCCACAATAACAGATATTTCATGAACAGCACTGTTAATTCCATATTCCTTTAATGTTCTTTTTATATCGGTATGTACATCACCTATTAAGTAAAAACGAACTGGAATATCTGGACCTATAGTACTTAAAATTGCATTATCCGTTATTTGCCCCAGCGGAATCGAATAAACAATTCCATCATCTAATTCCATTTCCTGATTGTCTGTTGTATGAAAATTTCCTTTTTCAATTTCGGTTAATTTCCTTGTGATGTTATCAGTAATTCGATCTAATTCTGCTCGAACAACTGCTGAATTAAATCGGATTGTGTTTGTATTGCCGTTGTTATCCTTATCTATTATAACAAGGTTTTCTTGATCTTTCTCTGTTTCTTCCTTTACAGCTTCATGAATAATCGTTGTTGCAATGGAAGAAGCTTCTAGCTTTGCGATATCCATAATAGCTGGCTCTACTTTGCTATCTACATACCAAAAACTACTGGCTGTCAGAAACGTAAATATAACAAGTGTTAACAATAGTACATATCGAAAAGGTAAAGGCCCTTTGCGCGGGCGTCGACCGCGAAACTTAGCCAAAACAAATCCCTCCTTTACAAGCTATGTTTATGCATGACAGGAGGGATGTACGCTTACTTTTTTATTCATTCTAAACTTTTTATTGTTTTAGGACAATACAGGCTTGCTTCTTACTTAAGCCATTTTTAGTAAAGCATCTTTTCCTGTTGTTCCCACAGTGATTCCCAGTTTTTCTGCTTCATATGTGACAGATTCCAGTGGCGCTTCGAGTAATTGATCAATTGTACGGACACCAACAGCACGACCAGCAATAATTCCTCGGTCTTTAAGCTTTTCATTTAATAATGCAACATCAAGTGCTCCGCACATGATATATCCTTTATCGTTTGTAACTGCCATAAAATTTGTTTTAGGCAACGCAACTGTAATCGCTGTGAACTGCTTTCCTTCTATAACAACTGGAGTCATTGTAACCATTGTGTATCTACACTCCTTTCTTGATATATTCTTATGAATTAAGAAAGGATACGTGTAGATATGTGCCTATTCAATTCTAGATTTTTCACCTAACTTCCAAGCTAATAAATCTCTCAATAATTCAGGCATAAAAAACACTTTTTTCTCGGCATGACCGATTTCAGGATATAGTGGACCGAGAGTAAACATATCGATCGTCGCAACAGCATAAATTCTTTCAGGCGAAATGGGTTTGCCATTAACAACTATTTCTTTCACATGATCTTTGCCATCCTCTAACGTTTCCATGTTTACTTCAATCCCATCAAAAACCATTCGTCCCATTACTTTTCCTCTAAAGCCAAGACCTTTTAGCTTTAAATGTTCCATCTTCTCATCTCTCGATTGAACAATAACTTCTTTAAGAACATCACCTTTTAAATAAACCTTACACGGATTTATTGGATGTGGACAAATGCGATGAAGATCTTTTCTTGTGACAGATCCTTTTTGTAATGGCTCTAAAAGAATACCTGAGTTCACCATTGCAACCTCTCCATCACACCACTCCTTTATTGATTGAACAAGGAGTTTTGGGAATTCAGATTCTTGGTACCAATCTAAAGAAAGACCATTTTTTGAGACACCAATTACCTCCGAAAGAATGTTATCGGCTTGTCTTGAAGATTCTTGTAGCCATAACTCTGTTTCATTACATACTATTTTCTGCTCCTCTATTGGAAATAGAGAAGCTTTATACTGATGAAGTTTATTAGTCTCAAGACAAATAGATAAAGAAATATGCCCAACATATTGACCATATTTTCCTGCACCTGCGATTAGAGTGTTATGAAGCTCAATCCCTTCTTTCAGAACATGATGGGTATGACCTCCGATAATTACATCAATATCAGGAAACTCTTTTGCTATAATTTCGTCATCACTTATTCCCAAATGAGACAAAAGTACAATCACATCACATTGTTCCTTTACTTGTTCAACAGTCTCCAATAAACTTTGAAAAGGGTCTTTTATTCTCCATCCAAGTAATTCATAGAACTTTTCATAGAAAACCGTAACACCAAGGAAAGCAATCCTCGTACCACTGTTAAGTGTAATAATATGATAAGGAACAACCCAATTAGGGCGTTCCCCCAATTCGGTATATAAATTAGATAATATCACCGGAAATGTTGCGTTTTCGTATAAAGAATCAAGGTCTTCATGTGAAAAAGTAATGCCTTCATTATTACCAATTGTTACTGCGTCATAATTTAACTGATTTAACAGTGTAACATTTGCTTTTCCCTTTGTTGCTTCAGTTATTGGATGAAACCGATCTGAATGATCTCCAATATCCAATAAAATCATTTGTTCATTTTGTTGATCATGCCATGCTTTATTGTTTTTTATAAATTGTACGATAGCTGGCCAATTTTCAAAATGACTATGTAAATCATTTGTATGATAAAGGTGAACGGTTTCTAACATGTTCCTCTCTCCTTACTTAAACTCCACATATTACATGCCCTCATTATTATCTTGAAACAAACTTAATTGTTTTTCAGCTAAGCCTGTATAATGAAGATTTAGTAGATTTATCATCATCTTTGCATTATCTGCAGCATCTCCACCTGAGTTGTTATTAAAGAGCATATATGTTGTTTCTGTTCTATGTTGTATCTCAGCTAAATGGTCTTTCCACTCTAATAACTCTTCTTCATTATATCGATACAAATATCGAACATCTCGCCAATTATCTCCATTAGCCGGCTTATTCCATCCATATACATTTCTTCCATGGAGACGGATAAGTGTTTTATGAGGAGTAGTTGGTTTTAGAACGGTGGGAATCGATCTTTCACCAGCCTGAGGTTCGTCCACAATACTATGAATCCATTTCTCATCCTCCATAAACTGTAAGGTTTTATCATAATAACTAGAAGAAAACCACGAGCGGTTGCGAAATTCTAATGCAACCTCTGTATCTCCCATTTTTTCTCTGCACCATTTTAAGTATGCTACATTTTCTTTGTTACATGAAAACCAAGGGGGAAATTGGAATAATACCATAGCTAATTTATTTGCATTTTTTAATGGTTGAATCGATTTTATGTATGCTGAAAACATATCAGATTTGTTATCAAAGGGAATTTCTCCGCGAAGATGTCCTGTCATTCCTTGATAAGCTTTTGCTATAAACTGAAACCCCTTTGGTGTATCTTTTACCCACTTTTCCATATTACGTTCCGGCTGGACAGCATAAAAACATGAATCAATTTCAACCGTTGGAAAATGTGCAGCATATTCTTGTAATTTATTCGTTGTATTCAAACTAGTGTAAAGGGAATCATGATCTCCCCATCCAGTTAACCCTATTTGAATGCTTGTCAATCAAAATCATCCTTTTTTTAATTAACGGCTTTACCTTAATTATACGACTCTTTGTTCTTTCCATAAACCTTAACAGAGTTCTAACGACATATTACCCAAATATAACACAAATGGTTGTTTCACACGTATTCTTTACGTACTAAAAAGGACTGACAATTGTCAGTCCTTTTATATGAAAGTTATTAACCGATAGAACCTTCCATTTCGAACTTGATCAGACGGTTCATTTCTACTGCATATTCCATTGGAAGTTCTTTTGTGAATGGCTCGATAAAGCCCATTACGATCATTTCTGTTGCTTCTTCTTCTGAAATACCACGACTCATTAGATAGAATAATTGCTCTTCAGATACTTTTGAAACTTTCGCTTCGTGTTCAAGAGAAATATTATCGTTAAGAATTTCATTGTATGGAATTGTATCAGATGTTGATTGATTATCCATGATGAGTGTATCACACTCAATGTTTGATCTTGCCCCTTCAGCTTTACGTCCAAAGTGTACAATACCACGATATGTTACTTTACCACCTTGCTTTGAAATGGATTTGGAAACAATCGTAGATGATGTGTTTGGCGCAAGGTGAATCATTTTTGCACCTGCATCCTGGTGTTGACCTTTACCTGCTAAGGCAATAGAAAGTGTCATACCACGTGCTCCTTCACCACGAAGGATAACAGCTGGGTATTTCATAGTTAATTTTGAACCAATGTTACCATCGATCCATTCCATCGTTGCATTCGCATCACAAACTGCACGCTTTGTTACAAGGTTAAACACGTTATTTGCCCAGTTTTGAATTGTTGTATAACGGCAGTAGCCACCGTCTTTAACAATGATCTCAACAACTGCACTGTGAAGTGAGTTCGTTGTATAAACTGGAGCTGTACAACCCTCAACATAGTGTACATGTGCGCCTTCATCAACGATGATTAATGTACGCTCAAATTGTCCCATGTTTTCAGAGTTAATACGGAAGTATGCTTGTAATGGAGTATCAACTTTAACACCTTTTGGTACATAAATGAATGATCCACCAGACCATACAGCAGAGTTTAAAGCAGAGAACTTATTATCTGCTGGAGGAATTACTTTTCCAAAATGCTCACGGAAAATATCTTCGTTCTCTTTTAAAGCTGTATCCGTATCTTTGAAGACAATACCAAGGTCTTCAAGGTCTTCTTTCATGTTATGGTAAACAACCTCTGATTCATATTGAGCTGATACACCAGCTAAATATTTTTGCTCTGCTTCAGGGATCCCTAATTTATCAAATGTAGCTTTAATTTCTTCAGGAACCTCATCCCATGAGCGTTCTGATTTCTCAGAAGGTTTTACATAATACGTAATTTCATCGAAATTTAATGAGGCCATATCCCCACCCCATTGTGGCATTGGCATATTGTAAAAATGCTCCAATGATTTCAAACGGAAATCAAGCATCCATTGTGGTTCATCTTTCATACGAGAGATTTCTTCAACAATCTCTTTCGTTAATCCTCGTTTAGAACGGAAGATGGAAACATCCTTGTCAGCAAAACCATATTTATAATCGCCGATTTCAGGTGCCTTTTTTGCCATCTACATTCACTCCAATCAAATTAGATTTATGGCGTATGCAACCTATTCGTTGCCTTCTTTCACGCCCTTTTCCATAGCCTTCCAAGCTAATGTCGCACATTTTATACGTGCAGGGAATTTTGCCACTCCCTGTAATGCTTCAATATCACCTAAGTCGATATCATCATCATATTCTTTTCCTAACATCATATTCGAAAAGATTTCTGATAGCTTTAATGCTTCTTCTAATTTTTTACCTTTAATCGCCTGAGTCATCATTGATGCAGAAGACATTGAAATCGAGCAGCCTTCTCCTTCAAATTTTGCATCCTTAACAACATCATCTCGTACATCAAGTGTTAAACGGATACGATCTCCACAAGTTGGATTATTCATATCAATTGTAAGACTGTTGTCAAGGATCCCTTTATTTCTCGGGTTTTTATAATGATCCATAATAACCTGACGATAAAGAGTATCAAGATTTACATGATTAGACATTACTGAAGTACTCCTTTGTCTTTTTAATACCTGCAACAAGCTTATCAACTTCTTGTTCCGTGTTGTACAGGTAAAAACTAGCTCTTGCTGTTGCGGAAACCTTCAGCCATTTCATTAAAGGCTGCGCACAATGATGACCTGCACGAACAGCAATTCCCTCAGCATCTAAAACTGTTGCAACATCATGTGGATGCACATCTTCTATATTAAATGTTACTAACCCAGTACGTTTCTCTGGACTAGGACCGTATATAGTTAAACCATCAACTTGACTAAGCTGTTCATAAGCATATTTAGTTAGCTTACGATCATGGGATTCTATATTGTCTAGACCGACCTTCTCCAAGAAATCAATTGCTTCGCCAAGACCAATTGCCCCAGCAATGATAGGAGTTCCAGCTTCAAATTTCCACGGAAGCTCCTTCCATGTTGACTCGTGTAATCCTACAAAGTCAATCATTTCACCACCGAATTCAACAGGTTCCATCTTCTCAAGGAGTGCTTTCTTACCGTATAACACACCGATACCTGTTGGGCCACACATTTTGTGAGCCGAGAATGCAAAGAAATCACAATCTAAATCTCGGACATCTACTTTCATATGTGGAGCACTTTGACAACCATCTACAACCATCACAGCTCCATGCTTATGAGCAACCTCTGTGATTTCTTTTATCGGATTAATCGTTCCAAGTACGTTTGATACATGCATAACTGATACAATTTTCGTATTTGGTGTTATTGTTTCTTCAACATCCTTCAAGTCGATTGTACCATCTTCTTGTAATGGAATATATTTTAAAGTGGCACCAGTTATTTTCGCTACCTGTTGCCAAGGAATCACATTCGCATGATGCTCCATATAAGTGATGACAATTTCATCACCTTCTTTTACATTGGTAAGCCCATAGCTCTGAGCAACAATATTTAAAGCAGTAGTAGCACCTCTAGTAAAGATGATTTCCTGGATCGATTTTGCTCCAATAAATCTTCTTACCTTCTCACGAGCTCCTTCATAACCGTCAGTTGCTCTTGTACCCAATGTGTGCACACCACGGTGAACATTAGAATTATATTCTTTGTAATATGTGGAAAGAGCATCTATAACGGATAGTGGTTTCTGAGAAGTTGCACCACTATCCAAGTAAACGAGGTCTTTCCCGTTTACTTGTTGGTCCAAAATCGGAAAGTGCTGACGAATATCAGAGATATTCATTATTTAACTTTCCTTTCAATAACCTCAACTAACTGCTTTTTAACACCTTCAATAGGTAGTTCTTTAACAACAGGTGCTAAGAAGCCATGGATAACAAGACGCTCAGCTTCTACTTTAGGAATACCGCGGCTCATTAAATAATATAATTGAATTGGATCAACACGTCCAACAGAAGCAGCGTGACCTGCCGTTACATCATCTTCATCAATTAATAGAATTGGGTTTGCATCACCACGTGCTTTTTCACTTAACATAAGAACACGAGATTCTTGTTCTGCGTTTGACTTTGAAGCACCGTGCTCGATTTTACCAATACCATTGAAAATAGAAGATGCACTATCCTTCATAACTCCATGTTTTAAGATATACCCTTCTGAGTGTTTACCAAAGTGTACAACCTTCGTTGTGAAGTTTTGCTTTTGCTCTCCACGACCTACTACAACTGTTTTTGTATCTCCAAATGAGCCGTCGCCCATTAAGTTTGTAACATTTTCAGAAATTGTATTGCCATCATTCATTAAACCTAATGCCCATTCAATACGTGAGTCACGACCAGCAACCCCACGGCGGTTTACATAAGTTGTTACTCCTTCTGCAAGAGTATCAACTGCACCGTATGTTACACGAGCATTTGTATTAGCAAATACTTCTGAGATGATGTTAAACACACCCTCTACATTTTGAACAGTAGAAATATAGTTTTCTACATAAGTTACTGAGCTATTATCATCAGCTACAACAATTACGTGGTTGAATAATGTTGTATTAGGGTTGTCATGAACAAATACTGACTGAATTGGTTCTGCTACTTCTACATTTTTTGGGACATAAACAAATACCCCACCGTTATGAAGAGCTGCATGTAAAGCAGTTAAGCGGTGCTCGTCAACCTTCACCCCGTCCGTCATAAAGTATTTTTGTAGCAAGTCAGAATGCTCTTTTGCTGCAGTATGGATATCTGTTAGGATGACACCTTTATCTTTTAATTCAGAAGATAATGAAGTATATGCAGCTGTATTGTTAACTTGAACATATAAGTTTTTAGTTGTAGACTCAAGGTCAATTAATGATTTCACATCTTCATGTAAGTCATTTAATGAGTCTAATTTTGCACTCTCAACAGTATGTTCTTTAAAATTTGTAAAATTCCATTTATCGATTTTTGTTTTATCCGGTTTAGGCATAGGAAGATCCTCTAGCTTGGCAAAAGCTTGTAAGCGAAGATCTGTAAGCCAATCCGGCTCACCAAGCTGTTTTGAATAGCTTGAGACATAATCCTGATTGATCGTTAATGTTTCCATCGTCTTAGTCCCCCTTACTATTATGCTTCTTGCCCAACAGTTTCGTCTTCAATACCTAATTCTTGTTTAATCCAGTCATAGCCTTCTGCTTCTAAACGTTGAGCTAGCTCAGGGCCACCTGATTTAACAACACGTCCTTGCATCATTACATGTACTTTATCTGGAGTGATGTAGTTTAATAAACGTTGGTAGTGAGTAATCATTAAGCAACCGAACTCTTCACTACGCATTTTGTTGATTCCTTTTGCAACAATTTTTAATGCATCAATATCTAGACCAGAGTCAATTTCATCTAGAATAGCAATTTTTGGTTCAATCATCATTAATTGAAGGATTTCATTACGTTTTTTCTCTCCGCCGGAGAAACCTTCATTTAAATAACGTTGTGCCATATCTTGATCCATTTCAAGCTCATCCATGTTTGCATCCATTTTACGAATGAATTTCATTAAAGAGATTTCATCGCCTTCTTCTCTGCGGGCGTTAATAGAAGAACGTAAGAAATCCGCGTTTGTTACCCCACTGATTTCACTTGGATATTGCATAGCTAAAAATAGACCTGCACGAGCACGCTCGTCTACTTCCATTTCTAATACATCTTCCCCATCTAATGTAATGCTACCTTGTGTTACCTCATACTTTGGGTGCCCCATGATTGCTGAAGATAAAGTAGATTTACCTGTCCCGTTTGGCCCCATGATTGCATGGAACTCTCCGCCTTTTATTTCAAGATTTACACCTTTTAGAATTTCTTTCCCATCAATTTCTACGTGTAAATCCTTAATGATTAATGTAGAGCCTGCCATAATGATACCTCCAATAATATATAAAGTTTACTAATTCTCATTTTATTCTCATTCTAATATTATAACAAATGAAAAGTGAACACAACCTTTAAGGAATAGAGTCGAATTTTGACATTAAAATATCTATCCTAACTTTGATAAATTCACATTAAAAAATTTATGTAAATAGAGAAATTAGACAGTTTCTACTATATAACACATTGCTCTGTGAATCTACCTTGAGACCCTAGTTTATTTTTCACCTTTTAAGAAAAAACATTCTCTTTGTGATGAAGGAAATTAGAGGGTTAAGTATGTGAATTTGGAGTAAACACGCTTTTTCCTCCCTAATGTCTTTCCATTAAAAAAGAAGAACCAGTTATTCTGGTTCTTCCATCTATAGGCTTTACTTTTTCATTTTTCTTTCAACATCAGCATAAATCAACTGACTTTTACGATAATCTTCTTCACGGCTCTTTTCAACATCCATACGTTTATCATGCTTACTAGCATATTCAGCGTACCCTATACCATGAGAATGATGCATCGCCTTTTCCATTTCAGTTGTGTAATTGAGATCAATTGACTCTTGATTCGAGTGAATAATGAATCAATCCTTTCAGCTTTATTTTACATATAAAGCTTATCAAGAATATTCAAACAACTCAAAGTTCGTAAGATAATCTCACAAACCGTAATATTTGAAATTGATTCATTCTGTAAAAATAACCAACTATTTTTGTAATTTCCCTCAAAAATACTCTATATTACTCGATTTATTGTTTTAGTTGGTTTAACTCTGTTATACATTCTTGAACTAATGTAACAGCTTGGCTCATTGCTGCTCCACCACCAAATGCAGCTGTAACACCAACAGTTTCTAAAATTTCTTCTTCACTAGCACCGTTGTCCAAGCATCCTTTTGCATGGTAGATAATGCAGTATTCATCTTGGGTATTCACTGCAATTCCTAATGCAATTAAATGTTTTTCTTTTTTTGATAGTGTCCCTTCAGCAAAACAAGCTTCAGTAAAAGCATTATAATGGCGTGCAATCTCCGGCATCTTTTGTGTGAAAGTACCTAATCCACTTTTATATTCATGTAAAGCAGCTTCCGTAGAATTTCTAGGCTCATGATATTCCATTTTCAATAACAACTCCATTCATAACTTAATCAATCAGTAATAGTATGTATTTTTCAAACCATTGTATACAAACTTGGTGACTGAAGAATCCAATAAAAAAAGAGACCTGTTGTTTACAGATCTCTTAAAGGATTTCTTAAATTAGTCATTTACAGGCAGTACTGAACCTGGGTATTTTGTATTAATAAAATCCTTAATTTCTTGAGATTTTAATACTTCTACAAGAGTCTTAATCTCTTCCTTGTCTTTATCCTCACTACGAACAACAATGATGTTTGCATAAGGGTTATTTTCACCAGCTTCTAGAGCTACAGCATCTTCTGCTGGATTTAATCCTGCTGCAAGTGCGTAGTTACCATTGATAATAACTGCATCACCTTCGTTATTTTCATAAGCACTTGCCAACATTTCTGGTGCAACACTATCATCAATTTCTAGGTTTTTAGCATTTTCAACGATATCATCTTTTGTTGCATTAATTTTATCAACATCTGGATTTAATTTAATTAGACCTTTTTCTTCAAGTTGTGCTAACACGCGTCCCATTTCTGCAACGTTGTTACTCATGATAATTTTTGCACCTTCAGGTAACTCTTCAAGTGTTTTGTATTCTTTTGAGTAAATACCAAAAGGCTCAATATGAATTGCTCCAACATTTGCAAGATCAAAATCATTTTCTTTAATTGCATTGTCTAAATATGGAACATGCTGGAAGTAGTTTGCATCCAGGTCACCTTCAGCAAGCGCTGGGTTAATTAATGGATAATCTGAAAACTCTTCGATGTCTAATTCAATACCTTTGTCTGCTAACAGTGGTTTTGCTTCTTCTAAAATTTCTGCATGAGGAACAGTTGTCGCTCCAACTTTTAGTACTTTCGTTTCTTGCTCAGTCCCTGTGTTTTCTTCTTGAGTTGTTTCATTTTCGCCTCCGCCACATGCAACAAGTAGAATAGCGAAAATTGTTAATACTAGTGATAAAAGATATTTTTTCATCATTTTTTCCTCCTAACGTTTATCGATAGCTTTAACTAATATATCTCCAATAAATTGGATAATAAACACAATAATTAAGATAAAAATGGTTGCTACAATGGTTACTTCAAAATTATTACGCTGGAATCCTTCTCGATAAGCAAGGTCACCAAGACCTCCAGCACCTACTACTCCGGCCATAGCTGTATAACCAACCAATGCGATTGCAGTAACTGTAATCCCTGAAACCAAAGCTGGTAAAGATTCCGGTAATAGTACTCTCAACATAATTGTCGACGTTTTTGCTCCCATCGATTTAGCTGCTTCAATAACACCTTTGTCAACTTCCCTTAAAGCAAGCTCAACCATCCTTGCGTAAAATGGAGCGGATCCAATAATTAGTGCGGGTAAAGCAGCATTTTCTCCCAGAATTGACCCAACTACAACTTTAGTGAAGGGTAAGAGTAAAATAACAAGGATAATAAACGGAATTGACCGAAATATATTTACGATTCCAGATAAAATTGTATTAAGTATACTGTTACCCCAGATATTGCCTTTTGAAGTTAAGAATAAAAGTAAACCAAGTATAATTCCTAAGAAAAAAGTGACGACAACCGAAACTCCTGTCATGTAAGTTGTTTCATAAGTTGCCTCCCATACTTTTTCCCATTTTACATTTGGAAGAAACTGATTAAGCATTCGCCAGCACCTCCACTTCTACTTGTTGTTCTCCAATATAAGCAACTGCACGGTTAATTTCATCAAGATCTCCATCTATATGCAAAAATAATGAACCATAAGAGCCATTTTGCGTTTGTGAAATTTTACCTTGTACAATATTCACTTCAATATTAAATTTCCTAATAATATTGCTAATCAATGGTCTTTCTGTACCTTCACCAACAAATGTTAGCTGAAGTACTTTTCCAGAACGATAATTTTCTAGTAGTAGGTCAATTGCTTCCTTCGTATCATCCGGCTCTGAGATTTGTTTAACGAACGTTTTTGTTATAGGTTTCTGAGGGTTTCTGAAAACATCCAATACATTTCCTTGTTCAACCACTTCACCATTTTCCATAACAGCTACTCGATGACAAATTTTACGAATGACATGCATTTCATGTGTAATTAATACGATTGTTAAGCCTAGTCGTTTATTAATATCAACAAGCAGGTCTAGAATTGAATCTGTTGTTTGGGGATCAAGTGCTGATGTAGCTTCATCACATAATAAAACCTTGGGATTATTCGCTAACGCTCTGGCAATCCCAACACGTTG
This sequence comes from Metabacillus sp. B2-18, assembly GCF_021117275.1. Taxonomy (NCBI): domain Bacteria; kingdom Bacillati; phylum Bacillota; class Bacilli; order Caryophanales; family Bacillaceae; genus Metabacillus; species Metabacillus sp. B2-18. The sequence goes on from NZ_CP088245.1 coordinate 4,110,665, forward strand.
TTTTTGACCACCACTAAGTTGAGAAGGGTATGCATTCTCTCTTCCTTCCAGTCCAACCAGCTTAATAAGCTCATCAACACGTTTAAGTCGTTTCGCTTTACTTACTCCTGCAATTTCTAAAGGAAATGCAATATTCTCTCTCACTGTTCTTGACCACAATAAGTTAAAGTGTTGAAAGATCATGCTTATTTCTAAGCGTGCTTTACGCAACTTTGTACCAGAAATTGAGCCAATCTGACTACCTGCCACAACGACTTCCCCACTAGTTGGTTTTTCTAGTCCATTTAACAAACGGATCAATGAACTTTTTCCGGCTCCACTATATCCTATAACTCCGAATATTTCACCTTTTTTAATTTCAAGGTTTACATTGTTAACAGCTTGAACAGAGCCGCTCTTTGTTTTATAAACTTTATTAACATTTGATAATGTTATCATTTTGTCACCTTCTTCCTTTATTCCTTTACTATTTCTACCGTTCATTTTTTTACATATAAAAAACCTTCCTGCAAAATGAGCAGAAAGGCGCTTGAATACCTTTCTCTCATCTCTCAAAGCATCTGCTTTGTGTGAATTGGCACCATTTCAGAATGAACTGATGGTTGCCGGGCTTCATCGGGCACTTCCCTCCACCTCTCTTGATAAGAGTTAAATATTTGATTGTCTTTTTAAGTACGATTGTGATTGTATCATGTGTTGAAAATCAATGTCAATTATTTATTTTCTTAAAATAGCTTACTTTTTTCACTGTGATTTTACATTTCAAATATGAAAAGGGTTGCATTTATCTGCAACCCCTTTCAATATTATACAATAAATAATATTATTAGAATATTTCATTAATTAAGAATTTACTTTCTCCATTCCTTTTACACCTGTTGCTTCAAAAATAGCTTGATCTAAATCTTCTATTAAATCCTCTATATGTTCAATTCCTACTGATAAGCGGATCAAATCTTCTGTTACACCAGATTTCTTTAAATCTTCAACGCCTAGTTGTTGATGAGTTGTACTCGCAGGATGAATGATTAAGCTTTTCGCATCTCCAACATTTGCTACATGTGACCAAAGTTCAACGTTGTTAATAAGAGCTGCACCAGCCTCTCTTCCGCCCTTGATACCGAATACTACTACAGAACCAGCACCCTTAGGTAAGTATTTAGCAGCTAAGTCCTTCGCAGGGTGTTGGCTATTTTCAGGGTATAGAACCCACTCAACAGCTGGGTGACTTTCTAAATATTGCACCATTTTCCTTGCATTTGATACATGTTCCTTCATACGGACATGAAGGGTTTCTAGACCAAGATTAAATTGAAAGGCATTGTATGGGCTAATAGCTGGGCCTAAATCTCTTAATAACTGAACTCTCGCTTTAATAATATACGCTTGTTCTCCTAATGCTTCAGCATAAACTAAATCATGATAGCTAGGATCAGGAGTTGTAAACCCAGGGAATTTTGGACTATTCCAGTCAAATTTACCTCCATCTACAATGACTCCACCAAGAGTTGTACCATTCCCAAGCAACCATTTTGTTGCAGAATGAACAACAATGTCGGCACCATGATCGATAGGTCTGCATAGATACGGTGTGGCAAATGTGTTATCCACAATCAATGGAATTCCAGCTTCATGAGCAATTTCAGCAACTGCCTCGATATCAAGAACATCTAAGCTTGGATTTCCAATTGTCTCTGCAAAAATAGCTTTTGTCTTCGGAGTAATAGCTGATCGGAAATTTTCCGGATTCTTTGGATCAACAAAAATAGTATTGATTCCGTACTTTGGTAATGTGTTAGCAAAAAGGTTATATGTACCTCCATATAATGTAGAAGCTGATACGATCTCATCACCAGAACCAGCTAGATTTAAAACCGATAATGTAATCGCTGCCATTCCACTTGCTACAGCTAAACTTCCGATTCCACCTTCCAGTTCAGCAATTCTTTCTTCAAAGACAGATGAAGTTGGATTATGAATTCTTGTATAAATATATCCAGGCTCCTTTAATCCAAATAAATTTGCCGCATGCTCGGTATTTTCAAATAAATAAGCATTTGATTGATAAATTGGAACAGCTCTTGCACCTGTCATTGAATCTTTCTTTAACCCTCCATGAATGGTTACCGTTTCTGGGCGATAAAGTTTCTCTTTCATCTTCTTCCTCCTATTATACATTCTTAATGTCTACTAATAGGTGTGATAACAAGATGTAGTATTCTTTCCTAGACTACTTTAATGGTAATAGAAGTTGTGTTTGAAGTATATAAGAATTTTTAAGTTTAGATTAATTTAATTAAAGCCTCTAGCCTAAGAAAATCTCGATATGAGCCTTTTATTGATAATTTCCCAAACGATATAAGTTGCTTTAAACTTATCGGATGAAGAAAAACCTCTTCTAAGTCTGATTCTTCTCCTTCTATAACAAAATCAACATGAACTGGTTGAATCGATAATAGTTTTGATTCACTTGATGAAAGTTCTAAAAAATGACTCCCTTTATCTGTTGAACGAAATTCTACAATTAATTTTCGTTTTAAAAGAATGGGTGTTATTAAATTTCCTTTATTCAAGCTTGAGACAAAAGTTGTTAAAAACATAAAAAGAATCCTCCCGATCTCAACAAGGTTATGTTTATATAACTTCATTGAAGGTCGAAAGAATCCTCTATAAATAACTCGACAGTTTCTGCTTTTCTTTCGTAAAATCAGTCTATTTCCCGAGAAATATGTCAAATTAGCAGGCATATTGTTTGATTAAGTCAAAAAGATGTGTGACAGATTGGAAAGCATATACTTTTTCTTTCATTTCACCGTTCTCAGTAATAATTAGGCAAGGTACACTCTCAATTCCTAATCGTTTCGCATCTTCAGGATAATAATTTAGATTTACGGAGTAAATGTCCAAAGTGGGGATCATTTCATCAACGACCGTTAACATTTTCTTCGCTACTTGACATGTCCCACACATTGGTGTGTAAAGGTACGTAATTTGAATACCCTTTTTAGGAAGGGTGAGCTCCTTTTCTTTCCATTCAATCATAAAACTAACTCCATATCCCTTCTAAAGGAATTTTGCGTTTACATCTATATTTGCACTTAGCAAAACAGATGCTACATGGTGATCCGGTGCTGTTGCAACTTCACGATATGCCCGATCAATGTATAGATGAGAGGCTTCAGGAAATTCTCGTTTAAATAATTTTCTCAATCGTTCACCAGCATCATCTGAATCAACTAATATATAAACTTCCTTTAAGAATAATTCATCAATTAGCTCATCCATTTTTGTTATGCTAATTGTTCCATTTGTACAGATTATTTCTATTGGTTCAGTTACTACATTTAAAACCTTTTTCTTATCTGATTTTCCTTCAACAATTAATACTTTTTCAACCTCAACTAACGACATAGCCATCACCTATTTTTAATGTAAGTAAAAGTCTTTATATATAACCTATTCGATTTGTCGAGGTTGTTTCCCTTTATTTTATGTTTTTTCTAAATAGCTGTTATCTTTGTTGTTAATTGCGTTTACTCGTAAGACTGGTCCGTTCCATTGCGCTCCAGACACTCGCTTTCCGCGGGGAGGAAGCTGAGCCTCCTCGGCTTTGCCTGCGGGGTCTCAGCCTTTCCTCAACACCCGCAGGAGTCAAGTGTCTTCCGCTCCATTCCACTATCGTTTTAAAAAATAGTGTTCAAAAACAAAATCATTATGAAACAACTTAAATTAAAAATCTCAAATTCAGCTACTTAGAAAAACATGATAAGAAACGACCTGGTTTAATTCAAAAAGAGCAGTGGAGATTCCACTGCTGCTTTATTAACACCAACCATTTTCATAGTCACAATCGACGTATTTTTGGTCTGGTCCTGTTACAACATCTGCAACTTGGTAAAAGCGGTTATTATTGAATTCATATCCCGCTTTTAAGTCATAATTATTTTCTGAGACCATTTGGCCAATTCTTTCTTTTTCCAGATAAAGATTTAATTGCCCATCTCCAAATTTTCCTACAACTCGATCAGTAATATCTAATTGTTGTTTTTGAATTGTCATATGGACACCCTCCTTTATCTACTTATAGAATGTCCATAATTCACGATATCATGCTAATTAGTCTTGATTTGTCATTTCCTCATATTGCTCAGCTGTCATTAACTTTTCAATGTCAGCAGGGTTTGCAGGTTCAATGACGATCATCCATGCTTTTTCGTAAGGTGAATCATTAACGAATTCTGGACTATCATCAAGATTTTCATTAATTTCTACAACTTTCCCACTAATTGGTGCATATAATTCAGATACTGTTTTTACTGACTCAACGCTTCCAAATGGCTCGTCCGCTTGAAGTTCATCACCAATTTCTGGTAATTCAACAAATACGATATCCCCAAGCTCTGATTGTGCAAAATCCGTGATACCGATACGCACCTTATCTCCTTCTACTTTTACCCACTCATGTTCTTCTGAATAACGCAGTTCTTTAGGTGTGTTCATGTCTTCATACCTCCAGGAATATTTACAAATTTCAGCTTAATCATCTTTGTTTTAACAGTTTTCCGTTAACTATGCAATAACTAACTTCTATTTATTCCAAGTTTCGCCAAATTGCTCTTCTTTAAAGCCAACTGTAGCATGTTCATTACCAACTGTAAGAGGACGTTTAATAAGCATTCCTTCACTTGCTAAGAGTTGAAGCATTTCATCCTCTGACATTGATGCAAGTTTATCTTTAAGCCCAAGTTCACGATATTTTTGTCCACTTGTATTAAAGAATTTTTTAAGCTCTAGTCCACTTTTTTTGTAAATGCTTTCTAGCTCTTCTTTATTTGGTGGGTTTTCAACGATATGTATTTCATTAAATTCTACATTATGATCTTCAAGCCATTTTTTAGCTTTACGACACGTCCCACATTTAGGATACCAGTAAAAATTCAGTGCCAAGTTTTTCACCTCTTTGCTCCTAATAATCAAACTTTCCAATTAAGGAATATTTTTCTCTATCTTATCATATATCATCATTCCCGCCTAATTAGAAATAATTAAATTTCAAGGCTCAAATTTAACTTTTATCTTATTTGGTTGAGAATTAGAAGGCACTGAACATTGCTCTTTATTGATTGAAAACAGGTTGAAGGAGGCAATGATATCATTGCCTCCTGAAAATTAAGCTAGATATGCATTTTTATCGATAATTGCTGCTGCAATCTCTCTTTTCTTGCCAATTACATTAATTGGAGTGTGACGTGTAAATTTACGTAATGCTGACATCATCATTCGTAGAGAATCACCTGACTCAACCGCAATTAATGATTCTTTTGCATGTGCTTCAATTTCATTGAAGGCTTCTTGGCAATATACTTGTGTATAAAGAAGCTTTTGTTTGTTTTTCTCTTCACCGTTCTTAGCAATTGCTTTTTCAGTACGTAAAATCGCTGACTCCATCGCATATACATTGCTTACAATATCAGCAATATTTACAAGAACCTCTTGCTCTTTTTGTAATTCTTTTCCGTACTTTTGTGCTGCTAAACCAGCAATTAAAATGCCGATTTTCTTTGCATTTTTTAATAAGTACTTTTCTTGTTCTAGTGTCCCTTCTCCGACCTCTTCAGGCATAAGCATCATCAGCTCTTCTTGTAAACTTTGCGCTTTTTGGAATAAAGGTAGTTCACCTTTCATAGCTTTTCGTAAATAGGTTCCTGGTACTAGTAGACGGTTGATCTCATTTGTTCCTTCAAAAATACGGTTAATACGAGAATCGCGATAAACACGCTCAACTTCATATTCTGCCATGAATCCATAACCACCGTGAATTTGAACAGCCTCATCTACGACATAGTCTAGTGTTTCAGAACCAAATACTTTATTTAATGAACATTCAATAGCATACTCAGCAATTGATTCTGCGACTTTTTTTCCGTTTTTAATTTCCTCATCAGTTAACCTACTCATACGGTCTTCGAATAGACCAACGGTGCGATAAACTGAACTTTCCATCGCATATGTTTTCGCTGCCATATTTGCAAGTTTTTCCTGAATAAGAGAGAAGCTTGAAATTGGTGTTTTGAACTGTTGACGCTGGTTCGCATATTGAACAGCTACATCTATTAAGCGCTTTGCTCCACCAATTGTTCCAACTGCTAGCTTATAACGACCAATGTTCAAGATATTAAAGGCAATCACATGTCCTTTACCTAACTCACCTAATAAGTTCTCTTTTGGCACTAGAGCATCTTCTAGGATAACTGTTCTTGTTGAAGATCCTTTTATTCCCATTTTCTTTTCTTCAGGACCTGTTGAAACACCTGGAAAATCTCTCTCTACAATGAATGCTGAGAAATGTTCACCATCTACCTTTGCATAAACAACAATAACATCTGCAAAACCGGAGTTTGTGATCCATTGTTTTTCACCGTTTAACACATAGTGAGTGCCTTCTGCATTAAGTCTAGCTGTTGTTTTAGCACCAAGTGCGTCTGACCCTGAGCTTGGCTCTGTTAATGCATAAGCTGCAAGTGTTTCACCAGAAGCAAGCCCTGGTAAGTACTTTTTCTTTTGTTCTTCATTACCAAATAACACGATTGGTAATGAACCAATTCCTACGTGAGCACCAAAAGATAAAGAGAAACTTCCAGCTCTTGAAATCTTTTCAGTAATTAAAGCAGAGCTGATTTTATCTAATCCAAATCCGCCATACTCCTCAGGTACATCTGCCCCTAATAAACCAAGTTCCCCCGCTTGCTTTAAAAGCTTAATAGATTTATCAAATTCATGATTTTCAATATCTTCAAGATGTGGAAGCACTTCATTAACCGCAAAATCCTCCGTTGTTTTTGCAATCATTTTGTGTTCATCTGTAAAATCCTCAGGAGTAAAAACTCGATCATATGAAACATCTTCAATTAAAAAGCTTCCACCTTTAATCACTGCATCTGTTGCTTTTGACATGAAAATTCCCCCATTAACATTTATTTGAATAACTGCTATTTAGAAAGTAGAACTTGAAACAATCGTTTTTTTCGATTGCTCATCTGTTGTCGTTAATACTTACAATAATTCAAATACCCCTGCAGCACCCATTCCGCCACCAATACACATTGTTACGACACCAAATTGTTCATTTCTTCTTTTCATTTCATGGATTAATGAAAGAGTTAACTTTGCACCAGAACATCCAAGTGGATGACCAAGTGCAATTGCTCCACCGTTTACATTCACTTTATCTTCGTCAAGTCCTAGCTCTCTAATAACTTGAATGGATTGAGAAGCAAATGCTTCATTTAATTCAAATAAGCCAATATCTGAAAGCTCCAAGCCTGCGTATTTTAAAGCTAAAGGTACAGCAGCAACTGGACCAATTCCCATAATTTCAGGAGGAACTCCGGCAACAGCAAATGACCTAAACTTCACCAATGGTTGGTAGCCAAGAGATTGAGCTTTTTCCCGATCCATCAGCATAACAGCTGCAGCTCCGTCACTTGTTTGTGAAGAATTACCTGCTGTGACAGACCCTTTTACTGAAAATGCCGGCTTTAATGTAGCAAGTACTTTTGAAGTTGTGTTTGCTCGAACACCCTCATCCTGATTGAACTTAACAATCTTTTCATGTAATTTATGATCAGGTCCAACTGTTCTTACTGGTACATCTACAGGAACAATTTCATCATCAAATTTTCCTTCTTTAATTGCATTTGCCGCTCTCTGATGACTTCTTACTGCAAAAGCGTCCTGCTCTTCACGTGTGATACCATATTTTTTGGCAACAGCTTCAGCAGTGTGTCCCATGCCCATATAATATTCTGGAGCTTCTTCAGCTAGCTTTGCATTTGGCCTGACAACATGCCCCATCATTGGAACAAGGCTCATAGATTCAGCTCCACCTGCAATGGTTGTTTCTGAATGACCTAGCATAATTTTTTCAGCCCCATAGGCGATACTTTGTAACCCGGACGAGCAATAGCGATTTATTGTGATCGCAGGAACTGTATAAGGGAGACCGGCTAAAGCCCCAATGTTTCTTGCCATATTTAATCCCTGCTCTGCTTCGGGCATTGCACAGCCTATAATGAGATCATCAATATTCCCGTCATAATCCCCTGCTCTTTTTAATGTTTCCTTTACAGCTAATGCTCCCAAATCATCAGGTCGCATGTTTGCTAACGTACCTTTTTTCGCTCTTCCTACAGGTGTTCTGGCACCTGCCACAATAACTGCTTCTCTCATTCTACTAACCTCCCTTTCTTACAGTATTAGTTTCTAAGTGGTTTGCCTTTTAAAAGCATATGCTGCATACGTTGCTGTGACTTCCCTTCAGCTACTAAGCTTAAAAATGCTTGTTTTTCTAAATCCAGCAAATATTGCTCATCTACTTCTGTACCGAATGGAACCTTACCTCCTGCGATAACATAGGCAAGTTTCTTTGCGATTTTTAAATCATGATCTGAAATATATCCGGAAAGATGCATGGATTGGGCACCGAGTAAAAGAGTCGCATAGCCCGTTTCTCCCACTACAGGTACTTTGTTGCGGACAGGTGGTTGATATCCGTTATCGTAAAGCTCAATGACTCTTTGTTTTGCATCGTATAATAAGTGATCACTATTCACACTGATGTTGTCACGATTGTTTAGGAACTGATTTTTTCTTGCCTCTGCTGCAGAAGTCGATACTTTTGCCATGGCAATTGTTTCAAAGACTTTGTTAGCAACTGATTGTAAATCAAAGTCTGCTCCCTTAGGCATGTTGCTTAATTGCTTTATATAAAGCTCTTTGTTTCCGCCACCGCCTGGAATCAGTCCTACCCCAACTTCTACTAATCCCATATATGTTTCACTTGATGCTTGAATGCTACTTGCCGGTAAGCATATCTCCGCTCCACCACCTAATGTCATCCCAAACGGTGCAGCAACCACTGGTTTTTTGCTATATTTTATCTTCATCATTGCCTGTTGAAATTGATGAACAACCATTTCGATTTCAAAAATATTATCATCCTGTGCTTCCATTAGAATCATTCCTAAATTTGCTCCAACACAGAAGTTTTTACCTTGATTTCCAATAACAAGTCCTTTGTAGTTCTTTTCAACTTCATCAACTGCAAAATTAATCATTTGGATAATATCTAACCCAATTGCATTGCTTTGTGAGTGAAACTCAAGCAACGCAACATCATTACCTAAATCAATAAAGCTTGCACCACTATTTTTCTTAATAACACCATTTATTTGTTTATGTGTCTTTAAATTAATCACTTTAGGGTTTTGTCTTACTTGTCGATACTCACCATTGTTATAGAAGAAAAGAACCCCATTCTCTTCTCTGTAGAATGTTCCAAAGCCCTTTCCAAGCATTTCTTTTACCCAACTTGGTACTTGAACACCTTGCTGCTCCATTAATTCAACTGATTTTTCTACACCAATTGCATCCCACAGCTCAAACGGACCAGCCTCCCAGCCAAATCCCCATTTCATTGCTTGGTCAATTGCGACAATATCATCAGCAATTTCACCTAGTAGCTGGGCAGAATAAACTAGTGTTGGTACGGTGATGCTTCTTAACAATGCACCCGCTCGATCATCGCTATAAATAAGCGCTTTCAATTTATTTGGTAAGCCTTTAGCCTGCTTTGCAAGTTCTACAGATGCTGCCTGCAATCTCTTTTTCTCTTCATATTCAAATGTTTCAGGGTTTAATTCTAGAATTGTTTTTCCTTCTTTTTTATAAAATCCTTGACCGCTTTTACTGCCAAGCCATTTATTATCAAGCATTTTTTCTAAAAAGCCGGGAAGTTCAAATACTGCTTTTTCTTGTCCATCCACTTGCTCATGTACATTTTTCGCCACGTGTGCAAATGTGTCCAAACCTACTACATCAAGTGTTCGGAAAGTAGCACTTTTTGGTCTACCGATAATTGGTCCGGTAATAGAATCAACCTCACCGACACTATAACCGCCTTTTAACATTTCTTGGACTGTTACTAGTAAGCCATATGTTCCAATTCGGTTTGCAATAAAGTTAGGCGTGTCCTTTGCTTCTACAACACCTTTTCCTAACACATCTTCACCAAATGTTTTCATAAACGATAAAACAGCCTTGTCAGTATCTTTTGTTGGAATGATTTCCAATAGCTTTAAATATCTCGGTGGGTTAAAGAAATGGGTGCCTAAAAAATGCTTTCTAAAGTCATCTGAACGACCTTCAGCCATTGCTTCTACTGAAATACCTGATGTATTTGAACTAATAATACTTCCTTGTTTTCTATGTTCATCAACCTGCGCAAACACTTGTTGTTTGACAGCTAAATTTTCAACAACAACTTCAATAATCCAATCAGCCTCTGACAATTGATTCATATCATCCTCAAAGTTACCGACCTTAATGAGTTCGAGGTTGCTCTTCACCGTAAGTGGTGCCGGCTTTTGTTTTAAAAGTTTTTGAACAGCTGTGGATGCGATACGATTACGTACAGCTTTATCTTGTAATGTTAAACCTTTTTTTACCTCATCGTCATTTACCTCACGAGGCACGATATCTAATAGTAAGACAGGGATGCCGATATTTGCTAAGTGTGCTGCAATTCCTGAGCCCATCACTCCTGAACCTAACACAGCAGCTCTCTTAATTCGCTGGACCATTACATTTCCCCCTTATTTGAATGAATACTCATTCATTTTTCTCCCAAAAAAAATGAACCTTACGAATGAGCTCCTTTAATAATAATATAAAAGATTTTAAAAATTTGTTCAATAGATTTATCATATTTTTTACTAAATAATAAAATTCATCTTAGGAAAACCTAATTTAGCAGGGGGTGATACTTCATGGCACGTTTAAAAAAATCTCCATCAAAAGCAGGTGTTAGTGCTGCAAGTGTAAAAGGGAATGCTGGTCCTAATAACGAAAAGGCCGGTGGCGGTAAGCGCACTAGTCAAAATCAACAATACAAACAGCATAATATGGGCAGTGACAATATGTAAAAGTGTAAGTCTAAGGGGTCTGACATAGGTTGCAGGCCCCTTCTTAGTTTTCCAGTGGCTATTTCGCTTAGCGTTTAAAAATCCCCTTCAAAACAAACGCTACATTAGCAGGCCTTTCTGCCATTCTTCTCATAAAATATCCATACCAATCTGTCCCAAATGGTACATAGACACGCATTCGATATCCTTCTTTAACTAAATCTAATTGCTTTTCAGGTCTAATACCATACAGCATTTGAAACTCAAATTGATCCTTTGGTATCTTGTGTTGATCTACAAGCTCTTTTGTATAGTCAATCATAGTATCATCATGAGTTGCTACTGCTGTGTAATGTCCATTAAGTAGATGCATTTTAATAATTTTTTTAAAGTTTTCATCAACATCCTTTTTTTCAGGAAAAGCAACATCCGGTGATTCCTTGTAAGCACCCTTCACAAGCCTTAGGTTTGCTGCATAGCGACCTAATTCCTCAACATCCTGAACAGTACGGTATAAATATGCTTGAACAACTGTCCCTACATGTTTGAATTCCTTTTTCAACGTCTTAAAAATTTCTAGCGTTTTCTCACATCTCGAAAAATCTTCCATATCAATTGTTACAAATACATTATACTTTTCCGCTGCTGTTAAAATACGACGCATATTCTTTAAAACTACTTCATCAGATATATCTAAACCCATAGAAGTAAGTTTAATTGAAATTTGTGATTTCAGCTGACTGGTTCCTATAGCTTCAATTGCTTTAATACAATGATCAGCTGTTTCTCTTGCTTCCTGCTCATCCTCAATAAATTCACCAAGGTAATCTAATGTCACATCAAGCCCTTTATGATTAAGATCTTGAATGACACCTTTTGCCAAATCAATTGTGTCACCAGCTACGAATCTTCCTGCTCCAAATCTTAGTCCATATTTTTTTGCAAGTTTAGTCAACGTCTTATTCTTGGATAAAAACATAAAAGAGTTTCGTAATAATTGTTCCACTTGAAAACCCTCCTTTTGCGTTCTTATTCCATATTAAGTCCATTTTTTAGTCAATTAGCTAAATGTAACCGCATTCATTATATAAGATTTAGTGGAATACATGTTATTTGCAAAATGACATATTGATTTATGTCTTATCAGATCTGTATTCCTCTTATCAATAGTATATGTTTTGAAGTTAAAATCGGTTAAGGATCTCTTTTCCGATTGCATAATACACTATTGGAGTGGAACGATAAAAGGGTATGAAATTGTAAGGAGGGTTATTGATGCAGCAGCAAAATATGCAACAGCAGCAACAGCAATCAATGATGATGCAGCCACCTAATGTAATCACATCCAAAGACCAGCTCTACCTAACAGATATGCTTTCGTGGAATCTTTTAGCTATGAAAAAAGCCCACTTTTTTGCATCTCAATGTCAAAATCAAGAAGTTAAAAATCAATTCGAACAAGTTGGTCAAATGCACAATCAGCATTATCAAAAAATCTTATCACATTTACAATCTCAGCAGCCTTCATCAGGTGCTCAACTTCAGTAGGAGGTCAGGTAAGTATGGATCGTAAAATTAGCAATGCAGAAACACAAGTGCAGGAAGGACCTATGATGAACGATCGTGATTTTGCAAATGATTTATTATCAACCGAAAAATATTTAACTTCTTCTTATTCAACTGCACTTAACGAAGCAAGTCATCAAGCACTATACCAGGATCTTTCTACAATATTTAATGAAACACAGCAGGCTCAAAGAGACCTCTATAATCTAATGTTTAAAAATGGATGGTATTCCCTAGAAGCCGCTGATACACAGAAACTTCAACAAGCATATCAAAAGTTTTCAACAACCATTCAGCAGCAATCTCCATATGGAAATACTCAATAATCTACAAAAGAAAAAAGCTCACTTCATAGGAGAAGATGAGCTTTTAATCCTTCTTTTTTATTTGACGAAACTGTTCATTTAGGTCCTTGATTTCTCCAATAATACTTTTTAAATCTTCTTTAGCTTCTGGATAGGTCGAGTTCCAATGTTTAGCTAGCGGTGGCATTGACTTGGAAATATGGGTGTACAATGCCCACATCTTTACTTTTTCTTTTAATTCATCAGATGATTCACCTAATAATAATTCTGTATATTTTTCAAGCAGCCCTTCAAACTGATCTTTTAATTGTTGCTCCATTGAACGTCACCTCCTCACTGAGTCATTGGTTGTTTACATTCAATTGGACATGTTTGACAGCGATCTCCGTTTTTTGAAGTAAAGTAAAATAAACAACAGGTGGAACGTTTTCTCACATTGTTTTTCTTTTCATGAAAATACATTGTTAGAGGATTTTTATTTGTTAGACCAAAAGCTTCAGCAGGCGCATGTAATATGACATATGAAAAGTCTTCCTTTACCTTTGACTTCATTTCATCTGAGATACCTTCATCCTCGAGTAAAGATTCGTACATCCAGAAAATGTAGATCGCAATATTTTCCCAAAGTATGGACTTTGACACTTTCGAAGCTTTGGATACGTTAGAAAGAATCATCGTAATATTTTCTTTGAATAAGGCTGTGATAACAGTTTCCCTCCAACTGTCTCGATCAGGATCTGGAGTTGTTACGACCAAGTCATTAAAGTAAAAGCTTGGTAACCAAATTGGATCATCATCATCTGTTTGAAGTGACAGGTTGTTAATGCTACTGTTTATTCCTTTATCGTAGCTGGTCATGCAATATAATACAAGTGCTGCCAAAAAGGCATATCTTTTTACTAACATAGACCCGATGACAGAGTGTTTATTTGTATTAAGCTTGTTTTGTAGTATCTCATCATAAAGAGCTGCTAGTTGTTTTTGTTGAAGTAATTCAATACCCTCAATGATTGAACCATTTGTTTTTCTCTCTAGTATAAGTCGGTATTTCGTTAATGATTCTAGTTCTTCTTTTGTTAATTCAGCCATTTAATACCCCAACTTCTTTTATAATACATCTTCCTCTTCCATGAGGTATGCAAAGAGGTGTTCCAAAAATAGGATCTACTGTAACTTCACAATTCATTTGAAATACATTTTGTACTAAACTGCAGGTAATTACTTCTTCAGGCTTTCCTTGTGCATAAACTTTTTTATCCTTTAACGCTACAAGATTATGGGCATAGCGACAAGCTAAATTTAAGTCATGAAGAACCATAACAATCGTACGATTTTCACGTTCATTTAATTCAAATAAAAGATCTAATATTTCGATCTGATGTGTCATATCTAAATAGGTTGTAGGTTCATCTAGCAGAATAATATCTGTTTGTTGCGCAAGAGTCATGGCAATCCATGCACGTTGTCGTTGCCCACCGGATAAAGAATCGACTGGTCTTTCCGCTAAATCCTCTAACCCTGTTGCTTTTAAGGCATTTGAAACAGCGTCTTCATCCTCCTTCGACCATTGCTTTAACCAGCTTTGATGTGGATATCTACCTTGTTTTACAAGCTGCAGTACGGTTAATCCTTCAGGTGCAATTGGACCTTGCGGAAGGATTGCCAATTGTTTTGCTACCTCTTTTGTAGGAAGTTTTGCAATAGAATTACCCTCAAGTAAAACTGAACCGTTTCTTGGTTTTAGCAGCCTTGCAATAGAACGCAGTAACGTTGATTTCCCACAACCGTTACTACCAATAAATACCGTAATTTCACCTTTGGGAATTTTCACATCTAACTCATTAATGATAATTGTATCTCCATAAGAAAGAGTGAGCGCATTTGTTTCAATTGCATCCATATAAATCGCTCCTTTTGTATGGCAAATCTAGTTTTTTTTCACATGGCTTTAGCCAGAAATCTTACGCTTATGAGTTTCTTGTTTTATATAGTAAGTAAATAAAATATGGTGCACCGATTGCTGCAGTAAACACACCTGCTGGAACCTCTAAAGGAGAAAATAACGTTCTTCCAATTAAATCTGCTAACATAACAAGTATTGCACCAAGCAATGCAGAGACAGGCAATAAAGCGCCAAAGGAAGAGCCTACCATTCTCCTTGCCATATGAGGAGCCATTAAGCCAACAAACCCTATTACACCTGCAAAGGCTACCGATGCCCCTGTTAAGGCAGTCCCCAGTAATAAAAGAAAAAATCGGTTCCTTTGTACCAAGCTTCCCACACCTGTCGCCAGTTCATCACCGAGCTCTTGAATGTTCACATTTCGAACTGAAATCAAGCTAATTATTAATAAGATAAGAACAACAGGAAGTAATATGCGAACCTGTTCCCATGTTGCACCATACACTGTCCCTGTAATCCATACATTTGCTTGTGATGCTTGATATATTGGGCCCTTCACCATAAAAAGTGTAGTTAAAGACTGTGCTAGCATGGATAGCCCGATCCCAATAAGAACGAGTCGTACAGAAGAAGATCCATTCTTCCAAGAAAGGAAGTAAACAAGTATGCCTACGATGGTTGCCCCAATAAAGGCTGCAACAGGCATCCACTTAACACTTACAATCAATGAGTTGTTTCTATCGCTAAAAAGCATCAGGAAGCAAACAACACCAACTGCTCCTCCACCTGTTATTCCAATAATATCTGGTGATGCTAATGGATTACGTATTAAACCCTGTAGTATCGCACCTGCTACTGCTAAGCTTATTCCAACTAATAAAGCAATAATAATACGAGGCAATCGAAATGAATAAATAAATAGTTCATCCATCTCTGTACCGAATCCAAACAAGGTTTTCAAAACATTGATAGGGGTAATAAAAACCTCTCCAATGCCTGTACTTAACATAAAAATTAAACATGTAATACCTAACAAAATACACGATATAAAAAATGCCCTTTTATCTATTAAAAAGGAGAGAAAGCCTGCTCCTAACCTTAATTTATAATATTTTTTCACTTTCCGAACCCCCTACGTGCAATATAAATAAAAAAGGGAGTTCCGATAAACGCTGTCATAACTCCTACTGGCACCTCTTCAGGCATAACAATATATCTTGCAAGAATATCTGCAAACACAAGGAGTGATCCTCCTAAAAAGGTACTAAAAGGGAGAATCCAGCGATAATCATTACCAACTAAAAATCGGGCGAAATGAGGAATAACAATTCCGATAAAAGCAATCGGTCCAGCAACAGCAACAGCTCCTCCCCCTAAAACAATAACAAGTAATGCTCCTATAAGCTTTACTACTCCTGTTCGCTGTCCTAATCCTTTTGCAACATCTTCCCCCATTGTTAACACATTTATTTTTTGTGAAAGAATCATACTTAATATAATGGCAGGTAAAACATAAGGAAGTACCATATACAATCCTTCCAACTTTCTACCTTGAATAGAGCCAGCTAACCAAAATAACACTTGATCAAGAGCCGCTTCGTTCACAACTAATAATCCTTGTGTAAGAGAAGAAAACAGTGCTGCCATTGCTGCACCTGCTAATGTTAACTTCATTGGAGTTAGCCCTTCCCTACCAAATGACCCGATAAAATAAACAATAAAAGCTGAAAAGGCTGCACCTGCAAAGGCAATCCAAATATAAGCCTGATATGAGTTAACATAAAACACTGAAACTGCTACAACAATAAAGAATCCTGCACCGGCATTTATTCCGAATACACTAGGAGATGCTAAAGGATTTTTTGTTAAGGCTTGCATAATAGCACCGGCTAGTGCAAGACTTGCTCCGACCACAGCCCCTATTAATGCTCGAGGTAATCGAACATCATACACAATAATATGTTCATTTGTACCATTAAAGTTAGTAAAAGCCTCATAGACCGTTTTTAAGCTTGTATCTGTGTACCCAAATACAAGACTCCCACACATTAAAAAAATAAGTAACATGAATCCTAAAACTAAACCAACTGATTTTTGATAAGAAGATTTTAATAACATAGCTGCTCCTATAGTCTTACTTTTATTTCATAACAATCTTATCAAAAATTAATGATTTTGAAAATCATTTTCAATTAGATATTGACATTTGTCCTAATACCTTTTATCATTTTCGTTGTAAATGAAAACGATTATCAAATACAATGGAGGTTCAAACATGACAGCAACATCACGTAAATCTTGGTTATCATTATTTTTATTAAGCATGACTGTTCTTATTCTCGCAGCATGTGGTAATACCAATGAGGAAGCACCAGAAACGACAGAAGGATCAAATGATGCTCCTGTTGAAGAAACATATACAGTGGAACATGCAATGGGTTCAACTGAAATTACGGGTACTCCTGAGAAGGTTGTTATTTTAACAAATGAAGGAACAGAAGCATTATTATCTATGGGTGTTACACCAGTTGGTGCCGTACAATCTTGGTTAGGTGATCCTTGGTATGAACATATTACTGATAAAATGACAGATGTTGAAGTTGTTGGAACGGAAAGTGAAGTAAATGTGGAAGCAATTGCTGCTCTTAAACCAGATTTAATTATCGGTAACAAACTTCGCCAAGAAAAAATCTATGAGCAATTAAAAGCTATTGCACCTACAGTTTTCTCTGAAACTTTAAAGGGTGAATGGCAGGATAACTACAAATTATATGCTAAAGCATTGAACCGTGAAGATGAGGGTCAAAAAGTTATTGATGATTTTGAAGCTCGTATTGCCGAAATAAAAGAAACAGCTGGTGATAAAGTAAACCAAGAAGTATCTGTTGTTCGATTTATGGCAGGTAAAACTAGAATTTACTATAAAGACTCTTTCTCAGGAGTGATCTTAGAGAAGTTAGGGTTTGCACGTCCTGCAGTACTAGAGGAAGTATTCTCTGATAATCCGGAAGATCTATTTGCTCGTGAAGTAGGTAAGGAAGTTATTCCAAAAATGGATGGAGACATTTTATTCTACTTTACATATGCACCACCTGGTGATACTGAAGCAACAAAAACAGAAGAAGAATGGACAAAAGATCCACTTTGGCAAAACCTTGAAGTTGTAAAAGCAGAAAAAGCTTACAAAGTTGACGATGCTATTTGGAACACAGCTGGTGGAGTTCTTGCAGCTAACCTATTATTAGATGATATTGAAGCAAAGCTTGCTGAATAATAAAGAGATAAAGCGACTGACGATATTAGTCGCTTTTTTTGTTTTTTCTAAAACTAATAGGGAAAAATAAAGATTATAACGTGAGAGAGGATGAGGTACTTGCTTCAAGCAGCACTTTGGGGAGCGTTTGCTGGATCACCTATTTTTTTTGGTGCATTAGTAGGTATCTTTACAAATCTCCCTAAAAAAATTACTGGGTTGATTATGTCTTTTGGGACTGGTGTGTTAATTGGAGCTGCTGCTTTTGAATTGTTAACTGAAGCTGTTGATGAAGGCGGCTTACAATCTACATCTATTGGTTTTCTAGTCGGTGCATTAGTATTTACTTTATCTGAAATCATTGTTTCCAAAAGCGGAGGAAGTGAACGAAAACGATCAAAGAAGAGTAATGATAATCATTCTGGAATAACGATTTTTATTGGAACAATTATTGATGCTATTCCTGAATCTGTGATTATTGGTGTTAGTTTGCTCGAGCAAGGAACAGTTAGTTACTTGATGGTTATCGCTGTTTTTATTAGTAATTTTCCAGAAGGACTATCGAGTACAGTTGGATTAAAAAAAGATGGTTATAGCAAAAAGACAATTCTCACGATGTGGTTAATTGTTGTTTCTCTTTCTTCTGTTAGTTCATTATTAGGTTTTGGACTGCTTCAAAATGCATCAGCAAGTATTATTTCATTTATTTCAGCTTTTGCAGCAGGTGGGATTTTTGCGATGGTAGCATCCACTATGATGCCAGAGGCCTTTGAAGAAGGTGGAGCCATTGTGGGGTTAATTGCATCTCTTGGTTTATTAAGTTCCCTGTTTCTATCTCATTTGTAGCAAAAGAATTGAAAAAACCACTAATCACAAGTGACTAGTGGTTTTAATCATCCCGTTAAAATATCCTCCTGTGGATAACGAATCTTTTCTTTCGATGGACTCGCGAGTGAGAACATTAACGTTAGCGGACCAATCTTCCCTAAAAACATAATAAAAATAATAATTTGTTTACCAGCAAACGTTAACATACCAGTTAATCCAGTTGAGAGACCAACTGTTCCAAAAGCTGAGACAACCTCAAACATAATATCCAGAAACGATGCTTCTTTCTCCGTGATATTTAATAGAAGTATTCCAAGAATGACAAATACAATACTTATCATCGTGATAGCAAGTGCTTTTAAAATAAACGATGAATGGATGGTTCGTTTTGAAACAACTATATCATTTTTCCCTCTAAGAAATGTGACCGTTGCAAGCCCAATAACTAATGCAGTTGTTAGCTTGATTCCACCACCTGTTGATCCACTGCCCGCTCCGATAAACATTAAAATAATAATAAAAAAGATTGTTGTTTCATCTAAACCTCCCATATCTACCGTGTTAAACCCAGCTGTTCGTGGTGAAACCGCCTGAAAATACGATGCCCAAAGCTTGTCACCTAGCGATAAACTACCAAGTGTTTGCGGGTTGCTGTATTCTACACAAAAGATAAAAAACATCGCGATAATGTTTAAGACCAATGTCCCTGTTACCATTAATTTTGTGTGTAATGATAATTTTTTGTACGATCTTTTCTTCCATACATCAACAAGGACAGTAAAGCCAATTCCGCCGACAATAAATAAAAATGAAATAACAATGTTAATGATTGGATCTCCAACATACTGAATTAAATTATCAGACCATAATGCGAACCCGGCGTTATTAAATGCTGATATGGAGTGAAAGAAGCTATAAAACAGTCCCTTTGCTAAACCAAATTGTGGTACCCAGCGAATTGCTAAAAATACCATTGCAATCATTTCAATAGTGATAGAGAAAATAAATAAGTACTTAACTAACTTAATAATGCCACCTACAGAGGTTTGATTCAACGCATGCTGCATTAACAGTCTTTCTTTTAGCCCTATTTTTTTACCAAGCATAATAAAAATTAATACAGCAAATGACATAATTCCGAGCCCACCAACTTGTATTAAAAGGGCAATAATCAATTGACCAAATGTAGTAAAAGTTGTCCCTGGGTCAACAGTTGCTAATCCAGTCACTGTCATGGCCGACGTTGCAATAAACAGAGCATCAATCCATTTGATATGGTCATGTGTTGAAAATGGTAGTTTTAGTAAAATTGTTCCTACCGTTATAGACACCACAAACACAACAATTAACAGCTGCGATGGATTTAGTTTAATAAATTTTTTCATATTACATCCCATACTCTTCGAAATCAACAATATCTTTATTTTTACCGATTATTAACAAAACATCACCGAGCGTAATTTTCTCATCAGCACCAGGTGATACAAAAATTTCTTCTCCCCTTTGAATGCCGACAATATTACATCCATACTTTGAACGTATATCCAGATCTAAAAGTGTTTTATTACACAATTTTTTTGTAGCTACGACCTCTACCATGCTGTATTCTCTTGATAATTCAATATAATCGATCATTTTTTCAGAAATAATATGATGAGCAATTCGTTTGGCCATATCTCTTTCAGGATGTATAACACGATTCACGCCAATTTTATCTAATACCTTTTGGTGGTAGTCATTCTGAGCTTTAGCCCAAACCTGTGGAATCCCTAATTCCTTTAAAATTAATGAGGTCAGTATACTCGCTTCAATATCATCACCAAATGATACAAATGCATGATCCACATTTCGTACACCTAACTGCTTTAGAATTGTTTCATCTATCGCGTTGGCTCTTACGGCATGTGTTGCATAGGCAGCATATTGCTGAACCTTTTCTTCACTTTTGTCAATTGCGAGCACTTCAATTCCGAGCTCGTGAAACTCTTTCACAAGGCTTCCACCAAAACGTCCTAAACCAAATACAGCGAACTGCTTTTTCACCAAAATTCCTTCTTTCAATATAAAAGTATAAAAGCTATCTTAGCTACCGTTATCGTTTAGTTATGCCTGTTGCCATCAATATTATTGCACAAAAAAAACACAAAGGTATTGAACCCCTGTGTCTGTATTTAGGCACATGTTCATCCCTTCAACGCTGACGAGGTTAGCTGTCGGATTCGGGCAAAAGAGATTAGCCCTACAAACGCAAAAAACGTTTGATTCACCCCAAGTCAAATTTGACATCTTTCATGGGTCCCCCGCTCCTACTTATAGGATTAAGCGATTATTGATACTCTATTCTATTTTTATGTTTAATCTATAAAAACTAGCATAAGCAAAAACTTAACGATTATGAATGTTATCTTACTCCTCTAAGTATTTGGTCGTAAAGTATTAAATTTTTCTTTAAAAGACGAAATTTGAATAAAAGAACTCGTTTAACCGTTTACAAATATATTTTACTTAATCACTCTTTTTATTTCACTTTTATACATGCACCTACAAAAAAAGAGACAATCCAGATAGTTTGTCTCTTTTTGCTTTATTCTTTATTGTTTTTAACCGAAGAGTCGTCATCATCGATCAGACCCTTTGTTGCATTTTTAAATTCTCTTAATGTTTTACCGGCTGCTCTACCAAGGGCAGGTAATTTATTTGGTCCAAATAATAATAGTGCGACAAAGATAATGAGAAAAATTTCTCCAAAGCCTAAGTTCATCATTGAACACTTCTTTCTAAAAGAATGATAGAAACATCTTTTAAAGTATAATGCATTATTTCGGAGATAGCAAAATAGATTTAAGATGTTTTTCTCACTTGCACATAGAAAAATACTGATAAAAATAAAGCTAGAAATAACGAAAAAGGAACAAGAAGCAACAGATGCTTATTTCCACTTTCCTTCTCTTTTACTTCGTCTGCAACGACAACTTTACTTTCCATTTTTTTATTTGGTTGTTCACTTTGTATTTTTGTAAGCGTAATCTTTTTGATAGATCTACCATTGTCCCCGCTCATTTCAAGTTCTCCAGCAGCACTAACTTCTTTTGTAACGATTTCTCCTATATGTTTTGTAATATACTCATCTTGATTAAGAACATATCTGTTGTCTAAGTTATCTTTAAAATGTTCATTTGCCATAACCAATTCAGTTTCAAAATTTTGGAACCCATAATCAAGCAATGTGACATAGCATTTAATGTAACAGCTATTAAACTAATTTTTTCACGGTTTGCAGTTGTTACTAGTGTAAATCCTGATTCCTGTACAAATCCATTTTTGCCACCAGAAATACCTTCATACTCTTTATCTCGAACCATTTCATGATGGTTTACAATGGTTGTATCCCATGTTTGACCGTCCCAGGCTAATTCACTAGTTTGAAATATCTCCATAAACGTTTCATTTTTCATTGCGTATCGAGTAATTTTTGCCATATCTTCAGCAGTTGTCATGTGTTCTGGATCATAAAGTCCATGAGGATTTTTAAATATTGTGTGCTGTACGCCAATTTCCTCTTTTAAATAAGAATTAAAATCAATAATAAACTCATCAATCGTTCCACTTAAATGTTCAGCTATTGCCACCCCTGCGTCATTACCAGAGTTTATAACCAGACCTTGAATTAATTTTATTAAAGGGACCTGCTCATCAACCTCTAGATAAACACGTGTACCATCCACATTTCTGGCATTCTCACTAACTGTCACAATATCTTCTAAATGACCTTTTTCAATTGCATAAATCGCTGTCGCAATCTTTGTAATGCTGGCAGGCGGCATTTGTACCTGACTATTTTTTTCATATATTGTTTGACCTGACTGGGCATCTAGTAGAATGAATGATTCGCTATAAAGTGGTAAATCTTGATTTTCTAAAGCAGAAATACTATTTGGTATAAATATTGTCCATACTAACAGAATGAAAAAAACAGATTTTATTTTGTTTTTTATCATGTTGTTACTCCTATCAAATTTATGTTCTATTCCATATTAGCATAACAAGTAAAAGATTAAGAGAGCAATGTAAGGTTTTAGTAATTGATTCTTTATTATTGACTCTTTTAAAAAGACAGTATATAATTTGAAACTGACGAACGTAAGGAAGGTTGATCACTATGTCAGCAATTGAAATAAAACATTCTGCATTACAACAATTCGCCATGCATGGTTATGATGGTACCTCACTATCATTAATAGCAAACGACGTTGGGATAAAAAAGCAATCTATTTATTCTCATTTCACAAACAAAGATGAATTATTTCTGACCATCTTAGCTGAGGTAATTGAAGATGAGAAAAACTACCTCCTCACTTACTTTTCAGAAAATGAAAAACTTGAATTAAGGTCGAAGCTCTATCATTTTTTGACAAACAGTTGTCAAAGGTATGAAAGAGAAGCTTCAATGAAATTTTTATTAAGAAACGGGTATTTACCTCCGTCACATTTACATGGACAAGTGATGGACAGCCTTTATTCCTATTACGATGAAGTTGAATCAATCGTTATCAATAATTTACAAAGTCATCAGCCTGAATTAGCATTTCCATTAAAAGAGGTGGCTGTTTCATATATCGGACTATTCGATTCTTTATTAATCGAGCTTCTATATGGTGGATTTGAACGTTTTCAGCGACGGTTAAATGCTTGTTGGAATATTTATTGGAAAGGTATATCCAACTAAAGGAGGATAAGACATATGGGCAAATATTGGTTTCTTGTTTATTTTGCCGTTATTTTTGAAGTTAGTTGGGTAACAGGCTTAAAACATGCTAACAGTACGCTTGCATGGATCATGACTGTTATATCAATTCTTATTAGTTTTTATCTATTAATTCAGGCAACGAATCGACTGCCGATTAGCACTGTTTATGCTGTATTCACCGGATTAGGAGCTACTGGAACTGTTATTATTGAACTTCTCTTTTTTAGTCATGAAATTAACTGGGTTAAAGTTGGACTTTGTGCAATCTTAATTGCAGGGGTTGTTGGTCTGAAAATGGTGACAGACGATCACCAAACCCCTTCTTCGAAAGGAGAGATTTAATGATGGACTGGTTATTCCTTATTTTAGCTGGCCTTTGTGAAGTTGCTGGTGTTGCTGCGATCGCCCGATTTAATATGCAAAAAAGTTGGCTTAATGCATTTTTTCTAGCTTTAGGTTTTGGTACTAGCTTTTTCTTTCTGACCATAGCTATGCAAACTATTTCAATGGGAACAGCCTATGCTGTCTGGACGGGAATCGGAACAGTTGGCAGTACATTGTTTGGCATCTTCTTTTTAGGAGAACCTGCTGGGTGGAAGAGATTATTATTTATCTCAATGATTATTTCAGCAACAATTGGTCTGAAATTTATACCGTCTTAGACGTTAGAAATAGGCAGTGCATCTGATGCACTGCCTTAACTTTATCTTCTAGGTTTAGTCGGATCACAATTTGGCTTTTCTGTATTTGAAGCTTCTGCAACCTTCATTAAGTAATAGCATTCTTCCCTCATCATATGATCTGCCATTAGTGGGGAAAAGGTACTAAGCATTTCATTATTTAATTCCATTTCCTCTATTTCCGCTAAAAAGCCTCTAAATAATTCAATCTCCAGCTTTACATCTTTATTCATTTTGGTTAAGGCTGGGAATGAGTCCACATTTGCTCGTAAATAACCTGATAATTCTACTGCTTTTAAATAAAAATCCTCGAAGTCTTTTGTAAAAACATCACTCTTTTGCTTTAATTGCTTTTCAGCTCTGTCTAGTGTGTCCGAAATAGCTCCTGCATGTCCTGCAGCATCTAACAACCACAATAAATGGTGATGAAGCTCGTGAAAGATTGGTGGCTTCTCCTTCTTTTTCAAATAAGAAAGAACCAATAAATATTCTTCAAGCTCATTGACCATATGATTTATAAATGAAGGTGGAAGATGTATGGTCATTTTTTCAACGAGATGTCTTTCAATAATAGAGAGCTTAAACTTACGAAGTTCTTTTGCATATTCTTCAGCTTCTAATGTTAATGCAACAAAGTTCGTTTGTTCTCTTGATTTTTTTAATAATGTGTCAAATATATCTTTAAATTCCTTTGCCTTCTCTATATCCTTCTGCTCATTTACTGACAAAGCATTTAAAATAAACCGTGCATGATCTCCAAGAACTTGTAGCCAAAACTGATGTTCAAACGCTGCCGCTTGCTCATATGTTTTCATCTTCATCCTCTCCCCTATCGTTATTCCTTAAACTTTATGACTAAAGGGCTTGTATTAGTAAATAAACCTGAAAAAAGCAGCATATCCTCCTTGATGAAGAATATACATAACCATGTTCATACCAAAAAAATGAGGAGGGTTTCTTCATGTTTTATCACATCAAGGAACTTCAATACAATGCGAAACCCGATCGTCCAGATGCCGTTTATGCAAAAAAACTTCAGGAAATATTAGGTGGTCAATACGGAGAGATTTCTGTTGCGATGCAATACTTATTTCAAGGTTGGGGAACAAGATGTCCTGGTAAATATAAAGATATGCTTCTAGATATTGGTACTGAGGAGCTTGCACATATTGAAATGCTCGCCACAATGATTGGCAGGTTACTTGATAACGCTCCACTTAAGGACCAAGAGGAAGCAGCAAAAGATCCAGTTATTGAAGCGGTTCTTGGCGGAATGAATCCACAGCATGCCATTGTAGCTGGATTAGGTGCTCTCCCAGTCAATAGTGTTGGTGTCCCATGGCAAGGAGCTTACATCATTGCTAGTGGTAACTTATTAGCTGATTTTAGAGCAAATTTAAATGCTGAGTCACAAGGTAGGCTTCAAGCAGTACGTTTATATGAAGCAACAGATGATCGTGGCGTTAAGGATATGCTTTCGTTTTTAATAGCTAGAGATAGAATGCACCAAAATCAATGGTTGGCTGCGATTGCTGAATTAGAGGCCAAGGAAGGAAAGACTGTACCTAGTACATTCCCTATTAATCTTGAAGCACAGCAATTTTCTTATAAATTTATGAATCTTTCAAGAGGAGAAGAAAGTGCTAAGGGACGTTGGGCGAGCGGTCCAAGTATGGATGGTCAAGGTGTATTCGAATACGTTCAACACCCACAGCCACATGCACCAAAACCAATTCCACGCCCAGCACCACCTGTTTATCATGACACTCCTCCAGGAGCCTGTTAAAAAACATGAGGCAATCGGTACATTCCGATTGCCTCATGTTTTTTCGTAAAAAGTTAATGAAAAATATGTCTTTCCCAGTACATCATAAGCTCGTCTTCTTCCACTTTTGTCATAGATAACTTTTCTAGAACTTTAATAGAAGCAGTATTGGTCTTTAAGCATTCTGCTATCACCTTTTGTACTTCTCCTGATTTGAAGGCCCAATTAAGGAGTGCTTCAACCGCTTCAGCTGCATACCCTTTTCCTTGTACTTCTTTTAATATTCCATATCCTACTTCCACGATACCATTTTCAGGTTTTCCTTTAAATCCAATATCGCCGATCAATTGTTCATCATCTTTACGAAAAACGAGCCATACTCCCCAGCCTTTGAGATCAGAATCTACTTCTACTTCTTCCAAGTAGTGCTGAACATGTGGACCTCTGTCCATCTCCACTGGTAATAATTCCTCTTCACAGGGTTTAATTATTAATCGGTTCGTTACAATTTCCATGTCTTTTCCTCTTCCTTTGACTAACTAGTTAATGATGAAGATAGCGGGAGAGTGATAGAAACGGTTGTCCCATTTGAATCACTGTTAATTTGCACTTCACCATCATGCTGCTTCACAATCTCAAAGCTTACCATTACACCCAATCCTGTACCATTTTCCTTTGTAGTAAAAAATGGCTCACCTATTTTCTTAAGAATTTCATCGGGAATTCCTGGTCCTTGGTCAATAATTTTAATTATGAGAGATTGATCTCCAACTTTTTCACTTTTGACTAAGATCATCCCACCATTGGTATAACTCATTGCTTCAATTGCATTTTTAATAAAGTTAATAAACACTTGTTTTAATTTGTTTTCATCACATAAAACCTCTAATGAATCCTTTGAGAAAGACGTTTGAATATGTACATCATGTAAAATTGCCTGTGATTTGGTTAGCGCAACTACATGTTGCAATATACCTTTTATATCTTTATTGCAGTATTTATCAAGTTGTGGTTTTGCTAAAGCTAATAATTCGCTTAGGATTATTTCAATCCTATTAATTTCAGCTGAAATCACCGAGAAAAATTCTTGCTTATAGCTCTTCCCACTCTCCATTAACTGCAAAAACCCTTTAATAGCAGTTATTGGATTTCGAATTTCATGTGCAATCCCTGCTGCCAATTGACCTGCGACAGAAAGCTTTTCAGAGTTAACCATCACTTCGTGTGCTAATTTTCTCTCAGTAATATCTCTAATAAGTAAATTAACAGCTCTATCTCCTTGATAGATTGTTGGAATGGCTTTAATTTCAACATCAATCTCTTTATCTGTTAATTGAAGCAACTTCTCTTCATAAAGTTCTGATGCAACACCGTCTTCTTCTGCTTCTTTCAAACATTTAATCAGATGGCTTTCTACTATTTTTGGAATAAAATCCTGAACATTCTTATTAATAACATCTTCTTTCTTTTCGCCGCCTAACAAGATCGATGCTACTGTGTTCGCATATACAAACCTCCCGTTTTGGGTTATTATGACTCCATCAGGGGAATGTTCAATAAGACTTCTGTGTAGACGTTCACTTTCCTGTAGTTTTAATTTTTGACTATTAAACTTTGTAATATCCTTTGCAATGCCGTAAACACCAATCACTTCGTTATCAAAAATAATTGGTGAATTTGTTACTTCTATTTCCTTCTGTGTTTTATCCTTTGTATAAATCTTGCATTCATAATGCTGAAGGTCACCGTTCAATGTATTGTGAAAAACCTCGTCAACATAATCAAAACTATTACTTACAAGGAGATCATTGTAGCTTAAGCAATATAATTCTTCTTTCGAATATCCCGTTAGTTCTTCACAAACGTTATTTACTCTAACATAATTTCCCTCTAAGTCCATAGCATAGTAAGCTTCCTGCTTTAATTTTGCAAACTGTTGATCAAAAAAACTACTATTCTTTATGAATTCATCTAGCTTCTCTCTCTTTCCTTTATTCATTGTGCTACTCATGATGCTCCCCTTCCGTATCTTCTTCTATTTTATGTATGAATAAATGCGGTTTCTTATTTTATACGTATTAGTAATAACAATGTCTATTTTAATTTTACACTATAAATTTTTCAAACTGTTCAATTTTTTAGAAAAAGCTTAAGTTAAAATAGACAAATAAAAAGCCAACACTCCGCAATTGATCCGAGGGGGTTAGATCATTGCGAAAGTGTCAGCTAGTAAAACATCTATATAAAGAGTAACAGCAATTCCTATTACTAAATTGCTTTATGCATTTGTACTATCTTTGTTTGTAAGCTTAATCGTAACGGTCATTTTTTCTCCTGCTCGGTAAAGAGTTACTTTTACTTCTTCACCAATTTCCGTTTCTGAGTATAGAAACTTTCTTAAATCACTTGAACTTGTGATTTCTTGATCGTTCATTGAGACAATCACATCTTGTTGCTTGAGACCTGCTTCATCTGCCGGTGATGCTGGTGAAACATTCCCAACAATAACGCCTTCTGTCACTTCTTCAGGTAGACTCATGTTTTGTTGTAAATAATATTGAGGTACCTCACTCATCTCAACTAATCCTACACCAAGGAAAGGACGTTGGATTTTTCCATTAGACAATAGCTCTTCAGCAATAGGAACTACATCGTTACTCGGAATGGCAAAGCCTAGCCCTTCTACACCGCTATCACTAATTTTTAAACTATTAATTCCGATAACCTGTCCACTCATGTTTATTAATGGACCTCCACTGTTACCTGGATTAATTGCTGCATCTGTTTGAAGAACATCAAGTGCCCAATTACCTTCAGATGTTGTTACATCAATTGTTCGATCAATACCGCTTATGATTCCTTGTGTTACGGTTCTTGAGAATTCTTCTCCTAATGGATTTCCAATTGCGATCACATCTTCACCTGTACGAAGTTGTGATGAATCACCTAAATCTGCCACAACTTCAACATGCTCTGCATCGATTTTGAGTACAGCTATGTCAGTTAATGCATCCGTTCCAACTAGCTCTGCTGGAACTTTCTCTCCATTATAAAGAGTTACTTCAATTGATTGTGCTCCTTCAATAACGTGGTTATTTGTTAAAATATATCCTACATCACCTTCTTTTTTAAAGATGAATCCTGAACCTGTTCCAGCTTCAACACTTTCTGATGAGCTGTTAAAGAAATCTCTGCTTGTTTGTGTTTGCATATTCGTAATCCCAACAATTGCTGGCGTTAGGCTATCAACGATATCAGCAATAGAGCTAGAATTTGTAGATAGTTCTTGTGTTGAGACATTAGGGGCAGAATCATTATTTTGAGTAACAGCTTCAACTGCAGCTGTATTTTGTTCTACTGTCGGTTGTTGCTCCTGTGTATAAGTCGTCACACCTAATACTAATGCTCCACCAACAATTCCACTTAGCAGTGAAGAGAAAATTGGTTTGATACTTTTTTTTGTTTTTTTCTGTTCGCGTGTAATGTCTGTTTGATCATAATATCCCATATTTTTTCCTCCTATAATAATCAATCGTTATCTTTTATAAAATCAGTGAAATGATTTAGATGCCTTGAGAACTTACAAACCCACCTATAATGAGTAAAACAAAAAGAAGGGAAACACCTGTAAAAATTAAAGCTCTCATTTCATTATCTCCTTTTATCACGTCCACCTAAAGTGTTCGCTTTTTTGCTTACCTTAACTATATGACAAGAGTTTGGGATAATAATGAGAGAATTGTGGGAAATTGTGAAATTTATCAAGAATTGAAATAGAACATTGTATAATAGCGATGAAAGGAAGTGACACGATGAGTTACAATGTATACTTAGTCGAGGATGAACAGAATTTAAATGAATTGTTAACCATGTATCTCAAAAATGAAAAATGGTCTGTTACCTCTTGCCTTACCGGGTCCCAGGCAAGAGAGCTAATAGACAAGCCTCCTCATTTATGGATCCTGGATATTATGCTTCCTGATATTGACGGATATCAATTAATTCGTGAAATAAAAGCAGCGTCACCTAACGTTCCTGTTATTTTTATCTCTGCTAGAGATGCTGATATTGATCGTGTTTTAGGGTTGGAGCTTGGTAGTGATGATTATATTTCAAAACCTTTTTTACCAAGAGAACTTGTCATTCGAGCACAAAAACTATTATCAAGAACATATATAGAAGAATCAAATGAATCTAGTAAAGTTATTACTCTTACTCCCTATGAAATAGACGAGCAAGTAAGAATTGTTTACTTTAATAATGAAGAAGTTAACTTAACATCAAAGGAATTTGATCTGCTTCAATTGTTTATACACAATCAAGGTCAGGCTTTTTCTAGAGAGCAAATTCTAACGAATATTTGGGGAGAAGATTATTTCGGAACAGATCGAGTTGTTGATGATTTAGTCCGAAGATTAAGAAAGAAAATGCCGGAACTGAAACTAGAAACAATCTATGGATTTGGCTACAGGATGTTAAAGGGATGAAAAATAAACCGTTAGCCTTTCAAATTTGGGTAGTATTTTCAGGCATTCTTTTAGTTATTTCATTATTATTAGTGATTTTTTTCCCCACCACTTTACGAAGCTTTTTCACAAAAGAAATTTATAAAACGATTGAAAATGAACAGCTTGTATTAATGGAATACGGTAATCCTGGAAACAGTCTGCAAAATGACAAACAAAAAGACCGTACTGTTTCCCATTTGTTTTTACCTATCCAAAGTCGATACTATTTATATAGTGAAGAGCTACCAGCTGATTTTATTCGTCAAACACAGGATTTAGCTGCACAGCAAACAGCATCTAGTGAAAGATATGAAAAGAATTTACGAAATCAAACACTTTTTTATGTGATTCATAAGCTAACAATCAACGGTGAGCCTAGTTACTTACTATCCTATTCATGGGATTCTTATCGGAATGATCTTGTGTTCACCCTATTTCGACAACTCATGATTGTCATGGCCGTTGTTTTTTTATTTAGCTGGATACCGTCGATTTGGCTAGCAAGGTATTTATCAAAACCACTTGTTAAGCTTGAAAAGCATGTAAAAGACATTTCTGAGCAAGCCTGGCACGAACCAGTTGAAGTAGACCGAAACGATGAAATTGGAAAACTCGGGCACATGATTGAAAAAATGCGTCAGCATCTTGTAAGGAAAGACGAAGCTCAGCAAACGCTTCTACAAAATATTTCACATGATTTAAAAACACCTGTTATGGTTATCCGTGGGTATGCTCGATCTGTTAATGACGGTATTTTCCCGAAAGGTGATCTTTCCAGTACAATGGATGTTATAGAAGATGAATCAGAAAAGCTTGAGAAAAAAATAAAAGATTTACTATACTTAACGAAGCTTGATTTTCTATCCACAAGAAAGCCGAAAAAAGCTCCGTTTCGCCTCGATATGCTTATACACGAGGAAGTGGAACGAATTAAATGGGCAAAACCCGAACTTACTTGGAATTTAAATGTTGAAGACGCAACAATTATGGGGGATTCAGAGCAGTGGGAAAAGCTGCTGGAAAATCTACTTGAAAATTCCTTACGTTATGCTGAGACAGCCATTTCAATATCAATGTCAAAATCAGAACATTATCTTACTTTAAGCTTATGGAATGATGGACCGCCTATTGACAAAGAGATCATTGGACAGCTTTTTGAACCTTTTCAAAAAGGACAAAAAGGAGAATTTGGAATCGGATTAAGCATTGTTAAACGTATTGCAGATTTGCATGAATCTAAGGTGTGGGCAGTAAACGAGAGAAATGGAGCTGCTTTCTATATAGAAATTCCTATAGGCTGATCGTAATAAGGAGATCTAACTCAAATGTTAGATCTCCTTTTGTATTATTTAGGGTATGTCATTTCTTCTGGCTTCACATATTGATCAAATTGATCTTCAGTTAATAGCTCCAATTGTAAAGCAGCTTCTTTTAATGTTAATCCTTCTTTATGAGCTAGCTTAGCAATTTTTGCTGCATTTTCATAGCCAATATGAGGGTTTAGCGCGGTAACGAGCATTAATGAATCTTTCACATACTTTTCGATGACTTGGATATTGGCCTCAATCCCAACTGCACAATTATCATGAAACGAAACAATTCCATCTGAAAGGAGTTGTACTGATTGTAAAAAGTTATAAATGATAACCGGCTTAAAAACATTCAGCTCAAAATTCCCCTGACTCGCTGCAAACCCAATGGCAGCGTCATTTCCCATTACTTGAACAGCAACCATCGTTAGCGCTTCACTTTGAGTTGGGTTTACTTTTCCCGGCATGATAGAGCTTCCTGGTTCATTTTCTGGAATTGTAATTTCGCCAATTCCACATCTTGGCCCACTAGCTAACCAACGAACATCATTTGCAATTTTCATTAAGTTAGCAGCCAATGCCTTTAACGCTCCATGAGCATATACCGTTTCATCATGGCTTGTTAAGGCATGAAATTTATTAATTGAAGATTGAAATCTCTCATTTGTAAAATCACTTATTTCTTTTGCCACACGATCACCGAACTCAGGGTGGGCATTAATACCAGTACCAACAGCTGTTCCACCTATAGCTAAATTTTTCATATAGGATGTGGCTTGCTGAATCATCTCCTTCGTTTGCGAAAGCATATGTGTCCAGCCACTGATTTCCTGGCCCAACGTTAATGGTGTCGCATCTTGCAAATGAGTACGTCCAATTTTCACAATGTCCTCAAATCTCTTCTCTTTTTCAATTAACTTAGCATGCAGCTTTTCAATTGCAGGTATAAGCTTACTTTCTACTGCTAAAACTCCGGCTATATGCATAGCAGTGGGAAATGTGTCATTTGAACTTTGACTCATATTCACATCATCATTTGGATGAATAGCTTCTTCTATTCCTTTTTCCTTCAAAAGCTCATTTCCTCTTCTGGCTACAACTTCGTTAACATTCATATTACTTTGTGTGCCACTACCTGTTTGCCATACAACCAGGGGAAAATGATCATTTAATTTTCCTTCTATGATTTCGTCACAAGCCTTAATAATTGCCTCTGCCTTTTCTTTATGTAATTTTCCAAGTGAATCGTTTACAATTGCAGCACTTCTTTTTAAAATGGCAAACCCAGTAATAACCTCGTTCGGCATCTTTTCTCCACCAATTTTAAAATTTTGCTTGCTGCGTTGAGTTTGTGCTCCCCAATACTTTTCAGCTGGTACTTGAATCTCTCCCATTGTGTCTTTCTCTACACGATAATCCAACTAACACACCTCCGAAAAATAAATTCACTTCACTTTCTATTTTATGGGTTTTTAGGTTATTTTAAAAGTAATGACACTTTTTGTTAGTTTCATATAGTAAGCAAAGAATTTAATATTATTTCATATGAATTAAATTTTAAATAAATTTTTTCTTAAATCTTAGTTTATTCATTAGACAAACTAAGAGTTGGTTGTTATAATAAAAAACAGTTAATGATCATTTACTAAGTTCGCCATGTTGTGAAAGCGATAACAGCACGATCATACTCAAACAGAAGGGAGTCCAATAATAGAGCAAATATCGTAATTCAATCTACTAATCTAGCTATGGATAGAATCTTAAATTGATGTTCTATGAAAAATGTGTTTTATATTTACTACATAATTTCAATTTTTAAGAAAGGAGAATAGAGGAATATATAGTTAAAAAGTAATTATCTATACGATCTAATTAAAGCGTTATCATTCCTCTTAAAATTATTATGAAAAAACAAAATTCAATTTATATAATTGCTATTACTCTTGTAGCTACACTTGGTGGTTTACTTTTCGGTTATGATACAGCTGTTATATCTGGGGCTGAAAAGTCTCTAGAAGCGTATTTTATTGATAGCCTCGGACTTGATACCTTTGTACATGGAGTCACAACATCTAGTGCACTAATTGGTTGTATTATTGGTGGACTTATTTCTGGCTATTTTGCTTCTACCTTTGGTCGAAAGAAGTCATTATTAATCGCAGCAGCACTGTTTATCGTTTCGGCATTAGGCTCAGCTTACCCTGAATTTTTATTTTTCACAAAAGGTGAACCGTCTATATCTTTATTAGTTACTTTTAACATTTACCGAATTATTGGAGGTATTGGTGTTGGCCTGGCTTCCGCAATCTGTCCGATGTACATCGGTGAGATCGCTCCAGCGAATATTCGTGGTCGATTAGTTTCATTTAATCAATTTGCCATTATTTTTGGGATGTTAGTTGTATACTTTGTTAACTGGGGAATTGCTAAAGGTCAATCATTAGCATGGATTAACGATCTTGGCTGGAGATATATGTTTGCATCAGAGGCAATTCCAGCTTTACTATTTGCCGTATTTTTATTATTTGTTCCAGAAACACCTCGTTACTTAGCTATGAAAAAACAAGATAGTAAAGCCTTACAAATTTTAGAGAAAATTAACGGATCATCTGAAGCAAAATCAATTTTATCTGAAATTAAGAAAACGGTTACGATCCCTAAAGATAAGCTATTTTCATATGGAAAACTAGTCATTGTTATTGGGATTTTATTATCTATATTTCAACAATTTGTTGGAATCAATGTTGCTTTGTATTATGCACCTCGTATTTTTGAAAGTATGGGTGCTGCTAAAGATGCTTCTATGTTACAAACCATTGTAATGGGACTTGTTAATGTAGTGTTTACGGTTATAGCCATTTTAACGGTTGATAAGTGGGGACGTAAGCCACTCTTGATTATTGGATCAATCGGAATGGCATTAGGAATGATGGGTGTTTCTACTATGGCATTTACAGGTGTAATCGGAATCAGCACACTTATTTTCATTATAATATATACTGCTTCATTCATGATGTCTTGGGGACCTATTTGCTGGGTATTAATCTCTGAAATATTCCCTAACAAAATTCGTGGGCAAGCAGTTGCTATTGCAGTTGCAGCGCAATGGGCTGCCAATTATTTTATCTCTTCTACGTATCCAATGATGATGGAATATAGTGGTGGTTTAACATACGGGTTTTACGGCCTTATGAGTATCCTTTCTGCAATTTTTGTTTGGAAGTTTGTTCCTGAAACCAAAGGTAGAACATTAGAAGATATGGAAAATATATGGATTACAAAGCAAGATAAATATAGTGCATAAAAAACAGGCGTTGGCTAAGACCAACGCCTGTTTTTTGACTTTAAATCGCCTGCAAACCAGCTTGATTCAAGAAATTCCAAGGTTTATTATAATGCGGCTGGAAGAAGAAATCGACGAAGCCTAGCTCATCCATTGTCATGTTATTTTGAATACAAACAGATAACGTATTGATAGACTGTGTCACATCGATCTTAGACATGACCTGAGCCCCAACTATTCGTTTCGTGTCTTCCTCATACACTACTTTCAGCATAATGTCTTCAAAAGTAGGCATAAACTCTGGGCGGTCATGCTCTAAGATTGTGATACTTTTCACATTTAATCCCATACGAAATGCTGAAGCTTCAGTTAATCCTGTTGTTGCAATGTTTTGATCATAGATTTTTATACCTGAAGTTCCTTGTGTTCCCATATATCTAATCGTAGGTTTCACTAGGTTTTTTGCCACCAATGTCCCCATACGAACTGCATTTGTCGCAAGTGGAATATAGGCATAATCACCTGTTGGGTTGTAACGAATGGCACAGCTATCTCCAGCAGCAAACACATCTTTGTGACTTGTTCTCATATACTCATCAACTTTTATTGCACCATTAGTAAGCATATCGACTTGTCCCTTTACTAATCCGGTATTCGGCTGGAATCCGATACATATGATAACTAAGTCAGCATCATAATGACCTTTAGTTGTTTCAACAGCAGCCACCTTTCCTTCTTTTCCTGTGAATCGTGTGACTGTTTCTCCTAATGCTAAACGGATATCTCGATCTTGAAAATCCTTTTCTACTATATTTGTAAATGGTTCATCTAAATATTTGCTTAAAATTCTTTCTTCTCCATCAATAAGTGTTACATTCTTACCACTCATTTCAAAAGCTTCAACCAACTCGATCCCTATATATCCTGCACCTACAACAACAATGTTTTGTGCATCCTTTGCTTTTTCAATAATTGTGTTGGCATGGTGGAAGTTCTTACATAAAAGGACATTCTCCGTGTTAATTCCTTCTATTTTCGGTATGACTGGCCAAGAGCCTGTTGTCATGACAAGCTTATCAAACGTATCTTCAACTTTCTTATTCGTTGTAAGATCACGAGCCTCAATTGTTTTCTTTTCAATATTAATATCTAACACTTCATGCTTCAATTTCATCTTTACGCCGTGCTTTTCTAATTCTTCAGGAGAACAATAAAATAAACCATTAGGATCTTTCACTACTCCGCTAACATGTAAAGCAATCCCACAAGATAAAAAAGAAATATTGTCATTTTTTTCATAAACCGTAATTTCTGCCCCCGGGTAAAGCTTAATCATATTTGAAACAGCAGCAGTGCCTGCGTGTGTACATCCAATAACAGCAATTTTCATTTTGTATTCCTCCTAAATTATATTGTGAAGTTTTTCACATGTGTTTGTGAAATATTTCACATCCACTTGATGTCTTTATTATATTTTACTTATTTCAAAAATACAATACTTTTTTGTGAAGTTTTTCACAATCTTATTTAAAAAGGTGCAGCCTCCTGCTTTAGTGAGGTTGCACCTTTTTAAACTTTTGATTCTATTCCTGCTCAAGATCGATTGTTAACCCTTCGACATACTTACGATTCAATAACTTTTTCTTCTTTCTTACATCTTTTGCATCAAAAACCTGGTCCATGTCATATTCATCTGGATACAGTTCCTCCGCTTGGATAAAAGGCTGAACTCGCTTGTGATTAAGCGTCATTTTTTCTCCCTTTACAATTAGCTTCATTTCTCCAATAGCATTGGCTGTCATTTCAACAATTCCCTTTGTTTGAAGGTGAGGAATCCAAACTGCATCCCCTATTTGATACTTCCCTGTATGCTTTTCACTTCTTACTTTGTCTATTTTACGTTCAGATTTTTTCCTATTCTTTGTTTTTGGAACAATCGTTACTTTCTCTGTTAAACGGGAGTTGGAAATCTCTTTTGCTCGGTTAATAATATTGGTGGGCATACCAAGCTTCTGCGCAATTGAGAATGCCTGACTATCCCCTCCTTTACCTACAATCAGTTTATAAAGAGGCTGAAGAGTATGAATATCAAAATCCATTGATCCATTTTGAAAGCCTTCTGCTTTTTCGGCATAATCTTTTATTTCACTATAATGGGTTGTAGCAATTAGCATAGCACCTGAGTTATAGATTTCTTCTAGTATAGAAATGGCTAATCCCATTCCTTCACGTGGATCTGTACCTGAGCCAATCTCATCTAAAATAACAAGAGTATCTTCACGTGATTGTCTCAAAATATCAATCACATTTCGAATATGTGATGAAAACGTGCTTAATGAATGCTCGATGCTTTGGTGATCACCAATATCAACAAAAATGTTTTTAACAATGCTAAAAGTACTAAAAGAGTCAGCTGGTACATGAAGACCTGATTGAACCATCATTGATAACAAGCCAACCGTTTTTATTGTGACTGTTTTACCTCCTGTGTTAGGACCTGTGATAACAAGTGCCATATATTCTTGGCCTAATGACAAAGTTAAAGGAACAGCATTCAATCCTAATAAAGGATGTCTGGCATTGATAATTTCGAAGCCCTCATACTGCTTTATTTGGACTTCACTTCCTTTCATCGATTGACTTAACTTTGCTTTAGCAAAAATAAAGTCGTAAGATACCATTCCTTCTATATTAATTTGAAGTTCTTGTTTGTATGAGGCAGTAAGATCTGTTAAGTGACCCAAAATCTTTTGAATCTCCACCTCTTCTTCAACTTTTAAATAGCTAAGCTCATCTTGAAGTTTATTTAAATCATGCGGCTCCATAAAAACGGTTTGCCCACTTGATGATTGATCGACTATTGCACCTGAAAACTTCCGCTTGTATTCATTTTTCACTGGGACAACATACCGTCCATTCCTTACGCTAACAACTTGTTCCTGAAGATAAGTTGAAAAAGATTTCATGACTTGCGTTAGTTTTGATTTAATCTTTTCTTCAATTGTGATGATCTTGCCTCTGATCTTTGCTAATGAACGGCTAGCATAGTCATCTACTTGATTGTTTCTTATACAACGTGAAATTTCATCAGCCAAATCAGACAGTTCATACAAAGAATAGGCATATGAACTTATTGTGGGTGCATGGTATTCCTGCTTTATCATAAACCTTTTGATTTTCTTCACACTGTCTAAAAAAGCTCCTAAAAATTCAAATTGCTCTGGAGTTGGCATATATCCTTTATCAACTAGTGTAATGATTTGTTCAACACCGTGGAGGGAATGCACAGGGATACTCGATGATTTTTCAATAATAGTGCAAGCTTCTGTTGTTTCATTTAACCATCTTTTTATTTTCCCTTCATCTGTGATTGGTGTTAGTTCTCTAGCTCTTTGCTTGGCTTTTTCACTCATAGCAAATTTACTGAGTAGGTCTAAGACTTTGTTAAATTCTAAAACTTCAATTGTTTTGTTGTTCAATGGTTTGAACCTCCGAATATTTCTTATTTTGATTTAAAGTAAAAGCTGTTTTTGGGCTTTTAATGTTATTAAAAGTGAGAACTTGGTCGTTCCATTTTGCTCCAGACACTTGCTTTCCGCGGGGAGGAAGCCAAGCCTCCTCGGCTTTGCCTGCGGGGTCTCGGCCTTTCCTCTACCTCCCACAGGAGTCAAGTGTCTTCCGCTCCATTCCACTCTCATTTTAAAAATAGTTACTAAAACAACATCTTTGCTAAAAACAGCCAAAATAAAAAGAGGTGATGAACAATGGTTGTTCATCACCTCTTAAAACCTCTGCATGTGCCTAGGAGTCTACACTTAAGAACAAATGACTTAATGCCATTTGTTTTTTTGTAAACATAAAAATCCGTACTTAAACAAGCACGGATTTATCCACGAGCACTATGCTAAGAGATCGTAAATTGTGTACATAACCGTTTTTGTTCTTAACTGTCTACATGGGTACACTTTAATAAACCTTTCAATTTGAAAAGTTTTTAAAAGCTTTTACATGTAGATGAAGTATTTACTTCGATTAGTTAAGAACAGAAACCCTCACAAAACACATCTCCTAAAATATAATTACTTATAAAATATCAGAATCTAAAGTGAATTGTCAATATAAGGTTATTTAATTAAAGCCCTTTTCGAATTTCCTCCACGCTTTTTCCACCTAGGAAGGCGTGACCAGCTTTTATATTCATGATTGTCTCAAAACCTGATTTTTGATAAACTTTCTCTACTTGTTCGTTTATTGGGAAAACCCAAAAACGTTCAACATTTTTCTTTTTTACTTCTTCCTGAATGTAATGGATAAGTTGCCCTATTAAACCTTTTCCACGATATTCTTTCAATGTAGCCACACTCTCTAACCTTGCATTTTGTTCATGAAAAAATACACAAGCTGTTGAACAAGGAACTCCATCATATTTTAATAGATAATGTGTATAGCACTTTTGTGCAAATTCCTCTTTAAAGGCATTTTCTCGAATACTGCCACCTAACTCTTGGATTTGGCACTCGATCTCAATAGCAGCTTGCATATTTTTCGTTGTTATTTTTTCAATCGTCACTTTTGGATCAACAGCAATCTCAACATTTCTCTTCCATAATTGAACAGGACTCTCAAATTCCTCAAATCTAAAACCCTTATCTTTTAATACAGTTAAAAATGCTTTCTGCTTTTCATAATTTGTTAAATAAAATCTTGGAATAATGTTCTTGCTTTGATAAAAATCAATGACTTCATTTATGATCTCTTCTGTATTACCTTCATATGATGAAAGATTTGCATGATTCGCATCATAATAGGTTGGTTGATTTTCATTATAAAAAAGATAGCCCCAGCTCTTCTCAAGCTTCGTTGAAAAAGATGATAGATAAGCTATATCCAGTTGATGAATATATGTTTCGATCATAATATATTCCCCACGTTCCATTTAAATTAAGGTGTCGCTATCCTCATCATATAGCTTTTAATAGAAACATTCTACTGATTTTTTGTATCACATCACTCATAACTCCATATTAAAGCTGGTATAATTTAAAGCGTTATCAAAGGAGGAATCTTCATGTCTTTTTTACAACAAGTTTCTCAATCTGAGAAAGCACCGATTAAAACGCGTTTCTTTTATGGATGGGTGATTGTCGCCATTGCTGCGGTCAGCGTTTTTTTCTCAGGACCTGGCCAAACTTATTCCATATCTCTTTTCATTGATGAATACATAAAGGACTTTGATTGGAGTCGTTCGACAGTCTCTTCTATTTATTCGGCCGCCACTTTACTTGCAGGACTTTTACTATTTCTTATTGGTCGTTTAATCGATAAATATGGTCAGCGAAAAATGGTGGTTATTATTTCGATTATGTTAGCTATCGCATGTTTTTGGAACGCAAATGTTACTAATATGTTTATGCTTTTTGTTGGATTTTTTCTTATCCGTTTATTTGGTCAAGGGTCCATGACCTTGCTACCCAACACATTAGTCGCACAATGGTTTATCAAATATCGGGGACGTGCCTTTAGCTTCATGGCAATCGGCGGTTTTATCAGCTCTGCCTCCTTTCCGATTCTTAATGCTTGGCTAATTAAACACTATGATTGGAATACAACATGGCTTGTTTGGGGGACTTTACTAGTAATCTTCTTTATACCGCTTGCCTTTTTCTTTATTCGCAATAAACCGGAGGACATCGGGATGTTACCCGACCATACTAGTGTTATAAACCAAAATCAACGTTCATCTGGTGAGAATCAACCTGAGCTCGAAGAAAATTGGACACTGCAAGAGGCAAGGAAAACACTCTCCTTTTGGCTCCTGCTTTTTTGTGTGGCCATTCCCGCTTTAGTGAATACCGGGTTAACGTTTCATCTTGTTTCAATTCTTGGGGAGGGTGGAATAAAACCAACAACAGCGGCAATGATTTTAAGCTTAATGGCCATTATCGGCTTTCCTATTTCCTTTATATCCGGCTTTCTTCTAGAACGAGTAAAGGTTAATATTTTGTTAGCAGCTGTTTTTATTGGTGAAGTGATTATGATTATCCTTCTTCTGTTTACTGATAGCTTTTTAATGGCTATCATTTTCGGAGTAATCTGGGGAATTACCGGTGGACTTGAACGAATTACACTTGCTGTTGTATGGCCATCCTATTATGGTCGGACACATATTGGAAGTATTAAAGGTCTTGCCATGACTGTAATGGTCATTGGCTCAGCTTTTGGTCCCCTCCCTTTTGGTGTAGCCTTTGATTTTTTCAAAGGTTATGAGGAAATCTTGCTATTTACTTTGATATTACCTATTGTCGCAGTAATTGCCTCTTTATCTGCTAAGCAACCTGTAAAGAAGCAACTCACGAACTAAAACATCCCTCCTTTTACGGGGGGTTTTCACTTATTTTTCACCTTATCATGCTAAAATACGTTAAAATGCTTTCTCGAGAGGAGTTTCATAAGTGAATTTATTATTAGCCGAAGATGATGTAAAGCTTGGTGAGCTTACTACATATATGTTAGAAAAAAAGGGGAAATATCAAGTTGATTGGGTGGAGAATGGTGAAGATGCTTATGACTATGCAATAGCTTCACACTATGATGTCATTATCTTAGATTGGATGATGCCTAGAGGAGACGGAATTGAGGTTTGCAAAAAATTACGTGTTGAAGGTTATGGTGGGGCCATTTTAATGTTAACAGCAAAAGATGCGATTCAGGACAGGGTGATGGGACTTGATGCAGGTGCAGATGATTATCTTGTTAAACCTTTCGAAATTGAGGAATTATTAGCGAGAATAAGAGCATTAGGTCGCCGCAATTTTTCTCCAATACGTGAAGAAGTTCTTAAACTGGATGAACTTATTCTTAATCGCACAAGTCAAACACTTCAAGTTGATCAACAGATTGTTCAATTAACACCTCGTGAGTATCAGCTACTGGATTTATTAGTGCAAAATAAAGGACAAGTTCTTACACGAGACATTATTTATGATCGAATCTGGGGAACCGAAACAGATGTTTCCTATAAAACGATAGATGCAACAGTAAAGCTGCTTCGTAAAAAACTGTCTTCATTTGGAAAAGGCGATTGGTTGCAGAGCATAAGAGGAGTTGGCTATAAGCTTGAAACGTAATAAAAGAGATCTATTTATGAAAACACAACAAAGCTTAACGGTAAAATACAGCTTACTTATCCTTCTGTTCTTACTACTGTTTATTACCATTTTATATGCTATTGTGTATGTATGGTCAACAACAGCTGAGAAAAATGAATTAAGGGAAATGGCTCTTCAAGAGGAGGACATCATTGAACAGCTTCTTTCATTTAACAATGGTCCTAATACTCGTATAGATGAATCACAGTTTATGTCAGTAAACAGTAATCAACTCTTCTTTTATGTTGTAAATAATCGAGGAGAATTAATTTTGCAAAATGAGCAGCTCTCTTTACTTAAAGGTAAATTTCTTCCTTTAATAAATGATTGGCATCCTAATGATGAGCAAATCAAGACAGAGGCCGTGAACATTGATGAGAAATTTATCAGAGAAAGTAGAGGTCGAGATAAAGAGGAATTTTCAGCTTATACTCCTAAGGAGCAAAATCTGAAAGTCATGATGATTGCTATGCCAATTTACGATCGTAATCAGCTAGTTGGATATCTTTATATCGGTCAAAATATTACGGATTTATCAGATCTATTAAGGGGTTTAATTATTATCTTGGGAATCACTGCACTTATTTTTTCTGGTATTGCTTTTTACTTTAGCCGAGTTATGTCAAGACGAGCAATGGTGCCGATCAGCACAGCATTTAGAAGGCAGCAGGAATTTGTCGCAGATGCATCACACGAGCTCCGAACTCCGTTAAGTGTCATGATGTCTTCTCTTGACATCCTTGAAATGGAGGATGATCAGAGAAACAATATGTCCTCAAGGATGATCGGCAATCTAAAGGATGAGGTAAAACGAATGACAGGCTTGGTTGGCGATCTCCTTCTGTTAGCGCGCTCTGATACAGATGATCCACACGCGATTTCATTTGAGGTTTTTGATATACAGCCTGTTGCGGACCGAACTGTGCAAGCTTTTGAGCCTCATGCTCTTGAGAAAAATATACAGCTTGAATTTGAAGGGGTGTCCTCTCTTACAATTTTCGGTAATAAAGAACGAATAACTCAGTTATTCTACATACTTCTTGATAATGCTATAAAATATTCACAGCAAAATGGCAGGGTTCAGTTATCGATTTCCTCTGAAAAGGATTCTGCCGTCATTTCTGTTTCAGATGATGGGATTGGTATGGATGAAAAAGAACTCCCACATATCTTTGAACGCTTTTATCGAGTTGATAAAGCAAGAACAAGACAGCATGGAGGTCATGGACTAGGCTTATCCATTGCGAAATGGATTGTTGATCTACATAATGGAAAGATTTCTGTTATAAGTAAATTGAATGATGGAAGCACGTTTATCGTGAAATTACCTTTAAAAAGCAGCATGTAGGGTGGAAACTCCTGCTAGCTGCTTTTTATTTATTTGACTAAAATCCCCCCCACTTACCCTGCATTGTAGTCTTGATGGTTTATCCACGATTCGATTTGCATAAAAAAAATTCCTCTCGGCTCTATTTTTCACCGTCTTTTCACCAAACTCTATTAAATTAATATTCATAGCAAGGCATGACACATCAAAAGGAGGTGAATGGATATGAAAAAGAGTCCTTTATTTTGGATAGGATTAAGTATTCTAGCTCTCGTTTCTGTCACGATTGTATTGAATGTAATTGGTCATTTCTTTCATACCTTACATTATATACAACCACATATGGGATATGGACGTGGTGGTGGATCTCATACTTTTTGGTTTTACGGTTACCTAAATAACCTGAATTTCTTGCCCTTCCTTTTTCACATAGGATTAATGATGATTGGTTGGTGGATTTGGAAAAAAGCAGATGGTAGAACCGTCAAGAGGTGGGTTGGAATTCTTTTGCTAACGATTGGATTGTTTTCAATCCTACCATTGCTTTTAGCAGTTCCAATTTTATTCATTGCCGTTTATTTCACTACAAAAAATAAGAAATCAACTGCAGATTACAAGTATGAGCGGACTATTTTTACGTACTCAACTTACCCCTCAACAAATAACATTCTTGATGAATGGGAACGCTCGACTAAAAAGGAGGAAAACAAATAATGGGTATTTTTAAACGAGTAAAAACGATTGCTTTAGCAGATATGAATGATGTGTTGGACAAGCGGGAGGATCCTATTAAAATGGTCAAGCAATATAGTAGAGACCTTGAAGTTGAGCTGGAGAAAGCACAGGCTGCATTAGCGAATCAACTTTACTTAGAGCAGAAGCTTGAGGCTCAAATTAAACAAGTGAAACAGACAATTTGTGACCGTAAAAGACAAGAGCAATTAGCTCTAGAAAAAAACAATGACAACATGGCTAAACTAGCGATTCAAGATCGTCTAGATTCAGAAAAGCAGCTAGCCCTTTTAGAAGATCAATTTTTGTTCATTCAAAATCAAACAAACCAAATAAAAGCTCAAGTCATTACTTTAAAAGAAACTTATGCAGATCT
Source organism: Metabacillus sp. B2-18 (assembly GCF_021117275.1). Taxonomy (NCBI): domain Bacteria; kingdom Bacillati; phylum Bacillota; class Bacilli; order Caryophanales; family Bacillaceae; genus Metabacillus; species Metabacillus sp. B2-18. The sequence continues at coordinate 4,155,357 of NZ_CP088245.1, forward strand.
AAAAAATCGCCAGTCCTTATTAATCTCTAGGGCAAATGTTGCTAGTACAACAAATACAATTAATAGTAAAGCCTATTCTTTTCAGTCTAAAAATATTGCGAACGAATTTGCTAGAATGGAAGACAAGGTCTTACACCTAGAAGCTGTAGCAGCAACACATGATTACTTATCAGAAAAGACCGCCCTATATGAAAAAAGCAGTTCTATTGAAGTTGAAGAAGAATTTCTTAAAGCCAAAGAAGCACTGAACAAAAAAAGTGAGTAAAAGTTACAGGGGCCGCTATCGACAGGCCCCTTTACTTTTTACAATTACAGTACATCATACCCCTGATCTTCAATAGCATCCTTCATCTTATCTTTCGTTACTTTTTCCGGATCAAAATCAATATTTACTGTACCTCTATCCAAGTCCACCTTTACAGTAGATACCCCTTCTAATTTACCTACGCTGCCTTCTATGCTATTAACACAATGTTGACATGACATTCCCTCTACTTTAATTGTGACAGTTTCCATCTTGAAACACTCCTTATTTTTTCATTAACCTTCCAACTGTGACTAACAACTCATCAATAATTTCCTCGTCACCATTTTGAATTTTTTCAACAACACATGTACGTAAGTGACCTTCTAATAGCAATCTCCCAACACTATTTAATGCCGATTGGGTTGCAGAAATCTGAGTAATCACATCATCGCAATAAGTATCTTTTTCAATTAGTGCCTTGATGCCTCTAATTTGTCCTTCAATACGGTTCAAACGAGTAACTAAATTTTTCTTTACTTTCTCTGAGTGATGACTGTTCCTTTGTTCATTAAGATGACACGAATCCTGAAAATCATTCTCTGAGCTCATCCAATCTCCTCCTTATGTATCTTATTCTATTATACCCCCAGGGACTATACAAATCATTTAGTTAATCCCTTAGCAAAAGTCTATATTAAAAGGCCGACACCATTTGTGCCCGCCTTATCTTATGTACTATTTTTTTGTTTGTAGCTGCTTATCTAAATAAAACGTTCCGAATGGGATAAAGGCAAGCAACACAGCCCACAATGCCCATAGGATGGACCACCCTTTTCTAAACTTCACAATTGCCACCATAAGCAGGTAAGCAATAAATAGAAATCCATGGACTGCGCCTACTAACGTAACTGCAAATGGGAAGTCTAAGAAATATTTTAAAGGCATAGCGATGAGTAAAAGAACCAAATATGAAATCCCTTCCAAAATTGCTGTTAAACGTAGTAACCCTAAAGAGGTATGAAACATTCTCTCAACTCCATTTTCTACAACATAGTTCCATTATACATGTCCTTAGGAAAAATAAGGGCTATTAAGTTTGACAATTTCATAACATTGCTTGTTCTATGGATAAAGGAATTTTTCCTTTTCCATACTATAAAGGGAGGTGTGTTTCTATGAACTTTTTACATAAATATGGTATTGAGAAACAAAGTGAAGGTGTTATCCTCACTCTTTATGTTTCAGATTTTGATACTGAGTTTGCAAATGAGTTAGGAACATCAGGTACAGCAACACATCAAGATGAAATCAGTGAGTATGCAAAGCAACGGTTTCCTAATTTAAAGATTAATGCCATCAAAATCGTTGCAGGTGGAATACTTATAGGGATGTTCTCTTTTACATCTTTAACACAATCTAAAACAACTGTTAAAGCTGCAACTCAAGATCATACTTTGCTAAATACTCTAACGTATTCCGTTAAAAGTGGTGACTCATTAAGTCTTATAGCAAAAAAGTACCATTTAACAACAAATGAAATAAAATCATTTAATCAATTAACAACTGATACCATCAAAGTTGGACAAGTATTAAAAATTCCGCTACTTAAATATGATGTAAAATCAGGTGATTCACTTTCGGGACTGGCAAAGCAATTTGGAACAACAATTGATCGAATTAAACAACTCAACAGCCTAACATCAGACGTGATCTACCTTGGACAATCTTTATATGTTCCTGTATCCGATACAGTATCAACTTTGCCATCGTCTACAACCAATAAGTCAGAAACAAGCACCTACATTGTTCAGTCAGGTGATTCTTTGTCAGTAATTGCTAAAAGGTTTCAAACAACTGTCTTATCTATAAAAGAAGCTAATTCTTTGACAACTGACATCATTAGAGTGGGACAAACATTAAATGTACCAGGAAAAGCAACTGAACTCCCACCAGTAACAACCCAACCATCACAAGAAATAACAAAATATACTGTGGTGAGTGGTGATAGTTTATCTGTTATTGCAAAAAAATTTAATACTAATGTGGAGGCTATAAAAAAACAAAATTCTTTAACAACAGATATCATTTATCTTGGTCAATTGCTACTCATTCCGTCATCAAGTGAAGCTAAATCAAGTGAAGCTAAGTCAACTGTAGAAAATGAAACAGCCTCTGGTACCTATAAGGTTGTGGCTGGTGATACTCTTTCCGGTATCGCAAAAGCATTTGGGCTATCAGTGTCCTTTATAAAAGAAATAAACAACCTAACATCTGATACGATTTACTTAGGGCAAACTCTACAATTAAAAAAGCAGCCAACAACGATTAACTATGTAGTTAAAAGTGGTGACACTCTTTCTGAAATTGCTAAAGAGCATGGTACGACAACAGAAGAAATGATTAGAATAAATCATTTAAATAGTACAAACCTTGCTGTTGGACAAGTTCTTACCATTAACAGCACGAACGGGACCGCTTCTGCAACACCCGAAAGCTCCATTACTTATCGTACACATACTGTTCAGTCAGGTGATAATATTTGGAACCTTAGTGTAAAATATGGCATACCTCAAGCAGAACTTTTAAGAGCAAATAATCTAACAACATCAAGTAAATTATCAATCGGGCAAAAGCTAAAAATTCCTGTACATCAAATTGCAGTGCAAAAAACAGTTAGTGAACGACATGGAGAATATTTAACGTGGTGGACAGAGGCACAATATGTTTTTCCTATTGGCAAGGTTGCAACAGTCATTGATTTTCAGACAGGCAAATCTTTTAAAGTAAAGCGTACAGTTGGAGCCAATCATGCTGACAGTGAAACACTAACAACAACTGATACAAATATAGCCAAAAGTATATGGGGAGGCTTTAGCTGGTCCACACGTGCTGTAATCGTTGAAGTTGACGGCCGTAAAATTGCTGCAAGTATGAGCTTTTATCCCCATGATGTAGACTACGTACGAAATAATGGCATTAATGGGCATTTTGATATTCATTTTAAAGACTCCACAAGACATAAAGATGGTAAGATTGATCCTTACCACCAAGAAAAGATCCGTATAACTGCCGGTGTAGAATAAAGATAACTAATATACCGTTGATCTCAAAGTATAGAAAAAAGGGGCCTAATAGCCCCTTTCCATTAATTAGTACCAGCCATATCCATAACCTGGATAACCCGCACCATAACCTGCACCGTATCCACCAGTGAAGCCACCAGCTCCAACAATAATTAAAAGAATAAATAAAACGACTAGTAAAGCAAAGCCGCCGCCATATCCTACTGTACCACTCATTCTAGTTCACCTCCAGATGATTTACCTTAATACAATATGTAAAACGTCTAAAAGTGATCTAGGCATTTGACTAGTAGTCTTCTTTTGCTTCTTTAACTTTAAACTTATGAATCGTGTTCTCAAGCTCGTGAATTGTTTTGGATAAAGATGAGGCAAGATCGCCCAATTCCTCAGCTGCAGCTGCTTGTTCTTCCGTCGTAGCCGTTACTTCCTCCGTTGTGGCAGAAGATTCTTCAGCTACTCCGACCATTTCACTGATTGCCTTTTCAACTTTTTCTTTATTACTATTAATTTTGCTGATTGACTCTTCAATATAATCAATTTCATTTATGATTGAGTCGGTACCAGATAAAATATTTTCAAATGCTTGTTGAGTATCATGGATGGAAGTCGATTGCTCCTTAAATAGTGCAATCGTCGTTTTGACAAGCTCAACTGATTGTTTCGTTTGACTTAAAATACTAGTAATAACAGTTTCAATTCGTAAAGAAGAGCTTTTCGTTTGATCAGCAAGCTTACGGATTTCCTCAGCTACTACTGCAAAGCCTCTACCTGCTGCTCCTGCTCTTGCAGCCTCAATACTTGCGTTTAGTGAGAGTAGATTGGTTTCTTCACTTACGCTCTTAATCATTTCGACAATGTCCTTAATCTGGGCTATTTCTATATTTAATTTGTCCATCGTTGTGTCAACCTGGCCAATATTTGTGCCCATTTCTTCACTTTTCTTTGTTAATTCTTTTATCGTTTCGATTGACTGACTACTTAACTTTTTCGTTGTTTCAGTAATCGATGAAACTTTAACCATATTTCCTGCTACCTCGTTGATTTCACTTGATAGCTCCTTCATTTCACGATTTGTTTTCTCTGAATAATCAACCTGACTAACCGCTCCTCTAGCCACCTCATCAATTGCTGTTGCAATTTGTTCTGAGGCGGATGCAGATTCTGAAGCGATACGTTTTAGATCATTCGAACGGTTAACAGCATAAGCAGAAACCTTTTTATTTTCTTCTATCATGATTGTTATATTATCAATCATATTGTTAAAGCTCGTTCCAAGCTGACCTACTTCGTTTTTATATAAATAATCCGCACGATGGGTAAGGTCTCCCTTTTCAGCTTCCTTCATAATCTCGACGATTCGATTAATTGGTTTAATCATGCTTCTAGCTAAAAAGATACTAACAAAAACAGATAATAAGACAAACGCAAAAATAATGATATATACCAAATAAAGTACGTTTTGAATTTCTTTCATTAAATAAGATTTAGAAGTGGATACTGCTACATTCCAGCCATTTTCGGTTTCTTTAATAGAAATTAAATTGTCTTGTGCATTTTTATGATCTTCAAATTTTGTTCCGATTAATTCTTCTTTATTACTTGAAATCACCATACCATCTTCGTTGAAGATCGTTATTTCTCTCGAAGAGACATCAAGGTCACTTTCAAACACCTTTTCAAAAAGTGTTCCATTAGCAACAAGGATTAGAGTTCCCGTGCGGTTATACTTACGAAATAAATATACGTTTTCGTAATTACCATCTATACCTGACTTCCAAAGTACACCTCTTGATAGATTTTGAACTTCTTCCGAAAGAGTAGAATTTATACTTTCAATATTAGTATCTTTTGCATGACCCTCGTCTCCAAAGATCGTTTTTTCCTCATTAATAAAAAACATGGCTTTTGCATTGTTATTAGTTGAAGTAATGCTTAGAAAAAAGACTACCGCATCTTTATGCAAAAGGAACTTCTCATAATCTGTTAATCCTTCTACTGATTCAAATTTTTCCATTAGCTCTAAATTTGAAAAAGGCACTAACGTTAAATTTTCAATCTCTTTTAATGAGTTATTCACATTTTTTGTTACCTGTACACTAATATCTTCATTCATAGTAGAAACTTTATCTTCAATTGTATTCTTCGATACAAAGTAAACAACGTTTCCAATGATCAAACTAGGAATAATCGTAAATAAAAGCAAAAACATGATAATTCTTGATTTAAGTGTCATCCCATTCAAAAAATGAGGCGTTTTTATTACACTCTTTCTCTTTTTCTTGGAAGCTTCTTCTCTTGATGACGTCCGCTTTATTCTACTCTTTATTCGTTCCATCATCTCTTTCTCCCCCCTTCTTAAATTTAAATTGTTAGGAAAAGACATGCAAAATTTATTACAAAGACAAAATTCCTAATCTTTTTCTAACAATTATGTATTCGCTTTCAATTATACTATATTTCGACCAAATTTTTCATAATATTTTAATATTTTCTCTCTTTTCTAGGAGAATTATCATGGTTACACTTAAACTTACGCATAACTGTCTGTAGTACTCTATTCCTATAAACAATTGTAGAATACTGTCGATAAAATCTAATATAAAACATTTTTTGGGGGGATTTCTTTGTTCAATCATCTTAGATGGAAAAACACCAAGATTGGAGGCAAGTACTTTTACATATTTTTAGTTGTCATCGTTACCTTTCTAGTTTCAATTTTTATTACGTACGGATTGCTTAATAAAACAAGTCAAACAATTGACCATTCATTAGCAAAAAATGAAATAGCTTTATATAGTTCAGACTTGGCTTCTCTTTATCATGAAAAGTACAGTCAAATTCCAGAGTATCTACTTCTTGCTGATGAAGAAAGACTAATGAATTATTTAGAAGACAGCCGAACATTTGTAGACATTGCTAAAAAGTTAAAAGCTCAATTAACAAACAAAGAACAAATTGACATTTTTAATAAAATCATCGAAAACAACCATAAATTAGATGAATATTTCTTTAGTACGATTGTACCGAATGTCCAACAAATTAATTCAGAAGAATTTAACAAGCTACAAGGAGATGCTAGCTCATTAAAAAATGAAACTAGTGAATTAAGCGAACAGTTAAAAACAATCGCAACAGAATCTAACAAAGCTTCTTTAACAGAATCACAAAATGCCATATCTACTACGATCAAATTATTAATGATCTCAGTCGCCGTAGCGATTATCGTTTCAACTATCTTACTCATTTTCATTAGCAGAAAAATTTCATCACATTTAAATCAATTGGTTTTAACAAGTGAAGAAATTGCCGGTGGTAACCTAACGTTTGAACCTCTAACGAATGATGGAAATGATGAAATTGGAAAGCTGTCTCAAGCAATTAATCACATGGGTAGTCGTTTAAGAGAAATGATCTTAGAAGTTTCTCATATCGCTTCAGATGTTGATCATCAAAGTTCCGCGTTTGCTGAATCTGCCTCAGAACTAAAACAAGGCAGCACACAGGTGGCAAATACAATTGATGAATTAGCCTCAGGTGTTAACAACCAAGCAAACGAAGTATCAGATATCTCTGAGCATATTAAGGAATTCAGTAATCGTTTAATTGAAATGAATCAGGACGGAAGCAAATTGGTGCAGTTTTCCGATGACATGTTAACAGTATCCGTTAACGGTGATCAGCAGATGAAGAGTTCTTTAGAGCAAATGAAGCTTATTCATATGATCGTTGAACGATCAGTTGAGAAAGTGAAAAATCTTGAATTAAAAACGGAATCAATCACAGAGCTTGTTACAGTCATTAAATCAATTGCAGAGCAAACAAATCTTCTCGCACTTAATGCCTCAATTGAAGCAGCAAGAGCTGGAGAAAGCGGGAAAGGCTTCGCTGTTGTAGCCTCAGAAGTTAAGAAACTAGCAAACGAAGTAACAGCTTCAATTGAAAACATTACTTCTATTGTTACTAGTATTAAAGAAGAGACAACATCAATATCAAATGAACTAAATAGTGGGTTTCAAAAGGTAAATGAAGGAACGGAACAAATTGAAGTAACAGGTAAGTACTTCTCAGATATTAAGGAAAAAGTTTACGATATGACAAATCGTGTAAAAAATATCTCATCAGCTTTTCATTATTTTGAACAAACAAGTCAAGAAATCAATCAATCCGTTGAACAAATTGCAGCCATATCTGAAGAATCAGCTGCAGGGTCAGAGGAAATCTCTGCTGCTATCTTCGAACAAACGCAATCAATTGATACTATTTCAACAAGTGCAAGCACGCTATCAAAAATGGTTATTCGAATGAATGAGATGATTGGTAAATTTAAGGTTTAAGTCAAACTAAAAGATGGAGGTCACAAGGTGCTTAGATACTACAAAAAAACAAGCTTAAGTCTACTCCTTTGTTTTGTTGTACTCATAACTACAGCCTGCTCGTCAACAGAAAAAGCAACATCAACAAAAACAGCAGGTAAACTTATTACAAATGACAATGTCCCTTACGTTGGATTTTTATTAGATACTCTTGAAGAAGAAAGATGGTACAAAGATAAGCAATTATTCGAGGAACATATTAAGTCATTAGGTGGACAAGTAAAAACTCTTGCAGCCAATGGTCATGATGCTGTTCAACTAAAACAAGCTCAATTGTTAATTGAAGAAGGCGTTGATGTTCTAGTTGTTGTCCCACATAATGCAGAAGAAGCGGCAAAGATTGTGGAACTTGCTCATGAAAATAATATAAAAGTCATTTCCTATGATCGACTTATTACTAAGAGTAACCTAGATTACTATATTTCCTTTGATAATGAAAAAGTAGGTGTTTTACAAGCAACCGAAATTGTAAAGAACACCTCAAAAGGGAAGTTTGCGTATATTGGTGGTGCAGAAACAGATAATAATGCTATTTTGTTTAGAAAAGGCGCTATGTCAGTTCTACAGCCATTAATTGATAAGGGTGACATTACCTTAATAGCAGATCAGTATACAGATGGATGGGATCCGAAAGTTGCTGAACAAAATATGAAAGAAGCATTAAATAAATCAAGTAATCAAGTAAATGCAGTGGTTGCTGCAAATGATGGAACTGCAGGTGGAGTTATTTCAGCACTAGAAGCTGTCGGGCTAGCAGGCAAAATCCCCGTTTCAGGACAGGATGCTGAATTAAACGGTATTAAACGTATTGTTGAAGGCACTCAAACGATGACTGTTTACAAACCGATTAATGTGATTGCGACCCAGGCAGCGGAAATGGCGTTTAAGGTTGCTAAAGGAGAAAATCCAAAAACGGATACTACCATTAATAATAATAAAATAGAAGTTCCTACGATTTTATTAGAGCCTACTGCCGTAACGAAGGAGACAATTGATTCAACTGTTGTGAAGGATGGCTACTTAGCTAAAGAAGATATTTATGGAAAGTAAAGTTGATTAGTAACTATTTATAAACAGAAAAACGCTGGTGACTTGAAATACAAAGCTACCAGCGTTTTTTCTAATTTTTATTAAACTGCAATTGTATCTTCTTGCTTCTTAACTTGATTTCTTTGCTTTTTTGATTTTCTAAAATAAAGAAGCTCATAAACAACTGGAATCACTACAAGAGTTAAGAGTGTAGCTACACTTAGTCCCCCAATTACTACAATGGCAAGACTTGCAGAAACTAAGTTTCCTGACTCTGCTTCTTTAAATAGTAGTGGTAGCATAGCTGAAATAGTAGCTACTGCTGTCATAATGATTGGTCTCATACGAATGGTTGCAGCTTCAACTACTGCATCACGAATAATCATCGTTTTCTCATTTTGCTTCACTCGATCAAGTAGGACGATCGCATTTGTTACAACAATTCCGATTAACATAAGTGCCCCAAGTAATGCTGTTACATCAACGGAAATACCACTAATCATAATTCCTAGAATTGCACCAATTGCAGCTAGTGGAAGTGAGAACAGAATAGCAATCGGTGCACGGATTGTTTTAAACGTAATCACCATGATTAAGAACACAATTCCAATGGAAGCGAGCATTGTCATAAATAAGTCATTAAAGTCACTTGCTTGGTCTGCACTAGCCCCGCCAACAAACACGTCAATATCATCTGGAATGTCTATTCCTTCTGTTTCTTTATCTCCAAAAATCTTACTATTTACTTCAGTAGAAATTTCTGAAAGTTTTTCAGGATTTACATTAGCTGTTACCCTCACATATTGCTCACCATCTTTATGGAATGTGCTAGTAGGCTCTTCAGTTTGTTGAAGCTGGGCAACCTTCGAAATAGTTGTCATTCCGTTTGCTGTCATAATCGGAACTTCAGATAAGTCTTTTTCCGTGTCAGGTGTGTAAACAGGCTCAAGCATGACCATTGTTTGTTGATCATTTACTTCAATTGTGCCAAGCGGTGTTTGATTGAGCATAACAGATGCTTGTTGTGCGATTTGATCGGCCTTAGCTAAGCTAGGATTAACAACAAAGGAATAAACTGTTTTTGTTTCTTCTTGGTTTGATGAAACCTTTTCAACTCCGTCAATACCGTTAATTTCTGCTGTGATTGTTTCTGAAAGATCTGTTAATTCCTTAACATCCTCACCAATTACATCTACGGTAATTGATGTAGAACCGCCACTCATCATAGATGCTTCAGTTACTTCTAATGTAGCATCTTTATATTCTTCTTTCTGTGTGTTCACCTTGTCTATGAATGCCTGCATATCTGCATCTTCTTTAAGAATTGCCATAATCTGAGTTTGAGTGGGATCTCCTACCTCACCATATTTTGCAGAATCTGCAGAGTTGCCAAGTTGCAAATAAACATTTTCAAGCTCATCTTGTTCCATCACAAATTCTTCAAGCTTTGATGACTCTTCTTTTACTTTTTCTATTGGTGTTTCATTAGGATATTTTAACGAAACATAAACATAATCTGCTTTTGTTTTATCTACAGAGCCTTTAGGAAGTAACATATATCCCCCAATTGACCCTGCGAATAAAATAAATGATGTTAAAAGAACAACCCATTTATGATTCAGTGACCAAGTTAAAAATCTAGTAAACTTTACAGAAGGTTTGTGCTCTATCATTTTTGCATTTTTTAATAATCCTGCACTCATAACCGGAACAATAGTTAAAGCAACGATTAGGGATGCTAGTAATGAATAAGTGATTGTTAAGGCGAATGGTAATAGGAAATCTTGTAAGCTGCCTCCTATTAATCCCATCGGTAAAAAGACAGCAACTGTTGTTAACGTCGATGAAGTGATTGCAGATCCTACTTCTTTCGTTGCATCTATGACCATCTTGACTGAAAACTTCTCAGTTTGAGCTCTTCTAAAGATGTTTTCTATAACAACAATACTATCATCTACTAAACGGCCTACCGCAACAGCTACTCCACCAAGTGTTAAAATATTTAATGTTACACCTGATTGTGCTAGTAGAAACAGTGTAAAACCTAATGACAATGGAATCGATACGATTGTAATTAATGTTGAGCGTAAGTTACGTAAAAAGATCATAATAACAATAGTAGCAAAAAGTGCACCTAATAAAACTTCTTTAATCATACTGTGAACAGATGATTCAACCATATCTGCTGATGCTAAAACCACGGTTGTTTCTAACTGATTGTATTTCTCGTTAATTTCTTCTGATACTTTCTCAGCCTCTTTACTGATTGTTACAGCATTCGATTGACTGTCTTTTGTAATAACAAAGGTTAAAGCATCAGAACCATTTACTTTTGTAAGATTATTATCTTGTTTTTCTATTTTAATTTCTGCTATATCTTTTAAAGCAGCGCCTGGGATAACCTCTGTATTTTCTAGTTTTTCAATTGTATTAACGTCACCAATCACTTTAATATTTGATGCTTTTCCATCAACTGTATTCTCAGCTATGGACGCTGAAACATTCTGTCCCTGAAGCAGCGTCATAATACTCTCAATAGATACCTGCTTTTCTGCCATCTTTTTCTCATCTAATTCAACGGATACAAAAGAAGGGATAATACCGTTTGTTTGAATATCTGCTACACCATCAATGTTTTTAAAATAAGGAACTATTTCATCTTGTGCATATTGAATGGTTTCTGGATTGATTCCTTTGTCAAATGTTAGAGCAATGTATGATACTGGAATCATTGATGTATTAAGCTGGACAATATTGGGTTTCATGACGTTCTGAGGTAATTGAACATTCGCCAATGCTTCCTCGATTTCACGTTTGGCTTCCTTCTTGTCAATTTTAGATTCTAGATGAATATCCACGGACGAATAGCCATCACCAGTAGTTGAAAAAACATTTCTTTTACCATTCACTCCGTCCATCGCATTTTCTATCGGGGTAGTAACTTGATCTTCCATCGTTTTTGCATCCACCCCGTTCCCCATCGTTACTACTGAGATGAACGGCTGATCTGCTGAAGGTAAAAACTCCATTGGTAATCGAAAATAACTTAAAACTCCCATCACTAAAATCAATGTAGACATTAAGAAAACAGCTGCTTTGTTTTTAAATGACCATTTTGTAAACCAAGACATAATATAAAACTCCTTTTTCTTGTTTTTTTGGCTAAGTACGGGTGAATCTCTTAACTCCTTCCTAATCATAGGTAAAATTTGTCATATCAAGTTAGTTACTACAGTCATTATTTTAATAACAAAAAGTGGAAGCGTTAAATGACCTGAGGTGTAAAATCATCTACGGCTTGAGACGTATTATGAAATTAAAAATAAAACAATTATGATCTTTCGCTCTCAACCTAGGAATGAAAATGGTTCCCCTCTCCCATAATGTAGATACCACAAACAGTGAGTATATAACGTGTCTTTTATTGGTGGTTTTACCCTGTAAATAAAACTGTTGGAATGAATTTGGTGTACAACCTATTGTTAGCTCTCTTTCTAAGAGATGACTACGAACAGAAAAATGTCTAATTTCAAATTCATTCCACTGTTTGTGGAATAATCTTATCGAAGGTGAATAAAGTGGAGACTTTACACAAATGTTGTGCCGGTTTGGATGTTCACTCAGAAACCATTGTTGCTTGTGTATTACTAGGTGATTCAGAAACTGATATGGAAAAAGTGATTGAAACTTTCCCAACTTTAACCAAGGATTTATTTCGTCTTCTTAAATGGTTAGAAGAAAAAGAAGTTACTCATATTGCAATGGAAAGTACGGGAGTTTATTGGAAACCAGTTTACAACATCTTAGAAGATTTTTTTGACATTACTTTGGCTAATGCACAAAGAATTAAAAACGTTCCAGGTCGGAAGACAGATGTTTCGGACGCAGAATGGATAGCCAAATTATTAAGACATGGACTAATTGAAAAAAGCTTTGTCCCTCCAGAAGACTTTCGAAATCTACGAGATTTGACACGGCTTAGAAAGAAATGGATTGGGCACATGACATCTGAGAAGAACCGAATTCAAAAAGTGTTAGAGACTTCAAACATTAAATTAAGTACAGTTATTTCAGATGTATTTGGTGTTTCAGGAAGGAAACTCTTAGAACAACTAATATTTGAAGGTTTTATTGATCAGGAAGAAGTTGAAAAAAAGATACATGGAAGAATGGCTCATAAAAAACAATTGATTACTGATTCATTATTCGGTACATTAAATGACCATCAACTTTTTCTAATTAAACAATCCTGGATGCATATTACCTATCTAGAAACGTTAATATCCGATATTGAGAAAAGGATCGATGAAATTTTACTAGATTATCAGGAAGAGGTTCAACTTCTAATCACAATGCCGGGTATTAAAAAAGATACAGCAGCAGTCATCATTGCAGAAATTGGAGTAGATATGGGACAGTTTCCAACTTCTAAACATCTCGCTTCATGGGCAGGGTTGTCACCTGGAAATCATGAAAGTGCAGGAAAAAGAAAAAGTACAAGAACGGTTAGAGGAAATCCACATATTAAATCTGCATTGTGCGAAGCTGCATGGGCTGTTTCAAGGAGTCGTAATAAAAGGTTGGGAATCAAATATTGGTCGTTGGCTGCGAGAAGAGGAAAGAAAAAAGCACTCGTTGCCATAGGGCATCGAATGCTTACGATTGTCTATCATATGCTTCAGAACAAAGAACCCTACCAGGAGTTAACTTCAAATTAGCATTATAGACAAAAAATAGAAAAGTTAAACGAGAAACCGTAAGGTACGGTAGCTCTGCTTTCCTATTGCCAAATTTAATTATCTATAGCTTAATCAAAGTTGATCAAGTTTAAACAAGTAATTTATTTTCACAGAAAAAAGACAGACTATTGTCTGCCTTTTTCAACGTATTTCATATATTATTTTTTTCTTGGGATACTAAACCCATTATTTATTGATGTAAATCCGATTTTTGGATAATATTCCATTGCTTCAGGAGCAGAAAGCAATAAAAGTGACACCTCTTCTCCTATTTCGTCTTGTAATAGTTGTATAAGGTTCTTACCTATTCCAGCTTTTTGATGATTCTTATCGACTGCTAGATCTGATAGATAACAGCAATAACTAAAATCTGTAATCGCTCTCGCCACGCCAATAACTTTATTGTCTGCTCGTGCTGTTATGACAATATCTGCCATTTCGATCATTTTTTGTAGTCGGTCTAAATCATCAACAGGTCTTCGTATTCCGGAAGCTTTAAAAACTTGTGAAAGCTCAGTTACATCAATGTTATCGTGGACTTTGTATGTATAATTCATCTACGTTTCCCCTTTGTGTTTTTTCTAAGTATATAATGAAGAGAATCGTTATAAAAGTGGTTTTTTTGGGGAATTTTCTCTTGAATTCGGTTATGAGGTTACTTGTATGCTACTCAGTGGGTTTGTAACGTTAGACAATTTGAAAGAAAAGAGAAATCAGTTCAAATTAAGGAAGAATTTGTACAAGATCTTGCTGGTGAGGGATGTGTTTTCTGGATTTAGACACTGTTTCGAGACACAAGTTTGATCCTTCCCGCTCTGCTTTCTGTCTCGATTCACCTACTATCGGGACCCATTTTCTCTGCTTGCTCTGGTTTCTGTCTCGATTCATCTACTATCGGGACCCATTTTCTCTGCTCGCTTTGGTTTCTGTCCCGATTCCCCCACTATCTAGACACAACTTGACTGCTCTCTCTATTTTCTGTCCCGATTCCCCCACTATCGGGACCCATTTTCTCTGCTCGCTTAGATTTCTGTCTCGATTCATCTACTATCGGGACCCATTTTCTCTGCTCGCTTTGGTTTCTGTCCCGATTCCCCCACTATCTAGACACAACTTGACTGCTCTCTCTATTTTCTGTCCCGATTCTGTAAATGTCAAGCTAACGATGTACAATTTTGATCATTTAAGAATGTATAAAATTAATCATCATCTTCTTTTGCTAAGTGATCTTTAATTCTGTAAGATGGACCAACAATGTTGACGACTGTGGCGTGGTGTAATACACGATCCAATATTGCATTTGCTAATTTAGAATCCTGGAACACCGCATCCCACTCTTTAAAGCTAATATTTGTAGTTAAGATTGTACTTTTCTTTTCATATCTCAAATCAATTAGCTGAAAGAATAGTTTTGCATCTTCTTTGTCAATTGGAAGGTAACCAATTTCATCAATAATTAGTAATTTATATTTCCCATAGTGCTTTAATCGAGACTCTAAGCGATTTTCTAGCTTTGCCTTTTTCAAGTTTAAGATAAGTTCATTACATTTAATAAAATAGGTACTTGTTCGTTTTTTGGCTGCAGCGATTCCAATCGAAGTCGCTAAGTGAGTTTTGCCAACACCACTAGTCCCCATAAAGATAATATTCTGTTTATCTTCGATAAAACGCAGAGAAAGAAAATCAAGAATTTGTTGTTTATTTATCGTTGGTTGAAAATCAAAGTTAAACTCATTTATCTCTTTACGGTGGGGAAATGCCCCCACCTTAACCATTGAATTTATCATTGTTTTCTCACGAACATCTATTTCATAGTTCGTTAATTTCATCAATGTGTCAACGAGAGATAATTCATTCTTGGTACTAAAATCAATGGTATCGTTAAGATGAGTAATCATCTGTTTTAAGTTTAAATATTCCAAATTACTTACTAATTGTTGATAACTACTATTCAATTTTATACACCTCATCCATTGCCAGTAGATTCTTTTTAGCTAGCTCATCAATATCAGGATAGTCTGGCATTCCCCGTGACAATACGTCTGTATAATGTTCTTCCTTATAATTCAGTACCTTATTACTGATTCGATGTTGAGCGATCAAATCCGTGTTATAATATACATGTATGTGATCGTCATAGACTTGTAAACCAACGGTTTTCCCTTTGTATTCAGCTGGTACTGAATACTGGTTTGATTTGTACGTAATCATGCTCGCAGGGTTAACCTTTACAAGCTTGTGTTTGATCTTATAAGAGTCTCTTATTTCTTTCCTTGGTAGGGGGAGTAAGTGACTCTTTTCTTGTTTTAAAGCAAGTATTGGAATCTTTCTATTTCCTTGATTAAAACTTTGATTATGGCGTTCACAAAGCTTTTGAACAAATTGGTGAAGTCCTTCGTAAGTGAATTTCCCCTGATAAGCATGAATCTCATCTAAGAGCTTCATAATACTCTCTACTTTCCCTTTTGTCCTTGGCCTTCCTGCAATACAAGGTTTGATTTCAAATCCACTATCACTGGCAAACTGTTCAAATCGTTCATTAACCACTCCTTTTGAATACTCTGTTCTATGTTCATCCATTACTGTTTTCATATTGTCCGTTAAAATGATCTTTGGTACTCCACCAATTGCTTCAAAGCACTCCATCAAAAAGGACATTAATATACTTTGTGATTTGGACATGGTTAAACCATAAGACTTAAACCTTGAATTTCCTAACACCAACACTCCTACATTAACGTGTATAATCTCCCCATCACACGTTATGTATTTTATGTTCTCCTTCCAGTCGAATTGAGCCTGTTCCCCCGGAGGGGTTTCATAACGAACAACAGATTGTGTTGCTTGAGTTCTTTTACCATCGGTAAAATATGCTTGGAACTCAGGTTTGTTTGATATGTATCGTCGGAAAGATGACTGGGAACAGTTCAAACTATGGTTATCCTTTAAGTACTCCCAAAGAACTCTCTTGTAGTAAAAAGTTTGTATTGAATCCTTTGAGAGTAGGTCTGATATAACTTCATATAACTCATCTATTCTAGATTTTCTATTACGGGTTTTACTTGGCCCCTTTCCATTTAAATATCGATCCACAGTCCTCCGATCTACTCCCAATTCTCGCCCTATCTTACTTTTATTTATTTTCATGTTTAAGCTCTCCATTAGAAATTTTAACTTTGGTAAATCTTCTAGACTTTTTACTTCTATCTCTGTCGTTAAATCTAGCTGTACATGCATTCTCTCCACCTCAAACTAAGTATGCATGTACATCACAAAACTGTACATTCTTATGTAATCATCTTTGTTCATTTTTAAATTAGCATTTATACCGATTCCCCCACTATCGGGACCCATTTTCTCTGCTCGCTTTGGTTTCTGTCTCGATTCTGCCACTATCAAGACTTATTTTCTCTTCCCGCTCTGCTTTCTGTCCCGATTCTGCCACTATCGAGACTCTTTTTCTCTTCCCGCTCTGCTTTCTGTCCCGATTCTGCCACTATCGAGACTCTTTTTCTCTTCCCGCTCAGTCAAGTCCAGAATATTGTGTAAATTTAATACAATGTTTTCAACTACTACATTTGGATATGTGTATTATCCCCTACATTTTTTTTTGCGTAAATTCCATGGGCTTTCACTTACATATCCAGGGAAGGCTGTCAAAGGTTCCTCACTTTGACAGTCTTTCCTGGATATGTGATCATTCCATAATGGAAGCTACGAAAAAATTAGCATCTTCTTATAGATTTTGTAGAGTAAACAGATTCTTGGTATTCCATTAAAACAGCTCCTACTAAACGAAAAGCAGATTGTGTGTTTGGGAAGATACGAATAACTCTTTCTCTTCTTCGTACTTCTTGATTTAATCGTTCAAGAGAGTTCGTACTTCGTATATGAGGGCGCATATTCACTGGATGATTCATATATTGAATGGTATCTTCGAACCCTTCATCGAAAATAGTAAGAGCCTTTTCGTACTTTGGATTATTTCCAAATTGAGTCATCAGTTCATTCTTAAAGGTTCTGATATCTTCAACAGTGATTGCCTCAAACACACGCTTGATCATCATACGAATATCAGCTGAATCCTTTTTGGGCAACTTTTCAATAATGTTCCTTTTAAAATGAACATTACACCTTTGCCAGCTAGTACCTAAAAATTCACGTTGTATGGCTTTTTGTAAGCCTTGGTGAGCATCTGATATCACTAGTTTCGGAGACTGAAGTCCTCGTGATTTTAGCTGTTGAAGGAAGCGACTCCAACTCTCGTAATTCTCTGCATGATCAATACTTAGACCAAGTATTTCACGCTGGCCCTTATCTGTAATAGCTGTGGCAATATAAACAGCCTTTGAGACCACCTTATGGTGTTCTCTCACTTTGATATACATGGCATCTACAAAAAGATAGGGATAATATTTGACGTTTAAAGGACGCTTTGCCCAATCATTTACGATTGGATCTAATTTCAAGGTCAATGAAGAAACAAACGATTTTGAGACAGATTTACCACATAGCTGTTCAACTATTTGTGTTACCTTGCGTGTTGAGACCCCATTAATAACCATTTCCAACATGGAGATCACTAAAGCTTGATCACATCTAGCATATTTTTCAAAAACTGTAGTCGAAAACTCACCATCACGAGTTCTCGGCACCTTGAGTTGTATCTTGCCGATACTCATAATTAATTCACGTTCATAGTAGCCGTTGCGATAGTCACGACGGGCTGCAGAGCGTTCATAAGAAGCAGCATGTAGATAATCATCTCTCTCTTTTTCCATAAACTCATTTAAGACCAAAACAATTGCTGATTTAACTACTGCATCAATATCAGAATTTAATACAGAATCTTTTAAAACTTCCAAATCTAGGTTAAACTGTAACTGGGTCATCTTATTCCTCTTTTCATGTTTATCGTAGCTGAAAACATTGTAGCCAAGAGTGAATAAAATGAACCCTTTTTCTTTTTACACAATTATACGGACTTAATCTCCCGCTCTGCTTTCTGTCCCGATTCTGCCACTATCGAGACTCTTTTTCTCTTCCCGCTCTGTTTTCTGTCCCGATTCTGCCACTATCGAAACTCATTTTCTCTTCCCGCTCTGCTTTCTGTCCCGATTCTGCCACTATCGAGACTCAATTAACTGCTCGCTTCTGCTTTCTGTCCCGATTCTGCCACTATCGAGACTCAATTAACTGCTCGCTTCTGCTTTCTGTCTCGATTCTGCCACTATCGAGACTCAATTAACTGCTCGCTTCTGCTTTCTGTCTCGATTCTGCCACTATCGAGACTCAATTAACTGCTCGCTTCTGATTTCTGTCCCGATTCTGCCACTATCGAGACTCAATTAACTGCTCGCTTCTGTTTTCTGTCCCGATTCACTCATTTTCTCTCCCCACTTCGATTTTTGTTCCGATTCTCTCTGTTTCGAGACGCAATTTATTTAGAACAATTCCTGTCCCCATAGAGACTGTAAGCAATACTAGTCCTATACAAACAAAGCCCCCTTTTTAAAACAAAAGGGGGCTTTTCACGTACATTATTTATCCTCTAACACCTTAATAAATTCTCTCATATAGTCCGGCAGATCAGGTGGGCGACGACTTGACACTAGGTGACCGTCGACAACAACAGGTTCATCAAGCCACTTGGCACCGGCATTTTCCATATCATCACGGATTCCAGGTGTGCTTGTCACAGTTTTTCCGTTCAAAATCTTCGCAGAGATCAATACCCAGCCAGCATGACAGATTTGACCAATTGGTTTTTGATTTTCTTCCATATGCTGAACAATCTCGATTACTTCCTTAAAGCGTCGAAGCTTATCAGGAGCCCAACCACCTGGAACGAGTAATGCGTCATAGTCGTTCGGATTAATATCTTGAAATTGAAAATCAGAAGTAGCCGTAACTCCGTATTTTCCTTTATAAGTAAAGTTTGCATCTTCACCTGCTAAATGAACCGTGGCTCCTTCTTCACGTAATCGATGAATTGGGTACCAAAGCTCCAAGTCCTCAAAATCTTCATGAACAAAGCTTAGTATTT
This sequence comes from Metabacillus sp. B2-18, assembly GCF_021117275.1. Taxonomy (NCBI): domain Bacteria; kingdom Bacillati; phylum Bacillota; class Bacilli; order Caryophanales; family Bacillaceae; genus Metabacillus; species Metabacillus sp. B2-18. The sequence continues at coordinate 4,174,874 of NZ_CP088245.1, forward strand.
TTTTACCTGAAAATCTCATATACTTCTCCCTCCTTATTCATAGTTTCACAATACCTTAACAATCCAAATAAAACAAATGATTAAACTAGACATCCATTTCGATCAACAAGCTTGCTGTATGTTGATCTGTAATTAACACATTTGCATATTTCCCTTTTAGTGCTCCGTATATAGCTTCCAGCTTTTTGGATCCACCCGCAACCAATATCGATTTCTCTTTTTTGGCTAATTCATGGAGTTCGATACCGATCGTTCGATTGTTTAGACTTTCTACACAAATCTCACCATTCTTATCAAAAAATCTAGAACAAATTTCTCCAGCTGCTCTAGACTGAATTAAATGTTGATCTTCCTTTGATAGATACTCAGCTTGTAAAAGAACAGAATCTACAACAGGTGTTCCAACACTAAATATGGCGATATTCGCCTGTTGACCAAGGTTGAGAATTTTATGAATATGTCGATCTGCTTCAATTGCTTGCTTCACCACAATATGATCAACAATTGCTGGTAACGGTAACAAAAAGGTTTGAGTATTATAAGCTTCTCCAAACAAATGAATGATTTCTGACGCATATGTCTTTGTCTCTGAATGGCTAACCCCACCATTCAGCTGAACGATTGTTGTATGGCTTAAGGGTCTTTGCTTCAGCCTTGTTGCGACTTCATAAATTGTCGTACCCCACGAAGTTGCAATCACATCATAATCTTTTACAATTTTGTTTAGATAGTCAGCTGCAACCTCACCTAGCTGTTTTTTTATATTTGTATTGTCATGTTCAGACATAGAGACAACAATCACTTCTTTTAGGCCGAACTTTTCTCTTAATCGTTCCGTCAATTGTTCACCTGCCTCAACAGGATTATGGATGGTAATCTCAACAATTCCGGAATCCTTGGCTTGTTTAAGCAATCTGGAAACAGTTGGTCTGGAAACGTCTAATTTTTTTGCAATTTCTTGCTGACTATAATCTAATTGATAGTAAAGTCTAGCAGCTTCAATGATTTTATTAAGCTTATCTCTTTCCATTTTCTGCACCTAATTAATTAGACTTTTTTTCTTGCGATAATAACATACAAGAGGCTGACATCCATTTCCGTCAGTCAGCCTCTTAATGTTCTATATTATTCTTGGATTAACTTTTTCACACGCGCTACTACGTTTTCAACTGTAAAGCCGTATTCAGCTAGAATACGTTTCTCAGGAGCTGAAGCACCAAATGTATTGATTGCTAAGATATCTCCTTCATCTCCAGTGTAACGATCCCATCCAAGTGGAGAAGCCATTTCAATTGCAAGGCGTTTCTTCACTTCTTTTGGAAGAACAGAACGCTTGTATTCCTGAGTTTGTGCTTCGAAGCGATCCCAAGCTGGCATACTCACAACAGCTGCTTCAATACCTTCTTGAGCTAATACTTGTTGTGCTTCTATTGCTAAACCAACCTCAGAACCTGATGCTAGTAAAAGAACATCTGCTGTTTCTTTACTAGCTGGTGAGATCACATATGCTCCTTTTTTCACACCTTCATAAGCTGTTTCGTTCGTACCCTTAATTGTTTTTAAGTTTTGACGAGTTAATACAAGTGCAGTTGGAGTAGATGTTGACTCAATTGCAGTTTTCCAAGCTGCTGCTGTTTCATTTCCATCAGCTGGACGTACAACAGAAAGATTAGGCATTGCACGTAATGATGGAAGCTGCTCGATTGGCTCATGTGTAGGGCCATCTTCACCAACAGCAATACTGTCATGTGTAAACACATATGTTACTGGTAAGTTCATAAGAGCTGCAAGACGAATTGCTGGACGTAGGTAATCTGAGAATACAAAGAATGTCCCACCGAACACATGAAGGCCACCATGTAACGCCATACCATTTAATGCAGCACCCATTGCAAATTCACGAACACCGAACCAGATGTTGCGACCGCTGTAATCTTCGCTTGTGAAGTCACCGCTACCACTAATTGTTGTTTTGTTAGAACCTGCTAAGTCTGCTGAACCACCAAAGAATGATGGAAGACCTTGTGCAATCCCATTTAATACTTCACCAGAAGAAGCACGAGATGCCAGGCTAGAACCTTCTTCGTATACTGGAATGTGTTGATCCCAACCTTCTGGAAGCTCACCGCTTACTGCATGTTTGAATTGTTTTCCTAACTCAGGAAACTCTTTTTCATATGCTGCTACTAAAGAATTCCACTCTTCTTCTTTCGCTTTTCCAGCTTCATGGACAGTTTTGTTAAAGTGGTCATAAACTTCACCTGGAACATGGAAGTCCTCTTCAAATGTCCAGTCGTATGCTGCTTTCGTTAATTTAATTTCATCCGCACCTAGTGGAGAACCGTGAGAAGCTGATTTACCTGATTTGTTTGGTGAACCAAAACCGATCGTTGTTTTTACTTCGATTAATGTTGGGCGATTTAAATCTTGTTTCGCTTGTTCAATTGCTGCTGAAATTTCGTTCAAGTCATTTCCGTTTTCAACGCGAATAACTTGCCAGCCTTGTGCTGTGAAACGTTGTTCAACATTTTCAGAGAATGAGCGATCAAGGTCACCATCTAATGAAATATCGTTTGAATCATATAATACAACTAGACGACCTAGTTTTAAGTGAGCTGCTAATGATGCTGCTTCAGAAGAAATACCTTCCATTAAGTCTCCATCACCACAGATAGCGTAAGTATAGTGATCCACTACATTATATGAAGGCTTGTTGTAAGTTTCTGCTAAATGACGCTCAGCCATTGCCATACCTACTGCCATTGCAATCCCTTGTCCAAGTGGACCTGTTGTTGCATCTACACCTGGTGTGTGACCAAACTCAGGATGTCCTGGAGTTTTGCTTCCCCATTGTCTAAATTCTTTTAAATCGTCCATTGTTACATCATAACCTGTTAAGTGAAGAAGGCTGTAAAGTAACATAGAGCCATGCCCTGCTGAAAGAACAAAACGATCTCTGTTAAACCAGCTTGGGTTTGATGGATTTACATTCATAAATTTTGTCCATAATGTGTAAGCCATAGGAGCTGCCCCCATTGGCATTCCTGGATGTCCTGAATTTGCCTTTTCAATTGCGTCAATTGACAAAGTACGGATTGTTTCAATTGATAACTTTTCTGTTTGTGTTAATTCACTCATTTTATTCCCTCCGATTGTTTCAATTCACTTAAAATGACTTTATTATCTTGGATGAGTAATTGACCTGATTTGTGATTTGACCTAACCCATTCTACAACTGATCTTTTTAATTGATTAGCAAGAAGTCGATCAACGGCAGTAGGATAAGGCCCGCCACATTGTGACTCATCGATCACAACAGCCTTCCAATCAAGATCAAACTCTTCAAAATGCTTTCCTAATTCCATTGGGTCTACAGAGCTATCCATGACAAAAAAGGTGTATCCTTCTTTATTTGCTTCCTTGTATCTAATATGCAGCTTTAAGCGATTTACCACATCATTGTTCACTTGATCTACAACCTCAGCATCAACTGCCAATGCTGTGTCATTTACTAACTTTGTTGACTCAAATCCAGGAATTTGAACATTAAAGACGCGAACCTTTCCATACGATAATGAACTAGCTGTATCCCTAACACTTTCAATGCTTTCAACAATTGAATTTAATGCTGTATCATAACCTAATGTAGCTTGTGAACCACTAACATTATTATAATAACTAACAGGTACTAGCAGTAGTTTAGATGAAAAATGGTCCAAATTAGCTTTTGTGTCCCCTAATAAAATAACCTGATCAAGCTCAGATAATTCACTTGCAATCTTATCTAGCTGTTCGTTCCATATATTAATAGAAAATCGATTCAACCTATACCGATTAAAGCCAAATGTATGAAGTGAATTTCTGTCAAATTCAGTTTGTTGTATCTTATTTGTTGAAGAATCCCATTCAATGCCGTAAACCTTGTTCCCTTGAATAGATGCTTCTTCTACTAGGGTACGAACGATCTCTGTTGCACCTGCTGAAGCACAACCAAAATGAACTACACCTATTTTCATTATCGTTACCCCTTCTCAAGAAATTTCGTTCAACTCATAATGAACATTTGTAACAATGACTAGTATACACGAAATAGTTGTAAAGATAAATATATAAAACACTAAATTATTAGAAATTTTACTTTTTCCATATTGTAAAAGCTTTACAATGTGTTGAATTCTTAACCCTACAAAAACAATAAAAAAACCGACCTCTCTGTTTAATCTACGGTCGGTTTCTTTTCATTTATAGGAAGTGTGATGATAAATGAGGTTTTATTCTTGTATGACTCACAATATATCGTTCCATTATGCTTTTCAATCAGAGATTTACACACATATAATCCGATTCCTGTTCCTAGACTCTTAGTAGTATAAAAGGGCTCAAAGATTGCTTCTTTTGTTTCTTCCGGGATTTCTGGTCCGTTATTTGTAATATTAAACAGAATAGACCCTTGCTTTGCTTCACTTTTAATACATAGTTTACGATCAATTGAGTTATTATGTTTTAAAGCATCTATTGAATTTAAGATTATATTGACTAATACTTGTTTGATTTCATCTTTTACTGCAACAATTGTACAGGTAGGATCTATTGTCATTGATAACTTCACATCACCATCGACAATGCTGGGATAAAGAAACGCTGTGATTTCATCGAAAAGCTTCTTAACCAATATTTCTTCTTTATTCTTATCAGCTACTTCCAGCTTAGATGCATGCAAGAATTGAGTGATTCTAAATTTTAACTGATCAAGTTCATGCTCTATTGTGTCCATATACTTTAAAGCGGGATTTTCATTTTTTAACAACTTTACAAAGCCCATAACTGATGTAAGGGGATTTCGAAATTCATGTACAAAGCTAGAGGACATTTGCCCAAGCAGGGATAACCGGTCTTTATGAGATTGATTAACAAACACCATTTTCTCTTTTATTTCAATATCTTTTAATTCAGTATATCTAGTAACAGCATGATAACAATAACGATCAAAATGATCATTTATTCTGTTAATAATTGGCTGTAAATCGTCAATTGAAATTCCAGATTTAATAATATACTTTATAACCGTGCTTCTCCCAACATTTACATTGTAAACAAATTCACCAATATTACTCTTACTAAGGACCCGTTCCTTCGCCACTTTATAGGCTAACTCTTTTATCTCTTCATCTTTGATAGAGCTTTTCAATGATTTTTTCACCAATAAGTACATTTGATGCCCGTTCCCACTCACTCTATCTTTAAAAATATCATCTTCGCGTAAAATGATGCTTTCTTTCCATAATGATAAAAAGTCCTCTTCTGTTTCCTCTAGAAACTTAATTAATTTCTCTTCAACAGAATGAATCGATCCAGACATTGAGTTCAATATTTATCACCGCTTTCAATGAGTCAAAGGCCTATATAAAAAATTAGACAAAAAACGATAAAAACCCTTTCTTTTTTCAAGAAAATATTATTATTTTTTAAAAATTTATCGATTAATATTGATTTTAATTCAATTATATAATAATCCAAAGGGAAATTAGCCTTATCCTATCAATAGGTCATTTGCATGAAATTTTAAGTGATTATTATTCTCATTGTACAAAAAAGAGCATCGAATAATTTCCATGCTCTGCGTTTATATATTTATTTAACTTCTAATAACCCATACTTTTTCCTGAACCTCTGGAGAATCTTCATCCAGCCTGTTGCAAAAAGTAGCAAGAAAAACACATTTGAGATAGCATGGGCTAAATCAAAATATAAGCTTGCTCCATAATACGCCAAAAACTCCACTAGTTTTATATCATCGCCAAGACTAACAAAATACCATAGATTCATCATCCATCCGAATAATATCCCTGTTATAAATCCAAAGATTGCCCTTCCGATCGGTGACACTTGTATCCATGTCCCGCGTAAGAATCCAGCACATAACCCTATCATCCCCCAGGCATACATTTGCCAGGGAGTCCATGGTCCCTGACCCAAAAATAGGTTCGATACAAGGGCAGCAAGTGCACCAACAACAAACCCACTTTCTGCTCCGAAAACGAACCCTGTAACAATGATCACAAACGTTGTTGGCTGCACACTTGGAATAGAGGCAAACGGAACACGGCTAACCGCAGCAATGGCTGCAAGAATGGCTAAAATAACAAGCTCCCTTCCCATAACCTTTCTTCGTTCAAAACGAATCATAAAAGGAAGGAATGTACCGAGCATAAATAGCACACTAACAAGAAGAAATTGCTTCTCCGCAATGAGTGTTCCACAGAGTAGAATGAAGGTGATGATTAAGACAGAAATCAATAGTATTATTTTTGGACGTGCCAAGACAATCGAGCCTCCTCAACCGTTAAGACATCAGGAATATGACTGCCTCTTGTCATTCGATTTACGACCGTTGTATAAAATGCATTTCCTTGAAAAAAACGCTTAGAAGGGGCTTCTGTTGTAATAGCCCCTTGAAACATCATTGCACATCTTGTTGAATAACTTGCCGCAAATTCAATATCATGTGTAACCATTACAATCGTTAAACCTTGTTTTTGAAGTTCTTTTAACAGCTCTCCGAATTGCTGCTTAGAATCTGGATCAAGACCTTTCGTTGGTTCATCCACAAGAAGCAAAGAAGGCTGTGGCAACAGCACCCCAGCTAGGGCTGCCTTTTGCATTTCCCCGCCACTAACGTCATATGGATGCCGCTTTAAAAGATGCTCTAATTTAAAAAGATCGAGCAACTCTTGTATCCTTTCTTCTCCAGCATTCACATGATGATAGTGAATAATCTCTTTTAACTCATCTTCAATCGTATCTTGTAGAAAAAACAACTTAGGGTTTTGTGGGAGAAAGCCTATTTCATTAGAAAGTTGTTTTTTCACTTTTTTACCTTTGTAATAAATTGAACCTCTTTGTGTTCTAGCTAAGCCTGCCATCACCTTTAAGAGCGTAGATTTTCCAGTACCATTAGCCCCGACTATCGTTAGCCATTCCCCTTCATATACGTTTAGTGACAAGTCATTTAATATTTTGTTCGTACCCTTCGAATATTGGAAGTCAAGGTGCTTTACCTGTAAAAGTACATTTTGGTAGGTTATTTTCTCTGTGATTTTATTTGTAACCTTAACTTGCAAGTTATTTAACCATTTCTTCCCTTCCTTAACAGACAGGGGAATCAAACTAGAATGTTTTTCAGAGCTTTGATCTAAAAATAATCTTGCAGGACTTGGTAAGTAATTGTACATCGCATGATTCTTATCTAGTCCAAGCCTTTGAATAACTCTACGCGGGTGATCAAAGTAAAGTATTTCACCTTTATCCAACACCATTGCTCGGTCGGCAATCGCAAAGAGCTCTTCTAACCGATGCTCAGCAATAATAATCGTGATGCCAAATTCTTCATTCATCGTTTGAAGCATTCCGATAAACTCTCTTGCTGCAACAGGATCTAATTGAGACGTTGGCTCATCAAGTAACAATACCTTTGGCTCCATTAACAGAACAGCCGCTAAGTTTACAAGTTGCTTTTGTCCTCCAGAAAGCTCATATGTTTTCTTATCAAGTAAACCTTCTAATCCGAAGAAATGGACAATCTCTGCTACTCGCTTTCTCATCTCTTCTGTTGATGCTCCCATATTTTCAAGGCCAAAAATAAGTTCTTCTAAAACCTTGTCCATAACGATTTGATTTTCAGGGTCTTGAAAAACCATGCCGATACTTTTTGCTACTTCTTCTGCTTCAATAGTTAAAAGGGGGTTATTCTCTAAAAAGAACTCTCCTTTTTTTTCTCCATGTGGAGCAATCTCTCTCTTAATAAGCCGAAGTAAAGTGGATTTTCCACTTCCAGATGAACCACAAAGAACAATAAATTCCCCCTGTTCAACTGAAAATGAAACGTCCTTTAATACATGCTGTTTTTCATCAGGATAAGTAAAGCTTATATTTTTTGCTTCCAAAAATGCCATCGAACTGTTTCCCTCCCCTCAATAAATAGTGGGATGGCAAGATATAGAGTGAAAACACCAAGATAAAACCATTCTCTGCCTTGAATAACTGGTGATTCTAAGATAGGATAGATGCTTAACACCCCATCTCCCAGCCACCAGCCTGCTACTGCTACACTTCCTATTAATAATAACGTAAACAGTACAAGCCAATCTTGGACCTTCATTTTAAAAGGCGTATATTTGCTTCTTTTTTTAAGACCATACCCACGTGCTGCCATAGAATCTGCTGTTTGAATTGCTTCCTCTAAAGACCATGTTAATAAAATTTGTATAAGTAAAATACCGTTCTTTGCACGAGTTCGAATTTTCCCCTCTGAAACAGACAAACCCTTCCCTTTTTGTACCGATTCTATTTCTCTTAATCTTCGTTTTAACAATGGCACAAATCTCATAGAAAGCATCGTTAGTAAAGCCCATTGAGGAAGGATCCTAGAAAAAAGAAATAAAAACTTTTCAGCTGTGATCACAAGGTTATATGAAGCAAATAAAACCAATAGCGTAAAGATTGATAATGCTAAAATCACTCCCTGTATAATTGCCTCTAACATGACAGGGTTATGATATAAATAAAATAGGATATGAGTTCCTCTTCGATTGATTAAAGGGTTAATAATCAGAAAGAAAATAGATAGAAAAAACATCATAACAAGCCAGCTTCTTAGTGTTTTCCCCCTATCAAGCTGCAAATGAAAAAGAATGAACAAAAGAGCTGCAACAAATAAAAACACCGGATGCTTATAAAGCATTACCAGTGCTGCTGCGCCCACATAATAAAAAAAACTAACGAAAGGATGAAAGCTATGAATTCCTTTATTCATGATCAATTAATCCTCATTATAATTTGTTGTATAGATCCACTGAACAGTATCACCATTAGTGACTGTTATAACACCTGCACTTCGGTTTAACGTTGAACCATTTCTTTTTACAGTCCAGCCACTAAATTGACCTCGGTCGAATTCAAATAAATTATCAATACCCTCCACATACGCAGATGAACCGCTTCCTGTTACGCTAACAGGTATACCTTTTTGTTTTAAGATAGTTAATGTTACATCCAAAACTGTATTTCCTTCACTCATCACAACCTTTGTAGCAGGAAGAATTGTTCCTTTTTCACTATCACCTGCAATTGAGATGGTAACCGCCTGCTTTGGTTCTTCCTTTTTCGGTGGTGGAGTGGTTGATTGTTCTTTTGTAGCAGTAGTTGTATCTTGTTTCGTTGATTCATTTGTAGCTTTTTTAGTTGGTGTTTCAGTCTTTTGAGTAGTGCTTTGTGTTTTTTCTGTTACTTTCTTTTCAGAAGTGTTTGTTGTATTAGTTGTTGTACTAGAAGACTTGCTTTGTGATGATGATGTAGAAGATGGTTCTTTTGTTTCTTCTTTTTTATCTTCTTCAACAGCAGCCGTTGTTTCTTCTGTAGTTATCTCTTGTGTTTGCACTCCTTGTTTATCTTCCGATTCGACTTCTCTTGTAGAATCAGCTATTTGTTCAGCTTCTTGATCACTCGTATCGTTTGACTGTGTTTCCTCACTTGTTTCTTCATTTAATACCGGTGATACTTCGTCTTTTTCACATGCTGCAGTAAAGAATAAAATTGTCGAGAACACAATCAGCAGAAAGGTTTTCATTTTTGACAAAGCGTTACACCTCCAATAGTTTTTCTGATACGATCATCCATAAATGGGAAACGCCCCTCCAAATGGAGAGGGCATTTCATTTTGTTATTGTTGTTGTCTTTTTCTAACATACAAACTAGTTATTCCGATAATAAGTAAAGCAAGACCAATTAATGCCATGTTATAACTTTGGGTAGCAGTATTTGGTAGAGGATAACCCTTGGTTTTTGCTGGTGGATCATTTTTAGTCGTACTAACATTTTCAGATGTATCTTTTTCAACATCTTCCTTCACTACAACAGGGGTTTCATTGTTGTCAGCAGGAGTCTCTGTGTTTTTCTTTTCAAGAGTTAAGCTATACAAAGATCCTTTTCCATTTAAAAATAATTGATACGCAACGATTCCTCTATAGCCTTGATCTGTTGTAAATAAGTCACTAGTGTCTCCACCTTGCCAGTCAAAGCCACCATCATCATTTTGGTAGGAAAGCAGAAAATCGATTAAACTAACACCGTCTTTTGAAAACTGATCACTATGTGAATCAATTGATAATGCCGATAACGCAATAACTACTTGTGCAGCTGTTGAGCTGTTATCAATTTTTGAATTTTTGTATTGAGCTGATAAATAATTTACAGCTTCGTCTACCGCACTCTTCACATCAGCATTTGATTCAACATACGGAGCAAGTGCAGTTAATACCATAGCCGTTGTATCACTGTCACTCGTTGCTTCACCACTCCATGTCCAGCCACCATCACCGTTTTGATTTTTCAGCAATTCATTGACCAATGCTTCTCGCGTCCATTTTGCTGAAGATGGAACTTCAAAGTTAGCACTATCTAATGCAATAAGAGCATAAGCTACCCCATTTAGTCCCTGCTTTGTTACATTTCCATTATAGATAGCTTGAACAAGATTATATCCTTCAATATTTGTTGGATCTTCACCTGCTGCTAAAACGCCCAATGTAAGTCGCTCATAATCTGTTATTTTTGAAAAACTTCCTTGACGTTCAGTTAATTGTTTTTTCAAGTTTTCTAGATAACTAGCCGGCAATGTCTTTCCTGCCTTATTCAAAGCCACTGCCTGCCAGTCTCCAACCTCTTGTTTTAAAACATACTGACTAGCTGCATTTATAGCATTCTTAAGGGCAGCTTGATCAAACTCTTCAACTGGCTCTTGTTCCTCTTCAGGTTGCTGCTCTTCCTCTGTAGGTTCTTCAGCTGGTGTTTCCCAAGATTCATATTTTAACGTTACTTTATCAGCTTTTTTAAGCGCGTAACTGTCAACCCCAACTGATGCCATCTCATCATTTACATAAAATGCCCAATAATAAGTACCTTCAGCAGCTAATCCTCCGATACTTGTAATCATCACGCCATATTCAGATGTTTCATATTCAATGTTTTCTTGTCCGTAACCAATCTGTAATAAATCGAATGCAGTTGGTTGATCAATGTATGCAATTGATGAAGGCTCCGGTAAAATCACATGATCTTTATCACCAATTATTTGCAGTGACACACTATTTTCAGAAGGCTTTGTCCAATCCGTATAACGAAAACTTAACTCGTCACCCTCTTGTACAACATAACTGTCTGCGCCAACTTGTGCTTGAACACCATTAACATAAAAAGCCCAATAATATGGATCCTTTGCTTCTAATCCGTTTATTTCAGTAATAAATACCCCGTATTCAGACTCACTGTATTTAACTTGGCTCTCGCCAACAGCTTGAACGAGTACATCAAATGCAGTTGCATCCTCTGCAAATGTATAGTTTGTTTCATCTAATAATAGTTCATTGTTATTTCCAACAACTGATATTGTTTCCCCTTCTGCAGCAAATACAGTTGTCTGAAAAGTGCTAACGAATAAGGTAGAAACTAAAAGGACAGATAATATAATATGTTTTACTTTGTTGAACAACGTGTTCTCTCCTATCTATAAAAATTTATTGAGGCAAAAAAAATCCTCTATGTAGGAGGATTGCAGTCGTTAAGAAAAAAATGTCCAATAATTGACTCTTTCTTTTCTTAACACCCTCCTATCCGCGTAGTACGAGGTGAAAAAATAGGCAGGTCTCCTGACTTATGATCAACATCCTTACAGTCTTCCCTTTTCATGATAGGATAATACTATCAACCTATTTTTATCATATTCATTTTAACTGTTTTAATCATAGTCTAGTATGAAAATGGTGTCAATATATGTAGGAGTCTGCATATATATGGTAGAAACTTCAAAAATCCATTTCTCCTTTCATTCATTTAATAATTGAGTTATTTATTCCCTGGTTGATTCAAAAGAAAAAGCCATGATCTTTGAAGCATGATCATGACTTTTGCGCTTATTTAGTTTCTCTATGCACTGTATATTTCTTTAATCGTGGGCAATATTTTTTAAGTTCAATTCGATCCGGGTTATTACGCTTATTCTTTGTTGTAATATAATTTCGATCACCAGTTTCTGTACATGCTAATGTAATTTTCACTCTCATTATCATTTCCTCCTTGAAAAAATAAAATTAATTTTCTGCAGTAAAGGCTGGAAGAGGATCGTTAAAAGAAGACCAATCCCTCTTCATTTCATCGTTTGTCAATAAGCATTCATCTAGAGATCTTTCAATCAATTCACGGTTCATGTCGATTCCAATCATAACAAGCTCAGTTAATCGATCACCGTATGTATGATCCCACTTTGCTAATAACTCCGGTTCTTCTTTTAAAAATTGGTCCTGCTCTGCTTTTGAATAAGAAGCAATCCAATTTCCTGTTCCCTGAATGATAATAGAAGGACCTGCCTGTGAGAGAAGTCCTGTTATATCATTACGTGAAGCAAGCCAGAAGAACCCCTTAGCTCTAACAACATCTACAGGCCAACTCTCAAGCCAAGTCATAAACCTTTCAGGATGAAATGGTAATTTCCTCTTATATACAAAAGAGGTGATTCCGTATTCCTCTGTTTCAGGTATATGTTCATTCATAAGCTCTTGTATCCACCCTGCGGATTGGCTAGCTTTTTCAAAATCAAAAAGGTTCGTATCTAAAATCCTTGTTATTGGTACCTTTGAAAAAATAGACTCGATGATCGTAGCATCAGGATTCAGTTTATGAAGAACGGCTTTTAATTCATCTATATCTTCTCGCTCAACTAAATCTAATTTGTTTAATACAAGAATGTTAGCAAATTCTATTTGATCAATTAACAAATCTACTACCTCCCTTGTATCTGTTGGATCTATTGCTTCGTTACGGTCAAGAAGACTCTCCCCAGAGGAATAGTCAAGCCAAAACCGATATGCATCTACAACAGTTACCATTGCATCTAGTTCACATATGTCAGTTAAATTTATCCCTAATTCTTCATCTATATATGTGAATGTTTGGGCTACAGGAATAGGCTCAGAAATACCGGATGATTCAATAACTAGATAATCTAAATGCCCTTTTTTCACTAATTTTTTCACCTCTATAATGAGGTCTTCTCTCAGTGTACAGCATATACAGCCATTCTGAAGTTCAACAAGATTTTCCTCCGTTCGGGAAAATCCACCTTGTTTAATAAGCGACGCATCAATATTTACTTCACTCATATCATTAACTATAACGGCTATTCTCTTATTATCTTTATTACTTAAGAGGTGGTTTAATAATGTAGTTTTCCCAGCACCTAAATAGCCACTTAAGACCGTTACTGGTACCTTTCTATTTTTCATGTAATCCTCCTATATAAAACAAAATGATTACGATTTGAATTTCATACTTTTATGTAAGTAATCAGAAAAACGCAAAGTAAATCGTAATAGTTACGTTTTATATATTATATTATCTCCTGTTGATATGCAATAAGTTTAATAAAAAAGTTTTAAAAAGAGAATTTCGGGAAAAACATAAATAAGAAAGGCTGACACCTAAATGCCAGCCTCTCTGTTTCTATTATAAATTTACACGCATAACGCGACCATTAAATTTTTGAGCCCAGTAACCACTAGACATATTAGCGATTGCAACACCAGTTGAGCTTTGAGAACCAATGAATTTACCGCCACCTACATAAATACCAACATGTCCATCTTTTTTATAAGTATCAAAGAATACCATATCACCAGGTTGCATGCTGCTTGTTGGTACTCTTGTACCAGTATTTTTTAGGATTTCCGTACTTGCTCCTACTCTTACTCCTACAGTTGAGAATGCCCAACTTACGAATCCAGAACAGTCAAATCGACCATTAGCGATATCATAAGAGTTTCTTCCGCCACCAAATACATAAACAGAATTTCCGATATATTTATAACCAGCACTAATTAAATCATTAACTGTACCGTTAGGGTTTACAGGTGTGTCTTCAAATGTAACTGTATTATTTGAAGTACCTTTTGCTACTGTTACAGAATTAGATGAAGTTGTGTTTGCAGCAGAAGCTTCAGCCGCTGCTTCAGCTGCTGCTAATGCTTCTGCTTTTTGTTTTAAGCTGTTAATTGCAGCTTCTTTTGCTGTTTTTTCATCTTGAAGTTCTTTTCTTAATTGATCATTTTGTTGCTTTTGTGCCAGGATATCAGCCTGCATGCCTTCTAAATCTGCTCTTAAGTTTTCAAGGTCTGAAAGCACTTCCACTTTTGCAACCTTCTTTTCATTTAACTCTTTTTCATCAGCTTCTTGCTGTGAGATCATCGAACGATCTGCTTCTACAATTTTCCCTACCGCAAGTGCACGGTTTAGAAAATCACCGAAACTAGTAGATCCCAGTAAAACATCGATATATTCTACATTCCCACCACTGTGTTGGTAAGAAATTGCACGTTGCTTTAAAATTTCTGTACGTTCTTTAATAGCTTCTTCTAGTTTAGCGATCTCAGAATCCATCGCGTTTATTTCGTCTTGAGAAGTTTGAATCTGCTCTTCTGTTTGCTTAATCTTAGCTTCGTTATCTTTTATTGCTGCATCAACGCGTTCACTTTGTTTCTTTAAATTATCTAACTCTGCTTGTACTTCTTGTACATCCTGAGTATGATCTTTAATTTCTTTTTGAACTTCTGTACTTGTTTCAGCGTTAACCGAAGGAATTGCAAATGAACTGCCTAATCCAATCATGACAGCTAAATTCATGATAACTAGTTTCTTTTTCGACATTCTCTTCCCCTACTTTCGTTTCTCGTACATGAATCATTCTATGTATCTATTTTTATACAATACTATTTTACTTATTTAGCCACAATTAGAAGTATATCATCAAAAAATGACAAAACTATGTTGTTAATATTACATTTATGTTTCAAAAGTAACAAAATGTAGCTTTTTCGCCTCAAAAAAAGCACATTTACAACTGTAACATAGTTTATATCGCAATTCTAGTATTTATCTATTAATAGAATTAATAGGGCTAAGAATGTATAAAAAAAGAGATAAATTGATAGTAGTAGGTTAAAAGGAGGGAGAAAAGAAGTTTATGAATGAGAAATCTTACCTAACTCAGTTTAAGTTAGTTCTTCTCCTCTCCCGGAGTGTGACAATTTTTTACCGCTTTATCCACTATCTAAACAAACATGAAGAGGACACATGATTATTCTTCTTGTGTCCTCTTCATCACTTCAAATTCCTCTTTGGCTTTGTATTCACCATTTGCTATGATATGTAGCACATGCATTCCACTATAGTGTTTTCTTGTTGATAAATCCCTAAAAGAATGTGTTTTTGTATAAACTTTTTCCTCTCCTGGTGAGATGGAAGTTTCGGATATTTTAAATGACTTTGTCGAATGCTTTCCATTTGCTTTTACAAAATCGATCGCATATTCAAGTCTAAGCTTTCTTAGTTCTTTATCTATTGAGGTAACATGAAATGAAAATGTAATAGCTTCTCCTATTTCCACTTTCTTTGTAACAGTTAAATTTTTAACCTGAATATGCTCACTTTTTTCCAGACCAAATAATTCAAGTGCCTCCGGAACACCTTTCTTCCAATAACGTCCGTAATCCCGCTTTAACAATCCAATTCGTTCGATCATTTGTACCGAGCCATCTCTTTGCTAAATGAAGGACAAGCTCAGGATGATCTTTTGAAATATCATTTAAATTATTGGCGACACTTTTTCTCACATATAGAGAAGGATCTTCCTTCAGGTTTTCTAGTATTGGAAAGATTGGTGAAGGGTCTTTTTTCAAGTTTATTAAGGAAATTCCCCACGGAAGCCTTGGACGCGAACCCTCGCTTGCGAGTCTTCTGACATGCTCATTTTCATGTGAACTCCATTCTAAAAACTGTGCCATCATTTTAGCTTGATTTTCCATCACAAATGGTCTTACTGCAAATTCGGAAGTTGAGAACATAGTAAAATATTCAAGTGCCTCCATTGATATCTGCCAGCTATGTAACCCATAAATTTCTACGTAATCTGGAAAAATAATTCCACCAAGACTTCCTTGAAAAGAAGGAGCCACTTTTTTTAATAGTGCCACAGCTTCACCAAATTCTTTAGGTAAACTTTGAGATAAACTCAGAGTAATACGACGGACACGTTGTTTTAATGCCAGTTCATCCCAGCCTTTTGCATAAACGGATGATAAAAATTCTTCTTGATTAAAAAGTGGATCATTGTCTTGTAATTCCTTACTCAGCTTCTTCATAAATTGCTCATTAAATAAAGCTCGAAGTTCTTCTGCCATGTATAACTCCTTCACCCTTTAGTTTGTTAGTATAAAGAATTATATCATGGAGATTTATTAGAGTTAAATTGAGCAAAAAATTAAAGTCCACAAACAAAATAAAAACAGGTAATCTATCACCACCTGTTCTTACTCCATCCCGTATTTAATTCGGTAAATCTTAGCCATTGCTTGAACCCGATCTGTAACATTTAGTTTCTTAAATATATTTGTTATATGGTTTTTCACAGTATGAACACTTATATTTAAATAGCTGCCTACTTCCTGATTGTTTAAACCTTCTAGTATTAAAAAGAGTATTTCCTTCTCTCTTGAAGTCAATTTTAATTCTAAAATTACGCTTTTTATATCAACAAGATCATTAATTTGTTCATCAGCAAGTTCCATTTCCTCTGCCTGTTTTAAACTGGATAAGTGATTCACTTCCATTCTGGTTTCCAAATCAGGACTTACCTGCTGAATCGCTATTTTCATTTCATCATCAAGAAAAGATAGAGCTAAATTTTTATCTATTCTTTTTACAATTGTCTGGTAAATATATGTTATCATTTTCACTTCTATACTTTTATTCACTTGTTTTGTAGAAACATCCATACTCTCTTCTAATAAATGAAGTACTTTTGAATTCTTTAATTTACTTTTCAAAAACTCCAAGCGATATGTCATAACCTTGCAAGCATTCAAAAGTTGTTCCACAGAGGTTTCAGGTATTGATAGTGATTGTGAAAGTTTCCTTACTAGTTTCATCGCTTCTAATGTATTCAAATAACTTTGTTTATTTAATTCCTCTAAACTATCGTGAAGTAAATTGATCGTTTCTAAATGGTTATTATCTAGTAGTTCTTCATCATTGTGTTGCTCTATTTTGATGCACCTAGACAATAACCGAGCAATGATGTGCAGACTCATTGACACTTCTTCATACTTTTTTCTATCCTTAAGTTCTACTGTTAACATACCAATACAATTCTTCTCAACAAAGATTGGTTGATGAAAGGCCATACTCTGTTCATTTATTCGCTTGAGCTGTTGAAGGTTGCTTCCTTCTCTAATAAGCTCATGGCAAACCTTTTTATGCTCTTCAAGTAGTGGGTCATTCAAAGCACCTCTACTAATTGTTTCCCCATTATCTACTGTAAAACTCGAAAAATTATGATTGTTTATGCTCTGACAAAAATCAAGAACCTTGTACATGATATTTTTAACATCTTCTGTATGAAGTGCAACCTCTAACAGGTCTAATAAACCATAAAAAGCAAGCTGTAGATGTTTTTCGTGCTTTATAGCTTCATCACTTGCTTTCCGTTCTGAGTAGAGATGAACAATAAACTGAAGAATATCAAGCAGCTCTTGACTAATCATTCGTTCTTCTGTCGTTCTACCAAACATAAGACCTTCGACAATACCTTTTTTCTTTATAGGAAAAATAAATAACTGATTTGGATATAAGTGAAATTGTTGAAAAAAATCACTACGACTTGTAAGGCCCATATCAGACAAAAACATTTTTTTCCCCAAAACAACAGCTTTTCCTAACAAGCCTTCACCGATATAAAATGTATTTCCTTTTAATTGTTCAATACTCTGACCTTGTACAGCTTTAATCATAAATTTGGCATGATCTATTTTTTCTGATAGTCCAATAAAATCTATTCTATTTAATTGGAGAATTTGTGCAAAAAGGTGAGATAAAAAGTGGTCATCCTCACTCAAATTCCCTTTCGACTGTCTTATATGTGTTAAAATATCGATTACTTTTCTTTGAACTTGAGTTCGTTTTTCATTCTCCTCAAAGCTTTTTATCATGAAGGTAATTGAATCTATTTTATTGACTAACTCTGCCTTTTCCTCTTGATTAACAGAAGTCATAGAAAGATCTACTAAGTCATTTCCCTTACTTTCTTCCAAAAATGGCCCTGCCACAAGTAAATAGTTTGTTTTGGTAGAAGAAATAACCGGGGATAAGATAAACTTTAAATTTAATGTTTCTTCATGCCAAGAAAAAATGGTTGATTTCGAAATCAACTGTCCTGTGCTAATTATTTCTTTTTGAAAGGAATCAACATCACTAATTTTATAAAATGGTGTTTCATTCACTTTGTTTACTGACATCAAAATTTGCCCGTCCTTGTTAATAACGGATATCGGAAACCCACTAGATGTGGAGAATATTTGTAATAAATTCTGAATCATATTCATTTTGCCAAACCCCCATCAAAACACAACTCTCTACTATATATTTCGGTAAAAAACATCCTTTTTTTGATGGTAATTTTAACCTATATTAATGTTTGAAAATAATTTTCCGCCTCTTCTATTGTTTTATATAACCCCATAAAAGTATGAAATCTTACAATAGTAAAAATCTCGTCTAACGGGGGATTTACACCTGATATAACTAACTCTTTTCCTTCTTTTTTTGCCTTCATAGCTGCATCCGCGATAACACCTAAAGAAGTGCTATTTAAATATTTTACGTTTTCTAAATCCAAGATAATATACTGGCTTGATTTTAATAGATGCGTTTGGATATCCTCTTTAAATGATTCATTATTTTTAATTGTAATTTCGGTTTCCTTAACTTTTAAGATATCGACGAGTTCTTTATGAATTAACTCCACAGTAACCATCCTTTCTTCATTAGTGGCTGTTTCCACCAACATTTACAACAATGCATGTCTTATTTTATCGTACATTTTAAACAATGGAGCCTGTTCATCTGATAATCCAGCTTCATCAATCACTTTTGGCATACCATAGACAACACATGTTTCTTTTGATTCAGTCAGGACCAGTCCTCCTAATTGTTTCACCTTCCGACAACCGCGTAACCCATCATCACCCATTCCAGTCAAAATGACAGCGAGCAATCGTTCTTTGTATAGAGGAGCAGCTGATAATAATGTAACATCTACAGAAGGCTTATATAATGTTTCCATACCTGCTGAAATCTTTAATTTTATTTGATATACGTTTCTTTCATTTTGATCAATTGTTGTCTGTAGCCCTGCAGGAGCAATGTATATTGTACCTGGTTTAAGAATTTCATTGTGCTCTGCCTCTTTTACCTTAAGTTGACATAATGAATCAAAACGATCTGCCAAAGGCTTCGTAAAGCCTGGTGGCATATGCTGAACAACCACAATAGGAAGGTGAAAATCTGACGGAAATTTCGTTAGTATCGTTTGTAATGCTGACGGTCCACCTGTGGAAGTACCGATAAAAAGAAGTTCTTTGCTCATTTCGACCATTTCTTCTGTGTGGACTTTATTGTCTGGAACAGCCTCTTCCTTTTGTATCAAAACTGGTAACTTTGCTGAAACTGCTACAAGTAATCTTTGATAAAAATCGTCAAGAAATTCTGTATTATTTACAAGGACCTCTTTTATAACAAAATCTACTGCTCCTAATTCAAAGGCTTCAAGTGTAGAATCTGTCCCATTGCTTAGCATAACAACTGGTACTGGATTTTCATTCATTAATCTTCCTAGCGTTTGAAGACCATCTAATTCAGGCATTTCAATATCTAGTGTTACAATAGAAGGCTTTAGCTGCTTTACCTTTTCAATTGCATCCAACCCGTTTCTTGCTTTTCCAATGACAAAAAAATCAGGGCTTGCCTCTATTAAAGTGGAAATAGTTTTCCTCATAAAAGCAGAATCATCCACAACTAACACTCCATATTTGCCATTCATTTTGTTACCCCTTTCGATAGTAGAAGGTCCCATCTGTACTGATCGTCTCAAAACCTATCCCCATTGTAGATATGTTTTCTGCATGACCTAAAAAGAGATATCCACCTTTTTTAAGTGAGTGATAAAATGAGGTTGCCACCTTTTTAACCGTTTCAGCATCAAAATAAATTAAAACGTTCCGGCAAAATATAACATCATACAAACCTTCATTTCTCATATTTTCTTCATCAAGTAAATTTAAGTATTTAAAAGTGATCGTATCTTGTATGTCTTTTTTCACACTATAATGATTTTCAGTTTCTTCAAAATATGTGTCAAGCCATTTCTGCGGAATACGTCTAAAAGATAGCGATTTTTTATGATAAATTCCGTTAGTTGCTGTTTGTAGCACCTTTTTATTTATATCTGTTGCAGTGATCGTTACCTTGTCCTCTAATGTTACATCAAGATCATTTAACATCATTACAAGAGAATACGGTTCTTCCCCTGTTGAGCAGGCAGCACTCCAAATTTTTATTGGTTGTTCAAGTGCTCTTTCTTTTTTCAGTATTGGTATTACTTTATTTTGGAAAACATGAAGTTGTTTATCTTCACGATAAAAATAAGTTTCATTAATTGTTAAAAGTTCTACAAGAATATCCCACTCTTTTGGGTTTTCCTCTAAAAGACGCATATAACTCCATAATGTTACACTTAATTGTTCCAGACGTTTTGAAATTTTTGCTTCTAAAGAAGAAATATTATTCAAGTAATTTAATCCACAATACTCATAAACCAATTGAGCTAATTGCTTTAGCGCAAAATTTTCCATATTGCGTATCTCCTTTTTCCTAATAAATTGATTCATAAATATATTTAAGGGTCAGACACTTTTAAACAGTGTGATAGATTATATTCACTGTAAGGTCTGACCCTTATCCTACTATTAGTTTACTGACTGAAGTGTACGTTGGATGTCTTTGTTTGTATCCTTGATTGTTGATGATAATCTAGTTACTCCATCAATATCTTTCGCACTTTGCTTAAACATAGCACTTGTTTCATTCATTACTTTTTCTAGCTCAAGAATTTCATTTAATTGTAGTTTTGTTGCTTCAGTTATTTCTTCAGATTGATCTTTAACAGCTTGAATAAGTTTTACAACATCATCACTTTCTGTTGTTAAGCCTTTTGTTTCTGTCGTAACAATCGTCATTTGATCAGCAATATTAGCAATACTCTTCGTGATGTCTTTAATCAGTTCCGTTTGCTCTGATGTTGATTGTGTCACAAGTTCAGCTTGATTTGTGACATCACTTGTAATCGAAACAATTGATCTAGTTTGTTTTGTTTGTTCTTCAAGTGCTGATGTAATTTGGAGCATTTGCTCTTTAGCAGATCGAATATCATTTGTAATTTCTTCAGCTCCACCTGCTTGTTCAATCGTAGCATTAGTGACCATTTCTGCTTGATTTGTCATAGATTGAGCAGATTGCACAACACTTTCCGCTTGTTTTGCTTGTTCAACCGTTGCAACTGTTACTTGTCTTACTTGTTCACGAGCTTCAACAACACCTGTGATAATTTCTTCTACACCTGTTACTTGTTCTTTTACTGATTCTGTTACTTGATTTGCTTGGTTCGTAATAGATTCAACTGCATTTACAACCTCTTGTGCTTTTTTCGCTTGCTCGTCAGTTGCTGTAGTGATTTGTCTCACCTGCTCACGTGCATTCGTTACACCTTTAATGATCTCTGTTACACCAGCTGTTTGCTCCACCATTGCTGTCGTAACTTGTTCAGCTTGATTTGTAACGTTTTCCATTGCCTTTACCATCTGTTCAGATTGCTTTGTTTGTTCCACCGTAGCTGTAGTAATCTGCTTCACTTGTTCACGAGCATTGATCACACTTTTAATAATATCTTCTACTCCAGCAGCTTGTTCTTTCATCGAATCTGTTACTTGTCTTGTTTGCTCAACCATACTACTAACTTCAGTAATAATCATTTGAGATTGTTTTGCTTGTTCCTCTGTTGATACTGTAATCTGTCTCACTTGCTCTCTTGAGTTACGAACACCCTCGATTATTTCATCAACAGCAATAGCTTGCTCATTCGCTGCATTCGTCACAAGCTCAGCCTGCTTTGTTACATTCGCTACCGATTCTACAATGTTTTTCGACTGCTGTGCTTGCTCTTCTGTTGCTGTTGTAATTTGTTTTACTTGCTCACGCGCGTTAACAACACTGTTAATAATTTCAGTTACTCCTGCTGCTTGTTCTTTTACTGCTTGAGTAACTAGCTCGACTTGATTTGTCATACTTTCTATTGAGCCGACAATATGTTGAGATTGCTTCGCTTGTTCTAATGTTGCATCTGTAATTTGTCTTACTTGGTTTCTTGCATTCAGAACACCTTTAATAATTTCTTCCACTCCAGAAGTTTGTTCAACCGTTGCTTTTGTTACTAAATCTGCTTGTGTTGTTACATTTTCAACAGATTTTACGATATCCTGGGCTTGTACAGCTTGCTGAGTAGTAGCTGTGGTAATTTGCGAAATTTCTGTCGTAATATTTTCAACACCATCTACAATTCGAATAATTGCATCACTAGCACTGTCTGAAAGCTTATAGCCTTGTTCAACTTTTTCTTCACCAATCTCAATAGCCTTAATTGCATCAGAGGTTTCACCTTGAATACCTTTAATTAACGTAGCAATTTCCTTTGTAGCGGATGCTGTTCTTTCAGCCAGCTTACGAACTTCATCTGCTACAACACTAAACCCTTTTCCATGCTCTCCAGCTCTGGCTGCTTCAATCGCTGCATTTAATGCAAGTAGATTTGTTTGCTCTGCAATATCATCAATCACTTCGATAATACTACCAATTTCATCTGAGCTTTTTCCTAGACTTTGCATAACCGTAGAAGCTTGCTTAACAACTATGCCAATTTCTTTCATCCCATCAACTGATTGTAAAACTGCTTCACGACCATTTTGCGCTTCATGAGCTACGTTTCCTGTTAATGAATTAACATTTTCAGCATTAGCAGCCACTTGTTCAATAGATGCAGCCATTTCTTGAATGGACTGATTTGTTTCTTTTGCCGAATTTGTTAAACTTTCTGCATTTACCGAAACACCTTTTATTGATTTACCCATTTGCTCAATGGAGGCAGATACTTGTTCAACAGAGCTTGCTGTACTTTGTGCATTTCCTGCTACCTGTTGTATTGATGCTGCTAGCTCTTGGATAGAAGCTGCTGATTCCTCAGATGATTTATTCAGACTTTCTGCATTTACTGAAACTCCTTGTATTTGACTACCCATTTCTTCAATAGCTGCAGATACTTCCTCAACGGCCATGGCTGTACTTCTTGAATTACCAGCTACTTGTTCGATGGATGCTGCCATCTCTTGGATTGCATCATTTGTTTCTTTTGCTGAATTTGTTAAACTAACTGCATTTGCTGCCACACCTTTGACCGAATCACCGATTTGCTCGATCGATACAGAAACTTGTTCTACAGAACTTGCTGCACTTTGTGAATTCCCTGAAACTTGTTGAACAGATGCAGCCATTTCTTGAATAGATGTGCTTGTGGATTCAACTGATGCCGCTAATACTTCAGCATTTTGAGTAACTCCTTTAATTTGACTACCCATTTCTTCAATTGCAGCTGACACTTCTTCAACTGATGCAGAGGTACTTTCTGCGTTTTTTGACATCTGCAAATTGGATGCAGCCATTTCTTGAATTCCATCATTTGTTTGTTTAGCTGAGTCTGTTAAACTAACAGCATTATTCGCTACTTGCTCAATTGAAACAGCCATCTCTTCAATTGCTGCAGATACTTCTTCAACAGAGTTTGATGTACTGCCTGCATTCCCAGCAACTTGTTGAATAGATGCCGCTAGTTCTTGAATGGCTGCAGTCGTATCTGTAGCTGACAATGTTAAGCTTTCTGCGTTCGCTTCAACACCTTTAATTGATTTTCCCATTTGCTCGATTGAAACAGAAATTTGTTCTACAGAAGCTGCTGTTTTCTCAGAGTTTCCTGATACTTGTTGAATAGATGCTGCTAATTCTTGAATAGCCTCACTCGTACTTTTCGCGGAATCTGTTAAACTTTCCGCATTTGTTGCAACTCCGACAATCGATTTGCTCATTTGTTCCATCGATGCTGAAACATTTTCAATAGATTTTGATGTTTCAACTGAATTTCCTGATACTTGTTCAACTGATGCAGCAATTTCCTGGATAGAGTGTGATGCATCTTTTGCAGATCCTGTTAGTACATTTGCATTTTGAGCAACTGCAGTAATTTGGCTCGCCATTTCTTTCATTGCAGAAGTGATTTCATTTAATGATTTTGAGCTGTTTGTTACATTTTGATCCAAACCTTTTATTGAATTAAGAATACCTTCTAATGAAGAAAAAGATTTTGCCGTAGACTTTCTTAAGTTTTCTGCATTTGAAACAACACCATTAATTGATCTAGAAATCGTCGACATCATGTTCCCTGTTTGATTTAAAGATGCTGCCTGTTGATCATTTCCAGTTGAAATTTGTGTCATCACATCATTTAGTTGATTAATATCTTGTTCTAAATTTGACGATACTCTCGTTAGTTGCTCCATAGGTACTTTTGTTTTTTTAAAGAAACTCATAGCCAAAGGCCTCCTAGTTGTTTAATAGATGATTTATGGTTGTGATACTAGCTCTGCTGAAAGATCTTGCAGATTAATTGATTGTAAGATCTCATTAAATTCAAGAATAATCACAACTCTATCCTCTAGCTTGCTTATCCCTTTAATAAGATTTGAATGATTATATTGACTACCTGACGGTGGTTGTTCAATAAGACTATTTGTAGTTTTTAATACTTGTGTTACTTCATCTACAAGGAAACCAACATCCTGCTGGTTATTTTCTACAACGATGATTCTTGATTTCTTTGTTTGTAACTGTTCTTGTAGATTAAATTTTCTTCTTAAGTCAATAACAGGAAGCATTTTTCCTCTTAAATTAATGATTCCTAACAGATCCTTAGGTGCATTGACGACTTTTGTTATAGCAGGAACGGAGACAATATCTTTCGCACGTTGGATGTCAATCCCATATTCCTCTGTATCCAGCTTAAAGGTGACAAATTGACGTTCGTCTTCCAGTTCTTTTCGTTTATTATCTGTAGCTGTTTCCGTATCTTGTGTACCTTGTTCGCGAACGACTGAGGAAACATCTAAAATGAGTGCAACACTTCCATCCCCCATAATCGTTGCACCAGCTATATACGGTGGTGAACCAATATAAGGGCCTAGTGATTTAATGACAATTTCTTGATTACCAATTGTTTTATCAGCTATAATGCCAATACGTTTGTCTGCAATTCCTACAACAATGACAAATTCTCGTTTCTTTTCTTCCGCCACCTCTTCAGATAGATCCAACCCTAGTTTTTCCTTCATTCTCACAAGTGGCAGGACCCTTCCTCTCACAAGGCCAACTTCTTTTTCTTTAATTGTTTGAATATCTTCTTTATTTAATCGAATGATTTCAAGAACATTCACCAGTGGAATCGCAAATGTTTTTTGTCCAAACTTGACTAATAAGGAACTAATTATAGCCAATGTAAGTGGCAATTTAATCGTAAAAGTGGTCCCAACTCCAATAGTTGAATCTATATCGATTAAGCCATTTAGCTTTTCAATATGTGCACGAACGATATCCATTCCAACACCTCGACCAGATATGTCTGTGATTTTCTCAGCTGTTGAGATACCTGATTTAAAGATGAGGAACATTGCCTCTTTATCATCTAATTTAGCTGCCTCTTCTTCAGAAATTGTTCCCTTAATAATGGCTGTTTGTTTGATCTTTTCTGGGTCAATCCCTTTTCCATCATCACGTATTGAAATAACAATATGATTTTCTTCATGTGCCGCACGAAGTTCAATTTTACCTTTTCTTGATTTGCCTAAGCGTTCACGTTCGTCAGGTGGTTCAATTCCATGGTCAATTGAATTCCGAAGCAAATGAATAATTGGATCACTAATTTCTTCTATTAATGTTCGATCTAGCTCTGTTTCTTTTCCGGTCATAACAAAGTCAATTTCTTTATTTGCTTTTTGCGTTGTGTCCCTCACCATACGAGGGAACCGATTGAAAAGTTGTTCAATTGGTAGCATTCTTGTTTTCATCATGCCTTCTTGAAGTTCAGTGATTACACGACTTAAATGGTTTGTTACCTCGTCGAGTGTTTCCATATCATCTTCTTGACGCGTATCACGATCTGCCAATCTACCACGAACATCAACTAATCTTGTTTGGTCTATCACTAATTCGCCTACTAAATTCATTAAGTGTTCAAGTTTATCCACATCTACTCGGACGGTTGGATTAATTTTTGCCTTTGGACTTCCTACAGGCTTATCATCTTGCACTTGTTCTAATTGGACTTGTGGACTCGGAACAGCCAGCTCTTTTTGATGTGAATTCATATTCTCTTCTGTTATTTGATTGATGTTCACAAACTTGATATCCGATATTTGATTAATAATTTCAAGAATTTCTTGTTTTGTTCTCATGGTGAGAAGGATGAAAGCCATTTCTCCTTCAAAGCCTTCAGACTTCTCCATCTCATCAATGGAAGGAAAAGCACCAACAATTTCCCCTGCTTCTTTTAAGTTATTATGAATTAAGAGTGCTCTTACATTTTTCATCAATGCTTCATTAGAAAGCTTAATCGAGATCTCCAGCGCATTATGGCCAAAAGCTAGACCACTAATCACTACATTTTTGGTGTAATCATCTAACTCAGTTGTGATTTGATCTTTTGTAGGTTTAGCATTTGGTATTTCTTCTTCTTTCAGTTGTTGTGAATGAAATTCATTCAACTTATCAACAAAAGGTTGAATATTAATTTCCTCGAGATTTCCATTTAAAATGCCATCTTTTAAAATTTTGATAAAATCGATGCTTTCAAAAATAACATTAACTAGTTTAGGTGTAACAGCTAGCTTTTGATTTCGAACCTGATCAAAAACATTTTCTAGATAATGAGTAAATTCTTTCATTTGCTCAAAGCCCATTGATGCCGATGACCCCTTAAGTGTATGAGCGGCTCGAAATATATTTTGAATGGTTTCAATTTTTTCAGGGTGCTGTTCTAGCACTAATATCTCTGAATCTAGTATTTGTAATTGTTCATCCACCTCATCGAGGAATACTCCCAGATAGGCAGATAAGTCAAAATCAGTCATATTGACCTCCCTATAACGTTCTATAATTGCTCATATAGAACTTTCTCTAAATGAAGAATCCCAATAACTTGATCATTTAGCTTTGCAAAGCCAGTAAAGATCTCTTCATCTACTTTCAAACCAGGTGGGGGTTCTACGTTTTCCTCTTCAAATTTTGTGACCATTCTTACTTCATCCACCATTAACCCTATGTTTTCATTTGTACCTTGAACAATAACAATCCGATTTTTTTTGTTTCTTTCTGAAATTGGTAATTCAAAACGCTTATGCACACTAACAACCGGAATAATGCTTCCGCGTAAGTTAATAACTCCTTGAATCATTTCATTAATTCCAGGAATGCTTGTAATGCTTGGAACTCGTAGAATTTCAACCACTTCTTCTATGGATAATGAATAAAGTTGTTGATTTACGGAAAATACGACAAATTGAACTCTGCCTATATCAGAAGCAACCGCCAAATTGATCGCCTCCTTGTTATTTATTTGATAGCTTTATTTTGAGGTATTATTTAGATTATGAGTATTGGAGTGGGTTCCTATTTTTCTACAAAAGTCGACATACTCGAATAGGATTCTAGACCTATTAAATCACCAGAGAGGATAGTTATTAAGTTTTACTCTTTGGTTTCATAGGAATTGTTTCCTACATTTTCACAGGAGTATTTATCTAAAAAAACTTTTACGGTAATATAATTGAGGAAAATACATTGGAGACTAGGAAGATACTGAAAAGACAATTATTCTAACAGAAAAAAGCCAGACCCAAAAGGCCATGGCTTTTTCTACATCCCTATATTAAGAACAAAATTTCTGAAGTGCTTCTGTAATTCGGTCCGGAGAAAATGGCTTCACTAAGAAATCTTTTGCTCCTGCTTGAATGGCCTCAACAACCATTTGCTGCTGCCCCATTGCAGAGCACATAATAACTGTTGCGTTTGGGTCAAAAGCTTTAATTTCACGAACAGCTTGGACTCCATCCATAACAGGCATTGTAATATCCATAGTCACTAAGTCCGGCTTTAGATCTTTATATTTTTGTACAGCCACTTCACCGTTCTCTGCTTCACCAACTACTTCATGTCCTGCTTTTGTGATCATATCTTTTAGCTGCATTCTCATGAATGCTGCATCATCTGTTACTAGTATTCTTGCCATTTGTCTTGCCCCTTCCTTTAAGCAGCCTTAGTCTATCATTAAGCCAACTGCTAATTTGTTGCCATTTTGAAATGTTACCTCTACTTCTATTGCTTCTCTAAATCCAGAAAGTGTTGAATTTCCTTCCATAATGGTTGGAGCGGTAATATCGATGGTCACACCTTTTGAAAAAATATGCGTACAAAGTCCGCCAGAAAGCATATTTCCTAGTTCACCGGAAAAAGATTTTAACATTTCTCCCTCTAGTGCCATTCCAAACATTAATTCTCCAATTGAGCCAAAAACATCAGCATCTGCTTTATACAAAATTTTCCCCTTAACAGCCCCTGTTACTCCAACAAGTACTCCATACTGTAAGGATAATTCTTTTTGCACGATAGGTACTGAGACATCTTCATATGGAATAGGAACAATCTGTTTAATCGAGTCGAGTATTCCTTCCTGAAAATCTTCTAATGTTGTTGATACAGTCGCACTCAATAAAAACACCTCCTGATTATTGGTTGTTGGTCTCTCTATTATTTTTTAATTCTATTAACTCGTATACTTGAATTATATCTAAGACTTTTTTCTTATTATATAGTACATCATTCCTAGGAACGGCTCAATAATAAGGTTGAATTATTGTAGAAATTTGCGGATTTTCTTCAAAAAAATTGCGTCCGAAAATTCGGACGCAATTTTATATGATTACTTTATGTTAAAAAGTGTATTAAGTTTTGTGATATGTAACAGTTTTTGAACTTTATCATTTGCATTTAAAAGTTCCATTTTCTTTTTCTGTGCATTTGCCACTTCGTAAACGGAAACAAAAATTGAAATACCAATACTGTCTACATAGTCAACACTTTCTAAATCAATTAGCAAACCTTGATTACTCTTATTCAACGTATCAAGCAGATCAGTTAATATCTTTTGATTATTTCTGAAATTCAATTCTGAATGTTCAATATAAAATGTGTCCATAACAACCTTCCTTATGATAATTTTACATAAATAAAGCAAACATCATCTTCATGTTCCGTTAACATTAGGCGTTTATTTATTTTATCTAAATTCTTACGTTCAATAAACTCAGCGGAAAAAACGTTTCCATTTTCCGTTAGAATTTCATTCATTCCATCAGTATGTAAAAACAGTTCACTATTCGGTTGATAATAGATGGTGCCCATCCTAAAATCATAATTCTTTAAAATGCCTACTGGAATAGAAGTAGAGTCAAACATTTTCACAGTATCTCCATTTTTCAAATAAAAATCGGGATGACCTGCATTTATATAATCAATCCTTCTTTTTTTAGTATCTATCAAAAGGTAGATACATGTAAAGTAAAATCTTCCAATTTCTTCATTTTTTTCTAAAAATAAACTGATTTGATGATCATTCAACTTCGCTAAGACCTCTTTAGGGTCTATTATCTGCTGCTCAAGGAGAAAGTTTATTTCTGCGTTAATAAGCATGGTAATAAGAGACGGTGCTATTCCATGTCCCATTACATCCATTATCGTCACGACATATTGATCCTCATTTATTTGATGCCATTTGTAATAATCTCCTCCTAATTTATTAGAAGGATGATAAAAGCCCGCAATTTCAATTAGATTGTTATGTAAAGGGTGACTAAGGAGCATTTGCTGCAAATTTCTCGCTAAACTTAAATCAATAGAAATATCTAGCTCCATCATTTTCCTTTTTGTTATATCAACTTGTATTCCAATAAAGTGAGTAAGCTCCCCATTTGGTGAAAAAACCGGACTAATCGTTAGTTCATTCCAAAAAGTTGAGCCATCTTTACAGTAATTAAGAATTTCGCAGTGAATTTCCTTCCTATTTTCAACGGCTTCTCTTAGAGAAGCTATAGTATTTTTACTACTTTCAGGTCCTTGGAGAAATCGACAGTTTTTACCGATTATTTCTTCACTCCTATAACCTGTTATCTCCTGAAAAGATTTGTTTGCAAAAATAATAGGATTATCATGCTGATTCGGGTCAGTTATTACTATTCCAACTCCTGTTTGATGAACAGCCTCCGCTAATAGAAAATTTTGTTTCCTCAACTGCTTTTTTTCATTCCTCAAGGCAACTAGATTTCCAACATCTTTTAGGACAAACCATATGTATTCCTGTGAATCATGTATGATTGTATCAAACCAGAAGCTGTAATAATGCTTTTTTAATTTACTTGAAATGGCTGTGATGATCATATCCTTCTGAATATCACCAGCCTGCATCATTGGATATTGTTCTTTTAACAAGTGAAGGGAATTCTCTGTTAAAAAGTGAAACTCCGAATAATGTTTACCTGTAAAATCATCTTGATGGTAGCCCAATACTTTTTGAGCTTTCTCATTGACGTAAACATATCTTCCCTTTTTATCCATGACAAAAACGATTTCAGGGTAATTTTTAAATAGTTGCTCGAAAATAGTAGGTTCCTTCATTTTTTAGCCCTCATCCAGGTGGTAGGCTAAAAAAACTTTTCGACCGTTATCGGAATACCTTATCATATCTGAACATTTCTTCATGATGGCTATTCCTCTGCCTCTAATACTTCTAATATTATTTTCAAAATACTGATCAGGATTGCCGATAAGTTCTAACTTTTTTTTATAATCAAAGCCTTCTCCTTTATGGTCACATTCAACAGAAAAGCACTTTTCTTTCACTTCTAAATTTAAAGTTATTGGAATAGCTTTGTTTTCTTTTGTTCCATGCTCTAGCGCATTGTTAACTGCTTCCATAATTGAAAAAATAATCACTGTTTTTTTTGCCCTTGCACATTTTTCAATAAATGCCTCGATGTGAGGCAAGCTTTGCTGAAATTGGTCGTGATCAGTAAAAACAAATGATTTTTTCATAAAATAATCCCCTAATATCGTTTATTTTTTCTGGTAAGATCTGTTTATTTTTTAAACAGTTTTTCCTAATTTCTTGTAAGTATGCAGAAATAGCAATATGTAGGAAAGCACGATACTTATTTTCAAGTATCGTGCTTCATTTTTACAGGTTAAAAACTGTAAGCTCTTGTTTTAATTGTTCAGCCATCTTCGCAAGCTCCCTTGCGCTTTCTGACACTTCCTCTATCGTCGCACTTTGCTCTTCAGTGGACGCAGCAGCTTCCTCTGATAAAGCTGCTGATGCTTCAATCACTTCCGTAACCTTTTCAATTGAATCAAGAACAGAGCTTGTATAATTTCTTAGTTCTAAGAAGATATCTTTCACCTTTGTAACTCCTTGCTCCGTTTCCTTAACATTAAATACGATTTTATGAAGAGATTCTCCACCTTTTTCAATTAATCCGACCTGTTCTTTTACAGAGACAAGATTTGTTTCCATTGTATTCACAGTTACTTTTGTTTCAGATTGAATATCTTCAATTAATGTTGTAATTTGGTTTGCTGCTGTATTCGATTGCTCTGCAAGCTTACGAACTTCATCTGCTACAACAGCAAATCCTTTTCCATTTTCACCAGCTCTTGCCGCTTCGATCGCAGCATTCAATGCTAATAAGTTTGTTTGATTTGAAATGTCAGAAATTACTGTAATAATACTGCCAATCTCCTCAGATCGTTTCCCAAGCTTTTGGATGGACTCTGTAGCAAATTCTACAGTATTCGTTACTTTTCCAAGATGCTGAAT
The DNA here is from genome assembly GCF_021117275.1 of Metabacillus sp. B2-18. Taxonomy (NCBI): domain Bacteria; kingdom Bacillati; phylum Bacillota; class Bacilli; order Caryophanales; family Bacillaceae; genus Metabacillus; species Metabacillus sp. B2-18. The sequence continues at coordinate 4,206,888 of NZ_CP088245.1, forward strand.
CGCCTCATTTATTGCCGTATTTCCTTGACCAGCTTCTGTTGTAGAGCGCCTTGCCAAATCAAGAGTTCCATCGATAATTTGACCGCCCACTTCAACATGACTTGCTGTTTCTTTCATTTTAGTTAATATATTATTAGCTTCAGAGGATTGCTTCGAAACTCCTGCTGCAATTTCAGTTGTTGTACTAGCAATTTGAGAACTCATTTCCCCTGTTACGTCTGCACTTGCTGATAACTCCTCTGAAGTTGCTGCTGTTTGATCAGCTGTTTCAATCACCTTTGATATAAGGTTCTTCAGATTCGTTTTCATTAAATTAATTGATTGTGATAACTCACCAATTTCATCGTTTAGTTTTGTATTAATTTCATTACCGGTTAAGTCACCATCAGCAATTTGCTTAGAAAGTGCAGTCATTTTTTGTAATGGTTGAATTTGACGATGAATCACCCACCACATAATAAGTGCAATAACGATTAATGCAACGACACCCTCTACCAATAGTTGAAATTGAAAGTTAGAAGTCATTGTTTCATAAGCTTCAGTAGAATGACCAACAAATAGCATTCCAATAATTTCACCTGCAGAGTTTTTAATAGGTTCATAAACTGTAACTAAATTTTTTCCAACAACATTAGCTTCACCGATATACGTTTCACCTTTGGCTAATGCCACAGCAGCAACAGCATCTGAAACCTTTGTTCCTACAGCTCTCTTTCCAGCTTCATCTTTAACATTTGTCGTAACCCTTGTATCTCCTTGGAAGACTGTCACAGCATTACTAGTTAGTTCACCAATAGAATCTACAATCTCTTCATTATCGTTTACCTTTGTATCGCCTTTATATAGCTCATTACCTTTTATTGTCCATTCACCAGGGTATTGTTGGTCTATTAGTCCTTTTGCTACTTTCAAATCACTATTTAAATTCTCTTCAGCAAGATCGAACACTTCTTTTTTTACCGTATACACAGATTGAAAGATCAAGATTGACGTGCCGATAAGGAAAAGAATTAGAAACCAAAGAGTTAACTTTCCTTTTACACCTAATTTCATAGCTCTCTTCCCTCCTTTACTATTCCATGCACTTCTTCTAAACTCGAACAAATAATAAATAACTTATTTAGCTTTGCAATCGTAAATAACTCTCGAATAAAGCTGTTTTCTATAATTAAAAAAGTAGTTTTATCAGAATCCATGTAATTCAAGAAGGTAATAAATAGCCCCATGCCCGTACTATCAACCATTTTTACAGCGGTAAGATCGAATACATAGCTTGTGGCTTCAGGATTTATTTTTTCAAGGATAGCTTCCTTTGATTCTTGTGTTTTTCCATACGTTAGTTTTCCTGATAATCTAAATAGCTGATATTCTTTCGTTTGTTCTATTTCTATTGTTTCATTTCTAGCTGCGTCCATTTCTAGGCGCCCCTTTCTTTCTTAACTAAAACCGTAAATAGACCCTCTTCATCATTATGATGAAAAGAAATACTGTCTACTAGCTCCCTTACCATAAGCAGTCCTCGTCCACGTTCTTCTAAAAGGATATCTTCTAGCTCATGAGTAAAGACCTCACCTTTCACGCCACCACATTCATCAGTTATATGAATGATATACTCTGAATGAGTCATTTCAACATGTGCATTAATAGAATAGAGTGATGACGGAGCAGAAAAAGTTTTCACCGTTGCTTCAAAGGAATTAATTAGTAGTTCATGAACAATAAAGCAGATATGGTCTCTTACAGAACATTGATAAAGTGATAGTTGCTCCCTAATTGCTTGCTCTAGTTTCTCAATCTCATTTAAGTCACATGGAATTTTAACATTTAACGTAAACATACATACCCCCACATTATTTAACCGAAATTGATACCGCACAAATATCGTCGTTTAATGTGTTTAATCGACTAACTTGGTCCTTCAGCAACGGAATGATGGAAACTTTATTGTTCACATACTCTTTATATCGATCCATTAACGCTAAAATAAGTTGCTGTGAATCATTTTTTTCGATTAAATGATCAAGTACTCCATCCGAGTAAAGGAGTATTTCACATGGATTTTGATAGGTTACACTCGCTTCTACATATGGTAACTCATCCAATATTCCTAATGGTACGCCACCTTCCTCCAATATCTCAGAAGTTCCGTTATGATTGACTAGCATTCCTGCGGGGTGTCCGGCATTATAATACTTAATCACATTGTTGTTCGTATCAATTACTAGATAAATACCTGTTATAAAGGTGGTAACCTTGGAATTATTCTGAAACCACTCTTTTATTAAACGATTTAACTCACACATTACTTCATAAGGAGAGTTCACATCATTGGCTATTGTTTCTAAAATAGGTGTAATTGCCATTCCTATCATTGCTGATGAAACTCCATGTCCCATAACATCGAGGACAATTGCTGTGTACACGCCATTCTTTACTTTCCCCCAACGGCATAGATCACCTGATAAATCGGAGGAAGGAGTGTAAAGGAAATCCACCTTTATTTGTTCATCATCTATTACTTCACTTAAAAAGGAAGTCTGAATGTTCTTCGCTAACTGAAGCTCCAATGTTATTTGTTCTTCATATTGTTTTAGCTTTGAATACGCCTCTTCTAGACTAATGGTGTTGCTGATAAAGCTTGCAAACATCTCCAAAACAGAAATGTCTTCTTCACTTAAACGGTTTGGAGTCGGGTCTAGAGCACATAATGTTCCAAAAACTGATCCATCTTGCATGTAAATAGGTACCCCTGCATATGATCCAATTGAAAATGCATCTGTTACGGCCATGCTTTTAAACGGTTCTTTATTTTCTGCATCTTTTACTAATAAAGGTTTTCTATTGTTAGCTACAATATGGCAGTACGACATTTCGACTGGTTCGTCAACATGGCTCGGAATTGGACATCCGCCTTCCAGATTGAATTTTTCTAGTATTTTAAATCGGTTATTTCTAGTAGTTGCGACAAAAAAAGAACGAGCCGTTATCGTTTCACTCATTAATTGCATGACGTTCAATGCTGCCTGTTCAAACTTCTTTAATTTACTCATAAATCTCCCTTTTTTCGATGGATTTTACATGCAGTTTACTAAGATAAAGAGTCTTTCTTCTTATATCGACATAATTCTACAATTATTTACGTTTCTGTCCAAATAAAAAATGTTAGTTTGTGTTGCAAACTAACATTTTACCTTCACTTTTTATTCAATTGTTTTTCCAGCCATTGTAAAAGATCTTTAAATACTTCATCACGATTTACTTCGTTTAACATTTCATGACGACCATCTTTATAGATTTTGTAATCAATTTCAATTATTCCATGCTTTTTCATCTGTTTTATCAATCCTGATACTCCTTTTGAATAGTTTCCAACAGGATCCATATCTCCACTAAAAAGATAAAATGGTATATTCTTTTGAACCTTTTTCACCTCTTTATCTTCCTGAATGCGTTTAAGTCCATCATATAGATCATAATAAAAGCTCGTTGTTGCAGGTTTTCCACAATAAGTATCATCAATGTAATTCTTTATTTGCTGTGGATCACGGGATAACCATTCAAATTCTGTTTCAGCATTTACAAACTTTTTATTATAACTGCCTGTTGTTAATCGATTTAACAATTGACTTTCAGCGAGGGTACCATACTTTTTTATTTGTAACGTTGCAATGAGTTTTGCAATTGATAATGAAATGGGGGAGTTTCCACCTGTACCTGACAAGATCACACCGTGAATATCCGCCTGAAAGCATTGTAGAAAACGTCTAACTAAAAAAGATCCCATACTATGACCCATCAAAAAAATGGGCACAGAGGGGTACTGCACTCGAACATGATCATAAACTTCCTTTAAATCTTCTACCACTTTCTCAAAACCATTATTTTCTGCAAAGTAACCACTATTTCCACTTTTTTCTCCTGTTCGTCCATGTCCCCGATGATCATTACCAACCAAATAGATTCCATTATCAACTAAGAATTGAGCAAATGCTTCATAACGTTTAATATGCTCAGCCATTCCATGTGAAAACTGGATAACGGCTCTTGGTTTCATTGTTTCTTCCCACCATTTTGTAACAAAAACCTCATGCCCATCTTTCATAGGTAACCAATATTCTTCTCTCAACTCATCCACTCCTTAATAAGGGAGTTAGAGCACGCTCCTAACCCCCTTCACTGCCTATCTTTCATCAATCGGTGTAACAGCATCTTGTAATTCTTGATCTAATTGTACCTGATAATTCCTCATTTGCTCTTCCGTCCAATTTAATTTTTTGGCCATGAACGGTATCACTTTTTCTTTCCAAGTAATTACCCAGTTACGATCAAAAAATAAAGCACCAGTCCGGCGAATAAAGAAATCAACCGGCTTCACCACCATTTCATGTTCAATTGCGTACATAAGTTGCGCATATACAACCCTTGATAATCCCATTGCATCATGACTATGATAGCTATTGCTATACTCAAAAACTAAATCCACATTTGATCCGTATTGCTTTGCTAAAAAATGACCTTCTTCTTTGGTGAGGCCGTATTTAACTGCCTCTGCCTGTTTTTTCTTAATAAAAGCCATGAATTCCTTCGAACCGCCAACATGACCACCAGAGATTGGATATGTTTTCGTTTGAGAAGTTTTAAAAGATACGCCTGTTGAAGATTCACTAATTCCCTTTGAAACAAGATCCACAACTGATTCAGCCATTTTTCGATAGCCAGTTAATTTACCACCAGCAATTGTTATAAGTCCACTGTCGGCTTCCCAAATCTCATCCTTTCGAGAAATTTCAGAAGGATCTTTTCCTTTTTCGTAAATTAATGGACGTACTCCCGCCCAGCTTGATTCAACATCTTCCTTTGACAATTTCACATTCGGAAACATATACGTTATGCTGTTTAAAATATAATCTCGGTCTTCTGCAAGCATTTTTGGATTGGCTGTGTCTTCCTCAAAAAATGTATCTGTTGTCCCTACATACGTTTTCCCATCACGTGGAATAGCAAAAACCATTCGTCCGTCAGGTGTATCAAAATATACAGCTTGCTGAAGAGGAAAAACGGATTGATCAAGTACTAAGTGAACTCCTTTTGTTAATCGAAGCTGTTTGTTATTTCTCGAATAATCCTTGTTTCGAACATCATCCACCCAGGGTCCAGCTGCATTTACCACTTTTTTGGCGGAGATGGTGTATTGTGTTTTCGTTAGCACATCCATCACTGTCGCACCTGACACTTTATTATCTTTATATAAAAGATCAACTGCTTTTGCATAATTTACGATATGAGCTCCATTTTGAACAGCTGCCTTTAATACTTCAATTGTCAACCTCGCGTCATCTGTCCGATATTCAACATAATAGCCCCCACCTTTTAACCCCTTTTTCTTAAGTAATGGCTCTTTACGTAATGTATCCTTTGTAGAAAGCATTTTCCTGCGTTCTCCCTTTTTGACACTTGCTAAAAAATCATAAAAACGTAACGCAACGGAGGTGGTGAATGTACCAAAGGTTCCTCCTTGATGTATTGGAAGCAGCATCCATTCAGGCGTTGTGACATGTGGTCCATTTTCATACACAATTGCACGTTCTTTTCCAACCTCTGCCACCATCGCTACTTGAAATTGTTTTAAATATCTTAGTCCTCCATGAACAAGTTTTGTTGAGCGACTCGATGTTCCTGCAGCAAAATCCTGCATCTCAACAACAGCAACCTTCATCCCTCGAAGGGCAGCATCCAACGCAATCCCAGCCCCTGTAATTCCTCCACCAATAACGAGCAAGTCGTAATCCTGTTTATCCATCGTTTCAAGAAGTGCACCTCTTGTTATACTTGAAAACTTCATCATTTCGACATCCCCTCAGCGTCAAATGTAAGGCTTAATATAAGGACGGATAACAAACAAAAAAGAGACCAAACAACATCATAGACATATGACTATAATGTAGTTTGGTCTCTCCGAATCTCTAACCGTCTTATTAACTTACTATTATTGTAGCATTTTACGGGAGGTATGAAAAGATTTCTGTTCAATAACAACACAGTCTACTTGCTGAATTTCCATAGCTCTCTTTTGGATGTGGTAATCGCATCAGCACCAGCCTCAAGTGCCTTTTCCACTTCTTCCGATGTACGAATAAGACCTCCGGCAAGAATCTTTGTATTTGTTCGTTCCTTTACCTCTTTAATCATCCATGGCATTGCTCCTGGGAGCACCTCAATGTAATCAGGCTTCGTTTTCTCAAGTAAACGATAACTTCTTTCCAAAGCATGTGAATCAATTAAAAACATTCGTTGAATGGCCACAACACCCTTTTGCTTTGCTTTTAAAATGACATTAGATTTTGTAGAAATAAGACCATATGGATCAAACTCCTGGCATATATATTCAGCAGCATAATCATCGTTTTTCAACCCATGTATGAGATCAACATGGTAAATCAGCTTTTTATGATGCTGCTCTGCTAATTTATGAAAATTGCCCAATTGAGAAATGTGAGTTTCAAGGAATATTCCAATCTCATAATCACTTTGTAAAAATTTCTCAAACTGTTTGATTGAGGAAAAAGCCGGTAAAATTTTTTGCATGGTAGTTCCTTTCCTTCAAATAAAGTTCTATACTAAGCTTAAATTTAAATAGAGTATTTGTAAATGAAAGGTTTTGTTATAAATCTGAAAAGCAAAAACGACCGTGGTAAACCTCATCCACGATCGTTTTTCTCACCTTAATCCGTTATGAACCTGATGTCCTGTTACTGCTTTATACTCATTCTCTAGCTCACTAAGAGTTAGTTCATATAATTGACGATTATCTGAAGATTTATAGTAATCAAGCCTTAACAATTGCTGAATGACCTGTTCCTTTTTCAAGCGAATTGCTTTTTTAAAGATTTCACCCATATTCGCTCACACCTTTATTAAGAATGATAGGAAATCTACAAAAGTTGACTTTCAATCTCCATTTGCTGAAGAAAGTGCTCTAATCTTAATTTAAGTTCCGATGACTCTTTTAAGCATTTTGTGGTATGTAAGAAAGAGGCTTCATCACCTTTCCCCAGAGACTGATCTACTTGAAATTTTAAATGATTTATTTTCAATTCAATATCCACTAATGAAGCTAGATAACCTTTCGTAAAATATTTATCTAAATCGTCCAGAGCCATATAAAAATGCCAATGTTTATTTAAGATCACTAAAATATACCACCCTGTATCAAAAAGAAATTTTTTATCATTTGTCACTTCAATAAAGTCCTCTTTTTTAATTTCAAGAACATCTGAGTGATCTCCGTCCGGACAAAAACAATCAACAATATGCTCAAACGAATCTGTTACAATAAAATAATGATGATGCATATGCTCTCCTCCTTAATGCCACTTATTTTTTATTCTATTCGGTCTTATCGGATGATCCTCTTGACATCTGTCAGTAAATGGACAATTAACACAATGACTTAATGAACCATTTTGAACCAAATCCTTCATATATTCTAAATACATAACACCTTTTGGGATATTCTTCACAGAAGGTGTTGTAACAAATACTTCTCCCTCCATTAAAGAGTAAATCTCAATTTTTTCTGGTAAAATACCAAAAGCTTCGTAAGAGAAAACGGCTAGTAAATGAGTGTAAAGATCTATTAATTCCTGGTCTGCATCCACAAGGAATTTTTTAATAGTAAATGTCTTTGTTGACCATTCCACCAACTCAAGTGTAATGGAAAACTGCATCTCCAATCCCTTCATATATGTATAAAGCTTCTCATATAAGATCAAAGGTGGTGTGTCATTGTTTTTGGTTGTTAAAAACTGCAATAGATGATCAGTTGTTTTGGCCAAAATCATATAATATTTCTCTTTAGACTGAAAGTAGTGAAGACTAACTTTACTCCAATAACGTTCAATTAACTTAAAGGCCATTAACTTTGTCTGTTCTTTTACTGGCAACTGATAATAAGCCTGAACAACTCCATTAATAAGCAATTGAACAATCTGTCTCCACCTTATATCACTTTCTTTTCCCTCTAAATTTTGCTGGTAATATATTTTATATGGACACTTAATAAATGACTCTAAATGCTCATCAGTCATCGGACTTATATAAGTCTGGGTGTATTTATGTACCATTTAGAATCCCTTCCTTTAAATGAAATTCATTCTCATTGTTAATGATAATCAAGTAAACCTGCTCCGCAGCAGGAACAAACCTGATTGTCATGATCTTCTTTACATTCGAAAAAACCACAAAATGTACAATAAATGAATATAATGATGGGCGTTGTATGTTCCATCATACTCTCCTTGTAATTGAAAATGATTATCATTATCCTCGAGAATTATTTTAAATGAAAACAATTCTCAATGTCAAGCAGATCTTATGACTTTGTTTGGAAGTTTACATTAGAAAAAAGAAAAGAAATGTTTTTGGAAAATTTAAATGGCATACAAAAAAGCTTGGTGACCAGCCAAGCTTTTTCACTATATAGGGGGTTGGGGAAAATCGAGTTTCAAGATGAATCAAGGCAACCCTGCTTTGGAACGACCAATTTAGTTACTACTATGTAAAGTATGGTTGTTTTTGATTATCTCTATAACCATATGATAATGATTATCAATATCATTGTCAATGATTTTTATGAATTTTATTTATTTTTTTTGGGAGGTTAGTTGGAAATGGTGTTGTGTCTTGTTGGTTTAACGTTTCTTTCACTTTTATGATTGTCTTAGAGCACTTCGGCTGTTATCGAGAAAAGTTGACGGAATCGAGGCAGGTTTTTGTCTCAATTTGCTCTTATTGAGACAAAATCCGATTACAATACCCGGTCCTTGTCCCGATTCCTTTTCTATCGGGGGACACATTTTGATCTCATGACCTGATTTTTGTCTCGATTCTGCTACTATCGGGACACTTCTTAGTCTCATGACCTGATTTTTGTCTCGATTCTGCTACTATCGAGACACTTCTTAGTCTCTTGACCTGATTTTTGTCTCGATTCTGCTACTATCGGGACACTTCTTAGTCTCATGACCTGATTTTTGTCTCGATTCTGCTACTATCGGGACACTTCTTAGTCTCATGACCTGATTTTTGTCTCGATTCTGCTACTATCGAGACACATTTTGGTCTCTTGACGATTAAGTCCGTATAATTGTGTAAAAAGAAAAAGGGTTCATTTTATTCACTCTTGGCTACAATGTTTTCAGCTACGATAAACATGAAAAGAGGAATAAGATGACCCAGTTACAGTTTAACCTAGATTTGGAAGTTTTAAAAGATTCTGTATTAAATTCTGATATTGATGCAGTAGTTAAATCAGCAATTGTTTTGGTCTTAAATGAGTTTATGGAAAAAGAGAGAGATGATTATCTACATGCTGCTTCTTATGAACGCTCTGCAGCCCGTCGTGACTATCGCAACGGCTACTATGAACGTGAATTAATTATGAGTATCGGCAAGATACAACTCAAGGTGCCGAGAACTCGTGATGGTGAGTTTTCGACTACAGTTTTTGAAAAATATGCTAGATGTGATCAAGCTTTAGTGATCTCCATGTTGGAAATGGTTATTAATGGGGTCTCAACACGCAAGGTAACACAAATAGTTGAACAGCTATGTGGTAAATCTGTCTCAAAATCGTTTGTTTCTTCATTGACCTTGAAATTAGATCCAATCGTAAATGATTGGGCAAAGCGTCCTTTAAACGTCAAATATTATCCCTATCTTTTTGTAGATGCCATGTATATCAAAGTGAGAGAACACCATAAGGTGGTCTCAAAGGCTGTTTATATTGCCACAGCTATTACAGATAAGGGCCAGCGTGAAATACTTGGTCTAAGTATTGATCATGCAGAGAATTACGAGAGTTGGAGTCGCTTCCTTCAACAGCTAAAATCACGAGGACTTCAGTCTCCGAAACTAGTGATATCAGATGCTCACCAAGGCTTACAAAAAGCCATACAACGTGAATTTTTAGGTACTAGCTGGCAAAGGTGTAATGTTCATTTTAAAAGGAACATTATTGAAAAGTTGCCCAAAAAGGATTCAGCTGATATTCGTATGATGATCAAGCGTGTGTTTGAGGCAATCACTGTTGAAGATATCAGAACCTTTAAGAATGAACTGATGACTCAATTTGGAAATAATCCAAAGTACGAAAAGGCTCTTACTATTTTCGATGAAGGGTTCGAAGATACCATTCAATATATGAATCATCCAGTGAATATGCGCCCTCATATACGAAGTACGAACTCTCTTGAACGATTAAATCAAGAAGTACGAAGAAGAGAAAGAGTTATTCGTATCTTCCCAAACACACAATCTGCTTTTCGTTTAGTAGGAGCTGTTTTAATGGAATACCAAGAATCTGTTTACTCTACAAAATCTATAAGAAGATGCTAATTTTTTCGTAGCTTCCATTATGGAATGATCACATATCCAGGAAAGACTGTCAAAGTGAGGAACCTTTGACAGCCTTCCCTGGATATGTAAGTGAAAGCCCATGGAATTTACGCAAAAAAAAATGTAGGGGATAATACACATATCCAAATGTAGTAGTTGAAAACATTGTATTAAATTTACACAATATTCTGGACTTGACTCTCTTGACCTGATTTTTGTCTCAATTCTGCTACTATCGGGACACTTCTTAGTCTCATGACCTGATTTTTGTCTCGATTCTGCTACTATCGGGACACATCTTAGTCTCTTGACCTGATTTTTGTCTCGATTCTGCTACTATCGGGACACATTTTGGTCTCTTGACCTGATTTTTGTCTCAATTCTGCTACTATTGAGACACATTTTGGTCTCATGACCTGATTTTTGTCTCGATTCTGCTACTATCGAGACACTTCTTAGTCTCTTGACCTGATTTTTGTCTCGATTCTGCTACTATCGGGACACTTCTTAGTCTCATGACCTGATTTTTGTCTCGATTCTGCTACTATCGAGACACTTCTTAGTCTCATGACCTGATTTTTGTCTCGATTCTGCTACTATCGGGACACTTCTTAGTCTCTTGACCTGATTTTTGTCTCGATTCTGCTACTATCGGGACACATCTTAGTCTCTTGACCGATTAAGTCCGTATAATTGTGTAAAAAGAAAAAGGGTTCATTTTATTCACTCTTGGCTACAATGTTTTCAGCTACGATAAACATGAAAAGAGGAATAAGATGACCCAGTTACAGTTTAACCTAGATTTGGAAGTTTTAAAAGATTCTGTATTAAATTCTGATATTGATGCAGTAGTTAAATCAGCAATTGTTTTGGTCTTAAATGAGTTTATGGAAAAAGAGAGAGATGATTATCTACATGCTGCTTCTTATGAACGCTCTGCAGCCCGTCGTGACTATCGCAACGGCTACTATGAACGTGAATTAATTATGAGTATCGGCAAGATACAACTCAAGGTGCCGAGAACTCGTGATGGTGAGTTTTCGACTACAGTTTTTGAAAAATATGCTAGATGTGATCAAGCTTTAGTGATCTCCATGTTGGAAATGGTTATTAATGGGGTCTCAACACGCAAGGTAACACAAATAGTTGAACAGCTATGTGGTAAATCTGTCTCAAAATCGTTTGTTTCTTCATTGACCTTGAAATTAGATCCAATCGTAAATGATTGGGCAAAGCGTCCTTTAAACGTCAAATATTATCCCTATCTTTTTGTAGATGCCATGTATATCAAAGTGAGAGAACACCATAAGGTGGTCTCAAAGGCTGTTTATATTGCCACAGCTATTACAGATAAGGGCCAGCGTGAAATACTTGGTCTAAGTATTGATCATGCAGAGAATTACGAGAGTTGGAGTCGCTTCCTTCAACAGCTAAAATCACGAGGACTTCAGTCTCCGAAACTAGTGATATCAGATGCTCACCAAGGCTTACAAAAAGCCATACAACGTGAATTTTTAGGTACTAGCTGGCAAAGGTGTAATGTTCATTTTAAAAGGAACATTATTGAAAAGTTGCCCAAAAAGGATTCAGCTGATATTCGTATGATGATCAAGCGTGTGTTTGAGGCAATCACTGTTGAAGATATCAGAACCTTTAAGAATGAACTGATGACTCAATTTGGAAATAATCCAAAGTACGAAAAGGCTCTTACTATTTTCGATGAAGGGTTCGAAGATACCATTCAATATATGAATCATCCAGTGAATATGCGCCCTCATATACGAAGTACGAACTCTCTTGAACGATTAAATCAAGAAGTACGAAGAAGAGAAAGAGTTATTCGTATCTTCCCAAACACACAATCTGCTTTTCGTTTAGTAGGAGCTGTTTTAATGGAATACCAAGAATCTGTTTACTCTACAAAATCTATAAGAAGATGCTAATTTTTTCGTAGCTTCCATTATGGAATGATCACATATCCAGGAAAGACTGTCAAAGTGAGGAACCTTTGACAGCCTTCCCTGGATATGTAAGTGAAAGCCCATGGAATTTACGCAAAAAAAAATGTAGGGGATAATACACATATCCAAATGTAGTAGTTGAAAACATTGTATTAAATTTACACAATATTCTGGACTTGACTTCTTGACCTGATTTTTGTCTCAATTCTACTACTATCGGGACACATTTTGGCCTCTTGACCTGATTTTTGTCTCAATTCTGCTACTATTGAGACACATTTTGGTCTCTTGACCTGATTTTTGTCTCGATTCTGCTACTATTGAGACACTTCTTAGTCTCATGACCTGATTTTTGTCTCGATTCTGCTACTATCGGGACACTTCTTAGTCTCATGACCTAATTTTTATCCCGATTCCTCTTCTATCGAGATACATTTTGATCTCATCACCTGAGCCTTGTCCCGATTCTGTCTTTCAGAGTCCAATTCTTGTTTGTTAACTTTCATCAAAGAGACCAACCCCATCAGAAGGTTGGTCTTGCTTATTTCATTAACCTCTTCATCAATTTCAACCCATTTTTTGCATTAGGATATCTAAAATGGAAGTCAAAGCGGTTCGTTTGTTTGAGGACACTCTTATAATGTGAAAATGCTGTAAAGCTCGATTCACCATGGTAAGTACCCATACCGCTTTCTCCGACACCTCCAAAAGGAAGATACGGGGTGGCAATATGCATAAGTGTATCGTTAATACATCCACCACCAAATGAAATAGATTCTGTTACTTTCTTCTCCATTTCTTCAGATGTTGTAAATAAATACAAAGCTAACGGCTTAGGACGGTCTGTTACAAAATCAATCACGGTTCGGATATTTTCATATTCAAGCACAGGAAAGATTGGTCCGAAGATTTCATCTGTCATAACGCCAGAAGTCATACTTTCCGGTTCTAACAAAGTTGGCTCTATCTTCAAGCTTGCCTCGTCAGAGTCTCCTCCAAATAATAGTGAACCGTCCGACAAATACTTCTTTAATCGTTGAAAATGACGATCATTCACAATTCTTGTAAACTCCTCATTTTCTAATGGTTTATCTCCATAAAAATCAACAATAACCTTCTTAAGCTCAGTTAAGAATTCCTGTTTTACTTTCTTGTGAACAAATAAATAATCAGGAGCAATACAGGTTTGACCTGCATTAATGAATTTACCAAAGGCAATCCGTTTTGCAGCCAATTCAACATTTGCTGTTTCATCTACGATACAAGGACTTTTTCCACCCAATTCAAGTGTAATTGGAATTAATCGTTTAGCTGCTGCTTCCATTACGACTTTTCCAACAGGTACACTTCCTGTAAAAAAGATATAATCAAACTCTTGATCTAATAAATATGTCGTCGTTTCAACACCGCCTTCAAGTACAGCTATGTATTCAGAAGAAAAGGTGTCTCCTATCATCTCAGCAAGCAATGTTGAAGTGTGCGGGGTTAATTCAGAAGGTTTTAAAACAGCTGTGTTTCCTGCTGCAATTGCACCAATTAAAGGAGCCAGTTGCAGCTGAAAAGGATAATTCCATGGAGCAATAATAAGCGTTACTCCATATGGTTCTGCCACTTTGAAACCCTTTGAGCCAATATGTGTTTTGGCAGTTTTTACTTTTTCCGGCTTCATCCATTTATCAATATGTTTTAATGTAAAACTTATTTCCTCCAAAAGAAATCCGATCTCTGTGACATAAGCCTCTGTTTCTGATTTATTTAAATCCCGTTTGAGAGCGAGGCATATCTTCTCTTCGTTTTTTCTAATTTGTTCAGCAAGCTTCTTTAACATACTCACTCGAAAATCTTTTGATTTTGTTTGTCCGTTACGAAAAAACTCCTTTTGCCTTCTTACAGTATATTCGACTGCAGTAAGTGATTGCTCCTTTATTTGTGTCATGGGAAAAGCCCTCCTAATACGCTTCATCACTTATTGTTAATATAGACATCTTACGTTCATAATGTCAAAAAGAGGTGTGCCTCAATGCTATAGAAAGAGACTTAATCTTATGATTAAGCCTTTTATTACAGTGATTGTGCCCGCTCGCCTTGCACCGTAGTTTTCATAAATCCCCACTTCACTGATAAGATCACCCCTATGAATCCAGCTCCACCAGCCGTTAAAAACACTGAAACATAAGTACCTTCGTGACTAAAAAGACCCGCAATAAATGGTCCAAGAAAAATACCTAACGCATAAATTGCTTGAAAGAGACCCATTGCTGTTGCACGTTTATTGTTTGGAATCGTTTGAATGGCCATGCCCATTAATAATGGTATCGTCATTCCTTGTGCAAATCCATTTAAAGCTTGAGTAACATATAGAATAGGTAGACTGCTGATAAATGGTATTATAGCGGAAAATATAAATGTTCCAAAAAAGCCTATCATTAGTATTGTCCATTTTTGAAAACGAGCAACCAAATATCTACCTGTCACAATCGGTGCAATAGCATGTGGTACCATGAAACTAAATACAAGAAAAAGCAATGTTTTACTTTCGGCACCTATTGTTAGAGCATAATCAGGGGTAAAACCAAACATCGTAATAAATAAGACTGCATGAGCAATTGCGGATAAAATGGCTGCTTTTAACACAATCTTTTCTCTAAAAACTTCGGTTAATTCGTGTTTTTCAATCTTCTTAGCATTCTTTTCACCGCTTATCTCTCTCACTCGTAAAGCTAGAAGAATTCCGATGGTACCAATAACCCCACCTAACCAAAAAGGCGCCTTCCAGCCCCAATGACTAACAAGGTAGCCACTTAAGCCCATACTAATAAGCTGAGATGATACCGTTATAAACTGGACATTCCCCATTGCCTTTGTTGTGTCTTCTTGTTTAAAATAACTGGCATATAATACGGTAAACGCCACCCACATCGAAGCAGTTACTCCTGAAACAAATCTGGCTAATAACGCAAATCCAAGGCTTTCAGTTAAAGCAAAACCAAAGCAGCTAATAACCCCTGTAATGAGTCCAATGATGACAAACGGTTTACGAATTTGTAGTCGATCTGAAATAATCCCTACCGGAAGACGTAGTAAAATTTGCATAATCCCATAACTACCAACGATAAATCCTACTAATGTATAAGTCCCACCTAAGAAATCCAAATATGATACAAACACAGGAACATAAATATAGAGAGAGAACCAATAGGTAAAGGTAATGATAATAAATAACATATGGTCATAGACTGAAACCTTTTTAACGTTTATAGCACTAATACCTCCTAAAACAAACTTTCACCCTTATATGTATGTTATCTTTTTTTAACATATTTTTAAATCCTAAAAAGCCTGTTCCATTTTTCCTCTAGAACAGGCCAATAAATTAAAAGTATACAATCCATATCACAATAACTAATAAAATTCGATAAATCGCAAATGGCATAAGTTTGATTTTATTAATGAGCTTTAGGAAAAAACGAATGGAAAGAAGTGCAAATATAAAGGCACTTATAAATCCGGCAATAAAAAACGGCATTGCCTCAATAGTGAAATATTGCCAGTTTTTCAAAAGAGAGATCGCACTTGCTCCCGCCATGATTGGTACTGCCATAATAAAAGTGAAATCAGCTGCAGCACGGTGGCTCATTCCGAGTAGAACTCCTCCTGAAATGGTTGATCCTGAACGGGAAAATCCAGGCCATAATGAAAGACATTGTATTAATCCAACAGAAAATGCTTGTTTATAAGTAATTTGATCAACTGTCTCAATTTTTGCTTTCTTTGGACCAAAAAGATCGGCTGCGATCATTAAGACTGCACCAACAACTAAACCGATTAACACAGTTGTAATAGAAAATAAATGTTCATCTATATAATCCTCGAAAAGAACGCCTAGCACACCGGCCGGGATTAAGCCTACAATGACTTGAGTAAGCTTTAAACGACTTGTTCCTTCCGTAAATTTAGTTGTTTTTTTGCTCAATCTTTCTAAACCTAACATTTGGATAAAGCGGTCCTTAAAGACCACCACTACAGCTAAAATGGAGCCTAGTTGTATAACAATTTTAAACGTATTTGCCACATATTTACCTAAAAATTCTTCTGATTGTAACCACATATCATCGACAATAATCATATGACCTGTTGAAGAAACGGGTGCAAACTCAGTTAACCCTTCTACTAAGCCCAGTATAACAGCCTTTAAGAGTGTAAGAATATCCATCTTTTAAGCTCCTATCATTCTTTTAATCGTTAAACCACAAAAGTAAGTATAACGTTAAAAGTGTCAGGAGGGAATCTCTTTTTCACTTTAGTTTTGATCACCGAACACCATAATATGATTTCGCCCATTAGCCTTCGCAGAATATAATGCCTGATCTGCCTGTTCTAATACTAATTCAGCTGTTTGCCCCGGTTGAGATTCGGCTATACCAAAGCTTGCAGTAAGTTTCCCCACTACCTTAAACTGATGTTGGTTAACTAAGAGTTTTAGCTTTTTGGCTAAATTTAACGTTTTTTCAATCGTCTCATTTTTTGTGATGACAATGAATTCTTCCCCACCCCACCGAGCAAAAAATTCATTCTTGTTTAGACCGCTATTAATGACCTTAGTTATTTCTATCAACACTGAATCACCTACACTATGACCATATTGGTCGTTAACTTTTTTAAAATGATCAATATCAAAAAAAAGAATGGAATAGGCCTTACCTTCCTCATCAAGCTTTTCAAACATGTGATGTACTGCACGACGGTTATCAATCCCGGTCAGCATATCTTTGTAAGCCATTTTTTCTAGCATACCCGTCCTAGCAGAAGCTTCAAGGAGATTTCTACCAAAGAAAAGAAAGATAATATATACGAACATAGCTAACTGGTAATTTATAAAAGAACCAACCATTAAACTTGGGATTTCTGCACTATATATGAGAAGGATGCCTGTAGTTATTGTCCATAAAATAAATGCAAGAATCATTCCCAGGTTCCCAACAAATGTGATAAAAATATAAATAAACAGAAGTGGTGTCCATATTGCAGAATCACTAATTGAATCCTGATGATTCTGGATAATGTCAATATTAATTGTCCAATAGGTAAGAAAAAGATGAAAGAAGGAAACTAAGCAAAAGATGGTTAATTCAATAAAACGAAAGTATAGATTTTTATAAATAAAAAGGAAAGAACACGAGAAAAGTAGCAGATAAGTAACAGCTGCGAGTTTTTCAAAAAAATTAAAAGAATTCCAGCTAAATAAACTCATAAAAAGAGTAAATAATATAATCGGTATAACATATAGATATACCTTGCGTTTTAATTCGTTAAATGTTGATAGATCACTAGACAAGACCGTCATCTCCTAAAAAAAAGAACTAATCCACCGATTAGTTCTTTTTATTTAAATCGGTAACTGGCAAGCATATTCCTCAGAACTTAGCCCCTGTAGCTTTGCGTCTCTACCTTTCAGTAGATTTGCCCTTAACTATTTAGTTGGAGTTGAGAAAAACAGGAATTTGTTCCCTGATACTTTTCACCTATATCCTTATTCTATACTAATATGGATAAATCTACAAGTAATAAACATTCTAGTTTATAATTAATTTTAAAAAGGAAAACCTATAAAGGTCTTCCTTTTTTCCTACTCCTTTACGAACTCCTTTGTACTACGAACGGTATCAATTGGACGAACCAGCTTTTCAATTTGTTCCCGTTTTGGCTCTAGAAATGGAGGTAATGATAGCTTTTCTCCTAGAGTTTCATAAGGTTCATCTCCCATAAAACCTGGACCATCTGTCGCAAATTCAAATAGTATATGAGGAGCAACTCTTGCATATAGAGATTCGAAGAAGTGACGATTTACATAGCCTGAAGTTGGAAAACCTATGCTTTGCATATGACTAATCCACTCTTCTAACACTACGCGGTCTTCAACACGGAAGGCAACATGATGGACAGTACCATAGCCTTGAATTCCTTGAGGAAGCATCACATTGTGCTCCAAAATGACCTGTGCTCCATTTCCTCCTTCACCAACTTCAAATAGGTGAAATGATCCTTCCTGTGACACTTCCTTAAAACCAAGTGCTCTTTCTAGTACCTCTTTCATTTGTTCAACATTATTTACCACGATAAAAATGGGTCCTAGTCCTGTAATCGCATAATCTAAAGGAATCGGCCCTTTTTGCCATGGTGTACCAGAGGCAACTCCTTTATTTTGTTCATCTGAAATTAATTGGTATTGTTGATCATCAAAGTCTACAAATGATAATGTTTTTTTACCAAACTGTTCTTTAATTCCTGTATGCTTAACTTCCAGGCGATCAAAACGTTTTACCCAGTAATCCAATGCAGCATCTGTTGGGACTCGAAATGATGTTTTGGAAATTTCATTTGTACCGTGTACTCCTTTTGGAATTCCTGGGAAGTCAAAGAATGTCATGTCAGTCCCCGCACTTCCTACATCATCAGCAAAAAATAAGTGATACGTCTGGATATCATCTTGATTTACTGTTTTCTTAACTAAACGCATTCCTAACACATATGTGAAGAACTCATAATTTTTCTCAGCACTACTTGTTATAGCCGTTACATGATGAATACCTTTTAGTTGATTCATTGTGATCCTCCATTATTTTGTAATGTTTATATTTTAACTATAAGTTGTTAGTAGCATTCCTCTCAAAATATCTCTAAATAAAATATCTTGAATTAAAGATAATATACCATAGAAAAACCTTTCTTTCAAACAATAAAAACTTAGCTTACTTCCAAAGCCAATTTCATGAATGTATAAAAAAAGACAGGGCTTCCCCTGTCTTTACCTATATTAATCGTGGAAATTCGTACCGTCTGTTGTTTCTCCGATAATACCTGCGCGAATAACAAAGTCACCAAAGTGCTCATTTTCTTCACGTTCCTTCGCATAGCGAGGGATAATCGTATTAAGCTCTTTTAGAATTTCTTCTTCACCGATGTTTTCACGGTACATTTTGCTTAAACGGCTTCCGTCATGTGCTGCACCAAGATACATATTGTATTTACCAGGTGCCTTACCGATAAAGCCGATTTCACCTAATGCGTGGCGGGCACATCCATTTGGACAGCCTGTCATACGAATGGTGATTTCTTTATCTTTTAGACCGTTTTGATCCACGATCTCATCGATTTTATCAATTAATTTTGGTAAGTAACGTTCTGCTTCAGCCATTGCTAAACCACATGTTGGTAAAGCAACACATGCTAATGCACTACGACGTAATGCAGAATAATGCTTACCATCTGTTAAACCGTATTTTTCAATAAGTTCACTGATTTTTTTCTTTTTCTGACTTGATACATTTCCAATGATCAGGTTTTGGTTTGCTGTTAAACGGAAGTCACCTGTGTGAATTTTAGCAATTTCTCTGATACCTGTCATAAGCTTGTAGTCGTCATAGTCTGTTACACGTCCACCTTCAATAAATAGTGTGAAGTTCCATTTTCCTTTCACACCTTTTTCCCAACCATAACGATCTCCGTTATGATCGAAAGTGAATGGCTTCGCTTCTTCTAAGCTCCAGCCAAGACGATTTTCTAACTCTTCTTTTACGTTTTCAAGCCCTAGGCGATCGACCGTATATTTGAAACGTGCATTTTTACGTACAGAACGATTTCCATAGTCACGTTGAATTGTAATGATTTTTTCTGCTACATCATAAGCCTGTTCTGGTTTAATGAAACCAATAACTTTCGCAAGCTGTGGATATGTTTCTTTATCACCATGACTCATACCCATACCACCGCCAATTGCTACGTTAAAACCAACAAGCTTGTCGTTCTCAACAACGGCAATATAACCTAAGTCTTGAGAGAAAATATCAACATCGTTTGAAGGCGGAACGGCAATACCAATCTTAAATTTACGTGGTAGGTAAAGCGGACCGTACATTGGCTCAAGCTCTTCTGTATCAGGTGTACCAGCTACTCTTTCTTCATCAAGCCATATTTCATGATAAGCTCTTGTACGTGGTAATAAATCATCACTTAGTTTTTTCGACCATTCATACACTTCTTGATGCACGTTCGATTGATACGGATTTGCCACACACATTACATTACGGTTAACGTCTCCACATGCAGCGATCGTATCCATTAATGAAGCATGAATACCTTGAATCGTTTTCTTCATGTTCCATTTTAGAATTCCGTGCATTTGGAACGTCATACGAGTTGTTAGCTTTAACGTACCGTTTCCGTATTTTTGGGCAAGGTCATCCATAACAAGCCACTGGTTTGGTGTGGCAACACCACCTGGTAAACGAACACGTAGCATAAATTGATAAGCTGGCTCTAATTTTTGTTTTTGACGCTCATTTCGAAGATCACGGTCATCTTGTAAATAGCTTCCGTGGTGTTTCATTAAGCGGTTATCATCATCTGAAATACCTGAGCTTAATGGCTCAAGCATAGATTCTTTAAGCGTCCCACGCAAAAAGTCACTTCTTTCTTTAATGTCTTCAACATCACTTGGTGGGCCTTCTGGTGCTTTTAATATTTTGTTCGCCATGTTGCTAATCTCCTTTCAATCAAAAAATCAATATACATCGCGTTGATAGCGTTTATTTTGTTTCATATCTGCAAGGTAGGCCTCAGCTTTTTCACGGCTTAATCCGCCTTCTTTTTCAATAATGTCGATCAGTGTGTTGTTAACATCTTTCGCCATATGATTTTTATCACCGCAAACGTACACAACAGCCCCTTCTTCAAGCCATTGGAACAACTCTTTGCTGTGCTCTTGCATGCGATTCTGTACATAAACTTTTTCTTCTTGATCACGTGAAAAAGCAACATCCATTCTCGTTAACACACCGTCTTTAATCCATTTTTGCCATTCTGTTTGGTACAGAAAGTCTGTTACAAAATGTTGATCACCGAAGAACATCCATGATTTACCTTCTGCACCGATTTCTTCACGCTCTTGCATAAATGCACGAAATGGTGCAACACCTGTTCCAGGTCCAACCATAATAATCGGTGTATCAGGATTTTGTGGTAGTCTAAAATTTTGATTCTTTTGAATATACACTGGTAATGTATCACCAGGTTGCAGGCGTTCTGCCACTTGGGTTGACGCCACACCTTTACGATGACGACCATGTGTTTCATAACGGACAGCCCCAATTGTTAAGTGAACTTCATCTGGATTTGCAGCTAAGCTACTTGCAATAGAATATAGACGAACTGGCATTTTACGTAGAACACCAGCAAATTCCTGTGCAGAAACTTCCCATGGACCAAAGTCACGAATTAAATCTAATAGGTCACGACCATCAATATATGCTTTTATAGAATCCCTATTTGATACAAGTGATTGTAAATCTTTATTAGAATTAAGCTGTGCTGCTTTTTCAACAACTGGTTTCGTTAACGTGGCAATTTCAACCCTTGAGCTTAATGCCTCTTTCAATGTTACTTCTTCATTATTCACTGTAACTTTTTCAGTTGCATCCCATTTTACTGCTTCAAGAATAAGGTTAACAAGTTCAGGATCATTTTCCGGGTAAACACCTAGAGCATCACCTGGCTCAAATGTAAGGCCAGATCCTTCTAATGACAACTCAAGATGACGCGTTTCTTTATTAGAGCCGCGACCATTTAGGTTTAGGTTTTCAAGAACCTCTGCTTTAAATGGATTTGTTCTTGAGTAAGCTGATTCTAAAGCTTGAGGAGCAGGGGCAGCTGCTTCTTGCGCTTGAACAGGTTCTGCTCCCGCAGCTTGTGCTTCATCAAGACCAGCTAAAACTCCTGCAATCCACTCAGCTGCAGGCTCATCAAAGTCTAAATCACAATCGATACGTGGATAAAGACGAGTTCCACCAAGATCTTCTAAACGTTGATCAAATTCTTTTCCTGTTTGACAGAAAAACTCATAAGAGCTATCACCAAGCGATAGAACTGAAAAGCGAAGTTCATCAAGCTTTGGAGCTCGTTTACCATGAAGGAACTCATGGAAAGAAATCGCATTATCCGGCGGATCTCCCTCGCCATGTGTACTTACTACAATAAGAAGATTCTCTACCTTCTTTAAGCTATTTGGTTTAAAATCACTCATTGATGAAACGGTTACTTTATAACCACGACTCTCGAGTTCTTTTCCTGCCTTATTTGCAAGACCCTGGGCATTACCAGTTTGAGAACCAAATAGAATCGTAACATCCTTAGATACTGGCTTTACATTTACTGGAACAACAGCCTCTACTACCGGCGCTTCGGGAGCAGCCGTAACATTAGCAGAACCAGCTTGTGTAGCAGCTAGATACCCACTCAACCAGACTTTTTGAGATTCCGTCAAGGTTGGCAGAAGACGATTAAGGAGCTCTACTTGCTCCTGATTAAACGGACTGTTCATTACCTGAAGTTGCAACAAAATCCACACCTCACAAAATTTACTTGTACAAATTATTCATAATTACTAGTTTCCATTATTTTAGTCTCACTGACAAGTGAAAAATATAATTCATTTTACCACAACTCATTATTCCTATCAATAAAGTTGGAATTTAATTGTGTGAAGAATGAAAAAGTTTTTGACAAGTTTGTGAGGATTGATGATACTTTTTGTTAAAAGGAAAACTTGTTCGTTCTATTCCACTATCGTTATATAATAGAGTTAAAACAAAAATTTATAACATAAATCCTCTTAATATCCGTACTAAACCAAAAAGTACCTATTCAAGGAGAATTCACCTATGCACCAATTAAATTGGCTCGATGCCACTGAACAGGCTTATCTTATTAAAACCAAACAAATTTCAGCTGCAGAATTAGTTTCCCATACAATTGACTTAATAGAAGAGTTAAACCCCAAATTAAATGCTGTCACACATAAATTGTATGAAGACAAGTTACCACCAACTGAATCCGGTCCATTTTCAGGTGTTCCGTTCCTTATGAAGGATTTGGAATTTTTCGCAAACACCCCCTACACAGCAGGATCTACATATCTTAAAAACTTTATTGCCTCAGCTGATAGTGAGTACTCATCACGAATCCGTCAACAAACGGGGCTTATCACAATTGGAAAAACAAATACTTGTGAGTTTGGACTAGTACCGACTACTGAGCCTTTACAATATGGTCCAACGAGAAATCCATGGAATCTAGCCTATACAGTTGGAGGCTCAAGCGGAGGGGCTGCGGCTGCTGTTGCAGCTGGAATTGTTCCGATGGCACATGCCTCGGACGGGGGAGGATCAATTAGAATTCCCGCATCTTGTTGTGGAGTTTTTGGCCTAAAAGTAAGTAGAGGCAGAATTCCAAAGAACCCTGATCCGGTTGGCCTCGGAGTTAATCATGTGATTACACGGACTGTTCGAGATAGTGCGGGACTTCTTGATGCTACATATGGAAATAATCCTGGTGATCCATTCTATGTATCACAACCAAGTAGTTCATTTGTCACTGAGTCAATCAAAGAACCTAGGAAATTAAAAATAGCTGTTTTAAAAACCGGATTTAACGGTAAAAAGATTCATTCTGATTGTGAAGATGCTGTTTTAGATGCAGCAAATCTCTGTCAATCTCTTGGCCATGATGTTGAGGAGGGATTTCCTACTATTCATGTTGATCAATATAATCGAGCATTTCAAGTGCTTTGGCAATCATCCTTTTCACAAGGAATACATTCTTTAACAAATTTAACTGGAAGAGCTCCGAAGCAAGAAGAACTAGAACCTTATACTTGGGAAGTTTTACACTGCGGGAATTCATACAGAGCAACAGAATATCTTGCTGCGATTAGTTACATGCAGCTAGTAACGAAAGAAGTTGCTCAATTTTTCAACAACTACGATCTCCTATTAACTCCAACTCTTAGTGAGCCACCTCTAAGAATTGGTGAATTATCTTATAAAGGTAATATAGAGGAGTATGTTAACAGACTAAATGAATGGGTACCCTTCACTCCACTTGCGAATACAACTGGCTGTCCGGCGATGTCTGTTCCATTGTTTTGGAATAAAGATATCTTACCTATTGGTGTTCAGTTTATGGGACCGCTCGGAGATGAAGCTACTCTGTTTCAACTTGCTGGACAGCTTGAGCAAGCACGGCCTTGGAAAGATAAAAAACCAACTATTATATAGAAGAAAGTAGACGAAACGTTCGTCTACTTTTCCTCTTATCTATTAATAACCCTCTCAATATGAATCGTCAAATACAGCTTCTCATCGTTTGTTAACTCGTAATCAAATTGTCTTTCCACATAATCATTAATTTTTTCCGTACATTCATAAGCTTGTTTGTGTTTGTTTTTTACAGCTTCAAACAGAAAATCGTCTTCACCTTCCATGTAAGTTTTGCTGTATAGTCTTTGAGCAAAGAACTTCAAATGAGTGACAAATCGGAAGAAGTTAAGAGACTCTTCGTTAAAATCCATCTTAAAGTGATATTTCACAATTTTTAAGATGTCTTGCATCGTTTTTGTAATGTTTACGATATTAGGCATTTCTTCATTTAGCTCTGCATTCACAATATGCATGGCAATAAAGCCAGCTTCATCCTCAGGCAATGTAACATCAAGCTTTTCCTTAATCATACCCAGTGCTTCTACACCAAGAGAAAATTCATCTTTATATAGCTTTTTGATTTCCCATAGCAACGCATTCTTTATATCGAGGCCTTTTTTATTACGTTCAATGGCAAAATTAATGTGATCTGTAAGAGAAACATAAATACTGTCATTTAGTTCTCTTCCAAGCTTACTTTTTGCTTTTTTAATAACCTCTTCTGTTACTTCCATGAGTTCAATTGAAACCTCATATAAAAGGGTTTTAAATCGTTCCGACATGTCTTTATTTTTCAGTGTAAACACTTTCTCAATTTTATCATCATCTATTTCGTCACCAGGTCTTTTTTGAAAAGCAAGACCTTTCCCCATGATAACAAGCTCTATATTTTCTTCATTAAATGCACTTACAACATTATTGTTAAATACTTTTTCTATTTTCATATAACCACCTAAACTTTTTATGGTTTATTTGTTAAACAGATTTTCTCGTATAAGCTCTATTTATCGTATTATAAGTGATACTCTTCTCCATGACCACTTCTAAAGATTATAGGAGAATCCCTGTACTAATAGAAGGAAAGCTGTTGTCAGCTTTCCTCTTATATCATGATGACCTGAAAGTATTCTCCATTTGCCTATCACATGCTTGAACCACCTTTTCCCTTAATAATGCTTCTTAAAGTGATTCACCATTACTCTCAATTACTTTTTTATACCAATCAAAGCTTTTCTTTTTATGCCGTTGTAGTGTACCGTTTCCTTCGTTGTCTTTATCAACGTAAATGTAGCCATAGCGTTTTTTCATTTCTCCAGTTGAAGCACTCACAATATCAATTGGACCCCAGCTTGTATAACCAAGAATCTCAACGCCATCTTCAATCGCTTCACTCATTTCAGCAACGTGCTTTTTTAAGTATTCAATACGGTAGTCATCATGAACTTCACCGCCTGCTGTTAATTCATCAACAGCCCCTAAACCATTTTCCACAACAAATAATGGCTTTTGATAGCGATCATATAATTGATTCGCTGTAATTCGGAATCCTCTAGGATCAATCGTCCAGCCCCATTCTGATTTTTCAAGGTATGGATTTTCAATAGATCCGAACACATTTCCTGACGTCATATTATTTACTTCTGGATCTGTACTAGTTGCACGGCTCGCATAATAACTAAAGCCAATATAGTCAACGGTATGATTTTTTAGAAGCTCTTCATCTCCAGGTTCCATTTCAATCTTTATGTTATGATCTTTGAAAAATCTCTTAGCATACCCTGGATATGCTCCACGTGATTGAACATCGATGAAAAAGAACGATTCACGGTCTTTCTCCATCGCATCCCAAACATCCTCCGGGTTACATGTGTATGAATAAGTCATTCCTGCAGCGAGCATACATCCGATCATTGCCCCTGGGCTGATTTCGTGACAAGCTTTTACAGCAAGTGCACTAGCAACTAATTGATGATGTGCAGCTTGGTATTTAATTTGCTCTTTATTGTCTCCTTCTTTGAAAACAAGTCCAGCACCTACAAATGGCAAATGCAATAACATATTAATTTCATTAAATGTCATCCAGTATTTTACCTTATCTTTAAAACGTTTAAATAAAGTTGTTGCATAAGTTTCAAATAAAGAAACAAGCTTACGATTTTTCCAACTTCCATAGTTCTCAACCAAGTTAACAGGTACATCAAAATGAGCAATTGTTACAACAGGCTCAATATTATATTTCAATAGTTCATCGAAAAGATCATCATAAAACTTTAACCCTGCTTCATTAGGCTGCGCATCATCACCATTCGGGAAGATTCGTGCCCATGAAATAGATACACGTAAGGCCTTGAATCCCATCTCTGCAAAAAGTGCAATATCTTCTTTATAACGATGATAAAAATCAATTGCCGTATGTGATGGGTAAAATTCACCTTCAAGTGGTTGGAAAGAAGGAAGATTTCCAAACATGATATCCCAGCGCTTTTCACCTGTTGGTAGTAAATCAACTGTTGTTAATCCTTTTCCACCTTCGAGATAGGCCCCTTCTGTTTGATTGGCAGCAATCGCACCGCCCCATAAAAATCCTTTTGGAAAAGCCATGAAGAAAACTCCTTTTCATAAAAAAGTGAGGGAGAGAACGTCTTAAAAGACGACCTCCTCCTTAGCTAACATTTAATTTATAGTAAAAACACAGTCACCAGTTTTCACTTGTTTCTCTGGTGTTAAGTTTAGATTAAACTCTTTATGATTCGTTACCACAACAGGTGTTGTGAGTGGTTTCCCCGCTTCTTTAATCTTATCCATATCAAACTCTATTAAGAGTTGACCTTTTTCAATTCGGTCACCTTGAGAAACATGGGCTGTAAAATACTTTCCTTCTAACTGTACAGTATCCATACCGATATGAATCAGAATATCTACCCCATTTTCAGTCGTGATACCAATTGCATGATTAGTCGGGAATAAAGCAGTCACGATACCAGAAGCAGGAGCTAATAGCTTTCCTTCGCTTGGCTCAATTGCTACACCATGACCAAGAGCACCTGATGCAAATGCTTCGTCTTCTATTTCTGATAAAACCTTTACTTCACCTGTTAAAGGACTAATGATTTGTTCATTTTTAGCATTTGAAGCTGTTGTTACTGCCACTTCACTCTCAGAATTTTCAGTTACTTCATTTTTAGCTTTTCCCATTCCAAATAGGTACGTAAGAATAAAGCCTAGACCAAATGCTACAGCAAATGAAATCAACATTGCCCAAAAAGCAAATGTAATACCATCTGTTGGACTGATAAATGATGGAATTCCGAATACTCCAAGACCGCCTACCATGTAAATTTTAGAACCAGCTGCACCGATAATCCCACCACCAACAGCAGCTGCAATACAGCTAATGATAAATGGCTTTTTAAGCGGTAATGTAATACCGTAAATTGCTGGCTCTGTTACACCGAAAATACCCGAAATAAATGCTGGAATACTTAATGTTTTCAGCTTTTGCTGCTTTGTTCTAATCCATACTGCCAATACTGCACCAATTTGAGCAAATGAAGCAGCAAATGTAGTTGCTAATACCGGGTCAGCACCCATTGTTGTAAGGTTGTTAATCGCAATTGGTACAAGACCCCAGTGAAGACCAAAGATAACAAGTAACTGCCATAATCCACCTACAAAAATCCCTGCAACTAGTGGGCTTAAATTATAGATAAATAGGGTTGCCATTCCTAAAAGATTACCTAACCATGTTGCGATAGGTCCAATTATGATAAATGTTAAAGGAACAACAATTAGTAATGTAAAAAATGGTACTAAGAATGCTTTCACTACACTTGGAATGATTTTTTTCAAACGGTTTTCTACAATTGCTGCGAAATATGATGCTAAAATAATCGGGATAACAGAAGATGCATAACTCATTAAAATGACAGGTACACCTAAAAATGTAATATGAATTGCTGATTCAAACATTGTCCCTGAAAATAATGTGTAAAGAGGATCGCCTGCCGTTAAGCCTGATAAAGTTGGATAAACTAATGAACCCCCAATGGCCATTCCGATGAACGGACTTCCACCAAACTTTTTAATCGCTGTGTATCCTAAGAAAATTGGAAAGAAGTAAAATAATGAATCACCAATTGCATTTAAAATTTGATAAGTTCCCGATGTATCCTCTAACCAACCTAATGCAAGAAATAGTGCATTAAAACCTTTGATCATCCCTGTTGCAGCTAATACGCCAAGTACAGGAGTGAATATACTTGAAATGATGTCAATTAAACTTGATTTTTGTTTTTCTTCATCATCACTAGTTTGCGACTGTCCTTGAAAACCACCAACATGTAATACTGCTTGATAAACATCTGGTACATGGTTTCCAATAACCACTTGATATTGCCCACCGCTTTTCATAACAGTTACAACATCATCCATATTTTTTAGTACTTCTGTATTTGCCTTTGATTCATCTTTTAATTTAAAACGTAATCTAGTAATACAATGCACGACACTGGAAACGTTTTCTTTTCCGCCGACATTTGAGAGTATATCTTTAGCCAACTGCTCGTATTTCATGAGGTGTCCCTTCTTTCATCTTAATTTTAGACAAATAAAAAACCTGAGCCGAATAGCACACAAATATCGCGAATATTGTGTCACTATTCAGTCCAGGTTATGCCCACTTAAGGTAACATTCCTATAACGGAATATGTATTATTTATTTGTTATATGTAATTTATCACGGGTAAAATTGAATGTCAACGCTTTCTTTTGATTTTTTTGTAGTTTACTAGACTTTGGAACTAAATGAAAAAAAGAGGTCTTTCGCGACCTCCTTTTCTCATGAATCAGCTATTTGCTTTTAATACCTGACTGCCCTTGTCCCTATAACTAGTGTCACCAATCTTTTCAACGTAAGGTTTACCATCAATAAAATTGACAACCGAAACACTGCAATTGTCATGAACCTTAAACTCTTTGCTGTTTGTGACTTGGATTATATAGTTACCGATTGTTACACCGTGAGAAAAAATTAAAATATTTCCATCATCTGGAGCATGTTTTTCAACAATTTCATTGATTGCTTGTTCAGTTCTTTCAAAAAGCTGTGCATATGTTTCACCTTCTGGAGCACAAGCATTAACATCAAGGCTGAATAATTTTTCGAGGGCATCTCCGTAAAGATTGGGAATTTCATCTTCTAATAAAGCTTCTAATACTCCAAAATTCATTTCCTTTAATCGTGCATCAGGGTTTAAAGGTATGTCACGGTCACCGATGGCATATTTAGCTGTGTCGAGTACTCTCTGACTGTCACTTGCATAGGCTGCAATAAATTCAATATCAGATAAGCCCTTTCCAACTGATTTAGCTTGTAAAATTCCTTTTTCAGTAAGTGGTGAATCGCAGAAACCCTGCATTCTTCGTTCCACATTATATTGAGTTTCTCCGTGGCGGACAAAATAAAGAGTTAGTTTGTTTTCTGTTGCCATTTATGAACACATCCTTTTTTTCAGTCTCGGTCTCTGAAGGTTTTACCCTAATAATGACATTATGACCATTATAATCCTCTTCTAATGGTGTCACAATGAAAACATACTTTATCCTTAGAACATAAAAAAAGCATAACCTTAATGGCTATGCTTTCTGACTATAAAAACGATTTAGCAGAATTCTCTCGATTATAGGTGATATACTTAATCGTACTCTCTAGCACATTACGTATTTCTTCTATGTGAATTGGTTTTTTAATATAAGCATAACACCCTTCTTCAGAAGCCTGGTTTATCGTTGATTCCATTGCATCCGCACTAACAGCTATAACAGGAATGTCCTTTGATAAAGGGTTCGATTTAATATGCTTTAATGCATCTAGCCCATTCATATCTGGCAACGTAATGTCTAGTAAAATAATATCAGGCTTTAGTTCAATGGCTTGTTTTATTCCGTCTTTTCCAGACGTTACACACTGTAAATCGATCGTTTGAATGATACGTAGCATTGATCTCATTACGTCTATATTGTCGGTGTTATCTTCAATATATAAAACTCTTAAAGGTTGGCTTAATGGAATCAATGGCTCTTCATCTATATTTTGCACACATACTTCAGACTGTTTATTCAACTTTTTAAACGAAACCCAGAAAGTAGAGCCTTTCCCTTTTTCTGTTGTCACACCGTAGTTACCATGCATTCTCTTGGTTAGCTGTGATACAATCGCCAGCCCGATACCTGTACCTTTCCAGTTATTCATTGTATTTTTACTTCTATAAAAGGGCTCATAAATAAGATCAAGATCTTCTTGCTCGATTCCGATTCCACTGTCTTTAACATTAATTTTTACTTCTTCACTATCATTTTCCTCATCACAATATATATGAACCGTTCCATTTGCTCTGTTATACTTCAAGGCATTATCCAATAGATTTGTGATAATTTGATTAAAACGAACTGGGTCTGCTTCTATGAAAAAATCTGATGGGACATCCTCTAAATGGATATCTATATCAGAAGTATTTGTTTCAAGAATAGAGCCTACACAATCTTCTAGAAAAGATTTGACTTGTAATTCTTTTTTGTGAATATTCACTTTACCCGTATCAATAGCTGTAAAATCTAATATCTCCTCTATTAAATTCAGTAATTGTTCAGAGGCATTATAGATTTTAGATATTTTTTGGTTCAAATCTGGCGAAT
The DNA here is from genome assembly GCF_021117275.1 of Metabacillus sp. B2-18. Lineage (NCBI taxonomy): Bacteria > Bacillati > Bacillota > Bacilli > Caryophanales > Bacillaceae > Metabacillus > Metabacillus sp. B2-18. The sequence goes on from NZ_CP088245.1 coordinate 4,237,969, forward strand.
TTTTATCCATTAAGAGAATTTGTGAGTAACCTTGAATCGTATTAAGAGGAGTTCGCAAATCATGGCTCATTTGTGATAAAAAGACAGTTTTTGCAAGATTAGCTTTTTCTGCATTTATTTTTTCTAATTCAAGAAACTTTTCACGCTCCATTTGACGGGCATTCCCAATTAACAGCTCTTCATTTTTCTTTTCCAACAAGTTATTTTCTGTTTCTAGTTGTTGGACCCTTTCTCTTTCTGCTGCTGAAAATGAAATATATTTCGTATGATAAAAAGGGGACTTTTCAATTGCTTCATCCACCATGACATACTCATGAATTTTTAATAACTCATTTTGAAAAAAAGCAGGTGTAATAAAAGCATTATAAGCACACACCGAGATCGTATTACTTCCCTGTAATAGTCGATCTACTTGACTCTCATAATTCCTTATTTCACTTATTGAAGAATCATCCGCTAATACATGTCCCCAAGTTCGTGTTCTTATTCCCTTTTCAACATTCATCTGCAACATTTCCTTTAACTGCTTAAAACTCTCATCTGCGTCAAATCCTTTTTCTGAGAGGTAAAAATCTTCAATCGGCATGAAATCTACTAAGTTCATTTCTTCTTCTGTATACCCACTACTTACTAAAAGGTCAGATAGATTTTTATATACACTCTGTTCTTCTACAAACAAGATTTTATCCTGATGTTGTAAACCCTGACTAATAAATTGATAAGCATGCTCCAGATACTTTTTCTCATCATTAAACATATATAAAATGTGAGCACCTTTTCCATTTAAATTATTTGTGAATTCCTTTAAAAAAGGCACACTTTCCCACTTAGGTGTTTTTCTTTCTTTCATTTGCCATCCCCCGTCCTAATCTCGTTACTATGTTAATCAATCATTTGTTATTGTAGAAGATAATATCATTGGAAGTAGTTCATAAATTTAACAAAAACAGCAAGTCTTATAAATTCTTAATTTGGAACAGCAAATAAGCTTCTTTATCTATAAAAGACATAAAAAAACTCTAAGTATCTCCCTCATGGAGTTATTTAGAGTTTTCAAATGAAAGTGCATGATATAGCTTATTTTTCTGAAGTTTAGATACATGGGCGTAATGGGAATAATTTCGAAAATGCACAAAATGTGTATCACCTTCAAATGTTAGATGTGATACATAGTTTAAATTCACGATAAACGACCGATGTGTTCTAAAAAAGTCATGATTCAGCTTTTGCAAAATTGTATCTAACGACTCATTTGTTTCATACTTCTGATCCACTGTATGAATAATTGTTTTTCTACTATCTTTTTCTATTAAAACGATTCTAGAAAAATGGATAAAATGTGAGGTACGGTCTACGGTTATCGGCAAAATTTGTTTTTTTTCTACCTTTTGATTTGAAAGTAATACATTTTTAGCTCTTTCTAGCGCGATATATAACCTCTCTTTTTTTATAGGTTTCATCACATAGTCAACAGCATGTAAATCAAAAGCACTTATAGCATACTGATCATATGCCGTAATAAAAACAAATTGTAATTCAGGGGAAATTTTAAGACATGATGAAATGGCATCAATACCATTTAATTTTGGCATATTAATATCAGCAATGATAAGATCAGGCTTTTTATTTATATTAATATCCAATAAATCCTCACCATCTTCAGCTATCCCAACAACCTCAAAGCTATCCAGTGGCTCTAAGAAGGCACTGATGATTTGCTGAGAATCAAAGTGGTCTTCTGCAATAACTACCTTAATTTTGGGATTCACGACATGACCTCCTTCACCGGTTGATCATCTACTTTTAACTGAATCTCCTATTTATATTGTAACATGATAAAATTGCTTACTTTGTAGGAAATATTACCAACTGCATGAATAAACAAGATATTCAATCAATACTAGTTGAAGCTTTTTTACGTATTACTTGCTTTAAACACTGATTCAGAAATGATCCTACTATCTGCCCTTTCAGGGTTCCTACGATCAATTTCTTCTCTTAACATCATGATAAAGTTATGATCTAATTCATAAAAAACAGCATCCTCATAGGCATGTAATAGTTGATTATAACTTAATTGCCGCATTTTTAAAGTCTCCTTTAAACAGAAATACATAGTTAGCTCATTCTCTATTTTACTATTATTAAACATTCATACCTCTCAAGCAGACTGTGTAGAAACAAGAGAATTGGCAGAACAACCAACAATTTATTACATTCAGGAAGGAGAATCGGCATTTTACTAAAAATCTACAAATTAAGACAGATACTTAGAAGGTGATCAAGCTAAAAAAAACACCAAATAGGTGATATTTCTGCTATTTTTACTTTCTTAATACTTTCAAGGATTCTGTTAACTTTTTATAAGAATTGTTTATGTTCAAACCCAATTGATTAAGTCAAATTATGTTTTGTTATATATTAATGGAGGCTAATGCACCGCAGATGCGGGTGCATTTTGATTTAATAGTGTTCAGTTTATATAAGCTGGAAACTAATTTCCCCACTTGTGCAGCCCGCATCTTTTCTTAATATTAGGATAAAGAGAGTAACCCCTTACCCTTTTTCCTTTAGCATATATTTTTTATATGCTAAAGGAGTCATGTTCGTTGTTTTTCGAAATTTATCAATGAAATAGCTTGTGCTGTTAAAGCCTACTTGATAGGCAATTTCTGTTACGTTTAACTCAGTTTGCTGAAGTAAGATCAAACTATTTTGAATGCGATAATCCGTAACATAGCTTAATGGTGTTGTTTTTAAGGTTCGTTTAAAGTAACGGCAGCATTCCGAACGACTTAGTTGACCCGCCTTGGCAATATTATCTAATGTTAATTTTTCCGCAAAGTGAGAATGAACATAGTTTAGCATTTCCTTCATACGTTTATTTTTTTGAATCTCTGCCTGATCATACTCCAATTTGAAACCGTTAACGATGAGATTTTTCCATAGTGAAGTTAAGGAAATAGAAATTTCCATTTCATAGTAAGGTGCTTTTTGATGTATCAATTGATGAATGGTAAAAATGGCATTTAAAATAGTTGCCCCCCAGGCCTCATCAGAATTTAATTGTAAATATGATAGATTGGTTGCTCGTAGATAAGGTGAAACATAGGTTGCATAGAGATCCTGTGGTAAAAGAAAATGTGGTGAAACATTCAAGCAAAGATAAACACATCCTGAAGAATTCTTATCCTCCGCCATGTGCAAGCATTCACTATTTATAAATAGCCCCTCTCCCATTCTCACACTTAAACTTTCTTCATTTATTTGAAATGTAGCTTCTCCTTTTACAATATAGATAAATTGTAATTCTTCATGCCAATGAAGAGGAATATATCCATTTATATTTTTGTTTATGGTTGTTTTATAACACGCTATCGGTAATTCAACCGTCCGGTGTTTCGTTAGCTCTTTTAAACTTTGATCAATTTCAAAATTTTTAATCTGCACATTCTCCCACCTCAATATTGTGATATTTTTTGATTCAATATAAGTATATTTCAGTTAATTTTCAGCTTATTATTACACTATTATTATATTTTGAGGTGGTCAACACAAATGAACTCATCTTCTAGAAAAATTGGATACTTGCTTGTCATAACAGGTGCAATCTTTTGGGGTGTTGGAGGTACGGTTGCACAAAAGCTTTTTCAACAATATGCTGTCAATGTTAATTGGCTCGTTACTACACGTTTACTTATTGCTGGTTTATTACTATTATTTGTTCAGTATTTTCTTAAAGATCGGTCACAAATATTCGGTGTGTGGAAAACAAAAAAAACAGCCATACAACTATTAATTTTTGGGATTCTTGGTATGTTAGCCGTTCAATACACATACATGGCCTCAATTAAATATGGAAATGCAGCTGTTGCCACCCTCCTACAATATTTAGCACCAGTTATGATTATTATCTATTATATTTTTCGAAAACAAACTGTCCTGACAAAACAGGATACCACGACTGTTTTTCTTGCTTTAATAGGCTCATTTTTCCTATTAACAAATGGTTCCTTTTCTCAATTGTCTGTCCCTCCACTTGCGGTAATTTGGGGTATACTATCCGGTTTAGCACTAGCATTCTATACATTATATGCTGTTCCTTTACTTAAAAAATTTGATACATTAGTCATTGTAGGCTGGGCTATGATCATAGGTGGCTTAGCGTTAAGTATCATCCACCCACCCTGGAAAATCGAACTAGCAACTTTACCATTTGAGGCCTATCTTTACTTTCTTTTTGTCATAATCTTTGGCACAATGTTTGCCTTTTGGTTTTATATTGAAAGCTTACAAAGTCTTTCCCCAAAAGAAACAAGTCTTTTAGGTAGCATAGAACCACTTGCAGCTGTTATCACCACAGTCATCTGGCTAAAAGAACCATTTGGAGCTTTTCAATGGATTGGTGCATTTAGTATTATCGGTATGATTTTGTTATTAGCGTTGGGAAAAAAGAATTCTGCGGCTGTTGAGGTTGAAGAAGTGAAGGTTGGTTAGTAGGTGGGGGAGTGCCTGTCACTCCCCGAATTTTGTCAAAAAAAAAAGCACCCTTCAGTCAATAAAGACTTTAGGATGCTTTCTTTTATACCTACATATTCATTATGGAAGCACATTACCAGCAGCGCGGAAAATACTATACCATTCCTCACGAGTAAGCTTGATGTCACTGGCTTTCACGCAATCCTTTAATCGACCTTCATTCATTGTACCGATAACAGGCTGCATTTGAGCTGGGTGACGTAATAACCATGCAATTGCAATCGTTGTATTGCTTACTTCATATTTTTTCGCGATTTCATCGATTTTTTGATTTAATTCTGGGAACTTTTCGTTTCCTAGAAATACACCTTCAAAAAATCCAAATTGAAACGGTGACCATGGTTGAATGGTAATATCGTGCAATCTACAAAACTCAAGAACACTAGCATCTCTATTTACAGCAGCTTCATTTTCCATATTCACATTAAAACCGTTTGAGATCATCGTCGAGTTTGTAATACTTAATTGCAGCTGGTTCGCAACAATTGTTTGTTTAACTGACTTTTTAAGCAATTGAATCTGCATTGGATTTTGGTTAGAAACACCAAAATGACGTACCTTACCTGAGCTTTCAAGAGTGTCAAAAGCCTCAGCTACTTCTTCTGGCTCCATCAAAGTATCCGGACGATGAAGAAGCAAAACATCTAGGTAATCAGTTTTTAAGCGTCTTAAGATTCCATCAACTGATTCTAAAATATGATCTTTAGAAAAATCGAACATTCCATTACGGATACCGCATTTGGATTGTAAGATGATTTTTTCACGAACATCATCGTTCATATGAATCGCATCAGCAAAAATTTCTTCACATTCTCCTCCACCATAAATATCGGCATGATCGAAGAAATTTGCGCCCAATTCCATTGCTGTTTGGACGAAGTGCTCTGCCTCATTTCTTTCAAGTGAATTAATACGCATACAGCCTACTGAGACAACAGGGACGTCTAATGTACTTTTTCCAAGTTTCATTGTCCTCATGAATGGAAATCCTCCTTTAAAAAACTGCTTTATAATGTTGGTTGTCTAACAAGTTATGTAATCTTGGATATGTATCCTTACCGATTTTCCCACATCAGGATAGCGTTTACAAGGAAACAGTGTTTTCCTTGTAAACTTTTAGAGCCTAGTTAAAAAAACTTATATAGTACCCTTATAGAAAAATGTAGCACCTACCTATTAAAACTCCTCATACACAGCAGGATCTTGATTATTAATTCTACCATCAGGTTGAGTTAACTCTAGAATCATATTCATTTCAGACTCATCCAGAGAAAAGTCAAAAATGGAGATATTCTCAAGTTGTCGTTTTTTAGATGCTGATTTAGGAATACTAACTGCCCCTAGCTGATAGTGCCAGCGTAAAATAATTTGTGAAACCGATTTGTTGTGATTGTTAGCAATCTCTTTTAATCTAGAATGTTGTAACACGTCATTAGCTCGTGCTAACGGGCTCCATGACTGAATTTGGACATTATTTTCCTCATGCCATTTTCTTAGTTCAGCCTGATTAAAAAACGGATGTAGTTCGATTTGATTAATGCTTGGCTTCACTCCTGTTTCTGTTTCGAGACGTTCAATATGTTCTGGTAAAAAGTTACAAACACCAATTGAACGAATTAACCCTTGTTTTTTGGCATCTATTAATGCCTGCCACGCCTCTACATATAGATTTTGCTTTGGATTTGGCCAATGTATTAAATATAAATCATAATAATCAAGATTGGCACGGTATAACGACTCTTCAATCGTCGTAATAGCTTTTTCATATTCCTGATAGCGTCCCGGAAGCTTGGACGTAATTCGTAATTCTTCTCGTGAAACTGAACTGCGTCTAACAGCTTCACCGACAGTTCCTTCGTTTTCATAATTATAAGCAGAGTCAATCAGTCGATAGCCAAGGTCATCTATCGCATTTTGTATAGACTTTATACCTTGATTGCCTTTAAGTTTATATGTTCCTAACCCGATTACCGGAAGGCTACTACCATCATTAAGGGTTATATTCGGAATTGAAACCATACCTAATCACTCCTATTCATTAATAGTTTTAGGTTACCATATTTTTCAATAAGACTCATAGTATTTGAATTCGTTCTAGTAATTAAAAAACCTTATCCAGCCTTTGGACAAGGTTCTCTACTATATGATTCTATTTATTCAGCAAGCTCTTTTTCCTGCAACAACACCTGTTTTAATAATTTCTTTACAACAGTTGCTGCTTTTACTTTTAAATACAAATCTTCTGATGTATGTATCTGATAGTCTCCAGCGATGATGCACTTCTGTAAGTCTCCAACCGTATTGCACTCCATCTTGAGTTCATTATAAACACTGCCGTATTGAAAATATTGATGTGTATCACTTCCACCTACCACCGGCAACCCTATCTCTTTAGCAAAAGAATTCAGCTTAGAGATATATGCTTCCACTCCTTGTGCATAAAGATCTTTTCCATTAAGATCAAAAGCATCTAATCGGTGGAGCTGTTCTTTACTTAGATGATATAAAGGTGTGCTTTCTCGGAAAGCATGGGCACCAATTTTTAATACGGGATAACGATCTGCCAAATCCATAAGCTGATCAAATGGAATAAAGTGCTCTTCTATTAGATGACTTTCTAAATGACTTCTAATTTCAATTACATCTTCACGATCACCGATCAGCAAGATGTGACCAGTTTCTTTAATATCTACTTCAATGCCCGGAAAAAGCTTGAATCCCTCCACATCATAATAACCTTGTTGATAGGAATAGTGTTGATCTAGATAATCATAAATATCATAAAAACGAGTTGTATTAAAATGCTCTGTCATAGCAACTGCATTTAACCCAATAGCTTTCGCTTCCTTCATCATTTCTCTAAAATAATCCGGCATAAACATTGATTTTTTTGAAATTTTAACATGACTATGAAAATCGATTTTCATGTTATCCTCCTTTATTTGAATAGACTACCTACCATAAACAAACTCACGATATACAAGAATGAGAATGCAAGAAAGCTATAATCTAACACCCCAATCTTTAAATGTGCCAACTTTAACTTTTTTACCTCTGGACGATTAAATGCATAAAAGCTTCCCTTTGTTTCAAGTGCCTCTACGGTTGTTCTTGCTCTTTTTGATGTGCTTAACAATAATGGATAAAACGACAATACCGCGATTTTTGCGAAATAAACAATGTAACGCCAATAAAGGAATCCATGTTTTTCCGGTGCTTTTCCTCGTAGGCGAAATGATAGAAACACATGATGATATTCTTCAAGTAAACTTGGCAGCATTCGGTAACCATAGGCAATGCTAAACGAAACTTGACCAGGCACTCCAATTTTTAGTAAGCCATTACTTAATTTTTCCGGATCCATTGAGCAGAAAACAGTAATACTTGCTAAGGAAATAACCGATAGCTTTAAAGTCAAAATGACTAATGGGAGAATCACATGACTATCTCCACCAAAAAACAAAGAAGCAATTAATAAATATCCCCCTTGTCCTAATAGCCCTAAGCAAAGAATAAAGATAACCAAGGGTGTTACTTTTGACATAATCGTGGTAATGACCATAAAAATAAACAGGCCTGCCAAAATCACTTTATTATGAACAAACCAGGGAGCGATTCCAAAAAACAGATACCAAATAAAGAGAGTTCTAGGATCCAGCTTAGCTAAAAACGTATCATTATTTGCGTAAGCTGTATTTAGCATTTCAATCTTTATCTGTTCAACTGAGAGTTTTTCAGATAATTTCCGAGCATATTCCATGTACAAGCTCCCTCCTATCAAAAGCTTGAATAAAATCATTCACTGTATACGCAAGTGGTGATAGATTCAACCTTCTACTTAACTCTACGATCTGCGGAGGAACAAGTCCCGCTTGCTTAAGTAATTCACTATTAGAAAAAACAGATTCTCGGGTTCCATCATGAAGAATTTTCCCGTTATTTAGCACGATAATTCTATTTGCACATTCGGCCACTAATTGCATATCATGCGTAGCAATCATTACTGCTCCCACCTGCTCTTTTAGAGAAGATATAAGTTTTGTAATATGTTTCCGAGTAGCAATATCCAAATTAGCCGTTGGTTCATCAAGTAGAATAATCGAAGGTTCCATCGCCACTCCAATCGCTAATGATGCTCTTCTTTGTTGTCCTCCACTCATTAATCGGCTGTCTTTTTCTTGTAAATGTTTTAATTCAAATTGCTCTATCACTTTGTCAACGACTTTGTCATATCCAGGAACTTTCCTAGCTTTTAAGTAAAACTCCACATCTTTTCGAACACTATCCTCAATAAACATTTCCTCAGGATTTTGATAGATATAAGTAACAATGTCTGCGATTTTCTCGGGTGAAAGTTTGCGAGTATTTAACCCCTTAACGGAAACATCTCCTTGCTCCGGCTTTACAAGTCCAGTGATCAACCTCATTAAGGAAGATTTGCCAGCCCCGTTATTACCAACTAACGCAACAATATCTCCATGAGAGATTTCTAAGTCAAGATTAGTTAACACTGTCTTTTGTGTTCGATTGACCATCTTATATGAAAAACTTACATTTTTAAATTCTATCAGCTTACTTTCGTTGTTTTTCTTTTGCAAAGATCGCTCTAAACTTAAATCTGATTTCTGTGGGACAGGAAAAAATTGAATAGCCTCTTCTATTGTGACAGGTAATTTTCTTTGCTCTGACTGAGCTAATTGATAAGCTGCCTGTGTGACCTGTGGCGGATAAATTTGACTCTCCATCAATAAATTTACATGTTGTAATGCTTCTTTTGTCTGCTTTTTCCAGACCACTTTTCCTGCGTCCATTAATACAACAGAATCACAGTAATCAGCAATAAATTCTGTATGATGTTCAATAACAATAATCGTTTTTCCGTGTTCTTTGTTTAACTTTTTTAAGATTTCATAAACCTCTTTTGCATGAAAAGGATCAAGCTGTGCAACAGGTTCATCAATGATTAAGATGCTTTGATCTAGGGACAGTGCACCAGCTAATGCTAAAAGATGCTTTTGCCCCCCACTTAACTGCCAAATATATTCCTTTTCAAATGGACTTAAACCTACTAAATGAAGAGCACGCCTACCTCTTTCTTTATAATCGGGATAGCCAAAATTAAGCGGCGCAAAGCAAGCTTCCTCCAATACACGTGGGCAAACTAGCTGATTTTCAAAATCCTGATAAACATATCCCACATCATGTGATAAATCAGCCACTTTATATTCGGTCGTAAGCAGCCCATTCACGAACACCTTGCCCTCAAAATCACCTACATAATAATGTGGAATTAAGCCATTTAACAATTTACACAGTGTTGATTTCCCACTACCATTACTTCCAATAATCGCGGTAAATTCTCCGCTATTAATAGATAAAGAAACACCCTTTAAAACTGGATGTTCCCCACCTGGGTATTGAAAGGTAACAGAATCAAGCATAATTTGATTTTTTATCATGAAGGAATCCTCTCACTTTGATCCTCATTTGAACGTTTGTTTTTATTTTTACTTCTCATGACAATAATTGTTATTGCTGCTACAATCGCGGCAACAGCTATACTTACCCAGTTAAACCAATCACCAAAAGTTCCGATAAAATCAGCTTCCCATTCCACGTTAAAGCCTGCTTCTGAAAGATATTCAAAAAGAAAGGCTGAGCATGCCAGGAGGATGGAGATCGCAATCAATCTAGGTCCAATGAGTTCTTTCATAGAATATTTCGTTTTATTGTTTCTTGGTTTCATTCCTAATAGAGGCTCAATTTTCCCATATAATCTAGGCACTAAATATAAGGTCGGTAATAAGGCAAATAAAATGCCAGAGAAAAGCACATCATTTAAAAACGAAAACCCTTCGATAACAACAACACTTTCTGCTAAGCCAGGTACTGTTTCCAATTCTTCAATCCCAATCCAAACCTTGGCAATATCAACCGTACAGCTAATGGCCTGATGGATAATCACACCGAGTATCGCTGCAGTACCAACCTGCAGTTTATTTTTCGGGTCATTTACTAATGTACCAGCAATAAACATAGCTAGAGAGAAGCCAATGAATTTTTCCAATTCACCAAACCCTCCAAACTGCCCTAGCATAATTTCCCCAAAAATAACTTCACCCAACGATGCTCCTATCGCGGCATATAAAGGATGAAACAAAATACATAAAGTTAAAGGAATAAATGCAAAATACTCAATTGAAAATTCTACCGGTCCAACATTTACAGAAGGGACAAGCTCCGTAATCATATTGGAAAGACCATATAGCGACATAGACAAAATAAAGACCATCATTTTTTGTGACTGTGTTAATACATATCTTTCTTTCATCTGACTCATTTTTCCTACCTCCTTCTATTTGATTACCTTTATCTTAAGGTAGCAACTTTAACCAAATATGGTAGGAATGTAAAAGTGATGTAAAAAAATTAATATTTTCTAACAATTTGTAAAATTTCTTTCATTTAGTACGTTATCATGAAAGATTGTGTTAAGATATCTCCAGCCAATTTTCCATGAAAGGAATAATAATATCTTGATCACTTTTAACTGGGATACAAAAATGATGTCTCCAAGTCAATACAAAATTGCTGATTATATTCAAAAAAATACCCAGCTTGTCCTTTTATCAACTGAACAAGAAATTGCTAATGCCGTAAAAGTTAGTATTGCATCTGTCTCTCGTTTTTGGAGATTAGTAGGGTATAAAAATTTCAAAGATTTTAAAACACAAATGAGCCTTCAACTTGAAGTATCACCTGCAGGAAAGATGAAAAATGTGATGACTAGAGTTGAAGGCCAAGAGCTACAACATCATACTTTAGATCGGGCCGTTACTCATTTATTCAAAACAATGGAGCAATTTACTGATCAGTCTTTTCAGCAAGCTGTTAATACACTCAGAAGAGCTTCAACAATCTATTTACACGCACCAGGTCCTTCTCTAGGACTCGCAGAATTAATGGACTACCGATTATCTCGTTTTGGAATGAATCTACATACGATGAGGAAATATGGAAGTGAAATATTTGAAGATCTGATGCATATAACAAACGAAGATGTTGTCGTGTTATTTGGCTTTATTCGGCTGCTACCCGAAGCAAATGTTATTCTAGATTACAGCAATCAAGTTGGCTACAAAACAATTATTATTACAGATCAGCTCATATCTGAATTTTCCACTAAGGGGGATATTGTCCTTTTTGCTAGTAGAGGAGATTCAAGAGAGTTTCACTCAATGATCGCCCCGATGTTCATTGTTGAAAATCTAATTATATCTCTCGGAATGAAAGATAAAGAAGTTAACTTGTCCCGACTTGAACAGCTTAGTCAACTAAGAAAACGATATTCAGCTGAGTTGCCAAGATAAAGCAAAAAAGCGCACTTATACAAATGCGCTTTTTTCTTTATTTAAATCTATTCTTTCACTCGTTTCCTCCTCATCCATTGTGTTGCCGCCCACTTATCTCCAACAATAACAGGTGCTCCACCATGAAGAGTTAACTCATTCAATGTTTGATTATCATAAAAATATTCAAAATAAACGGCCATTCCTTTTTGAGGAGAAACTGAAAAATTCAGCTTAGGAAAGTATGTTTCCCCGCCTTCTTCTACATCATTTAAGTACATAACAAGTGTGCTAATTCTAGGATTACTGACAGGTCTACTTGCTGAAGCAAAATAATCATAATGTTCCTTATACTCTTGGCCGATTTGGTAGTTCAAAACTTGCAGGCCTTCACCATGCTCATAAGGAATGTTCATAATTTGAGCGATTCTTTTTTCAATTCTTGTAACAAGCTCATATTCTCCATCCTGAAAGAACATACTGCTACTTGTTCTTAGTTCATCTAATTCACGTGAATTTCCAATCTTTGAACGACGCATTCTATCTTTGGATAACCTAATTAGTTCATCACATTCTTCATCGCTTAAAACATTTCCTAAAACGGCGATTAGGGGTTCCTCTAATCGTGCAATGATCTTAATTTCCCGATCATCGGTCATAATTTTATTACCAATGTGATTAAAAATAGATTGTTCTTTAATCGTTAATTCATTAGCATCCATTGTCAACTTTCATCAACCTCTTATTATTTAATTTTTAAAAATTAGATTATGTTGTTAGAACACGCATTATATTGAAATCACCAGATGAACTTAAACCTTTTCATTCAAGGAGAATGTTAAGATTGAATTAATTTTACACCTAGCATTTCAGCTTTTCTACTACTTTATTATACATTTTCAAAATGTTTTTCTTTACTAGTTTTAGGCGTTTTATTTTGAATCATGAAAGATAATTCCTAGTCCAAAACGCTCTCCAGATGTTATTGTACTTACTCCGTGCCGAACTTTGTTTTTATAATATCCTTTCTTACCAAGAGCAGGTCTTTCATTTGTTGGAAAAATTAATGCACTACCTTGATCAAGTGTAATAACATGGCCTCTGCTCTGAGCACGTGGAATTTGTTCAACTAATAAAGATTCACCTCCTGTATAATGTTCATCTCGTTGATTTAAGATGAAGACCACTTGAAACGGAAAGAAAACATCTCCATATAAATCCTGATGTAAGCAGTTAAATCCCCCTTCTTCATATTTTAAGATTAAAGGAGTTGGCCTCATTTGCTCATGTTCCTCACATCTTTTAATAAACTCCTGCAGTTCTGCTGGATATTGTTCTGGTTTCTTTAAGTATCCTAACCATCGATTCGCTGTCTTTGCTAGCTCAGGATAAAAAGATTCTCTTAAACTTTGGATCATATCAGGCAATGGATAGGTAAAATATTTATACTCACCACTCCCAAAGCGATATCTTTGCATATTAATAGTTGTCCTATATAATTCTTCCTCATGATAAATTTGAATGAGCTGCTCACATTCTTCTTTTGTTAATAGTTGTGGAACTTTAGCAAAGCCTTGGTTATCTAATACTTGTTGAATTGACTGCCAATTTAATTGTTCAACTCGTGATTTTATGTCATGAAGCATATTAGACCTCCTTGCACTCTTTACATATAATGGTATTTTTAACTAAATTTGATTCTTTTATGTTTAATTATTGGTAGGAAGGCAAATATCTCATTTTTCTGACTCAATTCGGCCAGTATTGAGACTCACTTTGACTGCTCTCTCTTTTTTCTGTCCCAATTCTGCTACTATCGAGAAACACTTTGACTTGCTCACTCGTTTTTTGTCCCGATTCTGCTACTATCGAGACACAACTTTGTTGCTCACTCTTTTTTCTGTCCCGATTCTGCCACTATCGAGACACAACTTGACTGCTCTCTCTTTTTTCTGTCCCGATTCTGCCACTATCGAGACACAACTTGACTGCTCTCTCTTTTTTCTGTCCCGATTCTCCCACTATTGAGACTCACTTTGACTGCTCTCTCTTTTTTCTGTCCCGATTCTGCCACTATCGAGACACAACTTGACTGCTCTCTCTTTTTTCTGTCCCGATTCTCCCACTATCGAGACACAACTTGACTGCTCTCTCTTTTTTCTGTCCCGATTCTCCCACTATCCAGACACATTTTCACTGCTCTCTCTTTTTTCTGTCCCGATTCTGCCACTATCGAGACACAACTTGACTGCTCTCTCTTTTTTCTGTCCCGATTCTCCCACTATCGAGACACAACTTGACTGCTCTCTAGTCAAGTCCAGAATATTGTGTAAATTTAATACAATGTTTTCAACTACTACATTTGGATATGTGTATTATCCCCTACATTTTTTTTTGCGTAAATTCCATGGGCTTTCACTTACATATCCAGGGAAGGCTGTCAAAGGTTCCTCACTTTGACAGTCTTTCCTGGATATGTGATCATTCCATAATGGAAGCTACGAAAAAATTAGCATCTTCTTATAGATTTTGTAGAGTAAACAGATTCTTGGTATTCCATTAAAACAGCTCCTACTAAACGAAAAGCAGATTGTGTGTTTGGGAAGATACGAATAACTCTTTCTCTTCTTCGTACTTCTTGATTTAATCGTTCAAGAGAGTTCGTACTTCGTATATGAGGGCGCATATTCACTGGATGATTCATATATTGAATGGTATCTTCGAACCCTTCATCGAAAATAGTAAGAGCCTTTTCGTACTTTGGATTATTTCCAAATTGAGTCATCAGTTCATTCTTAAAGGTTCTGATATCTTCAACAGTGATTGCCTCAAACACACGCTTGATCATCATACGAATATCAGCTGAATCCTTTTTGGGCAACTTTTCAATAATGTTCCTTTTAAAATGAACATTACACCTTTGCCAGCTAGTACCTAAAAATTCACGTTGTATGGCTTTTTGTAAGCCTTGGTGAGCATCTGATATCACTAGTTTCGGAGACTGAAGTCCTCGTGATTTTAGCTGTTGAAGGAAGCGACTCCAACTCTCGTAATTCTCTGCATGATCAATACTTAGACCAAGTATTTCACGCTGGCCCTTATCTGTAATAGCTGTGGCAATATAAACAGCCTTTGAGACCACCTTATGGTGTTCTCTCACTTTGATATACATGGCATCTACAAAAAGATAGGGATAATATTTGACGTTTAAAGGACGCTTTGCCCAATCATTTACGATTGGATCTAATTTCAAGGTCAATGAAGAAACAAACGATTTTGAGACAGATTTACCACATAGCTGTTCAACTATTTGTGTTACCTTGCGTGTTGAGACCCCATTAATAACCATTTCCAACATGGAGATCACTAAAGCTTGATCACATCTAGCATATTTTTCAAAAACTGTAGTCGAAAACTCACCATCACGAGTTCTCGGCACCTTGAGTTGTATCTTGCCGATACTCATAATTAATTCACGTTCATAGTAGCCGTTGCGATAGTCACGACGGGCTGCAGAGCGTTCATAAGAAGCAGCATGTAGATAATCATCTCTCTCTTTTTCCATAAACTCATTTAAGACCAAAACAATTGCTGATTTAACTACTGCATCAATATCAGAATTTAATACAGAATCTTTTAAAACTTCCAAATCTAGGTTAAACTGTAACTGGGTCATCTTATTCCTCTTTTCATGTTTATCGTAGCTGAAAACATTGTAGCCAAGAGTGAATAAAATGAACCCTTTTTCTTTTTACACAATTATACGGACTTAATCTGCTCTCTCTTTTTTCTGTCCCGATTCTGCCACTATCGAGACACAACTTGACTGCTCTCTCTTTTTTCTGTCCCGATTCTCCCACTATCCAGACACATTTTCACTGCTGTCTCTTTTTTCTGTCCCGATTCTGCCACTATCCAGACACATTTTCACTGCCCGCTCTCTTTTGTGTCCCGATTCTGCCACTATCCAGACACATTTTCACTGCCCGGCCTATTTCCTGTCTCGATTCGCGAACTATCGAGATTCGATTTATCTACTCACTCTTTTTCTGTCCCGATTCTCACCATTACCAATTAAAGATTGGGACTAATCAATCTCACCCTTACTTATAATAAGTGCGTCTCGCATTCCCATGTGCAGTATAGTGTTCCCTCAAGATCCGCATTAAAGTTTTTCTACTAATGTCTGTATTACACCATTCATAGATACTCTCAGTAGTGATTCTTCCCTCTGGAAATAAAATTTCAAATTCTTTTATATTCCGTAAAATAGCTACTCCCACTGCTTCTTTTTCTCCACACCTTTTGCATAGATAGCTCTTGTTATTCCTATAAACTAAATAGGAATAACAAGAATTGCAATAAATGCCCTTTTGTAATTGGTCATAATAATATTCAGGAAGGTTAGTATGTGGATTCTTGGTTTTGTGTAAGGAGAGCAATGTTTGTGCGAGCTTCTTCTGATGATCATTTAATCTTGACGGGGTTTTATTAAAACTTCTTATAAAATGTTGTACTTGTGTTGGGAGAATTATTGGTTGATCCATTGGAGCTTGGTATAAAGTGAATTCTGGATTTATAAAGATAACAGAGGGTTCCACAAGGAAGTTGAGTTTGAGGGTTTGTAATAACTGCCGAAGTAGAGTGGCACTTCTCTTAAGCTGGATAATAGGATTCTTGTATTCTCGATTCGTTGTGACGGAGTAGAGTTTATCTCCTTCAAGATAACAATCACCTTCATAATTTTTTATATCTAGTAAGTGAATGACATCTTGCGAAATAATCAGTGAATCAATTTGAAAATAAGAATTGTTCACTTCTAAAAGCAAATCGTTGATCATATACCTTTCTTCTAAAATACTTTCTGCCGCTCTGTCAAATGCCACTTCTCCCTCAAAGCCCTTTTGAAGATTTAAGTATCGAAACTTTTCCTTTTCTGTTAATTCCATACGTGTGTATAAGATTTTAAAAAGTTTCAGCTCAATCGGTTCTTGCCTGTCTTTAATGATCATAGTTCACTACCTTTCTTTAGTTTTCTTTCATTTTATAGTATAGATTAGTTTACATTCAAATCTATAAATTTAAATTATGACTCACCAAAAGAGGCCATCTCCAATTCAAGACAGCCTCGCTCATTTAATCTTTTATTAAAAAACTACCTGGCACAACATCTACTATCACTTTCTCATAAGAATAATGATCTTTACCAGCTTCTTTATATCCCCAATATCCGTTAGTTTCTTTCCCTTTTTTAAAGGTTAGCTCAAAGCCCTTCCCTTCATGAAAACTGTAGCTTTTTACTTCTTGAACCGCTCCGTTATCTACCAATTGATAAGAAAGGAAATGACCTAAAGAGCCGTGTGGGGTAAGAACACCTGAGTGTGGTGCAACAGGACTGTTGTAATATTCATATCCTTTCGTTTCTACTTTCGATTCCTTTATCTTGAACTGGTGGGTATCAAGCGAGTATTGATCACCTTCAGTTAGCCATGATAGCTCAATATTCTCCATTTTGCGTCCAGTTTTCTTCATAGAGGAAAGATCTACTAAACTTACACCACCACGGCCAATCACCTCAATGGTATTTTGGTTGTTATATACACCATGGCTGTGTCTTCATCTATACCATATGATATTTCATTTTGTTCTCCTAATTCAGCAGTAACAGCTATGAGCCTGCCCAATCTAGCTTTTTTATCAAAATGTTGATCAATAATTCCTTCTTGGAAGAAACCTAGTCCTTGCTCAAGGTATCCTGGTCCACCTTCTTGCTGAGTCATGCCATCATATGTTTCGGTGAAGCCTTTAGATAACGTATCATAGCTTCCTCCTCCTGCAATCATAACATCACTCATAATCGCTGCTCCTGCACTTGTTCCTCCTAGGACCGCACCATTTCTGTAAATATCCCAAATAGCATTTAGTACCTTCGAATGGGTCATATCGTCATTTAATAGTGATGCTGTAATATTGGTCTGGTCACCACCGACAAACCAAATCGCTGTAAAATCTTTTATTTTCTTTGCTAACTCTTCATTATTTCGATTATCCAGCCAGCTAGATTCATTCTCTACCGTTCCTTTAAAATCATGATTTGAGATTGATAGAATTTCAATTACCTCACTTTCTACTCCGTATTGAATTAAATCCTTCTTATTACTGCACCTACTGCTGAAATCCATAGCGATAGACATAAAAGCAAAGTAAGTAAGATGCTAAAACCTTTTCTCATACAATCTCTCCCTCTCTTTTTTAGTCCACAGTTGCGAAATCACGTTTGTCAAAAAGTAACTTGCAAATTTTATGCCACTAGTAAAAGAAGGAAAAAGCCAGAAAATACACGTTGTCTTCAAGCTTATTGGGTTATTTCGGTTGTTTATAGGTGAAAACAATACACTCAATTAAAAAAGGAAAGCATCTCTGCTTCCCCTCTCACACCTATTTACTTTATGACCCCTTCTTCACATCTTCAATAAACGCTAGCACCTCATCCTCTTTCGTTGCCCAAGATGTAACAAGTCGTATAGCAGAAGAATCGTTATCAATCTTTTCCCAAAGATGGAATGCATATTTTTGCTGAAGTTTTTCAATAAAGGAGTTCGGGAAGATTGGAAATACTTGATTTGAAGGTGAATGAGTTAAGAATGAAAAACCTGCTTTGCTTATTTCTTCACGAAACTTTTCAGCCATCGAATTAGCATGGATTGCTAGATCGAAATAGAGGTCATCCTTGAATAATTCACGGAACTGAATACCCAATAGTCTCCCTTTTGCAAGAAGTGCTCCTTTTTGCTTCATATGAAAACGAAAATCTTCCTTAAGAGCATCGTTACAGATGACTAACGCTTCACCAAGTAGTGCTCCATTCTTTGTTCCCCCAATGTAAAAAGCATCTAAAAGTGAAGGTAAATCACTTAGCTTAAGATCACTTTCTGTTGAACAAAGTGCAGAGCCTAGTCTCGCTCCATCCATAAATAAAATGAGGTTATGTTCATCACAAAACTCACGTAACTGTATGAGTTCATCTTTTTGATAGACCGTTCCTATTTCTGTTGAGTTTGAAATATAAACTAACTTTGGTTTTACCATATGTTCATCGGGATGGGATTCTAAAACATTTTTAACATGCTCTACTGTTAATTTGCCATTATCACCCTCAACAGAGATGATTTTATGTCCAGTGGCCTCAATTGCACCTGTTTCATGTGTGAAAATATGGCCGGTATTAACTGAAATAGCAGCTTCATGTGGTCTAAGAAAAGCAGATATAGCTGTTAAATTTGTTTGTGTTCCCCCTGATAATAGATGAACATCTACATTTTTATTTAAAAGTTTTTGTTTAATTAGCTCCTTAGCTTCTTGTGTAAACCTGTCTTCACCGTATCCGTCTTCTTGGACAAGATTTGATTCTATTAATGCGTTTAGTATCCTTGGATGTGCACCTTCACTATAATCATTCTTAAAGCTGTACATAGTTATCCTCCATTTACTAATCGTTAGTCTGTCATAGAGATAGTATAGCATTTCTCGCTTGGATCATTGTATCAAGGTCTCTTGAGATAAAATAAATCAGACAACACAATATGTGCTGCCTGATTCCCAACTCTAGTTATAATAATTCTGTTGTTTTTTATTAAATTGAACAGTATAACCGCCACCAAGATCAAGTCGGTCTCCGTTAATTCCGTAAACAGGATAATTTCCACCTGCTTTAAGATTGCTATAAGGAGTTCCATCAGGGCTGAACATAGCAGCTTCTTTTGAAAGCTCTAGTCTTCCTAAATGATAGACTGGCTTATCTGACATTTTTACATAATAGCCGCCACCAACTTGATAGACACTTGAATCATAATCATAAACCATCAATGATTCACCTTTTTTAAAAACACGGTGAACAGTTCCATCAGGCTTGTACATAACAGTAGTTGAATTTTTAATTAAAATTCTACCTATGTATATGCTCATCTTGCTGCTATTAGCATCTACACGATATCCTCCGCCAACATCATAGCTGTTTCCAATAACTCCATAAACTCTTACTTTTTCACCTTTTTTAAGAGTTTTGAAAACTGATCCATTTGGAGCTAGCATAGAAACATCAGCTTTAATTGTTATTCTGGCTACAGGCTGTTTATGATTAGTCGGTAAACTAACATGTGGAATGGTGAGAGTCATTTTTGACATATTAAGATGGATTTGAAGTATTTTTTCTCCATAGCCTTTTCCAGGCACTGCCCATCTTCCATTTAAATCTGTCCATAAAGGCGCAATTCCTCGTGTTACAAGGTTAAAGCGAGGATCAATAAGCTCTGTATTCAGCGGATCTTTACTTGCATAAGCTTTTAAGTGCTGAATGTGAGCGCGAACTCCTTCCTCAGGTGTAGCAAAAAACGCACCTTTTACACCTCCACCAGTCGTTCCGATTCCTGCATAGTTATTTTGCTCTGGAATCACATCACCACCGAAGCGGAAAAAGCCTGTTTCATGAATGGCTTGAGCAAAGGCAATATCTCCACGTACTCCTTCTTTTCTACCAATTTCAAGATATAATTCTGCGAGTTGATAGATTGATACACTTGTAAGCTTTGGGGACGATTCGTTTAATAAAACATAATCTCCCATTTGCTTTGACGTTAACTGAGAAGGACCCATAATTGTTGTAGAATTTGCCGCTTTTGCAGAAAAACTTGGAACCAACGCACTTAACACCAAAATGAAAGCGAAAACTAGGGAATAAAGACGTGTGTCTTTTAACATAACAATATAACTCCTTTTTCCATTTGATCAATATCAAGTCATATTATAGCAAATAATAGATAAATAGTTATTCTTTTCTTGTAAAATATTAGAAAGATTGTCGAAAAAGATAATAATATGAATAACTATTATCACAGAACAAAAAGGAAATAATAGTTAAATGTCGCTTTAGTTGACCAAAAAAAAAGCAACTGGTCTATTAAAGACTTAGTTGCTTCAACAATAAATGATCTTTTTTAAGAATACTATACAATCTCCAACGTCACATCAATATTTCCTCTAGTTGCTTTTGAGTAAGGACAAAATGCATGTGCTTTTTCCACTAAATCCTCTAACGTTTCTCTATCAATTCCTGTTCCTTTTACTTGTAAAGTAACTCCTAATTTAAACCCTTGATCTGCTTCATCTTTTAATAAGCTAACGTTTGCAGTTACTTCTGACTCAAATGTTTGACGCTCTTTTTTCGCAATAAATTGCAGAGCTCCATCAAAGCAAGCTGCATAGCCAGCCGCAAATAGCTGTTCAGGATTTGTTGCTTCAGGTATTTTTTTTGCTCTAGGCGTTCCAGGCATTGCCACCTCTAACTTAATGACACCATCTGGTGATTCAACTCTACCTTCACGTCCTCCTACTGCTGAAACTGTTGATGTAAATAATGTGTTTGACATTTTTAATTCCTCCAATAAATAGTTTTTTAAAATTAAATTTTACAAACCCTTTATGTCATCATCATACAACCCTCTTTTTATATTGTCAACAATTTAATTTTACACAATCTAATTGTTGAGTTAATTTTTAGATTTGATACAATTGAATGATGAAAGATTAAATATATTTGAGGTGTACATCATTGGGAAATAATGAAGAACTAAAATTAGATAATCAACTATGCTTCTCTCTATATGCTTGCTCTCGGGCAATTCTTCGTCTTTATCGTCCATTTTTGGATGAAATGAATTTAACTTATCCTCAATATTTAGTTCTCCTAGTATTGTGGGAAAAACAGCAAAGTTCGGTAAAAGAGCTTGGCGAGCTGCTAGAACTTGACTCTGGAACACTTACACCCATGCTAAAGCGAATGGAAACAGCTGAACTTATTGAAAGAAGACGCGACAAAGCAGATGAGCGTGTTGTTCTTGTTACCATTACAGAAAAAGGAGCTTCTATTAAAGAAAAAGCTGCTTGTGTCCCACAATCATTATTAAATTCATCTGGTATGTCGGTAGACGAGATTCTAGCTTTGAATAAGGCAATTAAGCATTTATCACTTCAGGTACATTCAGCTCTTTAAAAAATAACAACACAATGACAAAGACCGTCATTTTCGTTCCTAGAAAAACACATGAATCTTATAGTGATTACCAAATTTGAGGGGAGCATTTCCCCCTCTCTTTTCTTGAACTTGTCCATGTCTTCATTCTTGAAGCATAATTTTACTCCATTTTGAAATCTAGAAAATCAAAAAAACTGCGCCAATTGTGATCACAATTCCACCTATTACCTTCTGTTTTGTTATTTTCTCCTTTAAAATCACGAAACTTAAAATCATCGTGATCACAACACTTAATTTATCTATCGGAGCAACTACTGAAACCTTTCCAATTGCTAGGGCACCAAAATAACAAAGCCATGAAAATCCTGTTGCCATACCAGACAGAACCAAAAATAGATAGCCTTTAGTAGAGATTGTTTTCATGTTTTTCTGAGTTCCTTGAAAGAACACAATTGCCCACCAGAACACCATAATAACGATTGTCCTTAAAAAGGTAGCAACATTTGAATCAACATCTTCAATTCCGATTTTTGCTAAAATGGCAGTAAATGCAGCAAAGACCGCTCCTAAAATCGCATACAGAATATAAGTATGTGATCTTGCAAAACCTTTCTTTTCTTCATTCTTACCAATCAACACAAATGTCCCAATCGCAATTAATGCTCCTCCCACCATGATATTTGGGATAGCTTTTTCCCCTAAAATGAGGATAGATAAAATGATAGTTAATACTACACTCGATTTATCAATTGGTATCACCTTTGAAGCATCACCCATTGATAGTGCTCTAAAGAAAAACAGCCATGACACACCAGTAGCAAAGCCTGATAATAAAATAAAAATTAGTGCTTTCGTAGAGATTTCTGTGATAGAGTCCAGCTGGTCTGTTATCAAGACAATAAGAAAAGCCATGATTAATACAATAATCGTACGAATAGCAGTTGCTAAATTCGAATTCACATTTTCCATTCCAATTTTCGCTAATATTCCTGTAAGGGCTGCAAAAAAGGCTGCAAGTAACGCTAAAATGACACTCATGTTTTGACCTTCTTTTCTATTCATTTCTCTTATTATGTGAAGAAAACTGTTCTTTACTATAGATCAATACCTTCATCATGTATATTCAAATTAAAAAATCAGTGTATATTAACAGATTCAGTTTTGAAATATAGAATACGAATGAGTATTGGTTTTCATATGATAATTCGCACTAGTAAATAAAGGAAATGTAGCAAGTAATCAGCAAAGAAAAATGCACCCAATTTAACGAATTCCATCTCTTCAAGAATCACCAGCAAATAAACTACTAGATAAGCGGAAAAATTCCTCCTAATGAGGACATAACACGAAAAACAGGTTAAATAGACGGAAAGATTCGCCTATTTAATCAAAAAAGAAGAAAATGGACCTTTTTACTTTGCTTAACCGGAGAAATTCCGCTTATATCCCCTAAACCGAGTTCCATTCTTCATCTAACCAGAAAAACTCCGTTTATTTAAACAATCGGTTACTCAATTGAAATCCAGAAAGTCTGCTAAACCAACAAAAATAAAAAAAGGATACCACCGGTCATAACCGAAAGGTATCCTTTTCAAACTCTTATATTATTGTCTTACCCGAGCAATTGATAGTCCATCACCAATTGGGAGAATGATTGATTCCAACATAGGGTCATTTGCAACTCTCTCGTTAAATGCTCGTATACATTCTATACGCGGGTCGTCAATTGATTCCTCACAAACCCTTCCTCTTTGCAGAACATTATCAGCAACTATCAGAGCACCCGGGTTAGCTAATCGCAATGCCCAATCTAAATAGTTCGGATAATTAGGCTTATCAGCATCGATAAAAATGAAGTCAAACTTCCTTTGTTCCGCTTCTAGCTGCTCTAAACTTTTTAAAGCTTCACCTGTATAGTATGTAACACGATCACCAAAGCCAGCTTTTTTCAGATTTTCATGCGCTAATTCCGCATATTCTTGCATTAATTCTAATGAAGTTAATTGCCCATCCTCTCTAAGACCACGAACAAGACAGATTCCACTATATCCACCTAAAGCTCCAATCTCCAAAATTTCTTTTGCTCCAGAAATTTTCACTAACAATGTAAGAAGCTTTCCAATTTCCGGTGGAACAGATATATTCCTCATACCTTTTGCCTGGATACTTTCTAAAACATCATCTAAAATCCTATCATCCTTCGTGAATAGTGAATGGATATACTCTTCTACCTTCATATGTTTCCTCCAGAGTTCAAATTAGTTGAACACTCTATCAATAAATCAAATTATGGTAGTTGTTTTATTTTTTCTTCAATTGATTTTCGTTCTTTTGGTTCGTTAATCTCCTCAGGATATCCTACACCAAACACTCCGATTACATCATAATCATCCGAAATACCGAGAATATCACGGTTTTTTTGAGCATTTCCCATTGAACACCAAAATGTTCCTACTCCTTCTTCCCATGCAGCTAAATTAAAGTTTTGAACGAAGCAGGCTGTAGCAAGGGCATTTTCTGCTGTTTCCACTTCTGTTTTCCCGTGTTTTGATAAAATAGCAAGCACAACTGGGGCATGAAAAAAATCTGTTTTATGATTTAATTTTTCTCTTGTTTCAGGACCAACTACATACACTTCCCACGGTTCCGTCATTTTGTGATTAGGAGCCATAGTACCAGCTTGCAGCCATTTACTAAGCTGTTCCATTTCAATCGGGTCAGCTTTAAAGTTTTTAATCGTGCGTCGAGAATAAATCGTTTCTAATGTTTTCATAAGATATGTTCCTCCTTGTATCTACTTGTTAAATTTTATTTTCTTGTTAATTTTGCATCTTCATTAAGTTCAAAATGTCTAGTATATTCATCAATTGTTAACTCAATTGCTTTTAATTCTCCAAGAACAACCTGCCTTATTTCCTGAAATTCGGGTGCATCTAGTTGTTGTTTTAATGTAGTACGCTTTACATGTAATCTGTCTAAAAACTCAAGGGCCCGACCTCTACGAAAGGTTTGAGCGCCAGAGTGATGTCTCCTTCCTTTATGGCCACCACCTCTATGGTTTTCACCTTTTTTATGACCATCAAACTCCTTCAACAATCAATCACTCCTTTGTATACTTATGTGTATGTGTTAAATGTATACAAAAGTATACAAATTGTCAAACTATTTATTAAACTCTTCTTTCACAAAAAAAATCAACCTAATAAAAATTCAGATTGATTTAACATTATTGTTTAGCAGAAGTCTATTTCATATAGTTCTCTACCAATTCATAACATCTTTCTTTAGTAGTATTTGCTAGGGAAGCTGTATATTCTAGTGGCTCCATCGTTCCTCCTTCAAATTGACTTGCATCTTCTTTCGCTGTTTCATCTCTAAGTGTGATCCATTTTCTTTGTTCTTGTCGGAGTTTTTCCATCTCGTCTGCTGGTAACTGTTTTTCTAGAACCTGATAGATTTCATTTAAAGCTTGATCCCACTTTTCCAAGATTTCTTCTAGTGATTTCCTCATTCCAAATGTTGTACCATCATTGTTATTCCTAATTTCTGTTGCTGCCTTTTCTATGCTAGTGAGTTTATCTAAGTATTTCTGTTTATTTCCTTCACTCACAACTGATTCTTCACTTATATTTTCGTCTTCTGTTTCATCCTCGGCTGCTTGCTGCGAATCCTTATCTATAGTAGTATCTGTTTCTTCAGTATTATTTTCTTCTGTTATATCATTATCTTGTTTTTCCGAGTTATCCGACTCATTGGATTGAGTTTCCTCATTACTATCAGCTTTAGTTTCTTCATTTTCATTAGTCGGTGCTTCATTCTGATCAGAATTTTTTTGATTGTTGCACCCAACCAAGAGGACAAATATTGCTAACACTGTAAATATTGACTTCAAAAAATAACTCCCTTTCTAAATTAAAATACCTTCTATAGCGTACACCTTCATTCAAGATAATAAAAGGTGCAAAAGGTATAATTTCCCATCTATTACACTTCATACTTTTACACTCCAAGATTTCTAGTATCCATAACTTCTTATTTCTTTTTCTCTTCTTTTACTGATAAGATATGAGCTTTTGCTCCATATTCTACTCGTATTGTTTTTCTAGCCTCTACAGGTGTTCTTGCTGTTACTGATTGAATTTGCTTTTCTCCATTCATCTCCATTTCAACAAGAAAGCATTTTGATCCGCATCTCAACTAGATCCCTCCTTTTTTTGACAAAAAGAACCTTCAATCTAAAACGATTAAAGGTTCTGCACATTTATATAGAATGGTATTTAATTAGTTAACCCTTGAAAAAACACTTATCCCCTGTTTTCCCTTGCAAAGAATTAACTAAATACGGGCTTTTTTTCGCTTAACCCCAATGTTTGTGATGTGTTAGTATGGATTTCGTTTAAAAGTTGCGGATTTTCCATTAATGACACACCATAAGAAGGAATCATTTCTTTAATTTTTGGTTCCCACTCATCCAAATAATGAGGGAAGCATTTTGTGATGACTTCAAGCATAACGTGAACTGCAGTTGAAGCACCTGGTGAAGCACCGAGCAATGCTGCAACAGAACCATCAGCTGCACTAACAACCTCTGTACCAAACTGAAGTGTTCCTTTTCCACCAGCTTCAGTGTCCTTAATGACTTGCACACGTTGACCTGCTACAACTAAATCCCAATCCTCACTTTTAGCATTTGGTATAAACTCACGTAACTCTTCCATACGTGCTTCTTTTGATAACATTACTTGCTGTATCAAGTATTTTGTTAACGACATGTTTTTGGCACCTGCCGCTAGCATTGTTAACAGATTATCCGGTTTTACAGAAGTGATTAAATCAAACATCGATCCATTTTTTAAAAACTTTGGTGTAAAGCCAGCAAATGGTCCGAACAATAATGATTTTTTGTTATCAATAAATCGTGTATCAAGATGTGGAACAGACATCGGAGGAGCTCCAACCTTAGCCTTACCGTAAACTTTTGCATGGTGCTTCGCTACCACTTCCGGATTATTACACACCATGAATAGTCCACTTACCGGGAAGCCACCAATATGCTTACCTTCAGGAATACCTGACTTTTGTAGTAAATGCAGGCTTCCTCCTCCGCCTCCAATAAAGACAAATTTCGCTTTATGTCGTTCAACTTCACCGCTACCAAGATTTTGCACCTTTAATTCCCATAAGCCATCACTAGTACGTTTAATGTCACTTACACTACGATTATAGTGTAAATTAACATTTTTAGTCTCCAAGTGATCAAACAGCATACGTGTTAATGCACCAAAGTTAACATCTGTTCCCGTGTCAATTTTTGTTGCTGCTATCGGTTCATGAGATGTACGTTCTTGCATAATTAACGGAATCCACTCCATTAATTTTTCTGGATTATCAGAAAATTCCATTCCTTGGAAAAGCGGATTTTTTGAGAGCGCTTCAAATCGTTTTTTCAAAAAAGTAACATTTTCCTCTCCATGTACTAAACTCATATGAGGCAGTGGCATGATAAAATTGTGTGGATTTTGAATGAGTTTGTTTTGTACAAGAAAAGACCAAAACTGCATGGAAATTTGAAATTGTTCATTTATTTTAATCGCTTTACTAATATCTACAGATCCGTCAGGTTTTTCGGATGTGTAGTTAAGCTCACAAAGTGCAGCATGCCCCGTTCCTGCATTATTCCATTCATTGGAGCTTTCTTCACCTGCATTTGAAAGCTTTTCAAAAACTTTTATATTCCAGTCAGGCACCAACTGTTTCAGTAGTGTTCCTAAAGTCGCACTCATGATACCGGCACCAATTAAGATAACGTCTGTTTTCAATTCTCTATCGCTCATATTTACCTTCCTTATACCCTAGTATTCGCAGAAAAACTAGTAATCCTTCTGCTTAGACGTCACACCAAACCAAGGCGCGACTTAGTCTCACACACTTCTTTGTCTCCATTTTTTGCATAACCTTGATGTATTATATTATTTATAGATGAATATATTAACTATTTATCTACTATTATATGATAATTATAAACTTTTTGAAAGAAGGTAGAAAGTGAGAAATATGTCCATAAGGAATAAAATAAAGAAAAATATAAATCTTCATTCACATTTTTCAATGATCGTGAACAGTCTTATCCTTATTAGGAAACCAATCTCCCCTTACTATTGTACGCTTCTCATAGCCTTTATGTGAATAGACATATGCTTCATATCATGGAGATTCTAATTTTGTATTTATATTCATTTTTTTCTAAATTATTAGTATTTTACCCAAATGAAAAAGCACATTTCAAAAAGAAATGCGCATTGTTGAGATATGAAGGGAAAGATGTCTTTTCATCATTGCCTTTATTTACTCAAATCGAATCCTCTTCATTCCTATGGTAAGGAAAACAACTGTAAATACGAGAAGAATACCAATAGGATAGATGATATCTAAGATCGTCCCACCTCTTGCGGCAATTTCTGTGAACCCTTCAAGTCCCCAGTATTGTGGAACAAATCTAGCTGCTTGCTGCATAAAGTCAGGCATGATTTCAAGAGGCCAATAAACGCCTCCAAGCATACAGGTAGAAATGACGATCAAGTTGCCGAGCACCGATTGTTGTTCAGAGGACTTAACAAATCCTGCAATAAAGAGTCCTAGACCAATTGTACAAAGTAATACACAGGAGACGAGCACAATATTTGCTAACAAATTCCCCCATTCAACATGAAATACTACTTTTGTTATGAGCATTAATAGCCCAAATTGAATCCATCCAATTAAAAAGAATGAAAGCAGATATCCACCTAGTAATTCTCTTTTAGAAGTCGGGGTAGACATGATTCTATACCAAACACCAGTCTGTCTTGCTTCTAAAAGCACACCTGTACTTATCAGCATGCTAATCATCACAAACATAATCGTAAAACCAGCGGATCGAGCAGTTAAATTGGACATTGTTGCAACATCATTGCTTTTAGTTACGGTGACAGTTTCAATAAAGGCAGGAGCTCCAGTAATCTCTACAAATATTTGATCTTGAACCACTTTCGGCTCCTCCCCAGTCATTTCCTGATAAAAATTTGAGGCTTTCGCTCCAATCTGAATTTTCACAATGCTATCGTTAATCATTTGTTCAATCATAGCAGCTCCTTCAAATGAAGCTTGAGAAACAAATACAACTTTCGGGATCTTATTATCTACCAATTCTTTTTCAAACCCTGAATTTAATTGAATAAATCCTGCGATTTTTTGGTCATCAAATTTTTGATCTGCTGTTTGACTATCATCGATGCTAATATCTACCAAACCCTTACTTTTCACTTCATCTATTAAAGTCTTTGATAACGTGGTGTTATCCTGATCTACCACTGAAATAATCGGCTTGCTTTCTTCTCCTTCAGAAAATAACCCGCCAAAGATAAAGGTAAATAGCAAGGGCATTCCAAACATTAGCAAAAATGATTGTGGCTTTTGAAACATTCTTTTAATCTCAAAAGCTGCAATTGCTCCAATTCTCCTCATCACTTTCTCTCCTTACCTATACTTTAGTTTCATTGACCCTATAAACAAGGTTGTTAGCCCAATTGCCATTAAAATCGTCACGGGCATAACAAGTGAAGACCATTTTGTTCCGTTCATTATTTCTAAGAAACTATGAAGAGCCCATTTATTAGGTGCAATATTAGCCATTTGTTGCATAATGTTAGGAAAAGAAGCAAGTGGAATCATTGAGCCTCCTAGGAGCGCTAGAATCTGCACCCCAATTCCTCCCATCGTATCAGCGGTTTTTTCTTCTGTTATTAATCCTGCTATAATCATCGATAACCCCGCTACAGCTACTGAATATGCTATTCCAACTACAAGAAGCTGCAGGATGTTGTTTCCCCATGCTACTCCAAATAGATAATGAGTGGTTATGACAAACACAATAAATTGCAGGAGGGAAAAAGAAAAAGTTCCAAGGAATTTTCCGATCATAATAGATGAATGTCTAATTGGAGTGCACATTAGTCGAGCTAATGTGTCTGTTTTTCTCTCTTGAATAATTGTTTTTGCTCCAATGGTTGTATTGAATAAAATAAACATAGCCCCCATTGCAGCTGCATAATATTGCATTCCCGAAATTGGTTCCTTACCGTCCCTTTCACTTATAACTGCACTCACTTTTGATCCTGCAATTTTCGTAAGATCATCTACAAGATTCGTTATCATATCGGCTGAATTCAAATTTTGATTTGAAACTGGAACGACAGTTAAAAGCTTATCAGCAACTGTACCCGCAGCAGCTGATACTGTTGTGATCCGATCAACAAAAGATTCAGTTATTGAGCTAAGAATAGTAGCTTGAATTTCTTTTGCTGGATCTTTTAAAATTTTTACCGTCTTTTCTTCTCCCTTCATTAACCCTTCTCCCCAGTTAACAGGCAGAATCAAGCCAACATCTACTTTCTGATTTTCCAAAGCCACTCTTAAATCCTCTTCTGTTTTAAACTCACTCACTGTTATACTATCTCGTAATTCTTTTCCTTGAAGAACGTCTTGAATAAATTGATCTGTAACCTCATCAGTAGAAGACACAACGATACCAGCCGATGTTTCAGGTAGTGTTCCATCTTCACCGAATACACCGCTAAGAGCTGAACCTAAAATCATTGTTAAGACGATCGGCATTAATAATAGAGTGATAAAAGATTTTCGGTCTTTTAATCTGATTTTCATATCTTTCCAAGCAATTGTGAACATCTTATCACTTCTCCTAGTCTCGTAAAGATCTTCCAGTTAACTGCAGGAATAATGTTTCAAGATTTGCTTCTTCGATTTTAACAGCTTCAATCTTTAACCCTTGATTAACAGCTGCTGTGATAATAGATCCCAATGCTTCTTGAGGATTATGAGAGAAAACCTCAAGAAGCCCTGAATCTTCTTTGTATACAACTTGGGTCACACCATGCACTTGTTTTATTGCTCCCCTTGCCTCGTCTGTCATCTTTTCAACATTGATTTGAACAAAGCTACTTCCCGCTAACCTATTACATAGCTCTGCTTTTGTGCCAATGGCCATTACCTCTCCATGATCCATAATTCCAACACGATTACAAAGGAACTCTACTTCCTCCATGTAATGACTTGTGTAGATAATCGTCATACCTTTTTCATTCAAAGCTTTCACAGTTTCAAGGATATGATTTCTTGACTGTGGATCAATGCCAACAGTTGGTTCATCCATAATAAGTAATTCTGGTTCATGCATTAAAGCTGCCCCAATATTGATTCTTCGCTTCATTCCTCCCGAAAAAGTCTCAATTCGATCTTTTCCACGTTCCTTTAATCCAACAATCTCTAGTACTTCTTCTACTCGTTTTTTTGCTTGAGAACCTGAAAGGCCATACATTTTACCCCAGAATAGAAGATTATCTTTTGCTGACATCGTTGGATAAAGAGCAATTTCCTGTGAGACCACTCCTATTTTTTTCTTAATGCTTATCGGTGATGTTTTTACCGATTCATTCCCAACAAATACATCACCATTATCATAAGGAATTAGTCCACATACCATTGAAATGGTCGTTGATTTTCCCGCTCCATTGGGACCTAACAGACCAAACGCCTCACCTTTTTCAATCGTAAACGAAACATTTTTTACTACCTCTTTTTTTCCATAGCTTTTCTTCAGCTCTCTAACTTCTAACATATCTCCACATCCTCACTGGATCGACATTTTAATCTTGTTTATCAACATCTAAAGTATAGCGCGATATCTTTCCTTCTAAATCCCTCTGCAGATAGAAAATTCCATAAAAAAAACACAGCTATATTAGCTGTATTTCATAGTCATATATGCCAAAAGTCATCGATCAGAAGGTAGTAATGTTATATCTTACAGCAAAAATGGCTGCTTGTGTTCGATCTCTTAAGTTAAGCTTGCTGATCAAATTTGAAACATGATTTTTCACGGTTCCCTCTGAAATAAATAATTGAGAGGCTATTTCTTTATTGTTTAAGCCTAGTCCAAGCTTATTTAACACTTCAATCTCCCGTTCTGTAAGTTCTTTGATGACTTCAGGAATTTCAGTAGATTGCTCAGCAGTTTGATTTTTTCTCATTTCTCTCACAATATCAGCTGTTAACTCTTTTGGAAGAACCATTCCACCTGATTGAACTGTCATGATTGCCTGCACAATAGCATCTGTCGGCATATCCTTTAACAAATATCCGCTCGCCCCTTCTTCAAGCGCTTCAAAAATTAAAGCACTATCATGAAAGGTCGTGAGCATAAGCACTTTAATACCAGGATATTTGGATGTAATCAACTTAGTTCCCTCTACCCCGTTTGCCACAGGCATACGAATATCCATTAAAACAATGTCTGGCATCAAGTCACTAGCCTTTTCAAAAGCTTCCTGACCATTTGATGCCACACCAACAACCTCAAGCTCAGATTTCATATTAAGGATGGTTGCAAGTCCATCTCTCATCAATTCCTGATCATCAACAATTAATAACTTAACCACTAAGCTCCCCCCATTTGCCACTGTATCTCTTTAAGTGGAAATTGTGCTTTTACAATAAACCCATTAGAAGCTGCACTTTCAAACATAATGCTTCCACCATGTTCATGAACTCTTTCTCTCATATTCTTTAATCCGAAGCCAGGACTAACTGTTGTTGCACCTGTTCCGTTGTCTTTAATAAAGATATCAATATTTGAATCTGTTATTACCAGAATAACACTGCACTCGTTTGCCTGCCCATGTCTGACCGAGTTAGTTATAGATTCCTGTATTATACGAGTTAAATCTAATTGGATGGAAGCTGGAATACTTGTAGCCTCACCCTTTACAGACAAAGTTGATGTTAACCCAGTCATCATCTTGTAGTCTTCTAGTATCTTTCTTACTGTGGATAGAAATGACTGTGGCTGACGGTCCTCCCTTAAGGTACGCACTGATAGACGAATTTCCTGGAGAGTATTCCGCGCCAATTCCTCACAAAGCAGGATTGTTTCCCTGCTTTTCTCAGGTTGTGAATTTTGCAACTCTTTAGCAACCTGCAACTGAACCAGTAAAGCAGTCATCTTATGTCCAACAGTATCATGAATTTCACCTGATATTCGATTGCGCTCTCGAATAAGCGTTAACTCCTCCACCTGATTTGAATAATGATGAAGCTTTTCATGAGCAACCTTTAGAGCATCATGAGTTTGGTTAAGCTCTTTATACTGACTTTCAATCTTCTCCTGAGCATAAATTAACTTATGTAGTAACCTACCAACTACCGCTGCAAACACAATAAACGTGAAGTTGATCACATTATTCATCACGCTAAAATTGCCTGTAACATAAAAGGTATAGATATTACAAATACCCCAAAGAACGAAAAACGCAAGTGAACATAACCAAAGCGTCTTCTTACTTTCAGCCACTAAGAATAGTGTGACTGCATTTACACCAAACAAAATTAAATAAAGAGTCGATTCAGGAAAGAGAAAAACAAATCCAATGATTAGAAGAGAATCTAAAGCAAGTGGAATCAAGTAATATCTTTTTCCAGCCTGACTCCCCATAAATAAGTGATTAAAACAAAATCCCACTCCTGCTATAATTGTATAAACTAATTGAATGGTTGTATGACTTTCAACAGATTGATAGTATATATAACTCATTAAAATAAACATAACTAGCCTAAGGCTGTTTAAAAAGGTTAACTTCAAGGAATCACCTCTATGTTTGGAGGATTTTAGATTGCTTTAGATTTGTTAAGATATTCCTATTATAAGTTTAATCTAATTATTTGGTAAGATTAAGTGTTAAGTTTTCCACTTAATGTAGTTTTTTTCTGAATACTTTATTTACAATTCTCACATATTCACTTTATAATTCTACTTGTGATGATTCTCCACAATTTTACTTCTTAGACACACTTCACATTTTTTGTAAACGCATACAAATTTGAGGGAAGGAGTGTTAAAAATGAAGAACCGCGTAAACCCCGAGTTAGTACAAGGCTTAGAAATGTTTCAAGATTTAGATATACGCCCAGAATATTTGCCAGCACTTCGAGAAGGCGCAGCTCAGATGAGGCAACCTACTGTTGTTGATGAATCTCTTTCATTAACTGATGAAATTATTGTTGGACCAGATTCAAACCCATTACCAATAAGAATTTATGGTCAAAAGTCACATACCGAATCTTTACCTGCTCTGTTATGGATCCATGGGGGTGGATATATTTTAGGATCAATAGATGATAATGATGATCTCTGTATGAGGTTTGCAAAAAAAGCTAATTGTGTAGTTGTTTCAGTAGACTATCGTCTGGCTCCTGAACACCCTTACCCAGCACCGATAGAGGATTGTTACACTGCTTTAAAATGGATGGCAGATCATGCAGATTCATTAAATATTGATTCGAACAGAATTGGTGTTGCAGGTGCTAGCGCTGGGGGAGGATTAACAGCAGCTTTAACATTATTAGCTCGCGATCGGCAATATCCTTCCCTTTGTTTCCAAATGCCACTCTATCCAATGATTGATGATCAAAATAACTCACCTTCTACAAACGAAATTAAAGATGGGTTTGTTTGGAATCAAAAAACAAATGAAGCAGGCTGGAAGATGTATTTGGGAGAATTATATGGAAAAGATAACATCCCTGCTTATGCAGCTCCTGCACGAGCTGAAGATTATCGTCATTTACCATACACCTACACATGTGTAGGGCAATTAGATCCTTTCAGAGATGAAACTTTATCTTATGTAACCAAACTTGCACAGGCTGGTGTAGATGTTGAATTTCATTTATATCCTGGAGCCTATCACGGGTTTGAAGGAATAAATCCAGATGCTGATCTATCAATTCGCGCCACAAATGAATATATTCAAGCAGTTAAAAACGGCTTTGAAAGACTTGAAAAGGTTAAATATTAATTTTTATTTGTAACACTCACAAACTATTTGTGAGTGTTACAGCAAAAAAGCCGATAATAGTTATCGACTTTTTTGTTTTTATTATTTAGAAGAAACAGACTCTGTCTCTTTTTCTATAGAAATTTCTTTGTTGGATATCATATTATTAACAGCACTGAACAGAGCTTTTACTGAGGATGTCATAATATCAGCGTCTATTCCACATCCCCAATAGACTGCACCATCTAAAGCAGTGATCCCAACATAAGATACAGCGTTAGATTCTGAGCCTATGTTTTGCGCATGTTCCTTATACATTAAATCTTTATAACGGAAACCAAGTTGCTCCTGAAGTACGTTACTAATCGCATCAAGTCTTCCGTTTCCTGTTCCACTTAACTTGTATTCTTGTTCATTCACTTTAAACATAACTGCTGTTTCATAATGAGCATTTTGAGTGAACGTGTAATCAATAAACTCGACAGGTGTATTAATATTGACAAAGTCATTAATAAAAATGTCATAGATTTCGTTTGGCATAAGTTCTTTATGTTTTCGATCCGAAATATTTTTAACGTGATATCCAAAGCTTTCACGCATTTCAACAGGCAAATCAAGTCCATATGTTTGGTGAAGCACATAGCCAATTCCACCTTTACCTGATTGGCTATTAATACGAATAATATCTCCCTCATATTGTCTACCAATATCCATTGGATCTATTAATAAATATGGAACATTCCAGTACTGACGTTCTTTCTCTTCACGCCATTTCATTCCTTTTGCAATCGCATCCTGATGAGAACCAGAAAATGCTGTAAAAACAAGTTCGCCTCCATAAGGATGTCTTTCGTGAACGGTCATTCTTGTTAGTTTCTCATACTGTTTAATAATGTTTGGGATATTTTCTAAATTTAGATTTGGATCAACACCATGTGAAAACATGTTTAACGCAAGTGTAACAATGTCCACATTACCTGTTCTTTCTCCATTTCCAAACAATGTTCCCTCCACTCTCTGTGCACCAGCTAGCATTCCTAACTCTGCGTCTGCTACACCTGTTCCTCTGTCATTATGTGGATGAAGGGAAAGGATTACATTGTCCCGATAGTTAAGATTCTCACTCATATACTCGATTTGGCTAGCGTAGACGTGAGGCATAGACATTGATACTGTTGCTGGTAAATTGATAATGACCTTGTTTTCCGCATCAGGTTGCCATTCATCTAACACACGATTGCAAATTTCAAGTGCAAACTCCACTTCTGTGCCTGTGAAGCTTTCCGGAGAATATTGAAATTGGAAATCTCCTTCCGTTTCAGCAGCATATTTTTTAAGTAGCTTTGCTCCAGTTACTGCAATATCAATAATTTGTTCTTCCGATTTTTTAAACACTTGCTCACGCTGTGCTACAGATGTTGAATTGTATAGGTGAACCACTGCTTTTTTCGCACCTTTTAGAGCCTCAAATGTTTTCTTAATAATATGATCTCTTGACTGTGTTAACACTTGGATTGTTACATCATCCGGTATTAAATCTTGTTCAATTAATGTACGTAAAAAAGCATATTCCGTTTCAGATGCAGCTGGAAAACCAACTTCTATTTCCTTAAAACCAACTTCCAACAGCAATTGAAAATACTCTAACTTCTCTTCTAAGCTCATAGGCACAATCAACGCCTGATTTCCATCGCGCAGATCCACACTACACCAAGTAGGAGCTTCCGTAATATACTCTTTCTGCGTCCATTTTAAGCTAGTCACTGGAGGCATAAAATAACCTCTAGAATACTTATCAATATTTTTCATTTAAAATACCGCCTTTCCATTATTATTCAAATAAAAAAGCCTATCATCTCATAAGAGACGACAGGCTATAACCTTCGTGGTACCACTCTTTTTGGTTCATCACTAAATAAACGAACCCACTTTGAGACTTTATTACGGTAGTCATCCGTTAAGACCTACATATCAGTCCTACCACTCCTGGGCGAGTTGGGGAATCAATTGACTGTCTTTCACCACCCGACAGCTCTCTAAACAATCTATTTTCCTTAATATTCCCATTCACAGTGTTTCAATAATTTATACTAATCTGATTTTTCTAATTTTATAATAAGTTAGATGAATAATCAAGAGGAAATTGATGTTTTGTGTGCGTGTTTTGTGGGGGGGCCTGTTGTGGGGTGAGCACTGTGGTGTGGGGGGTGACTGTCACTCCCCGTTTTTTGTAGAATGGTGTCGCTTTTCTCCATTTTGCACATGAATTCTTATCTACCTCAAGCTAAGTGCATGTACATCACAAAACTGTACATTCTAATATAATCATCTTTGTACATATTAAATTAGCATTCATACTTAAATTAACTTTCGTGTTCGGACTAAGGCATGCGATAAGCTACAAAGTGTTGTTCCTAAGAGAATGAACGACTAAAGTGGTTGGATAAGAGCGTGTAGTGTCGTTCATAAGGAGGATGAACGACACAGGTGGTTGAGAAAGAGAGAATATCTCCACGTCAGCTTGTTCTTCTTGCTTCACCCCAGTCTCAGGCTAGTAGGTTTATTTATTCTTTGCTTCTCAATTTCAACTCTCAGTTTTGTTTACTATACAAAAAAAGACCAGTATCTCTACTGATCTTTTCTTCTTCTTACTTGGCAACGTCCTACTCTCACAGGGGGAAACCCCCAACTACCATCGGCCCAAGAGCTTAACTTCCGTGTTCGGACTATCGGCTTACGATAAGCGGCGAATCTCCGCGTCAGCTTGTTCGTTCAGATCCTCATGTGCCAAGACCGCACACTCCGGTCTTCACTCCCTGCGCTTCCTTGACCTTCTTGCTTCTCCCAAGCCTCAGGCTAGTAGTCTTACTTTGTATCTAATTTCCACATACAAACCTTCGGTTTAATTACCTTTTAACAAAACAAAAAAAGACCAGTATCTCTACTGATCTCTTTTTCATCTTACTTGGCGACGTCCTACTCTCACAGGGGGAAACCCCCAACTACCATCGGCGCTGAAGAGCTTAACTTCCGTGTTCGGCATGGGAACGGGTGTGACCTCTTCGCCATCATCACCAAATAATGTGGTTTACGGCTTCCGATGAACTGTTCGTTCCTCGAAACCCTTTTACTTTGTATAAAGTTTTCAGGAATACATATTCCCTCAAAACTAGATAACGATTCACAATTCAATTCACTACTGAGTTCAACGTTCTTACATGTCCAGTTCCAGAAGCCAAATCCTACGGTAATTTCACTCTCTCGAAGAAGTCAAAGAACGACTTCATCTCGATCGCTCCAATTCCCTATGGATTTGAACGGGCTTCTTCCACTTTTCTATTTAGGTTAAGTCCTCGATCGATTAGTATCAGTCAGCTCCACACGTCACCGCGCTTCCACCTCTGACCTATCAACCTGATCATCTTTCAGGGATCTTACTCACTAATGTGATGGGAAATCTCATCTTGAGGGGGGCTTCATGCTTAGATGCTTTCAGCACTTATCCCTTCCGCACATAGCTACCCAGCTATGCCTTTGGCAAGACAACTGGTACACCAGCGGTGCGTCCATCCCGGTCCTCTCGTACTAAGGACAGCTCCTCTCAAATTTCCTACGCCCACGACGGATAGGGACCGAACTGTCTCACGACGTTCTGAACCCAGCTCGCGTACCGCTTTAATGGGCGAACAGCCCAACCCTTGGGACCGACTACAGCCCCAGGATGCGATGAGCCGACATCGAGGTGCCAAACCTCCCCGTCGATGTGGACTCTTGGGGGAGATAAGCCTGTTATCCCCGGGGTAGCTTTTATCCGTTGAGCGATGGCCCTTCCATGCGGAACCACCGGATCACTAAGCCCGACTTTCGTCCCTGCTCGACTTGTAGGTCTCGCAGTCAAGCTCCCTTGTGCCTTTACACTCTACGAATGATTTCCAACCATTCTGAGGGAACCTTTGGGCGCCTCCGTTACATTTTAGGAGGCGACCGCCCCAGTCAAACTGCCCACCTGACACTGTCTCCCAGCCCGATCAGGGCTGTGGGTTAGAATTTCAATACAGCCAGGGTAGTATCCCACCGACGCCTCCACCGAAGCTAGCGCTCCGGCTTCTCAGGCTCCTACCTATCCTGTACAAGCTGTACCAAAATTCAATATCAGGCTACAGTAAAGCTCCACGGGGTCTTTCCGTCCTGTCGCGGGTAACCTGCATCTTCACAGGTACTATAATTTCACCGAGTCTCTCGTTGAGACAGTGCCCAGATCGTTACGCCTTTCGTGCGGGTCGGAACTTACCCGACAAGGAATTTCGCTACCTTAGGACCGTTATAGTTACGGCCGCCGTTTACTGGGGCTTCGGTTCAAAGCTTCGCTTGCGCTAACCTCTCCCCTTAACCTTCCAGCACCGGGCAGGCGTCAGCCCCTATACTTCGCCTTGCGGCTTCGCAGAGACCTGTGTTTTTGCTAAACAGTCGCCTGGGCCTATTCACTGCGGCTTTTCCGGGCTATTCACCCTAAAAAGCACCCCTTCTCCCGAAGTTACGGGGTCATTTTGCCGAGTTCCTTAACGAGAGTTCTCTCGCTCACCTTAGGATTCTCTCCTCGCCTACCTGTGTCGGTTTGCGGTACGGGCACCTCTCACCTCGCTAGAGGCTTTTCTTGGCAGTGTGGAATCAGGAACTTCGGTACTATAGTTCCCTCGCCATCACAGCTCAGCCTTCGCGACAACGGG